>DATKCE010000001.1:0-16375 GCA_035513335.1 Acidimicrobiia bacterium
ACCTCGCGTCACGCGCCACTAACCCGCACGGAACGGTTGTCAGTCGTCGCCGACGTGGGTCGGGGGGAGTCCCATGCGTTGGTTGAGAGCGCCTTCCCGGTCCCTGACGATGCGGTGGGCGATCTCCTCGGCGGCGTGGAGCAGCCACATCGCGGTGTGCGAGCCGTCGGAGTAGTCGGCCTCGCCGAAGGCGTCCACCCGGTCCTGTTCCAGGAGCCGCGCCGCCTGTTGGAACTCACGCTGTGAGCCGGGACGATAGACGGCGTAGGTGCGTCCGCCGTTGGCCTCGACCACCGAGAACACGGGGACGTCCGAGGGCCCGTCGGCGACATAGATCATGTTCTGGAAGGGGACCCGGCGGTCCTCGCGGGCGATCTTGGCGTTGACGTCGATCGACGGGTTCTTGTTGGTGCCTTTGTTGAGCTCGAAGATCGCCCGGGTCTTCGAGGTGTTGTCGATGGTGTAGATGAGTTGGCGGATCTCGCCTTCGGGTGAGAAGAGCTGGCCCTGCTCCTCGCCATAACCGGGAGGGGCGACCAACTCGGTGAACTCGCACGCCCACACGTAGTCGAGCTGGGGGGCTACCGCGGAGCCCAGGATCATCTGACGAAGACCCGTCGACACCACGTAGTGCTCCACGGTGATCTGATGCTCGGCGAACCGCGGTTGTGATTCGATTGTCTTGCGGGCCAGCTCCAGGAACTCTGGCATCCCGGTGTAGAACTCGATCCCCTCCCCGAGCACCCGCAGGAGCTGATTGCCCAGCCCCGGCATCCGGCCCTCACGCACATAGGTGAGGATGTGGTTGAGGTAGAGATGGTCACGCTGGATCAGCTTCGAGCCGTGGGAGCGGTAGAACTCCTCGAGACCGTCGACCTCGGCCCAGAACTCCGCCTCGTCGATGCCGAAGTGACGGAACAACGGCGTTTGCATGTTGCCCGGGACCAGGGTCTTGTCGAAGTCCCAGATCATGGCGATGACGTTCTGGGGGAAGAGTTGACGGTTCATGCCATGTCGAAGGCTATCGAGTTATCCACAGCCTTCAACCGGGGATGAAGCTCAGCCTCACTCTGCGTGAAGGGTTGTCGACGTTGGTGTCGACGAGGACGATCGACTGCCAGGTGCCCAGCGCCGGTTTCCCGTCGAGCACGGGGATGGTGATCGAGGGGCTGATGAAGGCGGGCAACACGTGGTCACGACCATGGCCAGGGGTGCCGTGTTCGTGACGCCACCGCGACGGGTCGGCGGGCAGCAGACGGTCGACCGCGTCGAGGACGTCCGTCTCGCTGCCGGCCCCGGTCTCGAACATGGCGATCCCGGCGGTGGCATGCGGCGCGAAGACCGACAGGAGGCCGTCGCCCTTGTCCTGACAGAACGAGGTCGCCTCCGAGGTGATGTCAACCGTCGTCTTGCGGCGACCCGTATCCAGGCTGATCTCGTGGGTGTGCATGAGCCGATTCTACGAATCGGCCTCACTCATGTTTGCACTGCCTCCTGGTCCGGCGACTCGATGCGGGCCAAGTCCTCGGCCAACGTCTCCAACGACCGCGCCACGGAGATCAGAGCGACTCCGACCCCAACTCCAGCCACCGCCACGATCATGACGAGGCCGCGGATCAGCCAGAGGCTCCGGTCCATCGATGTGTCGGTGCGGTCGATGACCAGGTCTGCATCGACCAGAGTCCTTTCATACCGCTCACTGAGGCTGGTGAATCCCTCCAGGCTCCGGGTGAGCTCCCCCATGGAGTCAGAGAGCTCGCCGGTGTCGGTGGCCAACTGCTCGGCGGAGGGCAAGAGCGATCGGAGCGACTCACTCTGGGCGCGCAGCTCGGTAGGCAACGAGATGAGGGCGACGCTCACGCGTGCCAGCGACTCCCCGAAAGGCTCATCGGGGTCGTAGTCCACGCCGAAGAAGGCGAGGGTGCTCAGTGTGCTGTCTATGGCATTGGCGGTCTGTATCGCTGCCGGCATGGTCGCCTGGATCGACTCGATGGTGCTCGGCAGCTCCTCATCGAGGAAGTCGGCCAGCTGCTCGATGGACGAACTCGCCCCCTCGACCGTCGTCGAGGCGCTGTCGACGCTCCCTGCTGCCGACTCGAGGCTCGCTGCAGTGTCCGCGGCGACTACGTCCACGACTTCGATCGTCTCGTTGATCGCCTCCAGTGCCGAACGGGACACCGAGACGGTGGAGCCCAGGTCGTCACCGAAAGACCGGGTCAGCAGCAGGCCCACGATCAAGCCTGTGATGCTCAGAAAGATCACCGCCAGCCCTGTGAATCTGACCAACCCCGCCCTGTCGGGAGGCGGTGAAACGGGTTCTTCAGATGGCATTCAGTCGCTCCTCGTACCCGGCGAAGCCCCAGATCAAACGGTTTGCCGACCGACACGATCGGGTACCCAACGCCGCATGCCTGCTTCTGCCTTTGCTGTGACGACGTCCAAGTTGACCAAGGAGTACGCGGGCGGTGCCGGTGTCTTCGACCTCGACATCGACATCGAGCCCGGCACCATCGTGGGGTTCATCGGGCCCAGCGGGTCGGGCAAGACCACGACCGTGCACCTGCTCACCGGAGTCCTCGCCTCGGATTCCGGCACCGCGGACGTGCTCGATGAGCGCCCCCTCGCCTTCAGTCGCAACACCAGGGCCCGCATCGGGTACATGCCACAGGAGTCGATCCTCTATCCGGACCTGACGCTCCGGGAGAATCTGAACTTCGCGGCCTCCCTCTATGGCGTGCCCTATCGCCGTAAGGAGAAGCTCCGCGACCTCATCGACTTCGTCGAGCTCGAAGGTGCCGTCGATCGTTTGCCTCAGGACGCCTCCGGTGGTGAGAAACGACGGGTCATGCTGGCATCGACTCTCATCCACGACCCCGAGTTGATCTTCCTCGACGAGCCCACGGCCGGAGTCGACCCGGTGCTTCGGCGCAAGTTCTGGGACCGATTCGGTGACCTTGCGAAAGGCGGCAAGACGCTGGTGATCACCACGCAGTATGTGGGTGAAGCCGCCTATTGCGACTTCGTCGCCGTGCTGGCCGAGGGGCGGATCCTCACCGTGGACACCCCGGAAGGGCTGCGCCGCCAGGCCTACGGGGGTGAGATCATCGAGATGGTGTTTGCCACGCCTCCAGGCTCGGACGACCTGATATCACTGGAAGAATCGGTGGCCCTGTCGCTGGCGCGCGTGGAGACAGATCGAGTGCGCCTCGTGGTTGCCGACGCCGACGCCGCCATCCAGGCCATCGGGGAATGGGCCGAGCAACGAGGGCTCGAGGTCGACAAGACCGAGCTCTATCTCGCTCCATTCGACGATGTATTCGTAGAGCTGGTCTCCCGGCTGCAGAACGACGAGGAAACCAGCAATGGCCCATGAACAGACCCTGAGCTCGCGCCTGGTCCGCATACTCGGCTTCATCCGCAAGGAGCTGTCCAGTGTGTTGCGACAGCCGCGACTGCTGTTGACCCTGGTGGTCGGCCCGTTCTTGATCCTGTTGCTCTTCGGCCTCGGCTATCGGGAGAACCCTGCCTTTCGCACCCTCCTCGTCGTGGCCAGTGAAGAAGCACAGCTCGTCGCCAACGGCGAGGACATGAGTGAGGCCTTTGGTCGGGGCATCGACCTGCAGGGCACCACGACCGATCTGGGTGTGGCGAGACAGAGATTGCATGATGGTGACGTCGACATTCTCATCGTGGCTCCGGAGGAGCCGCTGGCATCGATCAGAGCCGGGGAGCGAGCGAACTTCGAGGTCATCCATGGGGAGGTTGATCCGGTGCTGCGGGGGAGCATTCGTCTCCTGGCTCGGCTCTCTGTCGATGAGATCAACCGGCGGGTGCTGACCGGGGTGGTCGATGTGGCGCAGACGGAGTCCGAGGATGCTCAGAGCGGAGTCGCTGCCCTCCAGGAGAGCTCGTCACAGTTGGTGGCCGCTCTCGAGGAAGGCGACCAGACTTCGGCGGACCGTGAGATCGAAGAGCTCCGCGAGCAGATCGCTGTTGTCGAGGATCACACCCGCAGCTCGAACAGCCTCTTCGCCAACGTTGCCACGATTCTGGGTGCAGGAGGCGGTCTCTTGTTCGCCGACTTCGACGAAGCGCTCACCGATGCCGGCTCCGAAGACGGGGCTATCGCCGTCGCTGCCGCCCGTGAGATCGATGCATCCGTCGGGGAGATCGAGCAACGGCTGGTAGAGGCACAGAACCTCGATCCCGCCCTCCTGGTCAGTCCCTTTGGCGTCGAGGTGACCCAAACTTACGATGTCTCACCTGAACCGGGAATCTTCTACTCCCCGGGAACCCTCGTCTTGTTGGTTCAGCATCTCGCCGTCACCTTTGCCGCGCTCTCCCTGGTCCGTGAGAGGCAACTCGGGCTGACCAACGTGTTCAGGGCCTCACCATTGAGCCCCGGTGAGGCGATTGCGGGGAAATACCTCGGATTCGGCGCCATCGCCCTCGTCGTAGCCGCCGCGCTCACCGGAGCGATGTTTGCCTTCGGTATGAGTTTCAGTGGCTCCTATTTGATGTATGCCGGTGGGCTCGGGCTGCTGATCCTGGCTTCCCTGGGGCTCGGATTCGTTCTCTCTGGAGTGTCGCAGACCGACTCCCAGGCTGTTCAGTATTCGATGATGGTTCTGCTCGTGTCGATCTTCTTCACCGGCTTCGTGCTTCCCCTCGAGCAGCTGGCCACTCCGGTCCAGGCGGTGTCATATCTGATCCCTGCCACCTACGGAATCCAGGGCTTGCACGACATCGTGTTCCGGGGGGCGATACCTGATCCTCTGATCCTGGTGGGACTTGCCGTCTATGCGGCGGTCATGGCAGTCGCTGCCTGGTTCGTGATGAGAAGGGATGTGACGCTGGTCCGCTGATGCGAGCCGTCATGAGAAAAGGAGAGAGACGCCGGTGCACGGCGTCTCTCTCCTTTCTCTTCTTGCTGGATATCCGTTACCCGAGCAGTCTCTCGAAGTTCGAGCGCAACTCGATCCATGCCGAGCGCAGCTCGTCGCTCACCTCGTCCCCGGCCGCTTCGACCTCACTCTGGAACTCGTCCAGTTGGTTTCGCACGGCATCCGTGTCCACGGCCTGATTCGACGTGATGGACTGGATCGCTGTAGTGAGCTCGGCGTTCAGCTCCGACCAGGCGGTACGAAGCTCATCGGCCGCCTCGGAGTTGGCGAGCTCAGTGTTCACTTCTTCGATATCCGCTTGGACTTCGGCGACGAGCGCGACGACGTCGTCTTGGCCGGGTAGGGAGGTGACGGCGTCGTCCAAGCCCTCCGGCGTGTCGGAGCAGGCAGCGACTGCTACCGCCCCGGCCAACGCCACGATCAGTATGCGGACTGTCCTCATAGGAGATTCCCTTCGTTGGATGGGTGAGTCGCGTACCCCGTCCCGGTGAGGGGCAAACGGTCGGTCGGGCCTTCGCCCGAACGATCCGACGAACCCCTCCGATCACGGTGCGGCCGTAATTGGCCGAAATGGGTGGTGGGCGAGGGGGAGGTCGAGACGATCAGCGCTCGTCCCGCGGGGAGAGGCCCGGAACCTCCTTCTCGATCTCCTCCAGGTATCCAGCGTCTTCGTTCACCACTGCGACGGCCCCTTCCAGGACCTCTCGCACCTGGCCGGCGGGAATCACCACCGCACCCGATGAGTCGGCGTGGATGTAGTCCCCCGGCCAGATGCCCACACCCTGGACGATCACCGGCACATTGGCCTGGAAGGGGGTCACCACGTCGCCCCCCCATTTCGTCGCTTCGCCCCGGCAGTAGGTGGCGAAGTCGAACCCGGCGAGGCGGTCGAAGTCACGGAGCCGGCCGTCGGCGAGGACCCCGGCCAGCATCATGTTGTGTACCCGGGAGAGCTTGGTGCCGCCTCCGAGCGAGGTGTCGGGATGCCCGTTTCCGGCGAGCACCAGCACCTGTCCCTGCGGCTCTTCTCCGACTGCATCGAGAAACAGCCGGCCGAAGTTGTATTGCTTCGGGTCGAGGGTCACCTCACAGGTGGGGAAGTAGGAGATCGTGACCGCCGGGCCGAAGAGGCGTCGCTCCGGGGTCGGTGTCACCAGGTCGAGTATGTGGGCGCGGTGGCGGTGGAGCCGCCCCATCGCGTCGACCAGGTCGGCGGTGGCGACGCGGTCGAGCATTTCTTGGAGAGTGTCGGTCATCGGTCCAGAACCGTAGACGAAAGATCGGAACCACCTTCCTCGAGCGGTGTATCGGTGGATGAGTGCGTCGAACGGATGTCTGTCGTGAGAGGGCTACTCGTCATGGCGGCCATCCCCCCGCGAGAACGGGGAGGTGAGCGGCCGCGTGGTGGAGGCACCCGGGGGAGATAACGTCGGCACTGCCCATGGGGACACTGCTCGGACTTCTCGGACTCGCAGGGCTCGTCTTCGGGCTGATCAACCTGGTCCGCCCGATGGGTCGGCTCGGCATATCCACCCGGAAGGGCGCCGGATCGTTGGTCTTCGCCTCGTTCGGGATGTTCATCCTCGCCGCCGCCGTCAACCCTTCACCCGACCCCGATGCTGTCGGCGATTCGACCCCGATCACGGCCGCCGATGCCGGGAAGGAGTCAACCACGACCATCTCCAGTGTTCCTGTCGTCTCCGTGGGGCCGCCGGCGACCTCCGGGCCCGCCACGACGGTCGGAACGGACCTCGGGGTCGATCCCGTGTATGGCCTGCCCACCGCCGGACCGTCAGGAGATCCCTCCGCACCACTGCCTGCCTCGGCCGAGCGCGCCACGGTTCTCTCCATCACCGACGGTGACACCATCGACGTGGTCCTGGCCGATGGCAGCCGCGACACGGTGAGGCTGATCGGGGTCAACGCTCCCGAGCGCGCTGAGTGCTGGGCATCCGAAGCCACCATGGTGCTGGAGGCGCTCGTCCCGGCGGGCAGCGAGATCGGGATGACCTTCGACCAGTCGGACCGCGACCGGTTCGATCGGCTGCTCCGCTACCTCTGGGTCGGGTCGATGTCGGTGAACCAAGAGCTGGTCCGGAGGGGAGCGGCGATCAGTCGACGCTATCCGCCCGATACCGGCATGGCCGCCCGGCTCGATGGGGCTCAGGACGGCGCCCGGGCCGACGGTCTCGGTATCTGGGCCCCGGACGCCTGCGGCACTGCGTCCGGGGCCGACCTCCGCATCATCGAACTGCGCTACGACGCGGAGGGCAACGACAACGAAAACCTGAACGACGAGTGGATCAAGATCCGCAACCAAGGTGACACCTACGTAGACCTCACCCGCTGGGGGGTCAAGGACGAGTCGGCGACCAATCGATACACATTTCCATCGGGATTCTCCCTGGCACCGGGAGAGGTGGTGACCGTCTACTCCGGGTGCGGTGACGACTTCGACACCGCTCTGTACTGGTGCTCCGTGGGGTCGGCGATCTGGAACAACGACGGGGACACCGCCTTCCTGACCGATCCGGTCGGCAACACCCACTACTCCTGGTCGTACTCGGGATAGGTGATGTCGGGGGCTCAGGCTCCGGACTCGTCCACATCGCGTGGCGTCTCCGCCGGGCCTTCGACTGCCGTCTGCCATTCTCCCCGGGCCCAGGCCGTGACGTCGGTGAAGTCGACCGTCCGCTCGTCGATGCTCAAGACGAGGATGTCGTCGGGAAGGATCAAGGTTTCGCCCGTGGGGATCACAGTGTCGCCTTTGCGGAGCACGGCGATCACCAGCATCCCCGCTCGCAAGGGACTCTGCGCCAGAGTCTGGCCGGCGACACCCAGGTCGGGTGTCACCTTGATCTCGACCAGGTCGATGTCGGATTCGTCGATCGGAAGGGCCTCGGCGATCGACTGCCAGGCAGGAACCTCCGCCTCCAGCCCCAGCCGACGGACCAGGGGCACGGTGGTCGTGCCCTGGATCAGGGTCGAGGTGAGCACCACGAAGAACACGACGTTGAAGATGGTCTGACCCTCGGGGATCCCCGCAGTGGCGGGGAAGGTGGCCAGCACGATCGGCACAGCACCCCTCAAGCCGGTCCACGACAGGACCACGTTCTCCCGCCAGGGCATCCGGAAGGGCAGCATCGACACCACCACGGCGATCGGTCTCGCCGCCAGGATGAGGACGGCCGCAACCGCCAGGCTCTGCCAGGCGACGCCGGGGAGCTCCGAGGGCAAGACGAGCAGTCCCAGGAGGAGGAAGAGGCCGATGTCGGCGCCGTTGGCCAGGCTGGCATGGAAGCTCCGGATCACCCGCCGACGCCGGGGAACCGTGGCCCCGACGACCAGGCCGATGATGTAGACGGCGAGGAAGCCCGAAGCCGAGACGAGGCCCGCGGTCCCGTAGGCGAGCCCGGCCATGCCTGCGGCGACGATCGGGTACAGACCCTCAGAGCGAAGTCTCAGGTTGAGGACCCAGCGCGCCAGCACCCCGATGCCGAGACCCACCAGGATCCCGCCGAACAGCTGCCAGAACCCGAACCACAACCAGTCGGTCACCCCCGCCTCGACACCCGACATCCCACTGAGGACACCGATGGTGAGGACGATGGCGACGGGATCGTTCGCCCCCGACTCGACTTCGAGGATGCCCGCGATGCGGCGCGGCAGCGGGGCGCGGCGTACCAGGTCGAAAACCACCGCCGCATCGGTGGAGGCGACCACGGCTCCGATCAGGAACGATGTCTGCCACCCGAGCCCGAACACCATCTCCGCGCCTACTGCGGTGATTCCACCGGTGATCAGGACGCCGAATGTGGAGAGCGTGAAGCCGGGCAGTCCCGATTCGCGCAACGCCGTCGGTTTGGTGGTCAGACCACCTTCGAAAAGAATGACGATCAGCGCCACGATGCTGAGATTGCGCACCATCTCGAAGTCGGCGACGTCCACCCAGCCCAGCCCGTCGCTGCCGAAGACCATCCCGATCCCGAGGGAGAGGAGGGCGGCGGGAAGTCGGAGCCGGTCGGAGAGGCCGACCACCAGGACACCGATCACGAGCAGTGCCGCGGCGAAGAAGATGACACTGTCGACTGGCAGTCCAAGGGTCACGTGGCGACTGTACCGATGCTCCAGAGCCAGTCCGGACCACGCGCGACGTCAGGTGCGAGCGGCGCGTGTCCTGGCCGAGTCCCGCGGCTCCGGCTCCGGTGGCGGCGGGGGAAAACGCTGCTCGAAGAAGATGGCGAGAGGCGAGGCGGTGAAGATCGACGAGTAGCTGCCGATGAAGGTCCCGATCAGCAAGGCGAGGGCGAAGTCGGACAGGGTGTCCCCTCCCAGGAAGTAGAGGCTGAAGAGAATGAGCATCGCTCCCATCCCGGTGTTGATCGTCCGGGGCAGGGTCTGCAGACACGCGTCGTTGGCCACTTCGTCGATCGGGTCGTCAGGTTGGAGCCCCATCTTCTCCCGGACCCGGTCGAAGATGACTACCGAGTCGTTGACCGAGTAGCCGATGACGGTGAGGAGGGAGGCGAGGAACACCCCGTCGAACGTCTTTCCCAGCCAGGCGAAGACTCCGATGAGGATGGCGACGTCGTGGGCCATGGCCATCACCGAGGAGAGGGCGAAGGTCCAGCGGAAGCGGAAGGCGAGATAGGCGAGCTGAACGACGAGGGCGATGCCCAGGGCGGTGAGCGCCTTGTTGCGCAACTCGTCACCCAGGGTCGGTCCTACGAACTGGTCGCGAATGATGTCCACCTCGCCACCAACGTCGCGGACCGAGCCGAGGATGAACTCCTCTTGCTGGTCGGTGAGCTCTTCGGTGCGGATGATGAGGTTGCCGGAACCGGATTGCTGGAGGCCGGCGCGAGGGAAGCCACCCTCGGCGAAGGTGGCTCGGAGCTCGTCGATGTCGACTTCGTCGGTCGTCGACAACTCGAAGAGGCGCCCGCCGACGAACTCCAGGCCGAGGTTGACACCCGACACGACCAAACCCGACAGGGCGAGGGTCAAGGCGATCGCCGACACCAGGATCCATCGACGCCAGTTGCCCAGCAGGTTGGGGCGCGTGGTCCTGATCCAGTCTTGGAAGCGGCGCCCGAAGGTCAATCCCATGAGTCGGGCCCGGTCGTCCATGCCGGGGAGCTTGAGCAGGATCTCGAGGAGGACTCGGGTGACTACGAGGGCGGAGAACATCGAGACGATGACGCCGATGCTGAGCGTGACCCCGAAGCCGCGCACCGCCCCCGAGGCGAAGGCGTAGAGCAGGCCTGCGGCGAGCAGGGTGGTCACATTGGCGTCTCCGATCGCCGACAAGGCGCGGGAAAACCCGGCGACGATCGACCCGCCGATGGTCTTCGTCTCGATGTATTCCTCCTTGGCCCTCTCGTAGACGAGGACGTTGGCGTCGATCGCCATGCCGATGGCCAAGACGAAACCGGCGATGCCGGGAAGGGTGAGGGTGGCTCCGATCCAGATGAGGAAGGCGTAGGTGGCGACTGCGTAGCCGGCCAGTGAGATGGCGGCGACGACACCCATCAGCCGGTAGAAGAAGATCATGTAGATGATGGTGAGGGTGGCGCCGATGATCGCCGCCTCGATGCTGGCTGAGATCGCCGCCTCGCCCAGGGTGGGCCCGATCGTCCCCCGCTCGATCACTTCGACGGGAACGGGGAGGGCGCCGGCCTGAATCAAGGCCGCCAGCTCGGCAGCCTCCGCCTCGTCGAACCCGCCGGTGATCAGCGTGCTGCCCCCGGTGATCCCCACTCCGCAGGCGACGTTCAGGGCGACGCCGGGACTGGAGATCACCTCATCGTCGAGAACGATGGCGACCCGTCGCTGTGGAGACGCCGGATCGGCACAGGCGGCGTCAGATGTCAGGTCCGCCCATGCCCGGCCGCCGTCCGAGTAGAAGTTGATGGTGACCACCCATTGGGCCGACCCCTGGCTGTCGAAGAACGGGGCGGCGAGCTCCACCTGCTCCCCGGATACGGCCACCGGGCCGAGCAGGAGGTCCTCTCCACGTTCACCGGGGAGAACGGTGCCTTCCACGTCGTCGGGTACGACACCCGCCGGATAGGAGTCGAGCACGGGATAGAAGTTGAGCTGGGCGGTGCGCCCGATCGTTTCCACCGCCTCGTCGGGATCTTCGACGCCGGGGAGCTCGACGATGATCCGGTTCTCGCCGGAGACCTGGAGTGTCGGCTCGGTGACACCGAGGGCGTCGACCCGCCGTCTGAGGACTTCGAGCGTGCGGGCGGTGACTTCGGAGTCGACGGTGACTTCGGGCGTATCCTGCGCCTCGAGGAGGACCTGGGTGCCCCCACGAAGATCGAGGCCCAGCCGCACCGACGACTGGGTCATCGCGTAGATGGAGGCACCGAGCACCAGGACGGTGAAGAAGAGCCTCCACTTGGAGATCGTCATAGATCGATCCGGTCAGAGGCAGTCACAGGAAGGGGAGGGTAACTGGCTGTGTCGAGTTTGCCCTCGATCGATGTCAGGCGGTACCCGCGTTGGCCGATTCGCGCTCACCGCCCTCGATTCGACGGTCCGTCTGCCTCGGTAATGTGATCGGCGTGATCGAGAGCGGCTTCCTCCAGATGGCGATCACACTGGTCGTCGCAGTCGGGATCGGGGCTCTGGCGCTGGCTCTGCGTCAGCCGCTGATCGTTGCGTTCATCGCCGTCGGTGTCCTGGTCGGCCCGGCCAGCATGGGTTGGGTCACCCCGGGATCGGAGCTGGAGCTGCTGGCGAGCATCGGGATCGCCGTCCTCCTGTTCCTGGTGGGCCTGAAGCTGGATCCCGGGTTGGTCCGCACCACAGGACCGGTGGCGCTGGCCACGGGTCTCGGTCAGGTGGCGTTCACCTCCCTGATTGGTTTCGCCATCGGTATCGCCCTCGGATTAGACGTGATGTCGGCGGTCTATGTGGCAATCGCTCTGACCTTCTCCTCCACGATCATCATCGTCAAGCTGCTCTCCGACAAGAGGGAGCTCGACGACCTCCATGGACGCATCGCGGTCGGGTTCCTCATCGTCCAGGACATCGTCGTTGTGATCGCGCTCATCGTGGTAACCGCCCTCGGGGATGCCGGGGGCGATGACGTTGGTGCCCGCCTGCTCATCGTCCTCCTCCGGGGCATCGCCTTCCTGGCAGTCCTGCTGGCCTTGATGCGCTGGGTGCTGCCTTCACTGGTGGGCCGAATGTCCCGGAGCCGGGAGTTGCTGGTCCTGTTCGGGATCGCCTGGGCCATCGGACTGGCCGCGGTGGGCGACATGCTCGGGTTCTCGGTGGAGGTGGGAGCGTTCCTCGCCGGGTTCTCCCTGGCCGGTACCCCATATCGGGAGGCGATCGCCTCCCGGCTGGTCAGTCTGCGCGACTTCATGCTCCTGTTCTTCTTTATCGACTTGGGAGCGAAGCTCGAGTTCGACCAGATAGGCGGTCAGATAGGCGAGGCGGTGGTGTTCTCGCTGTTCGTCCTGATCGGGAACCCACTGATCGTCCTCGTGATCATGGGGGCGATGCGCTATCGAAAGCGCACGTCCTTCCTCGCCGGGCTGACGGTCGCCCAGATCTCTGAATTCTCCTTGATCCTGGTCGCGCTCGGGGTGCGAGTGGGCCACATCCAGGAGTCGGTGCTCGGGCTGGTGACGTTGGTCGGACTGATCACCATCGGGATGTCCACCTATCTGATCCTCTACTCGAAGCCGATATACGAGCGGCTGGCGCCGTTCCTATCCATCTTCGAGCGGAAACAACTCCAACCCGGAGAGGCGCACCACGGCGTCGAGGAAGGCGACATCGACGTGATCATCTACGGAGGCGGTCGTCACGGAGCGTTGATCGCAGAGGGGCTCAAGACTCAGGGTGAGCAGGTGCTGATCGTCGACCTCGACCCGGATGCCCTGGAAAGGTGTCGCAAGGGTGGCCTCAACGTGCTCTATGGAGACGCCGAGGACCCCGAGTTCATGCTCTCGATACCTCTCGACCAGGCCTCGTGGGTGGTGAGCACGGTGCGTGGTCTCGACGTCAATCTCGCCCTCCTCCACGGTCTCCGGGCTGCGGGCTACGAGGGAAGGGTGGCGATCACGGCCCACGACCCGCTCGAAGCCACTCGTCTCGAGAACGAAGGGGTCGACGTGGTGGTGGCGCCGTTTGCGGTGGCGGCCGAGCGGCTTATCGAGAACCTCGCCGTACCGGTCAGGGAGGACGGGTCCTGAGGTGGAGATCGAGTCGATAGACGCGGTGACCCTGGCCACCCACGACATGACGCGAGCGGTCCACTTCTACCGCGAACTGGGGTTCGAGCTGCGCTACGGAGGCGCGGGCTCCGAGTTCAGCACCTTCGGTGTCGGGAGCGGGTTCCTCAACCTGATCGCGCAGCCGCCCGACCGCGAGTGGTCGTGGTGGGGCCGGTTGATCATCCACGTGTCCGACGTCGACGCCATGTACCAGCGGGCCGCGGCTCTCGGCCTCACCACCGAGGCCCCGCCCCGGGATGCCGAGTGGGGAGAGCGCTACTTCCACCTCGTCGACCCGGACGGCCACGAGCTCAGTTTCGCCCGGCGGATCGACGACTGAGCTCCGCCTCACACTTTGGCCGGGGAGTGCTGCCAGTTGAGGGTGTGCAGTTGATGGGTCCCTGCCAACCCCTTCAGCTCCACGGTGATGGGGTCGTCGAAGTCGAACTCGGTGCCGCTGACCAGGCCCGCCGTCGTGCTGGAAACCAGGATCTGGCCGGATTCGGCCGCGGCTGCTACCCGGGCGGCCTTGTTGACCGTCATTCCGAGATAGTCGCCGTCGGATTGGACGACGTCGCCGGTGTGGGCCCCGATACGCACCTGGAGGTTCTCTCCGGTCGGGTCCGCGGTCGCCTGTTGGATCTTGATGGCTGCTTTCAGGGCAAGCGAGCCTGATGGGAAGGCGTACATGCCCCCGTCACCCAGGGTCTTCACCACCGAGCCTCCGTGCTCCTCGACGATCTTTCGCGACTTCCCCAGGTGTGACCTGATCACATCCGACCAGGCAACGTCGCCCATCTCCTCGGATATGTGGGTCGAGTCGACGATGTCGGTGAAGAGCAGTGTCAGGGTGCCCGACATCGGCCCTGCCAGCGCCATCAACTCTGGATCGCCTCCGATCGACTCGACCAGCTCGGAGAGACTTCCGGTCAGCTCTACTCCGACTGCTTCCAGGTTGGGAACCGGCGCCGAGAAGTGACTCTGAACGATCTTCCACGATCCTGCCTCTAGGGCGAAGACCATGGTGCGCCGGAAGACGCTGCTCCGGCCGTTCGGGTTGGTTCTCCGCTCGGCGAAAGCCGCCCAGCCGACGTTGCCGTCTTCGAATGCCCTGATTCGGATGAGCTCAGATTCCTGAATGGGCCATTCCTGCACCTGAACGTTGGTGACGAGGACGCTCTCGCGCGAGCCCTCGATCCACTCATGCTCATCGCTGCCGACTATCAGCAGATGCTCGGACTCTGACCACAAGCCATTCAGCGTCTCGAGGTCACCGCGCTTTCGCGCTGACCAGATTCTCCGCACTATGGCCTCAATCTCGGGAGAAGGCTTCATCGCGGGCAGTAGTCCCCTCGTCTCGTTCGCTCGGTTGTCACGTTAACCGTGTGTCCCGCGCTGAAATCGCGTGTATCGAGACGGACTCGCAGCAGACGGGGCAGGTCAGACCAGCTGTCCAGGGTACGTCGATAAGCGACCTCTGGTCGCCCCAGACGGTCGCCCTCAGACGTCGGAGGTCTTGCGCTTCAGCCAGCCGTAGATGCCGGTCCCGATCATGAGCACAACCGCCACGATCGTCAGCCAGAACAGGCCTTCCAAGATCGCGCCGTCGTGGGTGCTCGGACGCCTTCCGCGCTTGGCGGCCACAGCGACACGCCACCACGGGTCATCCGCAGCTTTGTGGGACGTAGATTGAGGCGTGTCGTACTCGTTCGAGGAGGTCGTGATGGATTTCGTGCCGCTATTCGAGGGAGAACTCCGCTACACAGCGCTGGAGTCGCTCGACTACGAAGCAGGGGGACAGCTGTATGGAACGATGGTGGGCGAGGTGACAGGCGAGCGCCTCACTGGCTCGTTCCAGCTCACGAACCTCGCCCAGAGACGGTCCGACAATGTGAACTGCCCCACTCTTCGCGGGCTGCTCACCACAGATGATGGCGCCACGGCCTACGTTGAGTGGGATGGTCTGGCAACATTGCGCCCCGCCGATCAGGCGCGGGTGTTCGTAACCTCGATCACGTTTCGAACCGGTGACTCGCGTTACACATGGCTCAACACGGCGGTTGGGGTCGTAGAGGGCGTCCTGGATTCCGTGTCCGTAGGCGGAAGCGCCCGCCTTCGTGCATACACCTGCGAAGCGACGATCTAGGTCTCTCGGCTTTACGACGTCGTGGGGTTGGCGGCGTGGGAGAGGCGTACGCTTTCCGCCAGTAGTCACTATCTCAGTCCAGGAGGATCCGCAATGACCAGCATCCGCGCCGCGATCGAGAATGCCATCGGCTATCTCAGCGAGCATCCCGAAGAGGCCCGTTACACCGACTCGGTTGTCCGGGCTTCTCTGGGTGAGTCGCTCAGAGTTGATGTGGAGGGACCCAACGGCGAGCGCATCGTCACCGACATGCCCCGAGGCGTGGGTGGGCTGGCGGAGCATCCCACGCCAGGCTGGCTCTTTCGCGCTGCAATGGCATCCTGTGTCGCCTCCACCGTGGCCATGGAGGCGGCACGGGAGGGCATCGACCTGAGCTCGCTCGATGTCGAAGTCGACAGCGAGTCGGACGATCGGGGGATCCTCGGCATGGATCCGGATACCTCCGCCGGCCCGTCCTCGATGAGGATCCGGATCACGGCTGCCGCCGCCGGTGTGGATCCGCAACGACTTCGAGAGGTCGTGACGACAGGTGCCGGCCGTTGCCCGGTCTGTGATGCCACCAAGCGATCGGTGGACATCAACGTGGAGATCGGGATCGCGTGACCCGAGTCGATTGAGCTCAGACTTCAGAGGCTTTGCGCTTCATCCAGCCGTAGACGCCAGTGCCGATCAGGAGCACGATCGCCACGATGGTCAACCAGAAGAGACCCTCGAGGACGGCCCCCAGGATCGCGAGCACCAACCAGACGACGAGCAAGATCACGATGACAGTGGTCATGGATCAATCATTGCACATCGGCCGGGCCGTCGTGGGTCCCGTGGTGTCCTCCATCAGGACATAGGAAACGCATGTCGCGGGTCGTAGGAAACGTGGTGGTGGTCGGCTTGGGTCATGTCAAAGGCCCGTCTGATCATTGCTGCTGTCATCGTGGAGGGACGTTCTCAGGCGGAGGTGGCTCGGACGTATGGGGTTTCCAAAGGGTGGGTGTCCAAACTTGTCGCCCGTTACCGCGCTGAGGGGGAGGCAGCGTTCGAACCGAGGTCGAGGCGGCCTGGCCGGTCCCCGAACCAGACACCATCCGAGGTCC
>DATKCE010000002.1:0-36276 GCA_035513335.1 Acidimicrobiia bacterium
CCCTGGAGACGAGGCGGCCAAACCTCCACTACGAACGGAGGACCCAAATGCCGCCACGGCCACACCCTCAAAGACCACGGCTGGACCCACCACAGAATCAACGGAACCGACATCTGGACCAGCCCCCACGGCCACACCTACACCACCGAAAAACCGCCCTAGCCGGGGGTCCTACTTCCCCGTCCTCCCGACTGAGGCCAACCTGGCCAGCAACGGGAGTAAGAGTCCCTGAACACCCGGAAGCCGAAACACATCACGAAAACCGTGGGCAAACGCGGCTCGATCGAGCAAACCCGACCCATTCTCCAACCCCGCCGCAGCCAGGTGGAACTCACCGGTGCGCAGAGCCGGCCTGGTCTCCCAGAGCACCACGGCCGGTTCGTCCTTGGATGGGTTTCGCATCGTATGTCTGGTGCCCCGTGTCATCTCGATGGTTTCCCCGGCGGAGAGCAGGCGCTTCTCGCCGTCGACTATGGCCAGCATCTCACCCGATTCGATCTCGAAGCGCTCGTCCGGAATCGGGTGGTAATGGGTCGGAGGGAACCGCGTGTCCGGCGAGTACTCGACGCGCTGCTCGTGGACTTCGCCGCCGGTGTCATCCGCCGTGCGTAGAAACCACACTTTGCTGGTGGCGGTCTCGAAGGTTGGGCCGTTGGACACGATCAGTAGTCCGTCTCCACGCCACCTTCGGCCTTGCGGCGCTCCACGAACTCCGCGAGCTCGGCCCGTACCGTGGGATCCATCGGCGGTTCCTCGTACGAGGACAGGAACACGTCGACCAGTTCGACCATCTTCTCCTTGGCTTCGGGTCGACCCGCCTCGTCCCAGGTCTCGTAGTTGCGCCAGTCGGACAACAGCGGCTTGTAAAAGGCGTCCCGGAATCGCTCCAGAGTGTGTGGTGTCCCGAAGAAGTGACCACCGGGACCGACATCCTCGATCGCCTCGAACGCCAGCCCATCGTCGGTGAAGTCGATCGGGTCCATGAACCTCTGCACCATGGCGCAGAGGTCGGCGTCGAGGATCATCTTCTCGAACGACGCCCGCAGCCCGCCCTCCATCCAGCCGACGGCATGGAGGACCATGTGCGCCCCGCCCATCACCGCACCCCACAGTGAGAAGACAGACTCGTAGGCGGCTTGGGCGTCGAGGGCGTTGGCGGCGTTCACTCCCGACGATCGGTAGGGGATCGCATACCGGCGCGTGAGTTGTCCGGTGATCATCGCGGTCTGCATGAACTCGGGTGTCCCGAACGCGGGCGCTCCGCTCTTCATGTCGACGTTGGATGTGAACCCGCCATAGATGACCGGTGCACCGGGGCGGACCACCTGGGTGAAGGCGATCCCGGCGAGCGCTTCGGCGTTGTGCTGGGCCAGGGCTCCGGCCACCGTCACCGGCGCCATCGCCCCAGCCAGGGTGAAAGGGGTGATCACGATCACCTGGTTGCGAGAGCTGAACTCGATGATGCCCTGGAGCATGGGTGTGTCGTAACGAAGCGGAGAGCTGGCGTTGACGACACTCAGCAAGGAGGGCTCACGCTCGAGGGTGGCGTCGTCGACCTGGCGGGCGATCTTGATCATCTCCAGCGCGTCCAGGTTTCGGTGTGCCCCCAGGCTGTAGGCGTGGATGACACGATCGGAGAGGGTCAGCATGTCGAAGAGACCGTCGAGATGCCGGATTGAGGGGTGGATGTCGACGGGCTCCACGGGATAGCCGCCCCACATGTGCACCGTGTTGATGGTGTGGCCGAGTCGGATCAGGTTCTGGTAATCCGCGCGGTTGCCGACGCGCCGTCCTCCAGCCTCGTCGCTCACGTTGGGTGGGCTCGACACCGCGGTGAAGGCCACCGAGTCCCCTCCCATGTGGATGTTGCGCTCCGGATTGCGGGCGTGGATGGTGAACTGCGACGGAGCGGTCGAGATCTTCTCCTCGATGAACTCGGGGTCGAAGCGGACCCGGTCGGAGTGGGAGTCGACCTGCGCCCCGGCCTCGGCGAGAAGACGTCTCGCCTCGGGATTGAGGAAGTCCATCCCGATCTCGGACAGGATCTTCAACGAGGTCTGGTGGATGGTCTCGATTTGCTCTTCGGTTGCCAGGTCGACGGGCTGGAAGGGTCGCACTGACTGTCTCCATGGCGGCTGAGGCGGGGTCTTCGGCGTTTCGGGGCCTTCCGAGCCCCGACGCCGTCGCCCGCGTCGTCTTCCCTCTGTGTCTGTCACGATCCCTGCTCTCGATCAGAAGTCGGGGCGAACCTAACAGCGCCTACCAGCCTGCGTGTTCCGTAGTGTCTATCTCATGACGCGTGGATTCGGGATAGACGCAAGCGTGCCTCTCGATGTGGCCATGGAGGTGGCCGGCCTGGCGGAGCGTGCCGGGTATGGCTCCTTTTGGGTCAACGGTAGCCCACACCAGGAGGCCTTGAGCATCATCGACGGCGCTCTCGAGCAGACGGAGATGGATGTCGGCGTCGGGGTGTTCCCGCTGACGAACATCTCGGCCGACGAGCTGGTGGCCGAGGTGACGGAACGTGGACTTCCCCAGGAGCGCATCTGGCTCGGTGTCGGCTCCAATCGTTCGCCTGGGGCCCTCTCCGAGGTGCGTCAGTCGGTACACACCCTCAGGGATGAGCTGGATGTGAAGGTGGTGACCGGTGCAGTGGGCCCGAGGATGATGGCCCTCGCCGCCGAAGCCGCCGATGCCGTCGTCCTGACGTGGTCTTTCGCCGCGGAGGTGGAGGGGGCCCGGGAGATACTGAACGGAGCTGCGCAATCGGTCGGTCGTGAAGTGCCCCCGGTGATCTCTTTCGTGCGCTGTGGCCTGCTGCCCCAAGCACAGGAGGCGATCGAGGAGCGGGCTCGTGCCTACGCGGCGATCCCGCGCTACCAGGAGGTGTTCGACCGCCACGGCATCGAAGCCGTGGACGCGGTGGTCAAGGGGAGGAATCGTGCGGAGCTGCTGGAGGGGATCCAAGCCGAGGAGGAGGTGCTCGACATGGCGGTGATCCGGGCGATACCCGCCGAGAGCACCACGGAGTCACTGGGGGAGTTGGTCCGGGCCTGCGCCCCGTAGGCCGTTATCCGTTTGCCGAGCGCAGTCAGGCCCACCGGTCGCCCGACTCCGTCACGCAGTGAGGCCGAGCTCCGCTCCCGCGTCGAGGATCACCTCGAGCACGTAGGTGCTGAACGACCGCGAGGGCAGCAGCAGATAGGACGGGATCCCGTCCTGGTCGTCGCGGACGATCTCGGAGGCCACCCCGGCGAAGAGTGTCCTGGCCGCGGCGCCGGTGGGGAACATGTGATCGCCGAGGTCGAGCCCACACACCCGGTTGATCACGGTGGCGGCGTGGGCTCCTGTGAGCCGGAACATCGCCCGCACGTGGGTCACGTCCACGGCCCCGTCGGGCCTCTCGCCCAACACGGTCCACTCGCCCGGGGTCACCGACCAGACCAGGGTGTCTCCGGTGCCTTGCGAGGTTCCCGGGCCGATCTCCTCATAGCGGGAGAACATCCGCCACTTCGGTGTCGGTGACAGGTCGGTGAGGGTGAGGTCAGCCACGAGCTCGCGTCCCTTCCGGGTCGAAATGAGCATGTGTGGCCAGCACCCGTGCCGGGGCGCGCTTTCGGTTGGGGAGCTGGATCTCGATTCGCCGGTCGGCCACGTCGAGCACTGCATCCACTTGACCGAGACAGATCGAGCGTCCCAGCGTCGGTGACATCCGGGCAGAGGTGATCCGCCCCCGGATGGTGCCGTCGGGGTCGACGATCTGTGAGGCCTCGAGGGGAACCAACTCCGGGTCGTCGGTGTGGATCGCGACGAGATGGGGGTAGTCACCCCGCTCCGCCTGCCATGCCAGCTCGGGCTTGCCGGCGAAGTCGGCCTTGTCGAGCCTTATGGCCCGGTCGACCCCGAATCCGAACCCCTGCGACAACCCGTCGGTGTCCTGGCCGACGATGAAGTGGCCCTTCTCCAGCCGGAGGATGCGCTGCGCCTCCACACCGAAGGGCCTCACACCGAGATCCTCACCTTCCGCGATGAGTGCTTCCCAGACATCGAGGCCCTGAGACGACGGGATGTGGATCTCGAAGGAGAGCTCGCCGGTGAAGCCGATCCGCCACACGAAGCAGTCGTCGACACCGGCGACGGTCCCGGTGCGCACCTCCATGTAGGGGAAGGCACCCGGGTCGAGGTCGATGTCGGTGAGCCGGCTGACGAGCTCACGCGATCGGGGGCCGGCGACGTTGATGCTGGCGTAGCCGTCGGTGACCGCGGTCGGCTTCACGTCCCAGTCGGGATGGGCGGTCTGGAGCCACTCGTCGAGCCAGTTCCACACGGTCCCTGCCCCGCCTGACGTGGTCGACATCATGTAGTGGTCCTCACTGAGTCGACCGGTGACCCCGTCGTCGAGGATGACACCGTCTTCGGCGCACATGATCCCGTAGCGGACCTTCCCGACGTCGAGCTTCGACCACTTGTTGACATAGACAAGTTCGAGGAGCCGGGGCACGTCCTGGCCGCGCAAGTCGATCTTTCCGATCGGGCTGACGTCGATGATGCCGACGTCGTTGCGCACCGCCCGCACCTCGGCTGCCGGGTCTCCGTAGTGCTCGGGTCGGATCCATTGCCCGGCGACGAGGGGAACGGCGTCGTTGGCCTCGTGCCAGGGTTGGATGGTGGAGTAGCGGACCGGCTCGTACTTGCGACCCGCCAGGGTTCCCAACCGAACTGGCGCGTACGGCGGGCGCCAGGTGGTGGTGGTGGTCTCGAGGAGACTGGCCGCCACCGCCTCACCGTGAATGGCCACGGCGTTGACTGCCTCCACCTTGCCCTGCACCGGCCCCATCCCGACGGTGGTGTAGCGCTTCACCAGTTCCATCGAGTCGTAGCCCTCCTTGGCGGCCGAGATGAGGTCTTTCGATGTGACGTCTTCGGAGAAGTCGACGATCCCGTGGGTGGAGGAGCGAAACATCTCGGGGTGCAGGTCGTGGCCGAGGTCGGGGATCCCGACCGGCTCTACGCGGGGGATGTCGGTTCTGATGCCGGCAGGTGCGGCGTTCTGCCAGAAAGCCCTGACCATCAGCGCTCGTCTCGCCGCTTCGGCGCCGGTTGCGATGCCATGGGCGATGAGGTGGTCGGTCGCGCCGTCGCCGACGATCCCGCCGGTGGCCAACACCTCCTCCGGGAGCTCGTTGGGCACGTACCTGGCGGCGTTGGGGACGTAGACCGGGCGGTCTCCGGCCATGTTGAGCAGAGCGGTGGGGGAGGTCCACCCGGTGGCGGTGACCAGGAGATCGGCCTCGGTCCGTCTCCCCTTCCAGTCGAGCACCGAAGTGACCCCTTTGCTGCCATCGGCGGTGTGGACGCTCCCGCCTTCGCGGGCGTCGATCACCGAGGCGATCTCGACTCCCACTCGTTCCAGGTCACCGACGGCAGCGTCACCGGAGCTGTTGGCGGTCAGTACCACAGCCCGTTCACCGGGCCGCACCCCATGGAGGTTGATCAACCGGCGCACCGCGGTCGAGAGCATCACTCCGGGCAGGTCGTTGCCCTCGAAGACATAAGGGCGCTCCAGGGTCCCTACCGCCACCACCAGGCATTTGACCCTGGCTTTGACCAGGCGCTCGCTGACGCCGGGCACGGATCGTTGCACCACCGACACCCAGTTGTGGTCGAAGCGACCGGTGACCACCGAGTCGGTCATCACCTCGATACCCGGGTTCGACTCGACCTGGGCGGCCAGGTCGGCGAGGGTTGTCAGATCCTCGGAACCGCCATAGCGGAGATGCCCCCCAAGAGAGCGCTCCTCCTCGACCAGGATCACCGATGCCCCCGCCTCTGCGGCGCCGATGGCGGCGGCCATGCCGGCCGGCCCGCCCCCGGCCACCAGGACGTCGGGATGGGCATGACGGTGGTCGAAACGACCCGGCTCGGTTTGGGGATCGACCCTTCCTCCGTTGGCGAATCGGCTCAGCACCTTCTGGTAGGCGGGCCAGAGTGGCCGGGGGGCCATGAACGTCTTGTAGTAGAAGCCGGGGGAGAGAAACCGTCCCACCAGGCGGTTGGCGGCCTTGACGTCGAAGTCGAGAGATGGCCAGGCGTTCTGGGGCTCGACCACCATGCCCTCCTCGATGAGCCGGTGGGCGGCACGCACGTTGGGGTCGTCACCGACCTGGACCATCAGGTTGGGGTCGTGGTAGGTGGCGGTGAGGATCCCCCTAGGCCGGTGGTACTTGTAGCTGCGGGAGAAAACTCGCTCTCCATGGGCGGCCACCGCCGAGGCGATGGTGTCGCCCGCATATCCCTGATAGGGGTATCCGTTCCAATCGAACGTGATCGCCCGGGATCGGTCGATCACCTCGCCGGGCTGGTGGTCGAGACGATGGCTGCTCATCCCTGCTCACTCCCGACCGGCTCGACGTCCCGGATCTCGTTGGTGACGGTGTGGCGCTCCAGCATCAGATAGCGCCGACATCCCGAGACGTGGAACCAGCGCTCCGACACCCAGCCCGCCTTATTGGAGCGCATGTACAAGTAACGACGCCACTCGGCGGGGTTGGTTTCGTTCACGTCGGGGCGGGGCCGCACCTCCCCCTGGTAGGTGAACTCGTCGCTGTTGCGGGGCCCGCAGTTGGGGCAGATGATCACCAGCATTGGTCAGTGCCCCACCGCCGCCGCGCCCTTCTCGGCGGTGAGCGTTCCCGCCTCGAAGCGGTCGAGGCCAAACGGTGCGATCAGCTCGCCGGGACGCCCCCTGGCGATCATGTCGGCCACCGCCTCGCCGGCGACCGGCCCTGCCTTGAACCCGTACGTTCCCCAACCCACGTCGACGTGAAAGCCATCCACCGGGGTGGGCCCGATGATCGGCCCGAAGTCGGGGGTCATGTCACACAGCCCCGCCCATTGGCGGAGCATCCGCATGTTGGCGATCGCCGGCATCAGCTCGAGGACATGAGTGGCCAGCCCGGTGGCGAACTCCAGCGAGCCGTCGGTGGAGTAGCTGGCGAAGGGGTCGACGCTGGCACCGAACACCAGCTCACCCCGCGAGGTCTGGCTGACGTAGGTGTGGAGGCTGCCGGAGACGATCACCGGGTGGAGAAACTGCTTCACCGGCTCGGTCACCGCCGCCTGGAGGGGGCGGGTGGTGATCGGAAGGTGAACCCCGGCCATGGCCGCCACCAACGAGGCCCAACCGGCGGTGCAATTGATGACGGTGCCGGTGGCGATGGGCCCCCGGCTGGTCTGCACCCCCGTCACTCTCCCGTCGGTCACGTCGATCCCGGTGACCTCGGTCTCCTGGTGGATGTGGGCGCCCCGTGCGTTGGCCGCCCGGGCGTAGCCCCACACCACGGCGTCGTGACGGATGACCCCGCCCGGCGGGTGCCAGAGGGCTCCCATGATCGGGTAGCGGGGATGGTCGGAGACGTCGAGAAACGGGGCGAGCTCTTTGACCGCCTCGGGGCTGATCACCGACGAGTCGATCCCCTCCAGCTTGTTGACCTCCGCACGCCAGCGCATGGTCCGCAGCGAGGCGTCGTTGTGGGCCAGGGTCATGTGGCCGCGCTGTTCGAACATGACGTTGAAGTTGAGGTCTTCGGCGAGCCCTTCATAGAGCTTCACCGACCGGTCGTAGAAGCGGGAGCCCTCCGGGGTCAGGTAGTTGGAGCGGACGATGGCGGTGTTGCGTCCCGACCCGCCGCTGCCGATGTAGCTCTTCTCGATGACGGCGACGTCGGTGATCCCGTGATTCCGGGCCAGGTAGTAGGCGGTGGCGAGACCGTGGACCCCTCCGCCCACGATCACGACGCCATAGGAAGGCTGGAGGTCGTGGTGGTCCAACACCCGGGGCCACGGGCTACGCGACAGACCCTTCCGGAACAGGCTCCATGCTGAGTACCGCTGCGTGTTGGTCATGGGGACGTGACCATAGATAAGCTCGACGACCATGAGCGACCAGTACGACGCGATCATCATCGGGGCCGGGATCATCGGAGCCAACCTCGGTTTCGAGATGTCGAAGGCGGGCTACAGGACGCTCAACATCGACAAGCTTCCCGCCGCCGGGTACGGATCCACCGCCAACTCGTGTGCCATCGTCCGCTGCCATTACTCCACCTGGCCCGGAGTGGCCATGTCGTACGAGGGTTTCCACTTCTGGAAGAACTGGGAGGAGTACCTCGAGACCGATGACGAGCGCGGCCTGGCCGGGTTCGTCCAGTGCGGCGCCGTCTACGTCGGGGACTCGGAGCGCTACGAGAACAAAGTGCTCCCACTCTTCGACGAGATCGGCATCGAGTACGAGGTCTGGGATCCGTCTGAGATAGCGGAGGAGGCCCCGTTCCTCGACACGGGGCGCTACGCCCCGCCGAAGCGTCCCGAGGAGGACGCCTTCTGGGAGGACCCGCCCACGCAGATCACCAGTGCGGTTCACACCCCGATCGCGGGGTACATCACCGACCCCCAGCTCGCCACCCACAACCTGCAACGGGCCGCCGAGGCCAAAGGCGGCGAGTTCATGTTCAACGCCGAGGTGGCCGACATCCGGGTGGCCGAAGGCCGCGTGGCCGGAGTGACCCTCGACGACGGCACCGAGATCGACGCCGCCATCGTGGTCAACGTGGCCGGGCCCCATTCCTTCGTCATCAACGAGATGGCCGGAGTGGCCGACTCGATGAACATCAAGACCAGGGCCCTGCGTCACGAGGTCCATCACGTTCCCTCGCCCGAGGGCATCGACTTCGAGAAGGAGGGGATGCTGGTGGGCGACGATGACCTCGGGACCTACTTCCGTCCCGAGGTGGGCAATCACATCCTGGTGGGTAGCCAGGACCCCGACTGCGATCCCCAGATCTGGGTCGAGGACCCCGACGAGTTCGAGCGCGCCATCACCGAAGACCAGTGGAAGGCTCAGGTCCTCCGTCTGGCGCGACGCATCCCTTCGCTCGGGGTGCCCTCCGAGAAGAAGGGCGTCGTCGACCTCTACGACGTGAGTGACGACTGGATCCCGATCTACGACAAGACCGATCTGGCCGGCTTCTATGTCGCTATCGGAACCAGCGGAAACCAGTTCAAGAACTGCCATATCGCCGCCTACTGCCTCACCAAGCTGATCGAGGCGGTCGAAGCCGGTCATGACCACGACATCGACCCGGTCAAGGTGAAGATGCCATATACCGGGATCGAACTGGACATGGGCGTCTTCAGCCGTAACCGCGAGATCAACGAAGACTCCTCCTTCAGCGTCCTCGGCTGAAAACGCGAACCCTCAGGGTTGCAGGCTCCGCGCAAGCGTTGCTCCAGCGCTCCGAGTTCGCCGGTCGCCGCGACAGCGCTAACTTCTTCCGTTCACACCGGCACCGAGGGCACATGACAAACCAGTGGGTCGCCCACAAGTTCGGCGGCACCAGCCTCGCTGACGCCGACTCCTACCGCGCGGTGGCCGAGATCATCGAAGGCTCGGGTCATCCGAGGCAGGCTGTGATCGTGTCCGCGAGCGCGGGCACGACCGATGGTCTGATCGAGCTGGTGGGGCGCGCCGGCCGTCGAGAGGGCACCGACGACGACCTCGCCGGGAGGCTGCACAGCCGTCAGGTCGCCCTGGTAGAGGAGGTCATGGGCGGATCGGGGTCTGCCGACCTGATCGCAGAGATCGACAAGGACTTCGCCGACATCGAAGACGTCCTCCGGGCATCGCGGGTGATGGGCGCGGCGCTGGACAACGCCATCGGCGCCGTAGCCGGTTTCGGGGAGATCTGGTCCGCCAGGCTCCTCACCGGCCATCTCCGGGACCGGGGCGTGTCGGCGGTGATGCTCGACGCCCGCCAGGTGCTCGTCGTCGCCCCGGCCGACGCCTCCCCGGCGGTCAACTGGGAGGTCAGCCGGGAGAATCTCGATTCGTGGCTCTCCGAGAACCCTGGAGACGTGACGGTGATCACCGGCTACGTGGCTGCCGATGCCAGCGGGGCGCCGACCACTCTCGGTCGAAACGGGAGCGATTACTCGGCTTCGATATTCAGCTCACTCCTGGGTGCCCGGGAACTGATCATCTGGACCGACGTCGACGGGGTCATGAGCGCCGACCCGCGACTGGTCCCCCAGGCCCAGGTGCTCGAAGAGCTCTCCTACGACGAGGCCATGGAGCTCGCCTACTTCGGGGCCAGGGTGATCCATCCCGCCACGATGACGCCGGCCATCCGGAGCGGGATCCCGGTCACCATCCGCAACACCTTCAACCCGGGCGCGCCAGGGACCAGAATCGCTCTCCGGTCGCACGATGACCTGCCGGTGAAGGGGTTTGCCTCGATCAGCGACATCGCTCTGTTGAACCTGGAGGGAACAGCCATGATCGGGGTGCCCGGAATCTCCGAGCGGCTGTTCGGCTCGCTCCGACGGGCCGGGGTGTCGGTGGTGATGATCTCCCAGGGCAGCTCGGAGCACTCGATCTGCTTCGCCGTCCCCGACGACCAGGCGGAGGCGGCCCGGGCCGCCGTCGAGGACGCGTTCGCCGCCGAACGGCAGCGGGGTCTGCTCCAGGAGCTCGATGTCACCACCGGGTGCACCATCCTCGCCGCGGTCGGCGACGGCATGTCCGGGACCCCGGGCATCGCTGCCCGCCTCTTCGGGTCCCTGACCCGGGCGGGTGTCAATGTGAAGGCGATCGCCCAGGGCTCATCGGAGCGGAACATCTCGGTGGTAATCGACGGCGTCGACTCCGCGCGGGCTCTGCGTGCCGCACACGCCGGGTTCTACCTGTCGCGGCAGACGCTCTCGATCGGGCTCATCGGGCCCGGCCACGTTGGGGGGACCCTGCTCGACCAGGTGGGACGACGACTCGAGTCGCTCATGGAGGAGTTCGGAGTCGATCTCAGGGTCCGGGCGATCGCCGGCCGCTCGACCATGTCCCTCGACGAGCACCGCATCGACCTGGCG
This sequence comes from Acidimicrobiia bacterium, assembly GCA_035513335.1. Classification (GTDB taxonomy): domain Bacteria; phylum Actinomycetota; class Acidimicrobiia; order Spongiisociales; family ZC4RG35; genus JANQRA01. The sequence goes on from DATKCE010000002.1 coordinate 10,921, forward strand.
CGCTGGCGAGATCGGTTACAGGAGGGCGGTGCGGGCACGATGCCCACCGATCTCGACCTGCTGGCCGACTACGTCCAGACCGATTCAGTGCCCCACGCCGCCATCATCGACTGCACCGTCAGCGCCGAGATAGCTTTGCGCTACCGGGATTGGCTCTCGAGGGGCATCCACGTGATCACCCCGAACAAGAAAGCCAACAGCGGAGCCATCGACTACTACCGGTCGCTCCAGGAGTCGTCACGTCGCGCCGACGCCCACTACTTCTACGAGACGACGGTCGGGGCGGCGCTTCCGGTGATACAGACACTGCGCGATCTGGTCCAGACCGGAGATGACGTCCGTCGGATCGAGGGTGTTTTGTCGGGCACGCTTTCGTATCTGTTCAACAGCTTCGATGGGTCCACCCCATTTTCCGGCATCGTGAGGGCGGCCCGGGAGAGGGGCTATACCGAGCCCGATCCGCGCGAGGACCTCTCCGGCATGGACGTCGCCCGCAAGATCGTCATCCTGGCAAGGGAGCTGGGGATGGACGTGGGGCTCGACGACATGGAGATCGAAGGGCTCATACCGGCCGGCCTCGAGGACGGCACCGTCGATGAGTTCTTCGAGCGCCTCGCCGACCACGACGCCGCCATGGTCGACATCGTCGATGAGGCCCGCTCGTCGGACAAGGTGCTCCGTTTCGTCGGCGTCATCGACGCCATCGAGGGGTGCCGTGTCTCGCTGCGCTCGTATGACACCGATCATCCGTTTGCCCGCATCAAGCTCACCGACAACATCGTCGCCTTCCAGACGGCGCGGTATGCGGAAAACCCCCTGGTGGTCCAAGGGCCCGGGGCGGGCCCCGAGGTGACTGCCGGTGGTGTGTTCGCCGACCTGCTGAGACTGGCGAACTTCGTAGGCGCCACCCTGTGACAGTGGCTGTCCGTCGCTAACATCTCCAATGCGCCGACAGGGAATGTCCCGATGACCCAGAGCTACCGCGACGTGGTGACAGCAGCAAAACGCCGGATCAGGGAGATCGAGCCCGCCGATCTGGAGGGGAGGATCGAACGGGTGGCACTGCTCGACATCCGGGAAGCCGACGAGTTCGAGCAGGGCTCGATCCCGGGTGCCATCCTGGCCCCGCGCGGACTGCTCGAGTCCACGATCTCGAATCATGTCACTGCCGCCGACCAGGAGATCGTGCTCTATTGCGAAGGCGGGGCCCGCTCGGCTCTCGCTGCCAAGACCCTCGAGGAGATGGGCTACCGGAACGTGTCGTCCCTGGAAGGGGGGTTCACACGATGGAAGCGTGAAGGTCTGCCCTGGAAGATCCCACAGAGCCTCACCTCCGACCAGCGGGGCCGTTACAGCCGCCACATCCTCCTGCCTGAGGTTGGTGAGGAGGGCCAATCCCGGCTTCTCGACTCGAAGGTGCTCCTGATCGGCGCGGGTGGGCTGGGATCACCGGCGGCGATGTACCTCGCCGCCGCCGGTGTGGGGACGATCGGGATCGTCGACTTCGACGTGGTCGACGCCAGCAACCTCCAACGTCAGATCGTGCACAACCTCGACCGGCTCGGCGAACCCAAGGTGGAATCCGCCCGTGAGACACTCACCGCCCTCAACCCCGATGTGAAGGTGGAGCCGCACAACGTGAGGCTGGCCGCCGACAACGTGCTCGATCTTCTCTCCGGCTACGACGTCATCATCGACGGCGGGGACAACTTCCCCACCAGATACCTGGTCAACGACGCCTCGCTCCACCTCAAAACGCCGGTGGTCCATGGCTCGATCTTCCGGTTCGAGGGACAGGTCAGCGTCTTCGACCCCTATCGGGGGCCCTGCTATCGCTGTCAGTACCCGGAGCCGCCTCCCCCGGAGTTGGCTCCGTCGTGTGCCGAGGCCGGCGTGCTCGGTGTCCTGCCCGGGATCATCGGGTCGATCCAGGCCGTCGAGACGATCAAGCTGATCCTCGACATCGGGGAGAGTCTGGTGGGTCGCCTCCTCACCTACGACGCCCTCGTCCAGGAATTCCTGGATCTGAGGATCCGACGCAACCCGGAATGCCCCGCCTGCGGTGACGAGACGTTGCCGCCCCGGCTCGTCGACTACGACGCCACCTGCGCCTACCCCGGTGCGGTCGCCCGGGAGGGCTGATCTCCCCGTGATCGGGGTCTTTCGGTGAGATTCCCCTCAGGCTCGGAACTCTCCGGGCCTGGGTTGCAGATCAGGGTCGGCGAAGCCCGCTTCCCAAGGGAAACGCCCCTCGATGTTGTCGTGGCTCAACTGGAGCACCGGCACCGAGAACTCGGAAGGTCGCTGATAGAAGCGGTTGGCCGAGAACACGATCTCGCCGGGATTGGGAACCTCCTCTGGTACCACGCGGTGGTCCCAACCTTCGATGGTGAGCAGCCGCCCGGGTAGCAGTGTCTCGTCGGCCCGTATCCGCTCACCCAGGGTATTGAGCAGACGCAAGGCGGTTGCCGGATCGAGCCCCAACACCAGGAGCTCGGGATGTCCCATCCCGAACAGCCCGACCGTGTAGGCGAATGGTGGCCCCTCGTCCTCCCCGCCGTCGCAGCCGGGCGCCGAACAGCATCCCCCGCCGATGTACTCGATGGCCCAGCCGTGACGTCGAATCACCGAGGTGATCCGGGCGTCTTCCTGATCCAGCCAGGCCTGGATGCGCGCCCTCATCTGTGAACCCCCTTTCCGAGATGCACGTTGCGGCGAACGTATCTCGCGGTGCCGACAGATTTCGGGGACTAGCCCGTGGAGAGCTACCGGGCGCGTTTCGAGTCGATGCCGGAAGATCGTTCCCGGAGGGCCTGAGCGGAGGGGTGGAAGCGATGGGCTAGCGTCGGGCCCGATGTCAGTCGCCCCGTCCCCCGATGGTCGCAGCCGATTCGCCGAGCTCCACGCCTCCGGCACCTTCATCATGCCCAACGCATGGGATGTCGGGTCGGCCCTGGTGCTCCAGTCACTCGGCTTCGAGGCGATAGCCACCACCAGCTCTGGCTTGGCCGCCGCGCTGGGCCGTCACGACCAGAACGTGACTCTCGCCGAGCTCACGGTCCATGTGAAAGACATTTGCTCCGTCGTGGAGATCCCGGTGAGTGTCGACTCCGAAGCGGGCTACTCGGCGGACCTGGAGGGGTTGAAGCGAACCGTCGACCTGCTCGCCGCGGCAGGGGCCGCGGGAGTGTCCATCGAGGACTACGTCCCCGACCGTGGCCTGATCGATGTCGAGGAGGCAACCGACCGGGTGGGCAGCCTCGCCGCGGCGGCCCATGACGAGGGGGTGACGGTCACGGCCCGCGCCGAGAACCATCTCTACGGGGTCGACGAGCTCGACGACACGATCGCCCGGCTTCAGGCCTACCGACGGGCCGGGGCCGATGCGGTCTATGCCCCCGGGCTGGGTGAGCTCGACCGGATCGCCCGTCTGGTTCGTGAGCTGCCCGCCCCGGTCAACGTGCTCGTGCTCCCCGATGGCCCCACGGTCGACGAGCTGAGGGGTATCGGGGTGAGGCGGATCTCGACCGGCGGTTCGTTGGCCTTCGCTGCTTACGGAGCACTCGCGGCGGCCGGGCGCGAGCTGCTCGATAGCGGAACCTTCGGTTTCATGGCCGGCGTGTTGACCACCGAGGAGCGGGAGGCCGCATTCGGGGCCCGATAGCCGGTCTCAGGCCGGGACGACTTCGACCTGGATCCCGTTCAGCACCGCATTCCCCGACATCGGGTCCATGTCACCGGTGGAGAGCCGGTTCGAGTTGACCCCCGGCCGGTCGGCGGCGATGGACATAGCGGTCTCTTCGTAGTCGTGCCCCCAGCCATGCGGCAAGCTCACCACTCCGGGCATGATGTCTTCGGTGATCTCCACCGGTGCCACCACCGATCCGGCCGGCGAAGACACCTTGGCCCGGCCCCCGGGGGTCACCCCGATCCGGGAGGCGTCCTCGGGGTTGATCTGCAGGGTGCAACGCTCCCGGCCCGTGACCAGGACATCGATGTTGTGCATCCAGGAGTTGTTGGACCTGACGTGGCGTCGACCGACCAAAGAGAAGACGCCATTCGGACGACGGCTCGATGCCTCGCTCAGCCGCTCGACGTCGGATGCCAGAGCCTCCGGGGCCAGGTCGATCTTCCCCGAGGGGGTGCGGAGGACATCGGGGAGTCTGGGTTCTAGGGGCCCCAGGTCGATGCCGTGAGGATGATCCTCGAGCTTGTCGAGGGAGAGACCGTCGGGATCCTCTCCATAGCCGTCGCCGTAGGGCCCGGTACGGACCAGGAAGTCGAGGAGGCGGACCGGGCCGCTCCCCCCTTTGGTGGAATCGAAGATCTCCTCGGGTGAGCGGCCGTGGATCCTGGAGTCCGGGTTTGCCACCGCGGCGCCGATCATCATGGCGAACAGGGCGTCGTCCAGTGCTCCGATGTCGGGCTGCGAGCCCTGGCCGGTGAGGGTCGCTCCCAGTCTCAGGAGGATCTCCCACTCGTCGGGGGTCCCCTCCGGGAGATCGAACAGGGCAGGGGAGTAGTTGGCGACATTGCGAACCGACAAACCGTAGAAGGCGAAGTCGTAGTGGGGGCGTCGCAGTGGAGTCGTCCCGGGGAGGATCACGTCGGCATGTCTGGTGGTCTCGTTCAGGTAGACGTCGAGCGCGACCATGAAGTCCAGCTTCCTCAACGCGTCGTCGAGCCGATCGCTGTCGGGGGTGGAGAGGACCGGGTTCCCCGCGATGGTCACCATCGCCCGGATCCTGCCATCGCCCGGTTCGAGGATCTCCTCGGCCAGGGCCGATACCGGCAGCTCTCCCCTCCTCTCCGGAAGCCCGCGCACCCTGGTCGCCCATCGCCCGGTGGTGAAACTCCGTCTCGCCCGGGGCTGCTCGTGGGCCGGTCGGGGGAACATGGCGCCACCGGGGCGATCGAGGTTCCCGGTGATCGTGTTGAGAACGTCGACCATCCACGAGGCCAGGGTCCCGAACTCGGCGGTGTGCGTGCCGATCCGCCCGTAGACCGCGGCGCTGGGCGCCGCCGCCAGCTCCCGGGCGATTCGTCTCGTGGTGGTGGCGGCGATGCCGGTCGCGGCCTCTACGGCCTCCGGGGTGAACGGCTCGACGAGAGAAGCCAGCTCATCGATCCCATCGACCATGTCTTCGAGACGTCCCAGGTCGGTCAGATCCTCGGAGAAGATCACGTTGGCCAGGGCGAAGAGGAAGAGGGCGTCCGTGCCCGGCCGTATCGGGATGTGCTCGTCGGCTGCCTTCGCGGTGCGGGTAGAGCGCGGGTCGACCACCACCACCTTGCCCTGCCGTTCCCTGATCGCCTCGAGACGTCCCGGCCAGTCGGGAGCGGTGGCGAGGCTCCCGTTGGACTCATAGGGATTGGCTCCCAACATCAGCAGGTACCCGGTCCGGTCGATGTCCGGGACCGGGATCAGGTCGGGATGACCGAACAGGTATCCGGAGGAGACGTGCTTGGGCATCTGGTCGACGGTGGCCGCAGTGAACACGTTGCTCGACCGCAGCATCTTCACCAGGGCCCTCACATAGAGCAGGCCGGACATGGAGTGGACGTTCGGGTTGCCCAGGTACAACCCGACCACGTTCGGCCCGTGCTCGGCAACGAGTGGCGTCAGCTTCTCTTCGATGAGGGTGAATGCCTCGTCCCAGGAGACCGGCTCATGGGTTCCGTGCCTCTTGACCAAAGGTGTCGTGATCCGGTCGGGGTCCTGGTCGAGTTTGCCCAGCGTGGAGCCCTTGGGGCAGATGAAACCGTGGCTGAAGACGTCGTCGCGGTCCCCGCGGATGCGGATGACCTCCCCGTTGCGATGGCTGATCTCGAGACCGCAGGTGGCCTCGCACAGGGGACAGGTGCGGAAGTGGGCGGACGGTTTCATCGCCGACGAATCTAGTTGAGGCTCACTCCCGGACGTCGATCACCGACCCGGTCTCGATTTCTCCTTCGATGGCTTCCCAGAACCGACGGGCCGCCTCTTCCGGTTCTGTCAGCTTGCCTTCGTCGTGGAGCTCGTGGAACCGCTCCACATTGGGGAAGTCTCGTTCCGACATCCGTCTGATCTCCTCCTGCATCGGCGTCGCCACCACTCCGGGAGCGATGGCGGAGACATGCACCGCTCCGCGCTCTGCTTGCTCCGATCCGACGTTGCGCACCCACTGGTCGAGAGCCGCCTTGCCCGCTCCGTACGACGACCAACCCGGATAGACGCTGCGGGCGGCCCCGGAGCTGACCATGACCAGGTCGTGTCTCCCGGAACGACCCCTCATCGCCTCGAGGAACAGGTGCCCCAGGACTTGACCCGATGCGCTGTTGAGCACCACGTTGGAGGCATAGGCGTCGGTGTCCACCTCACCGGCAAACCCCATCGGGGTCAACGTGCCCGCGGCGTGGATGAATACCGCCCGGCCGGGCTGGTGTTGGTCTACCAGGCGGCGGATCTCGGCACCCACCGTCGGCCACGACGACGGGTCCGACAGGTCGGCCGTCACGTGCTCGACGGTGTCGTCGGGAGGGCCCGAGCGACTGATGTCCACCACGGCAGCCGGGAACGGGACGGTGCGGGCGAGGGCGAGGCCGAGACCACTGGAGGCCCCGGTGATGATGACGAGATCGGACATGGGCCAAGGCTAGGGACTCACCAGCCTCGAACGTCCTCGGTCCCCGGGAGACGGGCCTCGTCGGTGTAGGGGAACACCTCCATGAGCTCACCGGCCTCGATCCGCTGTTGGATCGCCCGCCACGGATCCACCTCGAACAGGTCGCCATGGCGCTCGAAGAACACTTCCGCCAACTCGTCGGACAGGCCCAGGAATCGCTGGTGCTCCTCGGGGAAGATGTCCGAGCCATCGACCCCGAACCAGGGGACGTCGGCCATGGTCTCGAACTCGTCGCGAGGCTCGGGAAGGTCTTTGAAACTCACGTCGGTCAGGGCGCTGAGCTCGTCGTAGTCGTAGAAGACGACCCTGCCGTGACGGGTGACACCGAAGTTCTTCGTCAGCAGGTCACCGGGGAAGATGTTGGTGCAGGCCAGGTCTTTGATCGCCTGCCCGTAGTCGATCACCGCGGCCGAGGCGGCGGGAAAGACCGCCTCTCGCGCGTATAGGTCCAGGGGTATCACGCGGCGCTCCACATAGAGGTGCTCGAGGACCACCGTGTCGCCTTCGAGACGCACGGTTCGCCCCGCGTCGGCGAGCAGCTCGTCGAGCAGGTCGGGGTCGAAGCGATGCTTGTCGAATTGGAGGTGCTGGAAGTCCTGGGCGTCGACCAGCCTTCCCGCCCGGTCGTGTTGGAAGACCAGCCGGTACTTGTCCATGATGATGTCCCTGGTGGTCCGCTTCGGTGGGGGAAAGCGGTCCCGGATCACCTTGAACACGTCGTCGTAGCCCGGCATGGTGAACACCAGCATGACCAGGCCCTGCGTCCCCGGGGCGTATTCGAATCGCTCGTCGGTCGAGTTGAGATGACGGAGCAGGTCACGGTATCGCTCCGTCTTGCCGTGCTTGTTCTGACCGATCGAGATGTAGAGCTCGGCGATCCGCTTCCGGGGCATCAGCCGGCGGAGGAATCGCACCAGGTCGTAGGGTCGGCGCACGTCGACGTGGAAGTAGGAGCGGGTGAAGCTGAAGAGGATCGAGACCTCGTCCTCGGTGAGAAGCACCGCGTCGATCACCACTCCGCCCTCTTCATGGCGCAGGGACAGGATCATCGGCAGCCGCACCGACCCGGCGTACAGGAGGCCCACGATGTATGCCGACTGACCACGGTAGAACACCGACCGCACCATCTCGGCTCGACCCACCACCGGGAGACCGCCTCGTTCGGTCAGCATCGCCTCGATCCGACGAGCGACTTCTGCGGTGTCGGAGTCGATTCGCTTGAATCCGACGTCGGGGAGGAAGTCTGCCAGGACCTCGCCCACGAGGGTCTCCGTCGACGCCCGGCGGTTGTAGATCAGGTAGACGGGCTCGACAGATGGGCTCGGCGGGCTGTCGAAGTCGGTGTCCACGAACTCGATGCGGTCGTCGACGCCGACGGTGTCGAATATCTGGCGGGTGATCGAGTTGTGGAAGGTCTCCGCCAGCTCCCAGTCCTGGCGCTCGGTGATCAAGCCGGAATAGACCGCCTTGATGGCCATCCAGAGCATCGGGTCGTCGGTTCGGGGCCCGAGAAGCTTTGAGATGTCCTCGATCACCTTGCCGACTACGAGGGAGTAGACCTTGAGTCTTCCCACCGCGTCGGCCTGCAGCCCCCGCCAGTCGGCGTTGGCGAACCGCTTCGGAGCGCGGGCGTTGAAGGCTGCGAAACGCGACATGTACTCCTCGAACCCCTGGAGGATTCGTGCCGCGCTGAGGTTGGACAGCCGGCTGTCTGAGACGGAAGTGGCCACCGATGGCAATCGTAGGGCGGTCGCCGAGACCGGATGAGCTGGTCAGAGCGGATCGCCGGGAGGCTTCACGTCTCAGACGACGAAGCGCGCTCGTGGCCGTTGGCCTACTCGTCGCCGTGAGAGTCGACCAGGCTCTCCGCGCGGATCATCTCGACGAGTGCAGCTGCCCAAGGCGGGCTGGAGTTGACACAAGGGACGAGGAGGAGATCCTCGCCACCCATCTCCGCCCACTGCTCGCGCAGCCTGATCCCGATCTCCTCGAGCGTCTCGAGGCAGTCGGCCACGAACGACGGCGTGAGCACCGCCAACCGTCGCACTCCGTCGGCGTAGAGAGCGTCGAGGACTCCATCGGTGTATGGCTCGATCCACTTCTGCCCGGCGAGACGTGACTGGAAGGACGTGGAGTGGCTCGCTCCGCCGAGACCGAGTTCCTCGGCCACTGCACGAGTCGTGGCGAAGGACTGGGCGCGGTAGCAATACCGGTTCTCGGCCCTCATCGCCGCACAGCAATCGCTGCGCTCCAGACACCACTCGCCCGATGGGTCGCTCCGGCGGATCTGGCTCTCCGGAAGTCCGTGGTAGCTGAACAGGACGTGATCGGGTCGGAACTCGTCGAGAAGCGGACGGGCGGTGTCGGCGACGGCACCGACGAAGCCGGGATGCTCGTAGAAAGGGGGGATGGTGGATGTCGACGGGACGTTCCACTCCGAGGCTGCCAACTCGAGCGCCTTGGCCACCGCCGATCCGTAGGCCGCCGAGGAGTACTGGGGGAACATCGGGGCGATCACGATCCGCTCACAACCGACTTCGGTGAGCTCGGCGAGGCCGGACTCGATGGACGGGCTCTGATACCTCATCCCGACAGCTACGGCGTAGCCTTCGCCGAGACGCTCCCGGAGCCGCCCGGCGAGGTCTTCGGTGTGGATGAGGAGAGGTGACCCGTCCTCGGTCCAGATCTTGCGGTACTGCTCCGCCGACCGGCGGGGACGGAAGGGGAGGATCACCGCGTTGAGCAACAGCGTGCGCAAGGGGGCGGGGATGTCCAGCACACGTGGGTCGGAGAGGAACTCGCGCAGATAGCGGCGGACGTCCGAGACTTCGGTGGAGTCAGGGGTGCCCAGTTGGAGTAACAGGACTCCGATCATCGGAGGGGACCGTATGGCCCGGCCTATTCGACAGCGAGTCGGGATCTAGTCGACTCGGTGTCGGAAACATGCCCTGGCAGTCTCATCCCAATGGCGCGGCGGAAGTCGAGTGGCGACGGAATCCGGCTCTACAGTGCGGGTAGATCCGGCATCAGGCGGTCGGTCTTCGTCCTCTGCCTGCGCGGGCTGGCACTCGCCGGGGCTGCCCTCGTCCTGGGCCGGATCGTCGACCTCGTCGTCGACCAGCGCCCGGTCGGTCTTGCCCTGCTCGCACTGGGCGGCCTCCTCGGGGCCGCTGCAGCACTCGGGTGGGCATGGCCGCTGCTCGCCGATGACACGAGGTCGAAGGTCGAGAGCGATGTGAGGCTTCGGATCGTCGACTCGGTCTTGGATCGGCCCTCAAAGCCCTACCGCGCCGGGGAGGTCACCAACCGTGCCACCGAGGGCGCGGGCGCGGTCGGCTCACTGGCGGGAACCTTTCTTCCCCAGCTCATCGGTGGGGTGGTCATCCCCCTCCTCATCTGTCTCGTGGTGGCCATCATCGACCTGCTCGCGGCCCTGATCCTTCTCGTCACCGTGCCCGCCGTTCCCCTCCTCCTCAGACTGATGGAGAAGCGCTTCGCCAGTGTCACCGCCCGCTACTGGGCGACCGCCGACCAACTCACCGCTCGCTTCTTCGACGGCATCCAGGGGATGAAGACACTGAAGGCCTTGGACGCCTCGGACGGGTACGGAGACCGTCTCGAGGAGGAGTCGGAGCGATTGCGGGGTGAGACCATGGCGTTGCTTCGGGTCAACCAGCTCGCTCTCCTCGCGGTGGATACGCTGTTCACATTGGGAACGGTGGTGGCCGCGTCAGGTGCCGCCATTTGGCGTCTCCAGCAAGGCGCGATATCGATCGGGGAGGCGGTGGCGCTGGTCCTGCTGGGTGTCGCACTCATCGAGCCGATGTCCCAGATCGGGCGGTTCTTCTACGTCGGCGCGATCGGGCGCGCCTCGGCGAAGGACATCAAGGCGTTCCTCGCCGAGCCGGGGACGAGTTTCGTCCCGAGGTCCGCGGGCGCAGGGCGTATCACGGTCGAAGACGTCACCTTCTCCTACGACGGGGTGGGTCCCGCTCTCGACGGCGTCGACCTCGCCGTGGAGCCTGGCGAGGTCATCGGCCTGGTGGGCCCGTCGGGGGCCGGGAAGTCGACCCTGGCCGGATTGATCAGTGGCCTCGCCCAGCCCGACTCGGGCCGGATCTCAGTCGAAGGACGGGTGGCAGTCGTCTCCCAGCAGCCTTTCGTCTTTCACGGGACTCTTCGCGACAACCTGCTCTTGGCGGATCCCGAGGCCACCGACGACGCCCTCTGGCGCGTCCTCGATGCGGCTGACCTGGCCGCGATCGTGTCCGACCGCGATCACGGCCTCGACCTGCCGGTGGGGGAGCGCGGGCTCCAGCTCAGCGGTGGTGAGGCACAGCGGCTGACCATCGCACGAATGCTGCTGGCAGGTGCTCCGATCGTGATTCTCGACGAGCCCACTTCCAACGTCGACATCGACACCGAGGCGAGAGTCAGAGCCGCACTCGATCGCCTCACCGCTGGCAAGACGGTGATCGTGATCGCCCATCGACGCTCGACGCTTGCCGGAGTCGACCGCATAGTGGCGATGAGAGACGGCGGTATCGTGGCCGACACCGATCCGGCCGGTGAAGAGGGGGCGGCGATCCTTCGGTCGATGGCGGTGCCGTCGTGAGGGGCGAGACGGTCAGGCGCCTCCTGACGATGCTCCGGCCCCATCGGGGTCTCGTCGTCTCCTCGGCCCTGTTCCGCATCGTCAACCAGGGTCTGGGGGTGGCCATCCCCGCGGTGGCCGTGGCATACGTGATCGAGGTGTTCGAGGGCTCCGCGGACATGGGCTCGGCCCTGCTGTTGCTGGCCGGACTCGCCCTGGTGAAGGGGGCGTTCCGCTATCTCGAGCAGTACAGCGGGCACGCGGTGGCCTTCCGACTGCTGGCACAGCTTCGTAGCCAGGTGTTTCGCTGGCTGGAGCGTCTCGAGCCGGCGATGCTCGGTGACGAGCGCAGCGGCGACCTGGTGGCACGAGTCTCAGGGGACATCGACCGGGTGGAGCCGTTCTACGCCCACACCATCGCACCCGTCGTGGCAGCAGTGGTCGTGCCGATGCTCACCCTCGCCGGTCTGGCGTGGGTGGGTGGCGCCCCGGTCGTTCTTGCGCTGGGGCCCTTCGTGGTGCTCTACCTCGCCCTCGTGCCGTGGATCGGGTGGCGACGGGTGGCGGAAGCCGGTCCGGAGGTTCGCCAGATGTCGGGGGAGATGGCGGCGTCCGTCTCCGACGTCGTTCAGGGCGCCCAGGAGGTGGCCGTGCTGCATGCCGGTGACCGGGTGCTCGATCGACTGAGACTGGCCGGCGGCCTCAAGGCAACTCGCGAACGGGCACTGGCGAAGAGCTCGGCCTGGCGCTCGCTCGTCGGTGGCCTCGTTGCCGCCGCGGGAATGCTCGCGGTCGTCGGAGTGGGGGTGGTCTCCGGGCTCGGGGTGCAGGCCTTGGCGGTGGCGGTCGTCCTCGCCTGGACGGTGATGGCCCCGATCCGCGCCCTCGAACAGATCGTCCCCGACACCGAGCAGTCGCTGGCCGCTGCGGCACGGCTGTTCGAGCTCGAGGATCTTCCGTCCCAGCCCTGGGGAGGGCTCGATCCCACCGCCGCTGAAGGTGGGGTGCGTTTCGAGGCGGTGACCGTGCGTTCCGGGGACACCACCCTGGTCGAGGGGGTCGAACTGGAGGTCCCGGCCGGCTCGTTCCTGGGGATCGTCGGGCCCTCGGGTTCGGGCAAGTCCACCCTCGTCCAGACTCTGATCCGAGGCCGTGACCCCCACGCCGGCCGGGTGATGGTTGCTGGGCGCCCGGTGGTCGACTTGTCGCCCTCGGCGTTGTCGGAGATGGTCGCTCTGGTGCCGCAGCGCCCCGACTTTTTCTACGGATCCCTCGCTTCCAACCTGCGTATCGCCAGTCGGGACGCCGGTGACGCCGAGTTGACCGCCGCATTGGAGCGCGCCCGGTTGGGCGAATGGCTGGCCAGCCTCGAAGACGGCCTGGAAACCCATCTGGGAGAAGGTGGTGTCGGGATGAGCGGAGGCCAACTCCAGCGTCTCGCCGTCGCCCGCGCCTTCCTGCGCGACCCGGCAGTGCTGGTTCTCGACGAGGCGACGTCGGAGCTGGACGGGCCAACCGAGCGGGCACTGCTCGACGAGGTCTATTCGGAGTGGCGCCGCCGCACCCTCGTGGTGGTGGCTCACCGCATGGAGACGGTCACGAACGCCGACCGCATCGCGGTGATGGACAGGGGGAGGATCGTCGAGAGCGGGACTCACGCCGAGCTGGAACGGGCCGGTGGGCTGTATGCCGCCCTCTGGGAGCGGCACCGTGACATGTTCGCCGGTGTCTAGAAGATGGCGTTCAGGTCGACTCCGACCAGGACCAGCATGAAGGCGATCACCGCGACGTTGATCCCGATCACGACCCGGCGGAGACGGTGCCGCGATCGGGCGAACCGGCGGATGCTGAATCCGTTGGCCACGATCGCCACCACTCCGATCCCCAACCCGAGCCAGGGGCCCACACCGGGTGCCAATCCCAGAAGGGGTGCCACGAAGGGGAGGAGGATGTAAGCGATGACGCAGCGGACCCCCGAGATCACCATGGCCATGCTGAAAGCGCGCTGTGCTCCTATCGCCGAGACCTGGGGATATGTGGCAGGAGCCTTCGGCTGCCGACCTGTGATCTGGTCCACGAGGTGAGCCTAACCGCCGTCGGCAGCCATCTGAATCCGACGCGGTTCGTTCAACCCTCGAGGTGGTAGGTGGCGCCAAGCTGGCGGTACATGTCCGCCATGTTGGGCCCACCCCATTGCTCTTTGAACCGGCCGTCCTCGACGCGGATGATGTCGACCAGCCCGACCGTGATGTGTTTGCCGGTCGGTGGCAGTCCGGCCAGCTCACCGTGATGGGTGCCGTTGATCGTAGAGCGGAAGGCGATCCGGTCGTCTTCCGCCATCACGTCTTCGACGGTGAGAGTGATGTCGGGGAAGGCGCTACGGAATCCGGCGAGTCGCATGATCTGGGCCTTGAGATCGAGAGGCGGGAGAGTCGGCGACACGTGGCGTCGATAGTCGGGGGCCAGGAACTCTCTGAGCGCATCGAGGTTCCCGTTGTCCCAGACCTCTGCGACATAGCGATACAGGAGTTGCTTGTTGTCCTCTGTCGACATGGAGCAACCCTACGACACGGCGCGCGTCGGTTCTACGATCAGAGGGCCCATATCCCCGAGACGGCGGTCCAGAGATGCGCACGAGTTGGTTCGGTCGTTTGCTGGTGTTCGTGCTGGTCCTCGTCGCCCTGCGGCTCTTCTTCCACTGGAATATCTCGATCGTGGGCAGTGTTGTGGTGACTCTGCTGGTCTACCTGATCATCTCGGCGTTCGAGTCGGGCGGGGAGAAGCAGTCCGGCAAGTGAGGGCGCCACGAAGGGGATACCGGCGAAACGACGTCCTCGACCCAGCGGATCCCAGCGGACGAGGCCGGGCCGACGCCGCGATCGGAGGATGTGGTCGCCGGTGATCGAGCCGATCCTCATCACGGAAGTGAGTCTCCCGCCTGGCCATCCGAGCCGGCGAGCAGACTCCTGTCTTCGGATTCATCGTCTGGCACCGGGATGGTCCCGTCCTGGTGGACACGGGAGCAGGGACACCGTCTCGGTGATCGCGGCTCAGGCCCTCTACGACCCGCCGGAGCTCGAGGCGGAGGAATCGACCGAGCCTCTCTCCCAGGAGGAAGCGGAGGTCACTTCGGACTCCGCCCGTGCTATCAAGTCGCTCCGGCCCATGGCTGTTCACTTCAGCCACGATCCCGGTATTTGGGCGGGGTAGAGATTCTCTGCTGCCCGGCGACGTCCCTCTTGTTTCTGTCGGTGGTGGGTTGTAGTGTCGAACGTATGTTCGATACGAAGAGTGTTTCGGTCGAGCTTCCAGCGGGGAGGCTGCTACCGCCAGTGTCTGGTGTGATGACGGTTTCGACGATCTGGCATATCTGATCACTGTCGACGAGTTGAACACGGGCTGGGTGGGGGAGGACCGTCAGCTTGTTCCTGATTTGGATTCGATCCCTCCTGGCCCGTTTCTTGCTGTCCTGTTGGAGGCGGTTGACCGGTCGAAGCTGAATGGTTTCGATCTGGTGGATGTGATCCGGGCTCGGGAACGACAGATCGCTCATGGTCAGGCTGGTTCGGTGGCTGATGTCTTCGAGTTGGCGTATGCGGCTCCTGGGGATGCGGATTCTGATCCGAACCGGCTCGAGGAGTCGTTCGAGTATGCGGCTGATGGGCTGCGTCCTGTCTTGAGGATCACTCGTCGGGCGGCGGAGAATCGTCTCGGGTTGGCTTTCGACCTGTGCGAGCGGGCTCCCTCGGGTCTGGGAGCTGTTGGACGAGGGTGTCATCGACCTGGCGAGGGCCCGGGTGATCTGTAATGGCACCGCCCATCTCGACGTGGCCGAAGCCAGGAGCATCGTCGACCTCATTGCTGAGAGGGCGTCTCGGTTGACTTCCGGCCAGTTGGGGGCGTGGATCCGTCGGCTCTGTGTCGACTCCGACCCCTGACAGGGCGAAACAACGCTACGAGCATGCCAGGTCGGAGCGGAGGTTTTGGGTGGAACAGACCGAATCCGGTCGACGCCCTCCAGCCGGTCTGTTCGTTTCCGGGCTGCCGGGTACCAGCCTCGGACTGTGACTACGACCATCTCCTCCCCTGGAGACGAGGCGGCCAAACCTCCACTACGAACGGAGGACCCAAATGCCGTCACGGCCACACCCTCAAAGACCACGGCTGGACCCACCACAGAATCAACGGAACCGACATCTGGACCAGCCCCCACGGCCACACCTACACCACCGAAAAACCGCCCTAGCCGAAGGGCCAATCCCCGTCGAACACCTCACACCGATCGGGCGGTGAGTCTCCTCTTGGTGGCAGTCTTGAAGGTGAGGACCAGGAAGAAGAGCACGATCGGGGTGACCGCCATCGTGGCCGATCCCGAGGTGTCGGCGTGATAACTGACGATCAGCCCCCCAACCACGGACACAACTCCGAGGAGGGCGGCCACCGCCATGATGGCGGGGACCCGGCGAACCACGAGGGCCGCCGTGGCCGCCGGTCCGACAAGGAGCCCGAAGACGAGCAGTGTGCCCACTGTCTGAAACGACCCAACTATGGCCAGAGTCATCAGAGCGAGCAGGGCGAAGTGGGCGATTCGGGGCTGGAGTCCCAGCAACTCGGCCTTCTGTTCGTTGAAGGCCAGCACCAGGAAGGGGCGGAATCCCAGGAGCGTGCCGGCCAGCGTGAGCACGAGCAATCCGGCCAGCAGCCAGATGTCACCCATCGTGACACCGAGGGCATCTCCGAAGAGAATGGCGGTGAGGCTGCCGGCGTAGGAGTCGGTGCTGGAGATGATGATCACCCCGAGTCCGAGCATCCCGACGAAGAGGAGACCAATGCTGGTGTCTTCCGAGAACGCAGTCTGACGGTGGACCAGGTTGATCCCAAGGAGCATCACCACCGCGGCGGCGATGGCACCGATGAGCAGGTTGAAGCCGAACAAGATGGCCAGAGCGATGCCAGGGATCACCCCGTGGACCAATGCATCACCCAGGAAGGACATACCCCTGATCACCACCCAGGTCCCCACCAGGGCTAGCGCGACTGCGGCCAGGGAACCGCCCAGGAGAGCGCGTTGCTGGAATGCGAGTTGGAAAGGATCGATCAGCCAGTCCACGTGGGAAACCTAACCGTGGGTCACCTCGACAGGGCGTCAGCGATGGCGATGGCATTGCTTCGAAGCATGCCCACCAGTGTCGCCGCCCCCGATCTGGTCTCGCCGAGTGACTCGGTGTAGAGCTCGACGACCGAGACCTCCTCACCAACCTCGGCGGCCACCGCTTCCGCCAGTCGGTTCGGCTGGCTCGTCTCTGCGAAGATGGTCGACACCCCTTCTTCGAGCATCTCGGCGACCAGGGCTGCCAAGTCGGCCGAGCTGGGGTCCGCCAGCGTCGAACCTCCGGGTATCACCACCCCAATCACCTCGAAGCCGTAGCGGTGGGCGAAGTATCCGAGGGCCTCGTGGTTGGTGACCATCTTGCGTTGCGCGTCGGGGACGACGCCGAGGATCTCTTCGATCTCTGCGTCGAGTTGCTCCAGCTCGGTGACGTAGGCGTCGGCACGCGCCGCCCAATCGACGTCCGGGGCCACATCGGCGAGGCGTTCGGCGATCAGGGTGGCGCTGCTTGCCATCCGGATGGGGTCGAACCAGACGTGAGGATCGAGATCGTCATGGTCGTGGGCGTCTTCCGTGTCGTGATCGTCGTCGTGGTCGAGGTGGTGATCGCCGAATTCGATCGGGTCGAGCTTCGGCGCCACTTCGAACACCCTGGCGCCATCGGCCTCCGCACTCTCGAGGATGTCGTGGAGACCCTCCTCCAGCCCGAGCCCGTTGGCAATCACGAGGTCGGCCTCCTGGAGCATGGCCACTTGACGCTGTGACGGCTCATAGTCGTGAGCGTCGGCACCGACTGGGATCAAGACCTCGACAGATCCCTGGTCGCCGACGATCGAGCGGGCGACATCACCCCAGATCGAAGTGGTGGCCACCACCAGGGGACGTCCAGTCTCCTCGGCGGGGGAGGTGCCGCAACCGCCCAGGAGCATCGCCAGCAGGACCGGCATCAGAAGCAGGTTCCTCATCTCACACCTCTCAGATCTTGGTTGACAATGAGAATCGTTATCATGATACTGAGAATCATAATCACTAAGGTTCGCTCATGACCAAATCGACTCTCGATCGCGAGATCGAGATGAGGCTCTACGAACACGATGTTCGCTACACGAAGGGCCGGCGTGCGGTAGTGGGATCGCTGGCCAAGGCGTCGGGACCCATGTCCGCCGCCGAGCTGAGCGAGGAACTGGGCTCTGACGTGCCTCTGTCGTCGATATACCGAACGCTCTCGGTGTTGGAGGATTCCGGGGTGGTGGAGCACCACCTGGGCGCGAAGGGCCTCACCCGGTTCGAACTGGCGGAGTGGCTGACTGGCCATCACCACCATCTTGTCTGTGTGGAGTGTGGCTCCGTCGAGGACGTAGACATCCCGGCACGTCAGGAGGAGAGCGTGCGCAATCTCATTTCCGAGATCGCCGCTCTCGCCTCCTTCCATGCCACCGATCACGCCCTCGAGATCGAGGGTCGTTGCGCGAGGTGTGCATGAGCGGCACGGCAGTCCGCGCTCAAGAGCTGAAGGTGAAGTTCGGCTCCATCGTGGCCATCGACAGCTCCGACTTCGAAGTGCCTCCGGGCGTAGTCGTGGCGGTGATCGGGCCCAATGGCTCCGGGAAGTCGACTCTCCTCAATGTCATCGCCGGCTTGGTGGAGCCCACCTCGGGCTCGATCGACGTCCGGGTGGGAACCGGTCGGCTCGCGTACGTGATGCAGGCCACCAAGGTCAATGAGAGCCTTCCCGTCACCGTGCGGGAAGTGGTGGCCATGGGCCGTTACGCCGGTCTCGGAGCCTATGGGCTGATGAGCGCGGACGATCGCGAGGCGGTCGATCGAGCCATGGAGCGCCTCCAGATCTCAGATCTGGCCACCCGTCACCTCCACGATCTGTCCGGTGGCCAGCGTCAGCGTGTCTTCGTCGCCCAGGGTCTAGCCCAGGATCACGACATGCTCCTCCTCGACGAGCCGCTAACCGGGGTCGACCTGACCACCGCACAGGCCATCGACGAAGTCATCCACAACGAGACCGGAGAAGGCTGCACCGTGATCATGACCACTCACGATCTCTCCGAGGCGAGGTCGACCGACTTCGTCATCCTGTTGGCGGGACGAGTGGTGGCATCAGGGACACCGGAGGAGGTTCTCACCGAGGATGGCCTCGTCGAGGCATATGGGCCTTCCCTGCTCCACGTCGAGAAGGGAAGGATCTTTCTCGACGACCCGGCTCACGCTCCTGCGGAGAGCAGACACGCCCACGAACGGTCGATCCACACCGAGACCGACCGCAGCGATCTCCACCGGGAGTGAGCAGCTACTTGCGGCGTCCGTAAGTGCTCTGACCGAGACTGTCCATAAGCACGTCTACCCGTTTGATCACGATGTCTTCGAGTGCGTCCAGTGAGACCTGGGTGCCATCGTCCAGTGTGATCAACGGGTTGAGATCCTCACCGGTGGTCTCTGTCAGCTTGGCCCTGGCTTCTCTGGCCTTTGACAAGGCGAAGAGCATCTTCTGCAGCCAGCGAGCTTCGATCTCCCGTTGTTTATCGATCTTGCGCTGGAGCCGTCTCTGATCGGTCAAGTAGTCCCTCTTGGTCGAGTGTCTGGCTCCAACCATAACTGGGGAGCTCAACGGTTTTTCGACCTGACCACGGCAGGGACTAGCCAGAACGCCTAGGTTTGATGTCGCAGAGCGAAAGGAGACAATTTGACGTTCTGGGACAGTCTCGTAGATCGGCTCCAAACCCTTGGAGAGAACGTGATCGAGTGGGCGATCCTAATTGTGGTCGCACTCGTCGTTCTCATCATCGGTCGCTGGATCATCGGTCTCATACGCAAATGGACGGAGAAGCTATTGGCTGCCCGGGTCCTCGACCCAGTGTGGAAACGCTCGGGGATGGCCAACGCCCTCGAAGGGGGTGAACAGACGCCGGCATCGATCGTGGCCACGATCCTCTATGCCTATCTGATGGTCGTTCTGTTCCTCATCGTGGCTCGGATCCTCCAACTCGGCACCATCGAGGACCTCCTGGTCAGGCTTCTCGCCTGGATCCCGCTCCTTCTGCTGGCGGCAGTGGTCATCCTGGTTGCGGCTGCAGCCGGTAGTTGGGCCGCCAACCTGGTCCGGCCATTCGCTAACGAGCAGAACGTTCCCTGGCTCACGACTGCGGTGCACATAGCCGTGGTCGTCTTCGGGGTTCTCTTCGCGTTCGAGATTCTCGACGTCACGTTTGCCGAAGACATCGTCAAGATCATCGTCGCCGCCGCAGCCATCGCCGCGGCCATCGCCTTCGGGGTCGGCGGCATCGACGCCGCGAAGAGATGGTGGTCCAGGTATGGCACCCCGAAGGGAGGCCCTCCCACGTCGACCTGAACGAAGACGCCGGACCTGGCGAAGAGGCGCTGTCTCACGGCAGCGCCTCTTCTGATTCGCGGCCCGTCGGCGTCGAGTGTCGTTTACCGTCCCGTTCGCCATGATCGAGATCCGGTCCATCACATCTGAAGACGCCCACATGTTTCGCTCCCGGGTCTTCCACGGATTCGGCCGAGATTTAGAAACCGATGACGCTTCGAAGGAGCGATTCGAGGCGATCTTCGACCTCGATCGGACTCTCGCCGCCTTCGATGGCGATGAGATCGTCGGCACCTGCGCGGCCTTTTCGTTGGGGTTGACGGTTCCGGGTGGCGTAGAGTTACCTATGGGAGGGACAACGGTGGTCACGGTTCGCCCCACCCATCGCCGTCAGGGTGTGCTTCGCGCCCTCATGTCCCATCATCTGGACGAGATCGCCGAACGAGGCGAGCCCCTAGCAGGGCTGTGGGCATCGGAGGGATCGATCTACGGCCGCTTCGGATATGGTCCGGCGACTCATCTCTGGGAGGCCAAGATCCACGCCCGCCATGTGGGGTTCAGGGGCGGCGACCACGGTGGGTCGGCAAGTCTCCTGGATGTCGAGGAGGCGGGACCTTCGATGCGCCTGGTTTACGAGCGAGCGCGACTCCGACGTCCCGGGATGCTCACCCGGAGCGAAGCCTGGTGGGAGCATCGAGTGCTCGCCGACCCCGAGTCGTGGCGCGATGGTAAGTCGAGCCATCGCTACGTCGTCTATGAGGAGGGCGGCGAGCCCACCGGCTATGCCCTGTACAGGCAGAAGGGCAAGTGGCTCGACTCGCTCCCCGACGGAGAAGTGAGTGTCACCGAGGTGATGGCAACCACTCCAGGGGCCCATCTCGGTCTGTGGTCCTTCCTTCTCAACATCGATCTCTTTCCCAACGTGGAGTATTGGAACCTTCCGGTCGATGACCCCCTCCCTCTCGTGCTGGACAACCATCGCCGGGTCCCGCCGCCTCGAGGACGCCCTCTGGGTGAGGCTGATGGACGTGCCCGCGGCTCTGAGCGGCCGAGGTTACGAACACGACGGTGTCGTCGTCTTCACCGTCTACGACGCCACCCAGCACTCCGCCGCGGGCACGTATCGTCTCGAGGTGGCCGAGGGCGTGGCCCACTGTGAGCGTGTCGACGTCACTGCGGACCTGGAGCTCGACGTGTCGGTGTTGGGCCGTCTCTACCTGGGTGGCAGTGACCTGCCGTCGTTGGCGGCCGCGGGCATGATCATGGGAGGGCAGGAAACGGTCACCACTCTGCATAGGATCATGCGCACCGATCAGGCGCCGTGGTGTCCTGAGGTCTTCTGAGCCAGGGTCTGACGCGCGACGGTGCGCGACACCCCGGATTAACCCGGTAGCGTTTGGGGCACAGAGTTTGAGTGAGAGGTCAAATATCGATGTCTGATTCCGATGATGCCCGGGTCGACCGGCTCGTCGACGAGCTGGTCGAGGCGCACCCACCGGGAGCCACCTCCGAAGAGGCGTTCTGGGGTGCCCAGTACGACAACGGTCTCGCCTGGGTCTGGCATCCGGAGGGCTTCGGTGGGCTCGGCCTGGCCAGGGGACTCCAGGCCAGGATCAATCAAAGACTCGAGAAGGCAGGTGCGTCCACCGAGAACAGGTATCGAAACCTCCTTGGCATCGCCATGGGGGCCGGGGTCCTCGATGCCCATGCCAGCGACGAGCAGAAGCGCCGATGGCTTCGCCCGATGTTCACCACCGAGGAGATCTGGTGTCAGTTGTTCAGCGAGCCGGGAGCGGGTTCCGACGTGGCCGGGCTGGCCACTCGCGCGGTGAGAGATGGCGACGAGTGGGTGGTCAACGGTCAGAAGGTGTGGACCACTTTGGCCCATGTCGCCCGGTGGGGGATGCTGGTCACCCGAACCGACCCCGATGCCCCGAAGCATCAGGGCATGACCTACTTCATCGTCGACATGACCGCCGATGGTGTCGATGTCAGGCCCCTGTACCAGATCACCGGGGAGGCCGAGTTCAATGAGGTCTTCTTCAACGACGTGCGCATTCCCGACGAGCATCGGATCGACGCGGTGGGGGCCGGGTGGCGGGTGGCGGTGACCACGCTGATGAACGAGCGGGTGGCGATCGGGGGGAACGTCCCGCCGCGCCAGAGTGGATACATCGGCCACGCCGTCGACGTGTGGGCTGAGTCCGGCTCCGACGATCCGGTCCTGCGAGACCGGCTGCTCCATCTCTGGGCGGAGGCAGAGGCTGCCCGTATCACCTCGATACGCGCCAACGAGATGGCCACTGCAGGCATCCCCGGCCCGGAAGGCTCCACCGGCAAGCTCGCCTGGGCCAACCTCAACAAGGAGATAACCGCGTTCACCACTGATCTGCTGGGCCTCGACGGGACCCTCTATCCGGACGGGTACGAGCTGGTCCGACCCGAGGGTCTCGCTCAGCACGGCCCGCAGAAGGCATTTCTGCGGACCCGGGCCAACTCGATCGAAGGCGGCACGTCCGAGATCATGCTCAACATCCTCGGGGAGAGGGTCCTGGGTCTGCCCGGAGAGCCCAGGGTGGACAAGGACCTGCCCTGGTCGGAAGTCCCCCGTGGCTGACAGCCCGACGGTCTCGTACGCCCCGACCGAGGAACAAGACCTCATTCGCACCACGGCGCGCCGATTTCTCGAGGAGAGGCTCCCGATCCCCACGGTTCGTGAGTTGATGATGTCCGAAGAGGGCTTCGATGCCAAGGTGTGGAAGGACATGGCGGGAATGGGATGGATGGGCTTGGCTGTCGCGGAGGAACATGGTGGGTCGGGCTTCGGACCCGTCGAGCTGGGGGTGCTGCTCGAGGAGATGGGGCGGGCGGTCACACCGGGGCCGTTCTTCGGCTCCGCGGTGATTGCCACCACCGCCATTCAGGAGGCCGCCACCGACACTCAGCGCGCCGACTTGCTCCCACCGCTGTCGTCCGGGGAAACCATCGCAACCCTGGCGATCTTCGAGGATCCTCGCCGCTGGTCGGTGGAGAGCCCGGGGACGAAGGCGGTTCGGTCGGGTGACGAGTGGGTGATCGACGGGGCAAAGCGGGCCGTCATCGCCGGCACCGAGGCCGACCTGGTCCTGGTGACCGCAAGCACAGACGCCGGAGTGTCTCTCTTTGCGGTGCCTGCTCACGCCGATGGAGTCGAGGTGTCTCCGGAGCCGGTTCTCGACCCGACCCGTCGTCAGGCACGGGTTGGTTTCGACTCGGTCCGGGTCGGGGACGGCGCCCGCCTCGGCGGACCGGATGCCGCTGCAGCCCTGCGGCGCACCCTGGCGCTCGCGGTGACCGCCTTGGCCTCGGAGCAGGTCGGTGGCGCGCAGCGATGCCTCGACATGTCGGTCGAGTATGCCAAGAGCAGGCATCAGTTCGGACGGCCAATCGGGTCGTTCCAGGCCATCAAGCACCGTTGCGCCCAGATGCTGATGAAAGTGGAGCATGCCCGGTCGGCCGCCTACCACGCCGCTCGGGTGACCGACGACCCCGACGAGTTGGCGGTGGCGGCGCCCCTGGCCGGATCCGTCGCCTCCGAGGCCTACGTCTGGGTGGCCGGTGAGAACATCCAGGTCCACGGGGGGATTGGCTTCACCTGGGAGCACGACGCTCATCTCTACCTGAAGCGGGCGAAAACGTCCTCGCTTCTGTTCGGAGATCCTTCCTATCAGCGCCATCTCCTCGGTCAGGCGCTCGGTATTTGACGGATCACAGCCTCAGACGCGTAGCTTGGGAACATGTCCCGCATCAGACGACTCACCGATTCGTGCCTGCTCGTCACCACCGATGGGGAAGCGACCTTGTTCGACCCGGGGTTCCACACCTTCCTCGAAGGTGTCATCGATCTGGAGTCCATCGGCGACGTCACCCGG
Organism: Acidimicrobiia bacterium; assembly: GCA_035513335.1. Taxonomy (GTDB): domain Bacteria; phylum Actinomycetota; class Acidimicrobiia; order Spongiisociales; family ZC4RG35; genus JANQRA01. The sequence goes on from DATKCE010000002.1 coordinate 34,541, forward strand.
GTGTTCGTCACCCATGAGCACGCCGATCACGTGAACCCCGACTTCGTGAAGTGGTTGATCGAGCGGAAGTCCGACCTGGTGGTCTACTCCAACCAGGCGGTCGCCGATCTGCTCGACGGCCACGGTATCGAAGTGTCGGTCGAAGCCCCAGAAGGGACCACCGTCGAGGACGTGCTCCACGAGAGACTTCCCACCGGAGCCCGACCGCCAAACCGGTCATGGACCATCGACGGGGTGATCACCCATCCTGGAGACAGCCACGAACCGACGATCACTGCTCCGATCATGGCCCTTCCGCTGTTGGCTCCCTGGGGCTCCGTGACCGGTGCCGTCGAATTCGCCCGACGCATCCAACCGGAGCGGGTGATCATGATCCACGACTTCTTCATGAGCGACAGTGGCCGAGTCAGGATCCGCAACCTGGCCAAGAACGTCCTCGCCGAGTCGGGCATCGAGATGCTCGGCCTCGACTGGGGCGATCACCTCACGATATGATCGAAACGCTCCCCTCGAATCGAGCGGGCCCGTATGCGCGTCCAGCGCGCATTGGTGCACACTCGACCAGGCTGTTGTATCGAGTGAGCCCTGGGGCGCGCTGAACGCGCTCGGGTGCACACTCGATGAGGGAGACCGCCGCTCGAAGTCGGCCGACCGTCTAGCTGCTCTTGCTGCGCAGCTGGGGGTCGAGGGCGTCGCGCAGGCCGTCGCCGATGAAGTTCACCGAGATCACGGTGAGCGAGATCATGAGACCGGGCCAGACCACCCGCATCGGGCTGATCTGGAGGAAGTCCTTGGCGTCGAAGAGGAGACGGCCCCAGGTGGGAAGGCTCGGTGGGAATCCGAGACCGAGGAAGGACAATGCCGACTCGGTGATGATTGCGATTGCCACGCCGAGGGCGGCGGCCACCATCACCGGGCTGAGGACGTTGGGCAGGATGTGGCGGAGGACGATGTTGCGCTTGCGAGTCCCGATGCTGTTGGCGGCGAGCACGAACTCCTGCTCTTTCACCGACAGGACCTGACCCCGGACCACCCGGGAGGTGGTCATCCAACTGGTGGCGCCGATGATCACCACGACGAGGAGGAAGATCCCCAGCCCGGGGCCGAAAGCCTGTTGCAGCCTCTCCCTGAAGAGCATGATGATCACGAGGAGCAGAGGGAGGACGGGCAGGGCGAGGAACATGTCGGTGATCCGCATCAGTGGGCCATCGAGCTTCTTGAAGAAGCCGGCGAGGACCCCGACGGTGGTGCCCAGGCCCACGGCGACGACCATTGCAGTGATGCCCACGGCCAGTGAGACCCGACCTCCGAAGAGCACCCGGGCGAATACGTCACGCCCCAGGTTGTCGGTTCCCATCGGGTGTGACCAAGAGGGATGCTGGCTGGAGTTGGCCGTGTTCGACTGGAAGGGGTCGGCGTCGTAGATCAACGGGCCGACGAAGCTAGCCAGGGTGATGAGGGTCAGCAGAACCAGACCGACCATTGCGCCCTTGTGGCGACGGAACTGGCGCCAGACGTCGCCCCGCAGCGAGCGGTGCGCCGGCCCGGACTCGACAGGGGCCTCGGTGCTCTGGTCGGATCTCTCTTGCGTCGTTGCCATTGGTCAGTCGCTCCTCAGTCGTATCTGATGCGGGGATCGAGGAACCCGTAGGTCACGTCTGCGATCAGGTTGAAGAGCACGATCAGGACGGCGAACATGAAGGTCAGGGTCTGCACCATGGGCACGTTGTTCTGGC
>DATKCE010000003.1:0-3393 GCA_035513335.1 Acidimicrobiia bacterium
CATGGTGATCGGAATCGTCACCAATGCGATCAGGGCGAGAGTCGGTGAGATGTAGAACATCATCCCGACCACGAAGATGATCGTCAGCAACGATGTCAGGAGCTGGCTCATCGTGTGTTGCAGGGTCTGTGAGACGTTGTCGATGTCGTTGGTCACCCGGCTCAACAGCTCACCGCGCGGCTGGCGGTCGAAATAGCGCAGCGGGAGCCGGTTCAGCTTGTCTTCCACCTCAGAGCGCATCCCGAAGACCGTGTTTTGGACCACGTCGTTGAGCAGGTATCCCTGGAGGAAGCCGAGCAGGGCGGAGCCGGCGTAAAGGGCGAGCACGATCAGCAGCACCTGACCGACCGCGGTGAAGTCGATTCCCTGGCCGGGTATGAGGTCGATCCCCGAGAGGAGATCTGCGATCTGGTTCTGGCCCTGAGCCCGAGCTGCCTCGATTGCCTCGGCCTTGGTGAGACCTGCCGGCAGGCGCTTGCCGATGACACCGGCGAAGATGAGATCGGTGGCCCGTCCCAGCACCTTGGGGCCGATGGCCGCCAACGCCACGCTGACGATTGCGGTCACGACCACAGAGAGGACCTTGGGGAGCTCCGGTCTTAGTCGTCGGAGAAGGCGCTTGGCGGAAGGCCCGAAGTTCAGCGACTTCTGGCCGATCATGCCGTGGCCGAATGGCCCGCGGCCCGGCCCTCCCTGACCCTGGATCCGCTCGGTCGCCTTCATCGTCCGGTCACTCACGACGCCACCTCGGCTCGCAGCTGCGACTCGACGATCTCGATGTAGGTCGGGCAAGTCGCCAGGAGTGCCTCATGCGTGCCGAGACCGACGATTGCCCCGTCCTCGAGGACGATGATCTGGTCGGCGTCGGCGATAGTCGACACCCGCTGCGCCACGATCACCACGGTTGCGGTCGCCGTGATCGGTCTCAGGGCCCGGCGCAGTCGGGCGTCGGTGGTCAGGTCGAGGGCGGAGAACGAGTCGTCGAAGAGGTACAACTCGGGTTGGCGGATCAGGGCCCGGGCAATGGCAAGACGTTGTCGCTGCCCACCGGAGACGTTGGTGCCACCCTGGGCGATCGGTGCGTCGAGGCCCTCGGGAATCTCCTCGACGAAATCCCGCGCCTGGGCGATCTCGAGCGCGGCCCACATCTCCTCCTCGGTGGCGTCAGGCTTTCCATAACGGAGGTTGCTGGCGACCGTGCCCGAGAACAGATAGGACTGTTGCGGCACCAGGCCGATCTTCGACCAGAGGGTGTCGGGATCGAGGTCGCGCACATCCACCCCATCGATCAAGACGCGGCCGGCTGTGGCGTCGAACAGTCTTGGGATCAGACTCACGAGGGTCGTCTTCCCGGCGCCCGTGGAGCCGATGATGGCGGTAGTTTGGCCCGGCCGCGCCATGAAACTGATGTCACTGAGCACGGGATGACTGGCGCCGGGATAGCTGAAGCCGACCCTGCGCAGCTCGAGCTCGCCATGCCGCACGACCTCGGTGACGCCCTTGATCGGCAGCACAACCGACGACGCGGTGCCCAGGACCTCGCTGATGCGATCTGAGCTGACGGCGGCCCTCGGCACCAGCACCAGCATGAATGTGGCCATCATCACCGACATCAGGATCTGGACCAGGTAGGCGAGAAAGGCGGTCAGCGATCCGATCTCCATGGCACCGGCGTCGACCCGCTGACCACCGAACCAGAGCACGGCCACACTCGACGCGTTGAGGACCAGCATCACCACCGGGAACATGGCGGCCATCCAGCGGCCGACCGTAATCGAGACTTCGGTCAGGTCGGTGTTGGCCCGGGCGAACCGCTCCGTCTCGAACGGCTCCCGGACGAAGGCGCGGAGGACTCTGATGCCGGTCGTCTGTTCCCGAAGCACCCGGTTGACGGTGTCGATACGTTCCTGCATCACCCGGTAGGCAGGGATCATCCGAGAGATGATGAACCCGATCACCACCCCCAGGATGGGCACGGCCACCGCCACCAGCCAGGAGAGCCCGACGTCCTCGCGCAACGCCATGAATATCCCGCCCACCATCATGATCGGGGCTGCGATGAGCATCGTGAAGGTCATGAGGACCAGCATCTGAACCTGCTGCACGTCGTTGGTGTTGCGGGTGATGAGCGATGGCGCCCCGAAATGGGCCACTTCTCGGCTGGAGAACTCGCCCACCTTGTGGAAGATCGCCGAGCGCAGGTCGCGTCCGAAGCCCATTGCCGTCCTGGCGCCGAAGTAGACCGCGACAATGGTGCAGGCGACCTGAGCCAGGGACACGCCGAGCATCAACACCCCGACCCGGATGATGTAGTCGGTGTCGCCGGTGACCACTCCCTGGTCGATAATGTCGGCGTTGAGGCTGGGGAGGTATAGGGCGGCGATGGTGCCCACAAGTTGCAGGATGACGACCACGATCATCCACCTCTTGTATGGCCTGAGGTACTCCCTGAGGATCCGCAACAACATCAGGTCACCTGCTCCAAACTGGGAAGGGCGATGCCGGAGAGGAGCACCCCGACGATCTCGTCCACGGTGAGCCGGTCCGTCACGCTGTTGCTCGGATGACCGCTGGCGAGGATCAGACCTCGAAAGACGGCCGCCGCCCGGGAAGGCTCGACACGGAGTTGGTCCCGATGGCGCTCGAAGATCCTGGTGAGGGACTGGTTGATGGCGGCGTGGGCGACCGTTACGAACGGTGGTGGTCCCGGGGAATGGTGCGCCTCGGTGGCGGGGAGGGTGCGGAGGACTCCCAACAAGGCGATCACGATCTGGAATCGATCGAGCAGGATCCGGGCCGCCTCGGCCAGTTGGACCTCGAGGGGGGCGGCGGTGGAGATCTCCGAGAGCTGTCTCTGAAGCGGGGTTGGGTCGATGCTGACCTTGGCCGCCTCGAATATGAGGGCGCACTTGTCGGGGAACACGCGGAATATGGTGCCTTCTGCGATGCCAGCCGCCTCCGCCATCTCCCGGGTGGTCACCGACGCACCCCGCTCGACGAGGAGAGGGATGACCGCCTCCACGATGGCCTGGCGACGATCCTCGGGGGCAAGGGGCTCGGCTCTGCCCTTCTTAGTGCTCACCGCTTCATTGTAAGTGAGTGAGCCCTCACTCACAAACCGATATGAAGTCGGTAAGTAGGGGTGAATCTGAGAGGCGTCTGAAGCCATTCTGAACCTCAACCGACATTGGCATGTGGCCTTCGTCAGACCCCAACTACCCGTCTCACTCCGGGGTGAACTCGGCGCCATGTCCGCGGTACCAGCGGAGGACTCGGAGCGCTCGGAGCGTGTTCCACCGGCTCGGCTTTCCCGAGCCCTCCTCCATGCGGAAGTGTTCCTTGCCGGGATGCCGGTTCTGTAGTGGCCAATGGCCGTCGTTGCGTCGCTTCGCC
>DATKCE010000004.1:0-18617 GCA_035513335.1 Acidimicrobiia bacterium
GACGCATCGCACTCGTCATGGGTCAGCGCAACAACCTCGCCTGGGATCTCCCCGCAGTCGACTCTTTCGAGCTCAACAAGGCCATATACGGCATCCCCGACGACGTCTTTCGGGAACGAAAGGCGTCCTACATCGAGATCTTGGATGTGGCCGACATCGCCACCAAACCGGTGCGCAACCTGTCGCTCGGTGAACGGATGAAGATGGAGATCGTCGCTGCATTGCTCCACGGCCCCGAGATCCTCTTCCTCGACGAGCCCACCATTGGGCTCGATGTGACGATGCAGCGGAGGCTCCGCCAGTTCATCCTCGACTACACCGCCGACACCGGTGCCACCGTCCTGCTCACCAGTCACTACATGGCGGACGTCTCCGCACTCGTTTCCAGGGTGATCGTGATCGATCGCGGTTCGATCCTCTACGACGGGCCCCTGACCGGCCTCTCCGATCGATTTTCGGCGCACAAGACGATCAGGGTGGAGGCACATGACCTGCCAGCCGACTTGGAGCGGTTGGGCCGGGTCCTGGAGCGGAACGCGGCCCGGGCGTCGATCGAGGTACGACGCGAGGACGTGTCCTCGGTTGCCGGGCACCTGCTCGCCGTGGCCACGGTCACCGATCTGGCAATCGAGGAGACCCCCCTGGAGGACGTGATCGACCGGGTGTTCGCAAACGAAGGGGCAGCGAGTGACCACACCGAGGACTGAGTTCAGCCGGGCTCGGTACTACCGGGCGGGAATGCGCCTCGGGTTCCAGCGCGAGATCCAGTACCGGATCCGTACCACGCTCATGATCCTCGGCTTCATGGTCGAGCCCATCATCTACCTCGCGGTCTGGACCACCGTGGCCGAGGCCCAGGGTGGTGAGATCGCCGGCCTCACCACGGGGACTCTCGCCGCCTACTACATCGTCTGGACCCTGGTCCGGGTCTACAACCTCGGCTTCGCCCCGGATGCCTGGGAGTGGCGGATCCGGGAGGGACGGATGAACGACTTCCTGTCGCAGCCGATCCATCCCTTCCACCGTGACTTCACGTTCTTCGCCGGAGGCAAGTTCGTGTTCACCCTGGTTTGGATCCCCGTCGCCGCTTTCCTCACCCTCATCTTCGAGCCCACGATCGAGTGGGCGGTGGTCAACGTGGTCGGGTTCGTGATCGCCCTGTGGGGAGGGTTCGCGGTCCGGTTCGTCGTCCTCTACCTGTTGGGGATGATCAACTTCTGGACCACCCGGGGGGCGGCCATCTTCGGCATCTTCATCGCCTCCGAATTGCTGCTCTCTGGGCGTCTGGTGCCTCTCGAGCTGATGCCGGGCTGGGTGGCAGACATCGCGGCGTGGCTCCCCTTCAAGTGGACCTTCCAGTTTCCGATCGACACCCTGATCGGGCGTCTCGACCCGGGTCAGGTGGTTGCCGGGATAGGCGCCCAGGTCCTATGGACCGCGTCGATCGGCTTGGTGTTCGTCGCAGTATGGAAGCGGGCGATCCGGCGATATGGGGCGGTGGGCAATTGAGCCGGCCGGCCGGTCCGATCGTTCTCGCCCGCCTCCACCTCCGGCTCGGGGCACTGAACGAGCTGCAGTACCGGGTCAACTTCTGGGTGCAGCTGTTCAACTCCGGCCTCAACCTGGCCACCGGGCTGGTCGCCATCGCCGTCGTCTACAACCAGACCGACACACTGGGCGGCTGGAGTTCGGCGGAGCTTCTCGCCGTGCTCGGAGTCCATGTGCTCATCGGCGGGTTCTTGAGGACTTTCGTCGTGCCCAACATGTGGTCGTTGATACGGGATGTCCAGGAGGGGACCCTCGACTACACCCTCACCAGACCCGCCGACTCTCAACTGATAGTGAGCGTACGCCAGATCAACATATGGAATCTCATCGACGTGGTCCTGGGGGCGGGAGTGGTGGCATGGGCTCTCCGGGAGATGCAATCACAGCTGACGGGAACGGGACTGGTCGCTTTCGGCGTCACCCTGGTGTGCGGCGCCGCCATCGTCTATGCGATCTGGCTGACGGCAGTCACCATCGCTTTCAAGGCAGTCGACATCGGTGATCTCATGCAGATCCTCAACGGCGTCTACGAGGCGGGTCGATGGCCGGTGACGATCTACCCGCTGTGGCTGCGCAGCTCATTGACCGTGATCATCCCGCTCGCCTTTGCCATCACCGTCCCCGCCGAGATCGTCACCGGGCGCGTCGGGTGGGGGTGGCTCGCCGCCGCGGTTGGAGTGGCCGGTCTCGCCCTGCTGGTGAGCCGGGCGATATGGAAGTGGGGGATCCGCAACTACTCGGGGGCGTCGGCCTGACCTTCGGCTCAGACCCCGGCGCCACGTCGCTCGAGAAAGTCGGCGAGGGGCGTCGGCATGCTGGCGGCACGCGAGCCCCAGTCGTAGACGACCGCGGTGCGCGCCAGCCGGTCGTGCCATGCCTGGCGCTGGGGGTTGAAGACCACGCCCAGGAGGCCGAGGCCGAAGACGATGAAACTGAGTGGGTAGGCGAGCACCCGGATGAGGGGCTGTCGTGGGGCCATGGCAACGCGTCCGTCGGCACTCACGACCCGGAGACCTAGGATCGCCTTGCCCAAGGTCTTGCCGAACACCGCGTAGCTCATCCACAAGTAGAGGGCCGAGACCATGAGGAGGGCTAACCCGTAGACCAGGGCCGAGGTATCGGGCAGAGAGAATCCCGGTGCAACCAGGCCGACGACGAACACGGCGCCGGCAACTGCAAGGGTGAGGCCAAAGCTGACCACCGCCCCGTCGATGATGACGGCGAGGAGTCGTGTCAACGGTCCACCGTACCTTCCCGTCTTGACGCCCTCCCCGTCCTCCCGATGCTCCTCGACCCAGTCGACCAGCCGGCCCGGACCCTCGGGGTACTCGCCGGGCTGCCGCCCGACCAGGCGATTTGACGCTCGGAGGATGATCTCGTCCAGGCCCACCAGAGGGCGCCGGAAGAAGTCGAGTGCCGATCCGGTGAGATGACCGGTGCTCTCGAGGACGATCTCAGGGATGCCCGCCCTGTCGACCAGACCCTCCACGTCGACGCGGGACATGAGAGTGTCCACATCGACTCGATCGAGGAAACGATCGACATCGACCCGATCGAGCAGAAGGTTCACATCCACACGCCCGAGGAGACGATCGACATCGACCCGATCGAGCAGAAGGTTCACATCCACACGGCGGAGCAGTCGATCCAAGTCGACTCGCTCCAACAGCGAGTCGAGGTCGACACGATCGAGCAGCGTGTTGGGGTCGACGATGTCGAAAACACGATCGCTTGTACCGGAAGCGATGCGGCCAAGGAAGCTCCGTCGCTGACTTCGTGTCTCACCCGCCATCCGCTACCCCTACCCGGTGACTGCCCCATTGGAGGCGGAACCCACCAGCCGGGCATACTTGGCGAGTGCTCCGGTCGGGTAACGGGCCTCCAGGGGACTCCATTCCTTGCGCCTTCCCTCGAGAGTCTCCTCGTCGACGAGCACGTCGAGGCTTCGGGCGGGCACGTCGACCCTGATCGTGTCGCCCTCCGCGACGAGCCCGATGGGCCCCCCGACCTCTGACTCTGGTGCAATGTGCCCGATGCACAATCCGGTAGTCCCACCGGAGAATCTGCCGTCGGTGATCAGGAGCACGTCTTTGCCCAGACCCGCGCCTTTGATGGCGGCGGTGATCTGGAGCATCTCACGCATCCCGGGCCCGCCTTTGGGGCCTTCGGTTCTGATCACCACGACGTCACCGGGTCGGATCCGATGGTCGAACAATGCTCGCAACGCGTCCTGCTCGCCGTCGAAGACCCGAGCCGGGCCCTCCCGTGTCTCCAACTCGATCCCGGCCAGCTTCACCACTGCCCCCTCGGGAGCGAGATTTCCCCGCAGGATGGCAATGCCTCCTTCGGCGGCCAGCGGATCGTCGAACGACCTGATCACCTCGCTCCCTTCCACGGCCCCCACATCGGCCAGGTTCTCCGCCATGGTCTTTCCAGTGACCGTGAGCACGTCGCCATCGATGAGCCCCTCGTCGAGGAGCGCCTTGAGCACGCTGGGCACGCCACCGACCCGGTCGACGTCGACCATGTGGTAGCGCCCGAATGGCTTGAGGTCGCCGACATGTGGTGTCTTGCGGGATATATGGTCGAAATCCTCCAGCTCCAGAGCCACGTCGGCCTCGTGGGCGATCGCGAGGAGGTGGAGGACCGCGTTGGTGGAGCCCCCGAGCGCCATCACAGTGGTGATCGCGTTCTCGAAGGCGGGTCTGGTCATGATCTGACGTGCGCTGATGGCGGCGTCCAACAGACCCATCACTGCCTCGCCCGACTTGCGGGCGTATTCGCGCAGCCTCGGGTCGATCGCCGGGACCGTGGCCGAGCCGGGTAGCGAGATTCCGATCGCCTCGCCGACCGAGGCCATGGTGTTGGCGGTGAACATCCCGGCGCAGGAGCCGGCGCCCGGACATGCGGCGCGTTCGATCTCGGTCAACTCGTCCCGGCTGATCCGCCCCTCGGACTCGGCGCCGATGCCCTCGAAGACGTCGACGATCGAGATGTCGCGACCTTGGTATCGGCCCGGCAGGCTCGATCCGCCGTACAAGAACACGGCCGGCAGGTCCAGGCGCGCCGCGGCCATCATCATCCCGGGGAGGGATTTGTCACACCCGGCGATCGAGACCATGGCGTCGAACCGCTCGGCGTGCATCACCAACTCGACCGAGTCGGCGATCACCTCACGGGAGACAAGCGAAGCTCGCATGCCTTCGTGCCCCATCGAGATTCCGTCGGAGACGGCGATGGTCGAGAACACGAGTCCCACTCCCCCGGCTCCCACCACACCTGCCTTGGCGTGCTCGGACAGCTCCGGGCCGGTCACGTTGCAAGGCGTCACCTCGTTGCCGGCAGACACCACCCCGACCTGGGCCTTGTCGAAGTCCTCGTCGGTCAGGCCGACCGCACGAAGCATGGCGCGCGCCCCTGCCTTCGCCGCTCCTTCGGTCACGTCTCGTGATCTGGTCTTGGTCGTCATCGCTTCGATCCTACGGCTCCGTTTGGGCGTGTCGGTTCGAAACGACGACAATCCACCCATGGCCACGATCTACTACGACCGCGATTGCGACCCCGACCTGATCAAGCAGGCCAAGGTGGCCGTGATCGGTTACGGAAGCCAGGGGCATGCCCATGCCCGCAACCTCGCCGAATCCGGAGTGGACGTGGTCGTGGGGCTACGACCCGGATCCGCCAGTGCAGCCGCCGCAGAGGAGGCGGGCTTGGAGGTGATGTCGGTCCCCGATGCGGTGGCCGCCGCCAAGGTCGTGATGCTGTTGGTCCCGGACGAGATCATGGCGGAGATCTACGCCCGAGACGTCGCTCCCGCCCTCGAAGAGGCCGACACACTCATGTTCGCCCACGGCTTCAACATCCATTTCGGCGCCATAGTTCCTTCTGAAGGAGTGAATGTGGCCATGGTCGCTCCCAAAGGGCCGGGCCACCTGGTCCGCCGCACGTTCGAGGAGGGCTCGGGGACACCCTGTCTCCTCGCCGTCAATCAGGACGCCACCGGGAATGCCAGGGACATCGCCCTCTCCTATGCCTCCGCCATCGGAGGCGGGAGGGCCGGAATCCTCGAGACCACCTTCCGGGAGGAGACCGAGACCGACCTCTTCGGCGAGCAGGTCATCCTCTGCGGTGGTATCGCCGAACTGATCAAGGCGTCGTTCGAGACTCTCGTCGAGGCCGGCTATCAGCCCGAGTCCGCTTACTTCGAGACCCTCCATGAGCTCAAGCTGATCGTCGACCTCCTCTACGAGGGCGGGCTGTCGTGGATGCGCTACTCGGTGTCCAACACCGCCGAGTACGGCGACTACACCCGGGGCAACCGCATCGTCACCGACGAGACCCGTGAGGAGATGAGGAGAGTCCTCTCCGAGATCCAGTCGGGAGCGTTCGCCAACGAGTGGCTGGCCCAGGCCCGGGAGGGGGCTCCGTTCCTCCACGAGCAGCGCGCCGCCAACCGCTCGCACCAGATCGAGGAGGTCGGCGCCGAGCTGCGCGGCTTGATGCCCTTCCTCGACCCGAAGACCGCCCCCTGATGTCTCCGTTTTCGCGCATCAGGTGCGCTGACCGGGCCTGTCCGATGCGCGAAAACGGGGAGAAAACGCACAGAACGGGTCAATAGGTTGACATTGGGTGCCGATAACGGCAATACTCACAGATTCCAGATGAAGAAGAGCACCTACATCTCCGCCGATCTCGTACTCCTCATCGAGTAGCGCGCGCAGTCAACCCTGCGTGCGCTGAACCCTCCGTCACCGGGGGGTTTTTTAGTCCCCAGACGAATCCATGACACCAAAGCCATACACCGGATCGCACTCACTTCTCCAGAGTCTCGAGCACGAGGGCGTCGAGACCATCTTCGGCGTGCCCGGTGGGGCGATACTCCCGGCTTACGATCCTCTGCTCGACAGTCCGATACGTCATGTATTGGCCCGTCATGAGCAAGGGGCTGGCCATATGGCCGAGGGCTACGCGATGGCGACCAGCAGGGTGGGTGTGGCTATGGCCACCTCCGGGCCAGGGGCAACCAACCTCATCACACCCCTCCAGAACGCAAAGATGGACTCGACTCCGCTGGTCGCCATCACGGGCCAGGTGGGCTCTGCTGCCATCGGCAGTGACGCCTTTCAGGAGGCCTACACCACTGGCCTCGCCATGCACTGCACGAAGCACTCCTACCTGGTGACCGATGCCGACGAGATACCGAACGTCGTCCACGAGGCGTTCCACATCGCCTCGACCGGACGCCCCGGGCCGGTGCTGGTCGACATACCCAAGGATGTGCTCAACCAGCACACCCGATGGTCTACCCCGTCTCTGGCCGGCCTGCCGGGTTACAAGCCTCCGTCGTCGGAGGGCCACCCGAAGCAGATCAAGGCCGCCGTCGAGTTGATCGAGAACGCCGAGCGCCCGGTGCTCTACGTGGGCGGCGGTGTGATCCGCTCCGGCGCCTCCGCCGAGCTGCTGGCCTTCGCAGAGACTGCCAACGTCCCCGTCGTCACCACGCTGATGGCGCGCGGTGCGTTTCCCGACGACCACCCCCTGGCCATGGGGATGCCGGGGATGCACGGCACCTACACGGCGACCACCGCCATCCAGCAGTCCGACGTCCTGGTCAGCCTGGGCGCACGGTTCGATGACCGGGTCACCGGTGACGTCGCCTCGTTCGCCCCCCAGGCCAAGGTCATCCATGTGGACGTCGACCCGGCCGAGATCGGCAAGGTGCGCAACCCGGAGATCCCGATCGTGGGCGACGCCCGGCGCGTCATCCAGGCCCTCCTCGACCGCCTCGTCGCCGTGCGGTCGGGAACTCCGGCACCGACTCGGCACCAGTGGTTCGAGCAACTCGGGATGTGGAAGAAGTCCAAACCGCTGAGTTACGACCAACCCGAGGACGGCCCCATCAAGACCCAGTTCTTCATCGAACGTCTCCACGCCATGACCGACGGGGAGGCGATCGTGGCCGCCGGGGTCGGCCAGCACCAGATGTGGGCCTCTCAGTTCTGGGGTTTCCGGCGTCCTGGTACCTGGATCAACTCGGGCGGCCTGGGGACGATGGGCTTCGCCGTCCCCGCCGCCATCGGAGCCAAGGCGGCCCGGCCGGATGAGCTGGTCATCGCCCTCGACGGCGACGGCTGCTTCCAGATGACCTTCCAGGAGCTCATCACCGCCACCACCGAGAACATCCCGGTGAAGGTGGTGGTGTTCAACAACGGTGGCTACGGCATGGTCAAGCAATGGCAGAACCTGTTCTACGGGGGCCGTATCTCTGCCAGCGACCTCGGCACCGTCGTCCCCGACTATCCCAAGCTCGGCGAGGCGATGGGATGTGTGGGTCTGCGGGTCGACCACCCCGACGAAGTCGACGCCGCCATCGACAAGATGCTGGCAGTCGACGACCGCCCCGTGGTTCTCGAGGTGGCCACCGATCTCGAAGAGATGTGCTTCCCGATGGTCCCGGCCGGCGGGTCCAACGACCGCATCGTCATGGGGCGGGAAGACCTGTGAGCCAGCACACGCTCTCGGTCATCGTCGAGGACAAACCCGGGGTCCTCGCCCGAGTCTCTGCGATGTTCTCCAATCGCGGCTTCAACATCCACTCCCTGGCGGTGGGCCCCACACACGTCCCAGGACGCTCCCACATCACCGTGGTCGTCGACGCCCCCGAGCTGGAACAGCTGAAGAAACAGCTCCACAAGCTGGTCAATGTGATCAAGGTCACCGAGCTCGACCAGGCGGACGCCCTAGAGAGCGAGGTCATGATCGTCCGCATCTCCTGCGACCCCGTCAACCGCGGGGAGGTCGGCGACACGGCCGGGCTGTTCAGGGCCCGGATGATCGACCTGGCACCCAACTCGATCACATTGGAGGTGGCCGGGTCTCCCGAGCACCTCGCCTCGTTCCTCGATCACATGAAGCCCTACGGGGTCATCGACCTCGTCAAGTCGGGCCGGGTGGCGATGAAGAAGATTTCGGACGTCGCACGGATGGCCGTGGGCCAGGCGTGAGGCGTGCGGGAGCCAAGACCAGGATGAGAGAAAGCACATGACACGGACAATCAGCTTCGACAAGACCATGCAGGACGGCGACCAGCGCGCCGCCTTCCAACATGCCCTCGACGACATGGGCGTGATCTTCAACTCGTCGTCGTCGTTCGAGCGCGCGTTCACCCGACTCAAGGAGGCGGCTGACCAGGACGGTCACGTCTCCGGTGCCAGGTTTCAGGCGATCGTCGATGAGGTCGAGTCGGGGATGGAGGTGTTTCAGGGCGTAGCCGACACCTTCCGATGAGCACTCATCGCATCGCCGTCGTCCCCGGCGATGGCACCGGGCCGGAGGTCATCGCGGAGGCGATCAAGGTTCTCGACACCGCCGCCTCCGCTTTCGGCTTCGCCCTCGAGTCAACCGAATTTGACATCGGAGGGGAGCGATATCTCCGCACCGGCGAGACACTCCCCGAAGACGTACTGGACCGGCTCCGCGATTGCGACGCCATCCTCTTCGGAGCCGTCGGACATCCCGACGTTCCACCCGGGATCCTGGAACAAGAGATTCTGCTCCGACTTCGGCGCGAGCTGGATCAGTACATCAACCTCCGTCCGGTGAAGCTCCACCCCGGAGTCCGCTCTCCCATCGCCGACCTCACCCCGGAAGACGTCGACTTCGTCGTGGTGCGCGAGAACAGCGAGGGGCTCTACGCCGGGAAGGGAAGCTTCACCGCCAAGGGCGGCCCATTCGAGGTGGCGGTTCAGGAGTCGGTCAACACCAGGTTCGCGGTCGAGCGCTGCATCCGATATGCCTTCGACCTGGCGACGACCGGACCCCGACGGCACGTGACCCTGTGCGGCAAGACCAACGTGTTGAAGTACGCATGGGATCTGTGGTGGCGTGTCTTCGAGGAAGTGGCCGGCGACTATCCGGATGTCGAGACCGCGTACGCCCATGTCGATGCGGCCTGTCTGTGGATGGTCGAGGACCCGGCGCGCTTCGACGTCATCGTCACCGACAACATGTTCGGCGACATCATCACCGACCTCGCCGCAGCCATCCAGGGCGGTCTCGGGATCGCATCGGGGGCCAACGTGAGCCCTTCGGGTGTCTCGATGTTCGAGCCCATCGGTGGAACGGCCCCTGGATTCGAAGGAACGGGGAAGATCAACCCCCTGGCGGCCATAGGTGCTGCGGCCATGATGCTGAGAGAATTAGGAGAGACACGGGCGGCCGATGCCATCGAGACGTCCGTCGCCACCGTTGCCGGAGAGCTTCCGTCGCTACGCGCCGGGGAGATGGACGCCACCACCGCCGAGGTGGGCGATCGGGTGGCGGCGCTGGTGAGGGATTCTGTCGAGGTGTCGGCGTGAGCCAGTCGTCTCGGACCTTGTTCGACAAGATCTGGGACGACCACGTGGTCACCGGCGACGACCCGGCCCTGCTCTACGTCGATCTCCATCTCGTCCATGAGGTGACCTCTCCTCAGGCCTTCGCCGGCCTCGACCATGCCGGACGCCAGGTGCGACGCCCCGACCTGACCGTGGCCACCGTGGACCACGCCATCCCCACCACGGGACGCGCCCTGGGCATCCGCGACCCGCAATCGAAGAGACAGGTCGACACGCTCGCGGCGAACACCGAGAAACACGGGATCACCTTCTTCGGGCTCGACGACCCCCGTCAGGGCATCGTCCATGTGGTAGGTCCAGAGAACGGTTACACCCAACCCGGGAAGGTGATCGTCTGCGGCGACAGCCACACCTCGACCCACGGTGCATTCGGCGCGCTCGCCTTTGGGATCGGCACCTCCGAGGTCGAGCATGTCCTGGCCACCCAGACCCTGTGGCAGAAGCGTCCCCGGACCATGGCGGTCGAGTTCGACGGTCCGCTCCCCCCCGGAGTCACCGCAAAGGACCTGATCCTGGGGATGATCTCCCAACTCGGCGTCGGTGGTGGTCAGGGTCACGTCATCGAGTACCGGGGTGAGGCCATCCGAAGCCTGTCGATGGAAGAGCGGATGACAGTGTGCAACATGTCGATCGAGGGCGGCGCCCGGGCCGGCATGATCGCCCCCGACGACACCACCTTTGCCTATCTGGAGGGGCGACCCCAGGCTCCGAAGGGTGGCGACTGGGATGCCGCCGTCGATTACTGGTCGGGGTTGTCCACCGATCCCGCCGCCACCTTCGACACCACCCACCACATCGACGCGGCCAGTCTCGTGCCTCATGTCAGCTGGGGGATCAATCCGGGTCAGACTGCTCCCATCACCTCCGCGGTGCCCGATCCGGACGCGTTTCCCGATCCGATCGAGAAGGATTCGGTGGTCAGGGCTCTGCAGTACATGAACCTCGTCCCGGGGACTCCGTTCGTGGACATCCCCGTGCAGCACGTCTTCTTGGGATCGTGCACCAACGGCCGCATCGAGGACCTCCGCATCGCGGCCGCGGTGGTGGCGGGGAGACGAGTCGCAAGTGGTGTCAACGCCGTCGTCGTCCCCGGGTCGATGCGGGTGAAGGCTCAGGCAGAGGCCGAGGGCATCGCCGACATCTTCCAGGCGGCGGGCTTCTCCTGGCGTGAGGCGGGATGCTCCAGCTGTCTCGCCATGAACGATGACGTGATCCCGGCCGGTGAGAGGTGCGCCTCAACCTCGAACCGGAACTTCGAGGGTAGACAGGGTCGTGGCGCCCGCACCCATCTGATGAGCCCCGCGATGGCCGCTGCCGCGGCGGTGGTCGGTCATCTCGTCGACGTGAGGGACTGGACGTGAGACCGGTATCGACAGTCAGAGGGACGATGGTGGCTCTCCCCCAGGCGGACATCGACACCGACCAGATCATCCCGAAGCAGTTTCTGACCCGCATCGAACGGACCGGGTATGGAGAATTCCTCTTCTACGACTGGGCCACCACCGAGGACGGGACGCCGAGCTCCGACTTCTTCACCAACGATCCCGCCCGACAGGGAGCGAAGGTGCTGATCGCCGGGCGCAACTTCGGCTGCGGGTCGTCGCGCGAGCATGCGGTGTGGGCGATCCAGGATTGGGGTTTCGACGCTGTGATCGCCCCTTCCTTCGGGGACATCTTTCGCAACAACTGTGTCAACGTCGGGTTGCTCACCGTCGAGTTGCCCGACGAGGACGTCGCCCGCCTCCATGACATCGCCCGGGACCCGAACGCCACCATCCACGTCGACCTGGAACAGCAGGTGGTGGAGGCGGCCGACTATGTCTTCGAATTCGCAGTCGACCCCAAGGTCAAAGAACGTCTTCTCGAAGGGCTGGACCCGATCGGCCTGACCCTCCAGGAGGACGAGGCCATCTCCGCCTACGAGACGCGCCGACCAACGTGGATGTCATGACTCTGGCGTTGCTATAGCAAGAGGTCGTGGTTTCCGAGACTCAATGCTATGGCAACGCCTAATAGGCGTCGGGGTCGTCGAAGGGCTCCTCGGTGTCCGCGAGACGGTCGGTGATCCAGGCGTCGATCTCCGCCCAGACGTCGAAGAGCCACGTCTCCTGCTCGTCAAAGGGCGGGATCTGGTCGGCCGGCACGTGCCAGACCCGGACCGCCACACTGGTGTCGGTCGGTATCCCCCGCCAGATGTCCCCCGGCGTGACGAAGGTCTCCAGCCCGGCGTGGCCGACGAAGAACACGTCGGTTCCGGCAGGGGCGGCAGCGATCGCCGTCATCACCCCCTTGGACCGCGGGGGCAGGGTGTTCTTCAATTCTCCGGCTCTCTCGGCGAGGTCGGGGCGGCCCATCTCGCGGAGCTTCTCGATCGAGCGCTTCGCCCTCTTCTCGGTGTAGTTGGCCCCTTCCGGGAAGATCACGAAAGCGTCGCGCCCGGCCATGTCGGAGGAAAGCGCCGCGATGGTCTCCACCACCTCGTCTCTGCCCCGTCCCCCGGAAGGCACGAACGCCGATGGGATCCGATTGATCATCACATCGACCATCGGGTCCCACTGCATGAACTCCTTCATGACGATCCTTGGCCGGCGGCGGAGTCCGTTGGCGAGGGCGTCCATCAACAAGATCGAGTCCCCGGGTCCGGCGTGCCGACTGAGCACCATCACCGGGTCGCCTCCCACGGTACGGGGCGGATCGCCTTCCCGGATGATGCTCAACCTGAAGGTGAATTTGGCAGAGGCCACCACCCGGCGCAGCATCCATCCCATGAGGCGGTAATGGGCGTCGACGAAGCCCGGCGTCGTCAGCTTGAGCCCAAACCCGGAGATGATCCACAGGGAGAACATCATGGTCAGCGACCCGGCCTCGATCAGCAGATAGAGGAAGAGGAACCAGACGATCCTCAGGATCCGCCATTTGCCGGGAACGTATCGGGAGATGAACGCGGCCGCCGGGACGGCCAGTGGGAGGGTCACGCTCGCAGCCAGGACACCCACAACGAGCGCGGGAGCGACAACGAGTCGCCGGATCGGCCTGGGCGGTGGTCTCACTCCTCCTCTCTCCCATGGAGGTACTCCAGGCTGGCGTAATAGGCGGTGGTCATGCGGTCTTCGATCCCCCCGGTGTCCTTCCATCTCAGCTGACTTCGATCGTCCCAGGCGACGGGACTGCCGGTGGGGAGCAGGTGTACCTCGACTCCGTCGGGAAGATTGCGCATCGTGGTTGTGAAACGGTGCCTCCGGGCGATCTCGAACGAGATGAGGGCCGCCTCGTAGAGTCGCTCCGGAACTCTCAGCGGAGACTCGATCCGACCCACCTGGAGTACGTAGACCCGGTCGGCTCCCAGTTCGACGGCACGCCCGAGAGGCACCGAGTCGACCAGGCCGCCGTCGTAGAAGTGCTCCCCGTCGATCTCGACCGGTGGGAACAGGGCCGGTACGGCGGACGACGCGAGGACGGCGTCGATGAGGCTCCCGCTGTCGAACCACCGCTCCGTGGTGTTCTCGATGGAGGCGGCGACACATTGGTATCGGATCTGAAGATCCTCGATCCGGGTATCGGGATGGATGGCATGCTCGATCAGTGCCCGGAGCTCGCCGGTCTCGTGGATAGCCGGTTTGAGCGTCGCCACCCGAACCGCCCGGTCGAAGAACCCGGTCTGAAACAGGTCGGCCCCGGTCACCTCTTCCCAGAACCCCTTGAGACGCTCGACTCCTTCCTGACCCGGATAGTCGGCGATCACGGCGCCGTTGAACGCACCGATCGAGGTGCCGAGGATCAGGTCGGGGACGATGCCGACTTCGTCGAGTGCCTGGATCATCCCCACCTCCACCGCTCCCCATTTGCCTCCGCCGCCGAGGACGAAAGCCGTGGTCATCCCGTATCTTCCTCGATGTACCACTCGGTGAAGTCACGGCAGCGGCCGTCGTCGCCAAACTGGATCACGAATAGATTGCGATAGTTGAGTGGAGGCTCGAAGTAAGTGGTCCGGCCGGTGACGATGGCGAGGTCGTCGGTTTCCACGAGCGGAAGCCACTCAAAGTCCCAGTTCTCCTCGTGATCGTCGATATCCTGCCACCGCCTGACGATCTCCTCGACCCCGTGCCATTCACCGCTGGAGGTCTGCGGGTCGTACACCGCGTCCTCGGTGAACAAAGCACTGATGTGCTCGGTGTCGTTGGTGCTCCAGGCGAGCACGTATCCATCCATCCATTCTTCGAGTCGTTCAGTCATCGCTTCCGAAGTTAGTGGCGCGACCGTCACGGAGCGCATCACGGTGAGGTTCGGGTGTACCGCGGCTCGTATAGCCTGGGTCGACGAGGCGACCAACAGGTGAATATCACACGAGACAGAGATCTGGGCTCACTGAGCGACGAGGAGCTGGTCGAGCGGTTTCGGGAGGCCAAGGGGGAAGGGAGTGGGGGTGACCCGGCGCTCACCCCACCGGATGTCGGCGACGGCATCCGTGAGGAGATGGAACGGCGCGGGATCGCACCGGACCGTGAGGATGTCGTTCCCGACAGCGCGAGCGTCGATGAGGACGATCCTGTCGTGGACGACCGCGCTTGAACACCTTGGGTAGTATCCGGCGACCATGTCTGATGTACCGATAGCGTCCCATTCGTTCTGCATCGTCGAAGGATGCACCTCCCCGAGCACGATGTCGCGTCGTGTCACCATTTGGGGTGAAGAGCATGAAGTCGACGTCTGCGAAACGCATGAAACCGGCGAGATCACCGAAGACGACGTCGATCGTTCCCAACTCGACGCGTAGTGAGCTATCCGGCCCCGCGGTTTCCCTCAAATCTGGTTGTTCGGCTCCTCTGCTAAGTCTGATCCCGCGGTGGGGTAGGGGTCTCGGGCTGTGCCGATTCTGGAGCCCGCTTGGGACGGGTTGCTATCACGGCCACGAAGAAGACCAACGACACGATGAGGTTCACCCACCAGAACGACTCTGTTCCCGGGTAGGTGCCTGCGGCCCGCTCCCACAGGAACACCACCATGAACAGTCCGGGAATCAGAGCGAATGGCCAGACGAGGTCGAGGCGTTCCTCGAGCCGGTCTGCCACGTTCCACTCCAGCCAGGCAATGCCAAGGAAGGCGGCGCCAACTCCCCTCGGCCAGAACGAGTCTGTCTCGTAGCCGAACAGGGTCTCGATTCCGAACTCGGGCACCAACAAGAAGACCGCCCCATACGCAAAGAACACGATCGACTGAATCTTCATCACTGTGTGCAGGGTTGCTAGTGATGCCATCTGGGTCCTCCTCCTCTAGCTCTCCCCAGAACCTACACGGGCTGGCCGACATGCACCTGCCCTGGTGGGGTTCTCCGTAGCCGGGAGATGGAAACCTGCGAGCCCACCTTGGGGCTCGTGTGATGTGGGGTCCCGCCGCTACCCCAGTTGGTCGCACCGGCGGGTGAGGTAGGCGATCTCGGAGGTGTTGCCCGCCAGCTCGACGGCTCTATCGTAGGCCGCGCGCGACTGCCGACTGCGGCTCAGTCTGAGCAGCAGATCGGCGCGGGTCGCCTGGTAGGCGGGATAACCAGCCAACTGTTCCTCGAGCCGGTCGACGGCGTACCCCCCAACCCGGCGCCTGGCGAACCATCTCCTGAGGTTCGGGACGCCCCTCATGGGCGGCCTCTCACCTCTCCTACGAATACCGCTGCCCCGATCCGACAGCGCGACGGTTTCGGGGCGACTCATCTTCCCCGCAGCCAGCTCCCCTTCGGCAAGCACCGGCCCCTGGGCCGTCTGTTCTGGCGGGCTGAGCGCTTAGTCCCGCCTTGATAGTCCGGTTGGTTCCATTGGTGCTGTGACGTGCGCTTCCATTCGGTGCTACCGGACCTTCGTGCCGTACTGTCCTGTGACAACAGGTGCGGCTACAGAATACGGCTACACATCCGTCCACGCCTTGAGAGCCCTGAGGACCTCGCCAGGTGGGTGTCCTGACAAGTCGCACAGTGCCGGATACCGCGAATGGGTGGTCTCTCGGTCAGTACATCGTGGTGAATGATATGGGCGGTGTAGTGCGAACCTCGGAATTGACCTCGGTGTTGTGCGCATCCGATGGATTCGAGCCAAGACGTGAATCTGTCGCCAACGTGTCGGATCGTTGAGAGTGGTTCTCCGTGCTGTTAGCGGCGAAGGGAACGCTTGCTGGCTCTTAACTTGATCGGGTTGGCGAGAATGTCAGTGTGCGGGCCACGACTTCTGAGGCAATGTCCATGAGGAGGCGGTCGTGAGCCCAGGCGTAGGCTCGGAGCACGTCAGTGGCGGACCCGGCGTCGATTCCCATCTGCGACATGACCATGCCGGTGGCTTGATGGAACGTGTCGTGTTCGGCTGGCTGGTCTGGGGAGGGGGCCTGTTGGCTGAGAGAGCCGACCACAAGTGAGGCGAGCTCCATTGCGATCTGCTCGGCGTCGGCCAGAGTTTCGGGAGTGATCTTGCCGTGTCGGTCTTGGAGGTTGAGTGTGGCGAAGGTGGTTCCTCCCGCTCGCAGGGGAACGCCGCCGATGGACTTGTAGCCGATGGCGTGGGCCTTGGCCGAGATCTGGGGCCATGGGTTGGTGTTGGAGGGCGCGGTTTCTGCGGTGTTCGATGTGCTGTTCACTCCGGCCTCGAAGCATGGCCCCTCTTGGAGGGTGAACTCCCACTCGTCCAGGGTACGAGAGTCGTCCGACGAGGTACACAGGACGTGCTGATCGGAGGCTCCAACAAAGGAGATGGTGATGTCGCTGACTTCCAGCAGTCGGGCGCAGTCAGTGGCCAACGATCCCGGTAGTCCGGGTTCGTCCCATGTTGCGAATGATTCCCGCAGAGTGTCGAGTTCGGAGGGGCTGATCATCGGTTCGCTCGTTCCTCGATCATCGAGTCCAAATCGACCAACTCGAGGAGTCGGCGCACTTGGGACGAGGGTTCTCGTATGGTGATCGTCTCGGGGCCGTACCCATCGACGGCGGTCAAAAGGGCGTGCAAGCCGCTTGCATCCATGAACCCCAGCTCGGGGAGTAGGTAGACAACCCGGCGTGGATGACCATTGTTCCTACTCAGATCGTTGTAGGGCTCGAGATGCTGTTTCAGCATCGGGCCGGTGGCAAGATCCAGTTCGCCTCTGACCTCGAACACCCAAGCGGAGGGTTCTTCGCTTCTCACTGCTACGTCGAAAGCAGGAAGGTCGTAACCGGATGGGCCTGCTCTCGATTCGGAAGTTCTGACGGTCATCCTGGCCTCTCATTGGATTGAGGTCCGCCAGGATCTAGAGCAGACGGTCGGTTGCGCTTCTCCTCTACTCTACAGGCACAGCCGTTCTACGAGAAGAACGCGAAAACCAACGCTAATCGGCAGGGGTGAGGTGGGGTAGTGTCAAGTCGCCCGAGACAATTGCGGCGGTGACGTCTCGCAGCCGCTCGTTGTTGCTGCGGGCATGATTCCGGATCCGCCTGAAAGCCTCGTCCATGGTCACCTCGGCCCCATGTGCGACGACTCCTTTGGCCTGCTCTATCACCACCCGGGTCTCGAGAGCGGCCCGGAGCTGGGAGATCAGCGTTCGGTCGTCGATGGTCCCCCGGTCCTGGAGAATGGCGATGGTGGCCAAATCCGCCATGGCTTGGGCGACGGTCAAGTCTTCGTCGGTGAGGTCGACCGCCTCGGTCGAGAACAGGTTGAGCGCCCCCAGAACCTGGTCGCGGAGGCGCATCGGAACAGCCGTGACGGCGCGGAATCCCGCCCCACGTGCCGCCTCTCCGAATTCTGTCCATCTGTGACGGGCCTTAGATCCGGCCAGGTCGCCGGACCTGACCGGCCGGCCTGTCCGAAACGCCTCCATACCAGGACCCCCCTGGTTATCCAGTTCCAACAGCTCCACCACGGCGGTGGCTTCGCTGCTCGCCGCCACCACCCGCAACTCACCGTTCCCGTCGGTTAACAACAACCCCGCCTGGGCCACATCCAACAGATCCGTACAGCTTCCCACCAGTTCATAGAACAAGTCGATCGGGTCGAAGTCCAAAACCAGCGTATCCGCCATACTCACCAAAACCCGCACCAACCGACCCTCTCGAAACGTCATGGAGAGACGTTACCCCCCAAGTTGCCTGGCAAAACAGGAAACAGGGACCTCCCACCAGTAGAACGCAAGTCGCAGCACCACGGCCGAACCGAGATTCGACGTGCGAATTAATCTGCGTGATCAACTGAGAAGGTGGCAACAGCCCAACTAGTGGTGCTCCGGCTTCCGCACCTGAGATTGAGTGTTGAACGAGACTCGAATGCAGACATTTAAAAATCTCGCAGCATGAAGGCTCTCTGGCATGTCACGCACCCGGCATTGCCTATCCTTAGAGCGCATCCCCAGGCCTCTGACCTGGGCTTTCGTTGCGAATGGGTTCGGTAATGCGGTGACGGCCTCCGGAGCCGGGTGCGCAGGTTCGAATCCTGCCCGTGGGCCTCGTGATGTAGCGAAATATCAGAAAACCTTCGGCGGGGTGTCAGTCGCGACCTCGGTCGGCGGTGTCTAATAGTTGACATAACAGATTTGGAAGCCCTCCAAGTGGCCGAATCGTCCGAGCTTGTGGATGCATACGGCGCATTCAGCTCGGATCTGGTTCGTTTCGCGAGTGTGCTTGTAGGGCCTGATGATGCTGGTGACATCGTCTCATCAGCGATCCTT
>DATKCE010000005.1:0-8763 GCA_035513335.1 Acidimicrobiia bacterium
TGCTGATGGAGCACGATGGATCGTCATGAGGCCCTGACACGTCTGGCCGGAGCGCGGGTGGCCCGTCTCGCCACGGTGAGACCCGACGGGAGGCCACATGTGGTCCCGATCACCTTCGCCATCGTCGGCGACAACATCGTCACCGCCGTCGACCACAAGCCGAAGACCACCCGTGACCTGCAGCGTCTGGCCAACATCGAGGCCAATCAGTTCGCGTCTGTGCTCGCCGACCACTACGACGAGGACTGGGAGCGGTTGTGGTGGGTGAGGGTCGACGGGCCCGCCTCGATTCATCACCAAGGGGAGATCTACGAAGCGAGCATCGAGGCGCTGTTGGACAAATACCCCCAATACACCGAGCGAGCCCCCGATGGCCCCCTTATCGCCGTCAGCCAGGACAGCGTCGTCTCCTGGGAGAGCACTCGCTGACGTCCGCTCGGCCGCTCTCTCGCTCTTACCTTGGTCGGGTTGGAGAGAATGTCAGTGTGCGGGCCACGACTTCTGAGGCGATGTCCATGAGGAGGCGGTCTTGAGACAAGGCGTGGGCTCGGAGCACTTCGGCGGCGGACCCGGCGTCGATTCCCATCTGCGCCATGACCATGCCAGTGGCTTGATGGAACGTGTCGTGTTCGGCTGGCTGATCTAGGAAGGGAGGCTGTTGCCTGAGAGAGCCGACCACGAGTGAGCCGAGCTCCACTGCGAGGTCCTCGGCGTGGGCGAGGGTCTCGGGAGTGATCGTGCCGTGTCGGTTGTGGAAGTTGAGTGTGGCGAAGGTGGCTCCTCCCGCTCGCAGGGCAACGCCGGCGATGGATTGGTAGCCGATGGCTTGGGCCTTGGCCGAGAGCCGGGGCCATGGGTTGGTGTTGGAGGGAGCCGTTTCTGCGGTCCCCGATGTGCTGGTCACTCCGGCGTCGAAGCATGGCCCCTCTTGGAGGGTGAACTCCCATTCGTTCAGGGTGTGGGCGTCGTCCGACGAGGCGCACAGGATGCGCTGATCGGAGGCTCCCACGAAGGAGATGGTCGTGTCGCTGACGTCCAGCAGACGGGCGCAGTCAGTGGCCAATGATCCCGGTAGTCCGGATTCGTCCCACGTTGCGAATGATTCCCGCAGAACATCGAGGTCGGAGTGGCTGATCATCGGTTCGCTCCCTCCTCGATCATCGAGACCAAACCGACCAGTTCGAGGAGTCGGGACACAGATGGCGACGGTTCTCGTACGGTGATCGTCTCGGGGCCGTGCCCATCGACGGCACCGAGTAGAGCCCGCAAGCCGCTGGCGTCCATGAAGTCCAGCTCGGGGAGGCGGTAGACGATCCTCCGGGGATGCCCATTGTTCCCGCTCGGATCGCTGTTATAGGGCTCGAGATGCTGTTTCAGCATCGGGCCGGTGAACAAGTCCAGTTCGCCTCGCACCTCGATCAACAAAGCGGAGGGATCTTCACTACTCACTGAAACATCGAGAGGGGAAACGTCGTAACCGGGTGGGCCTGCTCTCGATTGGAAACTTCTGTCGGTCATGTCCTGGCCTCTCATTAGGTGGTTGAGGGTCGGCCAGGATCTAGGGCAGACTGGTTCGGTTGCGCTTAATTACCACCTTACAGGCTTTCCCGCCCTACGTCTAGAACGGGATAACCAGCGCTAATCGCCAGAGGTGAGGTGGGGTGGTGTCAGGTCACCCGAGACTATGGCGGCGGAGATGTCTCGCAGCCGCTTGTTGTTGCTGCGGGCGTGATTCCGGATGCGATCGAACGCCTCGTCCATGGTCAGCTCGGCCTCATGTGCAACGATTCCTTTGGCCTGCTCTATCACCACCCGCGTCTCGAGAGCTGTCCGGAGCTGGGAGATCAGTGTCCGGTCGTCGATGGTCAACCGGTCCTGGAGAATGGCGATGGTGGCCAGATCCGCCAGACCCTGGGCGACTGTCAGGTCTTCGTCGGTAAGGTCGACTGTCTCGGCCAAGAACAGGTTGAGAGCCCCCAGGACCTGGCCGCGGAGGCGCATCGGAACAGCCGTGACTGCGCGGAATCCCGCCGAATTTGCCGCCTCAGCGAACTCTGGCCATCTGTGCCGGGCCTGAGACCCGTTCAGTTCGCCCGACCTCACCGGCCGGCCGGTCCGAAACGCCTCCGTACCGGGACCCCCCTGGTTGTCAAGTTCCAATAGCTCCACTACGCCGGTGGCTTCGCTGCTCGCCGCCACCACCCGCAACAGACCGTTCCCGTCGGTTAACAACAATCCCGCCTGGGCCACATCCAACAGATCCGTACAGCTCACCACCAGCTCATAGAACAAGTCGACCGGGTCGAAGTTCGAGACCAGCGTGTCCGCCACGCTCACCAGCACCCGGACCAACCGACCCTCCCGGGACGTCATGGCGACAGGCTAGACCTCGAAGTTCGCGGGCAAAAGCGGAAGCTGGCTCCCACTCTGGCCGTCGACGTCGGAAACTATGTCACTCGGGAAGACGTCGAATAGGGGTGAAGCTCCGCATAGCCCTCCTGGTGACGGTGGCCATGGTCATCGCGGGGTGCTCGTCGGCAGGCGCGATCGACGGACCGGTACTCACCTCTCCGGCGCAGCTGTTCGGTCCCTCCGGTGGAATGGCAGCCGAAGTGACGGGCGTGCTGCTACTCGACGAATCCACCAACTGTCTCCTCATGGAGTTGGAAGGTGTCCAATATCCGCTCGTCTGGCCAGCCGGCACCGGGTGGCAGGACGACCCTCCCGCGGTCGTGTTGAAGGACGGGCAGAAGGTCGAACCTGGTATGACGGTGCACGGAGGTGGCGGCTATCTCTACCGCGATCATGTTGATGAACTGTCCGGCTCCTTCGTCGCTGAAGCCGCTGAAAGATGCGCCGGACCGACAGGCGAGATCGCGTTCTTCAACATTGGTTCCGAGGTGGACGTCATAACTGACTAGCGCCGATCAACAAATCTCGAGTGGAACCGCCCCGCCCAACAGGGGAGAAAGCGACCAAGGAGGCAGGCAACATGGAACAGAGCCAGTCGAAAGGAGACGAGTCTCCATCTGAGCTGATAGACGCGCGAATCGAGGACTTGGACGACTGGAGGGGCGAGAGGCTCTCCCGGCTCCGCGCCCTGATCAAAGAGGCAGACCCCGAAGTGATCGAGGAGGTGAAATGGAGAAAGCCATCAAACTCGATGCTGGGAATCCCGGTGTGGTCCCACGACGGGATCATCTGCACTGGCGAGACGTACAAGGACGTAGTGAAACTGACCTTCGCCAAGGGAGCCTCTCTGAATGACCCTTCACATCTCTTCAATGCCAGTCTTCAAGGCAGCACCAGGCGTGCCATCGACTTCCATGAAGCCGACGAGCCCGACGAGGAGGCTCTGCAGGCTCTCATCCGGGCCGCCGTGGCCTTGAACGAGTCTTCGGCCGACGGCTAGCCGCAAGGTCGAGCCGCTCCATCCATGCCCGGCCGAGCCCAGGCCCTCAGCGGGCCCCCTTAGGCTGCCTCGGACATGAGCACCACGCGTCTGACTCGTCACATCCGGGCAACAAGGGAGAGAGTCTATGAGGCGTTGCTCGATGCAAACGCGGTTCAACAGTGGATGGTGCCCGATCACATGACGAGCAGAGTCCATTCGTTCGAAGCACGCGAGGGTGGAACATTTCGGATCCCGTCCCCTAGTCCTGCGCGAGGCATGTAGCGAGCGCACTCGAGAAGGCGAAATTCGCGCTCTGGATACTCGGTATGTAGTACAGTTGAATACTGGGTATGTAACCGACCGAAGGAGTGAGGACTTGGGACTCAAGGAGGGGTTGCTGTGTCTCCTGGCCACCGGGGACAGCCATGGTTACGAGCTGAAGACCGAATTGGAGGCGACCACCGGAGACACCTGGCAGATCAACATCGGTCAGATCTATACGACCTTGCAGCGGCTGGAACGGGACGGGCTGGTGGTCCACTCCAACGTCGCCGACGGACGGGTGGTCTATTCACTCACGGAGGCCGGACGTCTCGCCGCCTCCCAGTGGATGGCGAAGGCGGTCGACCTTGCAGTCGCCGGTAGGGACGACATCTCGCTGAAGATCCTGATGGCGATCAGATCAGGCATCGATGACCCGCGCCGGGTCATCGAACGCCAGCGCGGCTCGACCATGGCCCTGCTCCAGGATTACACCACGCTTAAGACCGGCGGCGACGAGGACATCGGCTGGCTCCTATATCTCGACCGGCTGATCTTCAGCGCCGAAGCCGAGCTGAGATGGCTCGACAAGGTGGAGAGCCGTCTCGAGACCACGCCGGTGGAGACCGAGGAGACCGCCCATCTCCAAGAAGTCGAGGCCCGAGAGGAGGTGAGCAGATGAGCACGCCTGTGTTGTCGCTGCGACGGGTGGGGAAGACCCACGGGAGTGCTGCTCAGCGCGTCGACGCTCTGGTCGATGTGGACCTCGAGCTCATGGCCGGCGAACTGGTGGCGGTGACGGGAAGATCGGGGTCGGGCAAGACGACCCTGCTCAACCTGGCGGGAGCCCTCGACGAGCCGACGACGGGTGAGGTCATCGTCGAAGGCCAGAACCTGGCCGCCCTCACCAAGAACGAGCTGGCCCGGGTACGCCGGGTGTCGGTGGGTTACGTTTTCCAGCAGTTCAACCTGCTCCCCTCCCTCACCGCCGCCGAGAACGTCTCGCTCCCCTTGGAGCTGGACGGAATGAAGCCGGCAGAGGCGCGGGGCTTTGCCGAGATCTCGCTTGCCGAGCTCGGGCTGGCCGGCATGGAGGACAGGTATCCCGATCAACTCTCGGGCGGGGAGCAGCAGCGGGTGGCCATCGCCCGAGGTCTGGTGGGGCCTCGCTCGGTACTGCTCGCCGACGAGCCCACCGGGGCACTCGACGAGGCGACCAGTGAGTCGATCCTCCGTGCCCTGCGTGCCCGGTGTGACGGCGGCGCCGCCGCCTTGCTGGTCACCCATGAGCCTGCCTATGCAGCATGGGCCGACCGGGTGGTGCGACTTCGGGACGGTCGGGTCGAGGGGATCTCGGTGCGCTCGACGACACCGATCACAACCGCGGATCTGCATTGAAGGGGAGAAGAGCCGCCCTCAAGGTGGCTGCCAAGAACGCCCTTCGCAACCGGAAGCGAACAGTCTTCTTGGTCCTGCTGGTAGGGGTCCCAGTGGCGCTCGGCGTGTTCGTCGCCGGCATCGTCCGCGCCAGCAACTTCACCCCGGAGGAAGCGGCCCAGCTCGAATTTGGAACCGCGGATGTTCATGTCCAGGTCCAGGGGGGCGAGGAGGTGGTGGAGTGGGTGTACGAGAACGCGCGCGCGATCGATCCCGCGCTCACCCTCACCGACTTCCGCCGCACCGGACTGCGACTCGAGGACTTCCAGTTCGCTCTGGCCTCTGATCTCGACCTGGCTCACCCGCTGACCGACGGAATGCTCGTCGTCTTGGATGGTGAGGTTCCCGACGCTCCCGGTGAGGCCGCGATATCGCCGCGGGTCGCTGACAACATGGATCTGGAGATCGGTGATCGAAGGGAGTTCGACGATCTGGCGGTTGGTGAGGTGGAGATTGTCGGAATCGTCAGCGAGCCCATCGCCAACTCCGATGCCACGGTCCTTCTCTGGGCAGGGGCCCTCGATGACGAGGAGCAATTCACCACAGTCCTGGTAGGTGGTGAAGGTGCAGAGGCGGCCGCCGCCCGTCTCGACGAGCTCTGGTGGAGCGAGGGCCAACCACGGTTCTGGCCCGAGCCCGCCGTCGACCCCAAGCCGGTCGAGTTGCAGGAACTCGAGGATGAGTTCTACGTCTTCCTCACGGAGAGACAGGTCGAGGAGCTCGTCGAGCTAGCAAGGACGGATTCCGAGGGAGGATTCCAAGCCGTCTTCGAGCGTGCCTGGGAAATGGTGTACGGGTCGGGAGGACCTCCGCAACTGGCGAGTGTCTACATGGAGACACGCAGTCAGCGTCTCAGCCAGGGCAGCATTGAATCCAACTCGGCATTGCTCTCCACCGCAGCCTCCACACTGCTACTCATCGAGGTGGCCTTCGTCACCGGTGCTGCCTTCGCGGCAGGGACGCGGAGACGTCTGCGCGAGATCGGCCTCCTCGGTGCGAGCGGAGCCTCGGAGAAGCACATCCGCACCACCGTTATCGGCGAAGGTCTCACCATCGCCTTGGTCGGTTCGGGTCTCGGGGTCCTTCTCGGGATCGCCGTGCTCCTTCTCGGTCGCCCGCTCCTCCACCGCTTTGTCACCCGCCTCATCACGGGGCTCGGGGTCAGCGTCTCCGACATCCTGGGGCCAGTGGCGGTCGCCCTTGTCTCGGTGTTGATCGCGGTGTGGATCCCGGCGAAGACCGCATCCAAGATCCCCACTATCACCGCCTTGCAGGGACGAATGCCCTCCTCCCCTCCGCGAAGATGGGTGATCCCCGCCGGTTTGATTGCCTCGTCTCTCGGCGGCCTGCTGATCACGGTGTCGATCGCCTCGACCAGCAACTTCTCCCCGGCACTGGTAGCGATCGGTGGGGTGATGGTGGTTGGTGGCGTCGCCATGCTGGCCAGCCCGATCCTGGCCGGTGTCAGCACACTTGCCGACCATGTCCCCGCCACAGGTCGGCTGGTGCTGCGCGACTCGGCCCGGCATCGGACGAGATCTGCGGTAGCGGTAGCCGCCATCATGGTGATCCTGTTAGCCCCGGCGATCCTGGCGACCATGTCGGAGACCAGCGCACAGCAGGACCTCCTCTATGGCTTGCCCGAGCCTTCCAATCAGCTTCTGCTGTTAGGTGGGTGGGACCAGGCGTTCGGGCCCACGCCTATAGGGGAAGACGACATCGCCACGGTGGCCGCGGTGGTACCGGAGCGACAATTGGCCACTTTCGAGACGCTGGAATTGAGGATTCGAACCAAGGAGCAGATGGAGATCGAAGCTGTCTCCGACGACGCTCAGAACACCATTCAGCTCGAGAGCCCGAGCAACCGCGCCGCAGTGGCCACCGCCAGTCTCGTCTCCGCCATCGGTGATGAGCGAGTTGGGGAGGCCATCGCCAATGACCGGATCGTCGTTCTTGGTGTCGAGGACAAGGAGACCTTCGTCTCGATCGACCACGAGGAGGTCCCTGCGGTCGAGTTCGCAGTGCCCGTCGTGCGATGGTCGATGCCGCGGGTCCTGCTGCCGGCATCAGTGGCAGCCCAATATCAGGACGCCGAGTCCCGTCCGATGGCGCTCTTCATCCTCGATCGTCCGCTGAGCGATCGTGAGCAGGTCGAGCTATCGGGACAAGTCGACTTCAGCGGTGGTCGCGACTACATGCCAGCCGGCATGACTTATGCCATAGGTGCCGGCGTAACCCTTCTTGCCGTGCTGATTGTGATCTCTCTGGTGACCGCGGTGTCGGCTGCGGAGGTCGACGAGGAGCTGCGAACCATCGTCGCCGTCGGCGCACCCGGATCGTTCCGCCGACGCTTCCTCGGTCTCCTCACCGGTTACCAGACCCTGATCGGGGCAGCACTGGCCGTGCCTCTCGGCCTCGGTCTCATCAAGGTCTTCACGTCTGCCCGCCAGAGCTTCTACCAGGGACCGTTCGGGCAACTGAGCAATTCGGACATCTTCATTCCCTGGCTGCCGCTCATCGCGTTGATCGTGCTGACCCCGTTTGTCGTGGGCTTACTAACTCTGGTCTCGGTTCGTTCCGCCCCGGTGACCCCGCCGAGACGAGCGACCTGAGCGCAACGCGCCGGGTGCTAGCCGGACGGGACGGGACCCTCGTGGTCTGCTCCGATTACCACCGACCACTCTCGAATGTGCCACGACTCCACCAGACCGTTGCGGACATACGGATCTGCCTGGGCGAAGGTCCGGGCCGGTGTCTCGTCCTCACCGCGGAACACGAGCGCCGCACCGTCAACGGGGTCGGCGTAGGCGCCCGCCAATCGCAACTCGCCACGCTCGGTGGCAGCCCGGGCGAGGGCAAGGTGCTCCGACCGGAACTCGCCTCGGCGCTCCAGGTAGTCGTCGACCAATTCGTAGAAGAGGATGTAGTGCTTCACATCGACAGGGTAAGGGGTGGCCCCCACAGCTCGCTGCGGATGTTCTATACCGCACGCCCCTTTCGCGAGCACTCCCTGACCCCGGTCTCGGTGGCCAGCCAGTCGACTCGCTGATCGTGATCGTGCACAGGCACCGAATCGATAACCCTGCTCTCCACCGTTACTCCCACCGACTTGCTGTCCTTACGACGGATGGCGAGCACCCGGTCGTAATGCCCACCTCCCCTGCCGAGACGAGCCCCTGTCTCGTCGAATGCCATGCCGGGGACCAGGAAGACGTCGATCTGAGACACCGGTGTCTCGGGCCCCTGGTCCACGGGTTGGCTCATGCCGTAACGGTGGGTCTCCCGGGGTAGGTCGCGGTCACGCCAGGTGAGGGTCCCGTCGGACTCGACCCGAGGCAGGAGCCACCGCCAGCCGGGGAGACGGCTGAACAGCGGCTCCACATCGACCTCGTCGCTCATTGCCAGATAGGCGGCGATCGTCCCTGGAAGACGCCCGGAGAGCCAGGCGAACAACTCCGAGGCCACCGCAGTCGCAGTCTCCGCGTCGATCGCGGCGCTCCCCCGCGCCCCCGCTCGCAGACGGTCCTTGTCCATCGTCTCAGGATATGAGGGCACAACTAGTGTCGCCGCCATGCGCTGGGCCGTCCTCGTGGTGAGAAGTCTCGCCACCTGGGTCGTGGGAGCCCTCGCCACGGTGGTCGGGGCGGTCAGCGTGGTTGCGATCGCCGCGG
>DATKCE010000006.1:0-99127 GCA_035513335.1 Acidimicrobiia bacterium
AGATCGAGGGAGGACCCCTGACGACTGGCCCGTATGAAGTCCTTGATGTGAAGGACACCCACCACCCGATCGAGGCTCCCGTCGACGACCGGATAACGGCTGCGCGGCGACGCGGCGATTCGTGACGCGACCTCCTCGGCCGAGGCGGTCACGGAGAAGGACTCCACCCGTGCTCGGGGGGTCATCAGCTCCTCGACCCTGAGGGCGTCGAGGTCGAAGATGTTGTGAATCAAGTCTCTCTGCATCGCACCGAGCTGGCCGCTGTCGGCGGCCTCGTCGGTCACGATCGCCAGCTCGGCGCTGGTATAGAGCGCCAGCCTCCTGTCTGGTTCGGGGATGCGCAGTAGCCGCATCAGCGCGAAGGCGATGGCATTCAGGCCCGCGACCATCGGACGGAAGGCCAGGGAGAAGAAGCGCATCACCGGGTTCACACGAAGGCTGACCCCCTCGGGGGCCTGGAGGGCCAGGGCCTTGGGAATCATCTCGCCGAAGACCACGTGCATCGCAGTGATTCCACTCAAGGCCACGATGAACCCGACCGTGTGGGCGGCGGTGCTGGACAGACCCCACGATTCGAACGGCCCGTACAGCCAGGAGGCCACGGCGGGCTCGCCGTACATCCCCAGGCCAATGCTCGCCAGAGTGATGCCGAGTTGGGCCACCGCGATGTACGCGTCCTTACCGGCGGGCCGGTCGAACACGTCGACAACCCAGCGCGCCGCCCGGCTCCCCGACTCCGCCAGGGTGTGCAGTCGGCTGCGGCGCGCGCCGACGAGGGCGAACTCGGCGGCGACGAACACACCGTTGATGACGACGAGCACGATGATCACCACGATCGGGAGGACCACCGTCTCGATCACTTCGCCTCCCCCGGCAGGTCGAATGAGGCCCGCTCGACGAAACGACCCTCAAGCGAGTCGACGCGCACGACGATCCCATCCGGTTCGACCGTCACCCTGTCCCCGATTACGGGTCGGCGCCCGAGCTGAAGCCACAGCAGGCCACCGACCGTGTCGACTTTGTCGGTCGCCATCCGCAGTCCGAATCGGTCGTTGAGCACCTCGACCAGGACCTCACCGCTCACGGACACGCGGCGTCCATCGAGTTGGATGGGTTCCTCGCCGAGGTCGAACTCGTCGTTGAGTTCGCCGAAGATTTCCTCGAAGGCGTCCTCGAGGGTCACCATCCCCGAGACCGAGCCGTACTCGTTCACCACCAGCGCCAGGTGCTGGGACTCCTCACGCAACCGTCGCCACAAGCTGGGGACCGTCAGCATCTCAGCGACCGCCAACACCGGCTGGGTGACGGTCGAGACCAGCGCCGTCGGGTCGGGCTGCGCCGCGTTGAAGAGGTCGCGCAGATGGACGATCCCGACGATGTCGTCGGGATCGGTGCCCGTCACCGGGAAGCGCGAGTGGGCAGACTCGACCAACTGGGCGAGGGCCTCGTCGACCGTCGAGTCGGCTCTGACCGTCTCGAGGCGGCGGCGGGGAGTCATCACTTCGCGCACCAGGCGGTCCTCGACGTTGAGGATGCCCGCCAGCATGTCCCGCTCGGCGACGTCGATCAGGCCACCGGAGGCGCTCGCGCGGTACAGGCCGGCGAGCTCCTCGGGAGAGTGGACGTGGGAGTGGGTGTGGTCGACGTTCAACTTCATCAGGCGCATCAGGGCGAACGCCGACCCGTTGAAGACCATCACCAGCGGCCGGAAGAGCCATTGGCTGATCTGCATCGGAACGAGCGTCGCCGTGGCCAACCTCTCCGGATAGCGCAGGGCGGCGGTTTTCGGGAGCAATTCGCCCAGCACCACTTGCACCGCCGTGATCGCCACCAACACGATCACGACTGCAACAGTGCGGCCTGCAGCACCGAACACAGGCTCCAGCAGCGGCGTCAGCTGCGCCTGGCCGTAGGCGCCGGCGACCAGGCTGCTGAGTGTGATCCCGATCTGGCAGGCGGCCACATAGTTGTCGAGGCGTTTGGGGTCCTGCAGGATCGCGAGGAGGCGCCCGGCGGCGGAGTTGCCGGCCTCAGCCGACTCTTGCACCCGGGACCGTCGCGAACCCACCGTGGCGAACTCTGCGGCGACATACAGGGCGTTGAACGACACCATGACCAGGATCACCAAGATCGGCAGCGCCACAGTCACGGCTGGAAAGGCCAATCGCTCTCGACTGTCACGGCTCGCTCCTCGTCGCAGTTCTCTTCCACCGCGTAAGGGAACACGACGTGTGGGGCGGCACAGCGTAGCCACCGCCCTGGTCAGTCAGAGGCGGTCAGCGTTGACGGGTCGCCGGAGGTGCCCGTACAGTGGCCGTACAAAACGAGGATTGATTGTGTCGACAGAAACCAGGCGGAACCGGAGTGAACGGATCGAGGTACGTGCCACACCCGAGGATCGCGCTCTCATCGACCGGGCGGTCGCCGCATCCGGTACGGATCTCACCGACTTCGTGCTCACCAATCTGACCGTGGCGGCGCGGCGGGTCCTCGCCGACAGGACGGAGTTCGCGCTCGAGTCCGACGCGCGGGAGGGATGGGAGAAGATCAATCGTCGCCGCGCCCGCAGTCTCGCCGGGCTGCGTGACTTGATGGCTCGACCGTCTCCGTTCGCCGACGAGTGACAGGACGCTATCGGTCTCCTCGGCTCCTCGGGCCAGGGGACGTCGTCGACGGTTTTGAATGTCGCTCCGCCGAGCAGACCGAATGGCTGCGTGACGACGCTCGCCGAGCTCACGCCATCGCTACCGCCAAGGTTCTCGCTGTCACCGAGACCGACTCGAACGTCGTGGTTGCCTACTACGCCTGGTCGATGGCCAGCATCTCGGTCGTGGATGCACCTTCGCAGGCACGCACGCGTGCGGGCCGTTACCCACAGGCGGTGGCGCTGCTCGCCCGCCTCGCTGTGTCGTTGGACCACGAGGGGCGAGGGCTCGGCGCCGGTCTCCTCGCCGACGCCATCGGTCGGACCGCGCAACTCGGTGCCGAGATCGGATGCCCGAGTCTGCTGGTTCACGCCGAAACGACCGAAGCCAGGGACTTCTGCCTCCACCTCGTGCCGGAGTCCGAACAGTCACCCACCGATGAGCTTCATCTTTTTCTGCTGACCAAGGACATCCTCAGGACGCTCAGAGACTGAGACGCCCTCCTACCACCCGGGCAAGCGCTTGACAGGACATATGCCGTCGCAACGGAACCTGTTGGTCTACTGGGGTTTGTCTGGGTGCCATGTCCCGATCATCGCGTCGGTCGCGGCAAACATGGCGGGGAGCGCCGAGTCGGAGCGACGCGATGCCGGGGTCTGACCTGTGCATGAGGGTGCGCACGGGTGTGTATGGGCTGTCACCCAGGTGTGGGTCGGTCCGCAAGGGTCGGTTTCTCGGATCTCGAAGTCAGGCGCGGTCACAGACCGAGGGCGGCGCGAGTTCCTTCCACGTCCGGCGTCCCGATCACGAGATCCCCACTCGGCCCGAAGTACGAGATGTTCACGAGGATGTCGGCGTCGGCGATGGCCCTCGACGCCGCCGCAGCCCCTCCTGGGTAGCTGGGCGACACGACGACACACTCGCGTTCGTCCACGACCACCCCGCCATGGCGTGCGACGATGGACGTTGCCTTCTCGACGTCTCCGTCGTCGACCGCCAGGTGACCCACCCGACCGCCGAGCCGAGGAAAGAGGCAGGCGGCGACGATCTCCACATGCTCGTTGGCGGCGTCCTCGAGCATGGCGGCAGGTCGTCCGACGACCAGGTCCATCAGCACCGTCAGGTCTTTCATGTGTCGCTCCTTCCGAGTCGAGGATCGGGTGGGACGCCGACCCAGGTGTCGATGACCCAGGAGTGCCGAGGGTCATTGCAGATCAGCCAACGCCGTTCGGGGTCGGGACCGGCCATCACGTTCAAGTAGTACATGTCGTATCCAGGCGCGGCGACACACGGACCGTGATATCCCCTCGGAACGAGGAACACGTCGCCGCTACTCACCGTGACCGTGTCGTCGATCGCTCCGTCTGTCGTGTAGGTCCGGTGGAATCCGAACCCGTCTTCGCCATCGATCTCGAAGTAGTAGATCTCCTCGATGGGTACCTCGGACTCGGTCCATTCGTCGTGCTTGTGGGGTGGGTAGGAGGACCAGTTGCCGCCCGGAGTGTGGACCTCGACGACGATCAGGCGTTGCGGTCCGAGCACGTCGGCTGACAGCAGTCCGGTGATTCGCCGGCTCGCCTGTCCCGCCCCGCGGGTATCCACGGCGATGTCGTCTGCACGTTGCACGAAGGCTGGGCGCATCTCGTCGGCTGACGCCGTAGCCACGGCAAACCGTCCCCCCGAACCACTCGAGATCGACACCTGACTGTTCAACGACAGGTAGACGACGTCGGGTGTGCCGTTGAACACAGACGCCCTGCCTGCGAGGTGGCACTCGATGTCGGCCGTCCTCACATCAACTTCTCCTGTCAGCGGCACGATCGCGGCCTCGACGCCGTCAAGGACGAAATTTCGGGACTCGTCGATGGCGAGCTCGACCACACGAAGCCCGCAATAGTTCCAGCCGGCGTCGTCGCTGGTCAGGACGATCGGGTCGTCCGCGACGCGCAACGTGCCTGCCGGGCGGAACCGGGTCGTCACGAGGCTTCTCCGTGAACGATGGCGACTGCCGCGTCAACCCAGCGCTCTACCGCGCCGTCTTGCGGATAGAGAAGGCTACGCCCGGCCGTCAGACCGCGGACGTGCGGGATGGCCATGGCCCGCCGCCATCGAGCCAGGAGGTCCTCGCCCTCCGCCCCCGGATCTCCTCCCAGCAGGAGCGACGGAAGCGTGGTGGCCGACATCATGCGGTCCGGATCGCTGCTCGCAGGGAGCTTCAACCACGTGTACACGCTCGGTGACCCGAGCGCCGACGCGATGGATATCGCCTCGATGACGAGATCGGGATCCTCGGTGACCCGGACCCGACCGCCGGCATCTCGTCTGGCCGGGAGCGGCTCCACCAGGGCGATGAGCCTGCGGTCGGCGAGCCCGTCGACGGCGCGGGCGCACGCTTCGAGTGTTCGAATGGTGTGCGGGTCGTCGTAGTCGATGCGCAAGAGCATCTTGCCGCCTTCGAATCCGAGCCGTTCGATAACCTCCGGGCGGTACGCGGTGAACCGGTCGTCGAGTTCCCACGCGGAGCCCGTCAGCCCGCCCCGATTCATCGAACCGAACACGATCTTGTCGTCGAGCTCGCCGAGGAGGAGGAGATCCTCGGCCAGATCGGGCGTGGCGAGGAGGCCGTCCACACCGGGACGACGCAGCGCTCGGATGCAGCGATCGAGGGCGTCGCGCCGATGGGCCATTGCCATGCCATCGGACCCCACGCCCATGATCCGGCGGGCGGGATGGTCGAAGGCCACGATCAGCAGGCGACCGTCGCCTGCGGTCACCGCCCGACGGCTGCGAGAGGCGGCCGCCTCGTCGAGCGCGCCGGGTCTCTCCGCCCTAGTCCGGAGCAGCCATTCGTACCGGCCGTCGTCGAGAATGGTCATCGATGGGTCCCCGTTCTCTGCCGGTCATCGGTCTCGTGCTCGTCGTCGCGTGCGTCGGCGGTGGACCGATCGTGTCCTCGCCGGCTGCCACACCCGACGACCTGCGCGCACTGGTCGACGAGACCTTCGACGTCTTCGTCGATGCGTTCCCCGCCCGCCACCGCTGCATCGGCGCGGTCACGGTGATCGGGAGCCGGGATCTCTCCGATCGGGGCACGTACGACCCGGAGTCGCGCACGGTGACCCTGCGAATTCCGGCGACAGCTCCGCAACTCGAGGTCTCGCTCGTGCACGAGATGGCGCATCATCTGGAATCGGCGTGTTCGGATCATGTGCAGATCCGTCCCACGTTCATGGCCGCCCAGGGCTTCGAGCCCGAGACCACATGGCGTCCGGAAGGAGCCGCATGGGAGGCGATCCCCTCTGAGCATTGGGCGTCGGCGGTCGTGATCCATGTGCTCGGACGAATCGACGACCGTGCCCGAATCGTGGTGTCGGCTCGATCGATCGGGACGGTGGAGGCGTGGGCGACGGGTCTCACACCAAGAGCTCCATGACCTCGGTCTCGTCCGGCATCGCGTCTGCGCACGCCAGTCGGCTCGCCACCAGCGCGCCGGCGGCGTTGGCGAACGGGATGATGCGATCCCACGTCCACCCCGAGAGCAGTCCATGACACACGGCACCACCGAAGGCGTCCCCGGCGCCGAGACCGTTGACGACCTCGATCGGAACTGGAGCCGCCGAATGGAACGTGTCGGCGGTATAGGCGCGAACACCGTCGGGGCCCATCTTCACGATGACGACAGACACTCCCAGGTCGAGGATGCGGCCGGCCATCGTGTCCGGCGAGTCTGCGCCCACCGCCACGGCGCACTCCTCCAGGTTTCCGATGGCGATGGTCACGTCGGCGAGGGCCTGGCGCTGCCAGCGGCCAGCCTCGGAGGGATCCTTCCAGAACGCCGGCCGGTGGTCGAGATCGTGAATGGTGACCCCTGTTCGACCTCGGGCACGCAATGCTCCGAGCGTGGCCGTACGACTCGGTTCGGCGGACAGCCCCGAACCGGTCGTCCAGAGGATCCGGGCGGCGCAAATCGCCTCGAGGTCGAGCTCGTCGATACGCAGGTTCATGTCGGGCGCCTTGGGCTCTCGGTAGAAGACGATGGGGAAGTGGTCCGGTGGGTGGATCTCACAGAACACCACCGGGGTCTTCAGGTCCGGGTCTGTGCCGACGTAGCCGACGTCCACGCCGAACGTGCCCAGGGCCGCCCGCACGTATGTGCCGAAGGCGTCGTCGCCGACCTTGGTGATCACCGATGAGCGGTGGCCGTAGCGAGCAGCGGCGACGGCGACGTTCGTGGCCGTTCCTCCTAGGAACTTCCGGAAGGTCTGCACGTCTGCCAGGGACACCCCACTCTGTTCGGGGTACAGGTCCACCCCGACCCGCCCCATCGTGATCACGTCGAATGCGATCAACCTTCGTCGGCCTCGGCACGGAACAGCTCGGCCGCCTCTGCCAGTTCCTCGCCTGCTTCGCCTTCCTGAGACGCAGCCTCGAGCTCGTGCGAGAGGGCTTCGAGGTCGGCACCGCCGGCCATCATCTGCACGAGCTGTTCGAGCGGGATCTCGGCCTTCGTGAAGTCCCCGTAGACCTGCCCCCGTCGCAGGATCACGAAGTGGTCACCGACGGGATACGCGTGGTGTGGGTTGTGGGTGATGAAGATCACCCCGATGCCGCGTTGCTTCGCCTGCAGGATGTACTTGAGGACCACACCGGCCTGCTTCACGCCGAGTGCCGCGGTCGGCTCGTCGAGGATGAGGACCTTGGCTCCGAAGTAGACGGCGCGGGCGATGGCGACAGACTGGCGTTCGCCACCGGAGAGGGTCCCGACCGGCTGGTCCGGGTCGCGGATGTCGATGCCCATCTTTGACATCTCTTCACGGGTCACCTGCTTGGCGCTGTCGACATCGAAGCGTCGCAGCGGCCCCCATCCGCGGGTGGGTTCGGATCCGAGAAAGAAGTTCCTCCAGATCGACATGAGCGGGATCATCGCCAGGTCCTGGTAGACCGTGGCAATTCCCATGTCGAGCGCCTCACGGGGGGAGTTGAAGTCGACCTCGGCGCCTTCGAACGTGTAGGAGCCCTCCGACGGCTTGTGGACGCCCGCCAGCGTCTTGATGAGCGTTGACTTCCCGGCGCCGTTGTCACCGAGGAGGCAGGTGACCTCCCCGGCGCGGACGAACATCGACACGTCCTGGAGGGCGATGACGTTCCCGAAATACTTGGAGACGTTCTTGATCTCGAGGATCGGAGTTGTGCTCGCCATGCCGGTCACCTTTTCTGTGCTTGCTGGCGGACGAAGTTGTTGAAGATCACCGCCACCACGAGGATCGCCCCCACGAAGACCTTGAACCAGTCTCCGTCGACCCCGGTGATGATGATCCCCTGCTGCACCATCGCGAAGATGAGGGCACCGATAGCGGCGCCGATGACCGAGCCGTACCCGCCGGTGAGGAGCACGCCTCCCACCACGGCCGCGATGATGGCGTTGAACTCCTGCAGCTCACCGCGCAGCGAGTCAGCGCCCTTGAACTGCGTCACCTGCATGAGAGCCACCAGGAATGCGGCGAAGGCGGTGGTCATGAAGAGTGCGATCTTGAGCCGATAGACGGGAACGCCGACATTGCGGGAGGCATTGCTGTCGCCTCCGACGCCGAAGATCCAGTTGCCGACTCGCGTTCTCATCAACGTCCATGTGGCGAGGGCAGTGAGGGCGACCCACCAGATGATGGAGATATCGAATCGGGAACCGAAGAGCTCGATCTTCTGGCCAAAGATGGCGTTGATCGATTCGAAGCCGGGGATGGTGTCGAACGCTCCGAGCTGGGTACGGTTCGTCATCGTGCGGGGAATCGCCGTGGCGAGACCGCGGAAGATGAACAGGGCTCCCAGCGTGATGATGAAAGAGGGGAGCTTGGTCGTCACGACCATGGCGCCGTTGAACAGACCCACGCCCAGCGTGATCAGCAACGCCGCCAAGAGGGACGGTATCAGCGGCCACGCCAGGCCGCCGGAGGACGCCGAGGTCACGAGCACCATGATCGCCAT
This sequence comes from Acidimicrobiia bacterium, assembly GCA_035513335.1. Lineage (GTDB taxonomy): Bacteria > Actinomycetota > Acidimicrobiia > Spongiisociales > ZC4RG35 > JANQRA01. The sequence continues at coordinate 8,628 of DATKCE010000006.1, forward strand.
CCCGGCAAAACCCACGACCGACCCGATCGACAGGTCGAACTCGCCGGCGATCATCAGCAACGCGACTGCGATCGCCAGGATCCCCAGCGGGGCGGCTCGGTTCAGGATGGCGGCGGTTGTTGCCCAGCTCACGAAGTTGTTGTCGCTCGCAACGATTGCGAAGAAGACCCACACCACCACCAGCGCCACCACGGCCCCGAGCTCGGGTCGGATCAGCAGGCGAGACAGGCTCCCAACCTGACGTATCCGTTCGTCCGGCGATGCGTTCGTCGATTTGGTGTCGATGGCCACGTGTCCTCCTCCCGAGGGTGGATGGGTCGCGTGCCCGACCCATCCACCCGTTCGTCGACTACCGCAGGCCTTGCTCGGAGAATCCGATCACGTCTGCCGCCGTGTCGGCCGTCACGATCTGGGGTCCTGTGAGGATCACCCGGTCGACCGACCCGAGCGGCAATGCACCGGTGTCGAGCAACTTGGTCAGCAGCACGATGGGCAGGTAGCCCTGGAGGTACTGCGCTTGGTCGATGGCGAATAACATCTCGCCGTCGATTATGGCTTGGAGCACTTCGGGCCCCAGGTCGAACGTCGCCAGCGCCACGTCGGCGCCGACGTTCTGGGCAGCGGCCAGCGTCGGGATTGCGCCGGTCGGACCGAGCGCGAGGATCCCGTTCACATCCGCGTTGGCAGAGAGCGCGCCTTCCACCGTCGACTGTGTCCCGGCCGGATCGGCCAGATCGACGGGGATGACCTGCACCGGGCCACCCAAGCCGTCGGCGAAGCCCTCGCAACGCAGGTCGAGGGCGGCGTTGCCCACCTCCTGGTTGATGCAGAGGGCCGCCGTCACGCCTTCCTCCGCCATCCTCTGGCCCGCGATCAGCCCGGCTTCGTACTCGGTCTGGCCCACATGCACCAGGATGCCGAAGTCGGCGAACACGTCCGAGCCGGAGTTCATCGAGATCACCGGGATCCCTGCGTTCACCGCCGCCCGGATGGAATCCTCCAGTGCAGTCGGATCGGGGATCGTGACGACGATGCCGTCGGGCTGTGAGGCCACCGCTGCGTCGATGATCTGGCTCATCTCGACCATGTCGAAGGTGCCGGGGGCCTGGTATTCCACTGTGACTCCCATGTCGGAGGCCGCCGCCGAGACACCGTTGGCGGCGACCGACCAGAACGGATCGGACGACTGTCCGTGCGAGACCACCACGAACCGGTAGTCCCGCTGGGTCACGGCTCCGTCGCCGCTCGTGGTTTCGGTGCTCGCCACCGTCGTGTCCGATCCTTCGTCGGGCTCGGCGCCGTCGTCCACCGACGTGCACGCCGCCAGCACCAGCGCAAGGACCGCCAGCAGCGCGAGCCAAATGCGTCGCTTCATGTTTTTCCTTCCTTCCCGATGGAGGGTGCGGATGCACCCGTTCTCTCCGCCGTCTTCGGTGGCGGAAATGTCGTGAGAAACCGCCGACTGGCGGCGGCTGCCTCGTAGGGGCCGGTCTGCAGGGCGGGCGTCGTCGTGAGAACGGCGTCCTGTTCGAGCACGTACCAGCCGGCGAAGCCTGCGTCCTCGACGCTGCCGATGATGGAGGCCAGGTCGACATCGCCTTCTCCGAGCCGTCGATACATCCCGCCGGCTACTGCAGCGTGATATCCGAGCTCCTTGCTGCGCACCTTGGCCGCCAGGCTGGCGTCGACATCCTTGAGATGGACATGTACCACTCGATTCGGCGCCGCTTTCGCCACGGCCACGGGATCGCCGCCGCCGACCAGGATGTGGCCAGTGTCGAGGCAGAGGTCGCTGTTGGAGATGTCGAGGAGGCGCTCGATCGAGTCCGGACCTGCCACCGCGGTCCCGTGATGGGGGTGGATTGCGGCACGCAGACCGCGTTCCTGCGCCATCTCGGTGAGCTCGGCCGCCGTCTCGGCGAGAGTCGCCCACTCGTCGGCGGTCAGGTCGACCGAGCCTTCGTATCCGTGACTGCCGATCGCGGCGGCAACGACGGCGACCTCCGCACCGCCGGCCGCCAAGGTGACGAGCCGCCTCTCCACATCCGGCCGGGCTTCGGCCCAGGCCGTCTGGTCGTGGAGGACGACGGGAATGAACCCTCCGACGAGCGTGAGTCCGTGAGAGGCGAGGAGCTCTCGCAGCTCGCCTGGATCCGTGGGGAGGAATCCATCAGGGCCCAGTTCGGTTGCCTGGAGACCCAGGTTGGCCATCTCGGAGAGGACTCTGTCCGGTGACAACTGGTGTCCCCAGCCCGGAACTTCGCACACTCCCCAGGTGATGGGGGCGCCGGCGATCCGGCGCGTCATGCCTCCGCCACCCTCACCGGACGGTGCTCGCGCCGCGAGATGTCACAGGCCACCGCCACCCGGAGGGCCTCTCGGGCGTCCTCGACGGTGCACGGATTCTCTCGTTCCCCGCGAGCTACCTCGACGAACGCGGCGAGCTCACGCTCGTAGGCCTTGCGGAATCGCTCCTGGAAGTTCGGATACGGATCCGATGGGGCGGCAACTCCTCCGGGTTCCAACGAGCGCAACGGCATGCGGTCGTCCCAGCCGACCACCACCGAGTCCTTCGATCCGAACAACTCCATGCGGATGTCGTAGCCGAGGGGATCATGGCGGGTCACAGACAGGATCCCTCTGGCGCCGGACTCCAGCGTGAGGATCGCCACGCCTGTGTCGATGTCGCCGTACTTCTCGAATATCGGAAACTCCAGAACCGCCCCATCGGCGTAGACCTCGACGATTTCTTGACCGGTGACGAAGCGGAGTGCATCGAAGTCGTGCACGCTGAAGTCGCGAAACAGACCTCCCGATGCCGGGATGTACGCTTCGTGGGGAGGTGCTGGATCGTGACCGGCCATCCGGACCACGTACAGCGTTCCCAGCCCGCCGCTGGTCACGAGCTGGCGCGCTGCGGTGTATCCGGCGTCGAATCTCCGTTGAAAACCCATCTGTACGACCACGCCGCAGGAACGTACGTGGTCGACGATGTCGCCAGTGGACTCGAGATCCAGGCTGATCGGCTTCTCGCAGAACGTCGGTTTGCCTGCCCGGGTCGATGCGACGATGAGATCGGCGTGGGCCGACGTGGCAGCCGTGATCACGACCGCGTCTGCGGCGTGGATGGCGTGGTCGAGGTCGGGGGCGGTCTCGAAGCCGTGTTCTGCGGCTACGGCAGCCGCGAGGTCGGCATCGATGTCCGTCACGGTCACGCGCTCGATTCCGTCAGTTGCTGCGAGGATGCCCGCGTGGAGTACGCCGATTCTGCCGACTCCGATGACTGCGACGTGCATCTGGTCCTCTCCCTCGACGGGCCTGTACTCCGTGGGTTCGCCGATCCGTCGGAGGGCGGAACCTCAGAGTTCGAGGGGGCGCAAACTCCTGTGAGGGAGGGTCACCCCCCGGGAGTCATTGGAACGTTCCAACAACTGGGGGTAAGTTATGGGTGGAGGTGGACTGATGTCAAGGGAAACCGAGGTTCTTGTCATGAGTGGATGGCGGCGATGACGACGATCAGGCTCACGATGGCACAGGCGCTGGTGCGATTCCTGGGCTCTCAACGCATCGACATCGACGGTGACGACGTCCCACTATTCCCAGGTGTCTTCGGCATCTTCGGGCATGGCAATGTGACCTGTCTCGGCGAGGCGCTCGACACAGTCTCAGATGTCCTCCCCACCTGGCGAGGTCAGAATGAGCAGTCGATGTCCATGGCCGCGGTCGCCTACGCCAAGGCGACCCGGCGGCGGCAGGTGATGATCGCGACATCCTCGATCGGTCCCGGGGCGCTCAACATGGTGACCGCGGCGGGGGTCGCGATGGCCAACCGGCTACCGCTCCTGCTGCTCTCGGGCGACACGTTCGTCAACCGCCTGCCCGACCCCGTGCTCCAGCAGGTCGAGCATTTCGGCGAGCCGGGAGCGAGTGTCAACGATGCGTTCAAAGCCGTCGTTCGCTACTGGGACCGGGTCACCCACCCCGCGCAACTGATGCAGACCCTCCCGCAGGCGGTCGGTGTACTGCTGGATCCAGCTGAGACCGGCCCGGTGTTCCTCGGGCTCCCGCAGGACATCCAGGCGACGGCATACGAGTACCCCGAGGAATTCTTCGCTCGGAGAGTTCATCGCATCCGCCGTGCCGCGCCCGATCCACGAGCGATCGCAGAGGCCGCCGACGTGATCCGCCTCGCCCAGCGTCCGCTCGTCATTGCGGGCGGGGGCGTGCGCTACTCCGAGGCCGAGGACGCCCTTCTCAGCTTTGCCGTCTCCCACGGGGTTCCGGTCTGCGAGACGGTTGCCGGGAAGGGATCGCTGCCGTGGGACGCCGCACACAACGTCGGTCCGATCGGCGTCACCGGTTCCTCCAGCGCCAATGCACTGGCTGAAAGAGCGGACGTCGTGATCGCCGTGGGGACCAGGCTTCAGGACTTCACCACCGGTTCCTGGTCGGTGTTCGGGTCGGAGCGACTTCGAGTCGTGTCGATCAATGCCGGGCGCCACGACGCCATCAAGCACTCCACCGTCCAAGTGGTCGGGGACGCGAGAGTCGCTCTCGAAGGGGTTTCGGATGCGCTCGCCACCTGGAAGGCGCCCGGCAATGTGATGGAGGATGCCCGGCGCCTGGTGGCGGAATGGCACGTATATGTGGATTCGGTGCGGTCTTCGGCCGCTTCCACGGAGACCGGTCTGCCTTCTTACGCTCAGGTGATCGGTGTGATCAACGAGCTCGCAGGAGAAGACGACTACGTGGTGGCGGCCGCCGGCGGACTCCCGGGTGAGCTCAACAAGACCTGGAGAACCACGACCTCGGGGACGTTCGACTGCGAGTACGGGTTCAGCTGCATGGGCTACGAGATCGGCGGGGCCTGGGGTGCCGCGATGGCTCGGACCGCGGGAGACGTCATCAGTTTCTGTGGCGATGGGTCGTACATGATGATGAGCCCCGATGTGTACTCGTCGGTGCTTTCCGGCCACAAGATGATCGTCGTGCTCTGCGACAACGGGGGCTACTCGGTGATCCAACGCCTGCAGGAGTTCCAAGGAGGCAGGCCCTTCAACAACCGCTACGACGAGGGTACCCGACGGGCGGTCGCGGTCGAACCAGACTATGCCGCGCACGCGGCCTCGATGGGTGCGGTCGTGGAGACGCCATCGTCGCTCGATGATCTCGCCGGCGCCTTCGCCAGAGCTCGCAACACTGATCGCACCACCGTGATCGTGATCCGCACCGACCCCTATACCTGGACAGGCGGAGACGCCTGGTGGGACGTCGGTGTGCCGGAGGTGAGTGATCGGCCCGAGGTTCGGCAGGCGCGCGAGAGTCACGAGGAGGCCCGAGCGAGTCAGCGTCGCGGAGTGTGAACGCGTGACCGGTCGGAGGATCACACCCACCATCAAGGACGTCGCCGAGAGAGCGGGAGTGTCGAAGTCGCTCGTGTCGCTCGTGATGCGCCAGGCCGACAACGTCTCGGACGAGAGGCGCCGCGCAGTGCTCGAAGCCGCCAGGGAGCTGGGGTATCGGCCCAATGCGATGGCGCGGAGCCTCGTGAGTCAGAAGTCACATGTCATCGGCGTCACCGTCTCGGACCTGCACAATCCGTTCTTCACCGATGTGGTCGACGGCATCGCCGCGGCGGCCGAGGAGTATGGCTATCGGGCGCTGCTCAACAGCGGGGATCGGATCGCCATGCGCGAGGAGCGAGCGGTCGAGACGTTTCTCCAGCTCCGTACCGACGGCGTGATCCTGCTCGGAACCGTCATCGACGACGCGGCGATCGATCGGATCGGGAGGGAAACCCCTCTCGTGTTGGCGAGCCGCGCCAGCCGCTCGAAGCTCGTCGACAGCGTCGCGACCGATGACCACGCCGGTTCGGCGATCGCCGTGGAGCATCTCGTCGAACTGGGCCATCATCGGATCGCCCACATCACCGGTGGCTCGGGCGCCGGTGCCCGCAGCCGAACGCGCGGCTTCCTGGCGGCGATGAAGCGCAGAGGACTGGCGGACCGGGCGCGGGTGGTAGAAGGGGACTACACCGAAGCTGGTGGCATCGAGGGAGTGGACCGGTTGCTGTCGGAAGGACCCCCACCGACAGCCGTCTTCGCGGCGAATGATCAAGCGGCTATCGGTGCGTTGCGTGCTCTATCCGAAGCGGGTTTGCACGTGCCGGGGGACGTGTCGGTGGTGGGCTACGACGACACCTACCTGGCCGCGTTCGAACACATCAACCTGACCAGTGTTCATCAGCAGCGGGTTTCGATGGGAAAAGCTGCGCTTCAGCTCCTGCTTGAGCGCGTGGACGAAGGCAGGACCGATCCTCGCCATCTCACCTTGCAGCCGGCGCTGACGGTGCGCGGCAGCACAGCACCTCCCCGCCCGGAAACCCGTTGACCCGGCATGGAGCGAGTCCGTCAATTCGGGCGCCGTGAACCCCATCGCCCCCCCCTCGGGTTGCGTCACCCTGGCCTCCAGACAGCCAAGCGATGTTTCTGATGCCGGGGGCGCGGCGGGCCGACCAGGATGATGCCGACCACTGCGACGGCCGGAGGCACAACTGCGTCGACACCCCGCTGTTGACCGAGGGGCGACTGCCGGGCCCTCACCACGACCTGCAGCACGATGACCGCCACGTACCTACCGATCCGGGAACGACGCCGGTACGCGAACGCCACCGATCAGAGCAGCGACACCGAAGAGAGTGGACCGCCCTGAGCGGCATCGCCTCTCGAGAAGGTGGTCTGATGGCCGGTAGCGTGCCCAGCCGCTCCCCAATCCACGCCTCGCTTCCTCTCAGACTCTTCTATCCGACGAGGGCGAAGAACTCGGCTCGGGATCGTTCGTCGTCGCGGAGGAGGCCGTGGAGGGAGGAGGTGACCGTGCGTGAACCGGAGGCTTCGACGCCGCGGAGGGTCATGCACAGGTGTTCGGCTTCGAGGACGACCCCGACGCCTTTGGGGTCGAGCTGGTCGTGGAGCCAATCGGCGACCTGTTTGGTGAGCCGCTCCTGGACCTGGAGGCGGCGCGAGAAGTGCTCCACAACCCGGGCCAGTTTCGACAATCCCAGAATCCGCCTTCCCGGCAGGTAACCGACGTGTGCCACTCCTTTGAAGGGGAGCATGTGGTGCTCGCAGAGAGAGTGGAAGGGGATGTCCCGAGCCAGGACCAGCTCGTCGTAGCCCTCGTCGTTGGGGAAGGTAGTCAGGTTGAAGGCCCGCGGAGTGAGCATCTCGGCGTAGGCGGCGGCTACCCGTCGGGGGGTTTCACGGAGTTGGTCGCCTTCGAGGTTCTCCCCGAGAGCGGTGAGCAGTTCGGCCACCGCCCGTTCCGCGGCGGCCAGATCGATTCGGCGGGTTGTGCCGGCACCGCCAGCGCTCGAGTCCGGAGCCGACAACCCGGATTGGGTTCCGGGCGAACAGCCGTTCTCCTCGCGGAGCCGGCTCATGGCTGTGTGTTCGGGTGTGGATTCATGATGTGCTCCATGTTCGTGTCGAGGTGCGAGCTCGACCCGCGGGACGTTGAGAATTGTGGACTACGCGCCGATGAGCACGTGGTCGTGTCGGTAGAGAGCCAGGACTCCGATGAGGAGGCTACTCGCCGACCACCTCCTCCAACTGAGCGGTGTCTCGGCTGGCGCCGATGTGATGTGCTGGTCACGTTTCCATGTTCATCGGGATGAGGCCACGGGCGATCAGCTTCGCCGACGTGGGATCAGTTCCTCGGCGGGTTCCAGCATGGTCGCTCCCCGGGGGGTATTGGTTTGTCGCCGCCCGCCGCAGCGGGGGAGGGGCTCGGCGAGGGCACGGCGGGGGACATCGGAGTTCTCGGGGTCAGGCGTGCTGCCGGGCGAGCTGGCCGAGGGCGAGGGCGCCGAGGAGCAGGCCGAAGTCGCGGAGGGCGATGTCCCAGAACCCGCCGGCGATGATCAGGGTGATGATGATGGCTCCGAGCCAGGCGGCTACGACGTAGGCGAATATCTTGGGACGTAGCCACACTCCGATACCAGCTGCGATCTCGACGATCCCGACGATGGCCATCACGACGGTGCCACTCACCACGTCGGTGACGAATTCGGGGAGGAACTCGGGCCATTCGGTCATCAGGTTGAAGAACTTGTCGAGCCCGAACAGGATCGGGGCGACCGTGAAGCCGAGCCGAAGGATCTGGTAAGCGCGGCTAGACGGGGTGCCGTGTGCGGCGGGGGCGGGCGTGGCTGTCATGGCAATGTCCTCCTTTGAAAGGGTTCGCTTCTAAACGTGAGCAGTCTCAATCTTAGATGCTGTGATCTTGTATTGTCAAGCTAGACTTGTTTTAGACTGCGATATGACACACACAGCAAACACGGAACATGACCTCGAGGTGCTGGCGTCGCTCGCCGAACCGGTACGGCGAGGCCTATACGACCTCGTCGTGGCGTCATCCGAGCCGGTGAGCCGGGACGGGGCGGCCGAGGCGGTGGGGGTGTCCCGGCAGGTGGCCGCCTATCACCTCGACCGGCTAGCCGACGATGGACTGTTGGACGTCGAGTTCCGTCGTCTCACCGGTAAGGCAGGGCCCGGGGCGGGGAGACCATCCAAGCTGTACCGCCGCTCTGAGCAAGAATACGAGGTGTCGGTCCCGCCTCGCCGCTACGAGCTGGCAGCACGGATTCTCCTCGACGCAGCCCACGATGGCGGTCTCGACTCGGGAGCGCTGACCGAGGCGGCGCGACGCACCGGCCGGGAGATTGGCGTCGCCGGTCTCGAAGCAGCCCTGGCGGGAACGGGATATGAGCCGGTGATCGAGGACGGGGAGACCCGGTTCCGTAACTGCCCCTTCCACATCCTCCGGGACCGGGACCGGGAAATCACCTGCGGGCTCAACGTCGCCCTGGTGGAGGGGATGATCGAGAGCGCCGGTGCCGATCTCATGGCGGTGTTCGCCCCTGAGGACGGATACTGCTGTGTCCGCCTGCGCTCCGCCTGACCCTGTTCCCCGACTCCGCAACTGAGGCCCGCGGCAGGCGCCGAAGCGCAGCTCCTGACGCCGGGAGGGTGAGCAGACAGGTACCGAGACCTGCGTGAGGTGTGGGTCCAGTGACCCGACCTTCCCTGGTTTACGGCTAGGGACCAGCCACGGCTCGCAACGCGTTCGTACCGTTCCGGAGCTGTCGGCTCACTCCTGGCGGAGGAGCGCGCCCAACGGTCGTCACTGCACGTCGCCCGGGGGAGTGTCAGCTGGGCCAATGTCAGCTGGGCCAGCGAGGGCTTTGGCGTGGCTCGAATAGCCTGCTGCCGCTCTGCCTGCGGCGTTGGCGTCGGGGCTCCGCTCGGCGATCGAGATGCCGACACCCCAGCCTGGAGCTCTACCACCGGCCGGCGGATGGATCGTTTCCATTGGTAGGCCGGCTTGCACGAGCAACCATGAGATCACAGAGTTCGAATTCCACATTTCACCCGCTTCGAGTTCATCTCGACCCCAAATGAGCGCTGGAACAGACCTGATCATGTTGAGGAGTCGGCGCGCCTGATCGGTGTCGTCGCTCACCCTCTGGGGCCCTCCGAACGCCTCGTCGGCATCCGGGAGAACGCCGTCGCGCCAACACCGGACCTCATAGCGGAAGGTTTGCAGCCGAGCGAGCAGCCGAGCACCGACAGCGCCTTCTACGACAACGCCACGTGACTCGGTATCGGCATCAGGACTTGGCCACATCGTCTCCACGACAAAGCCACCCTCGGGCACGTACACGTGGAGGGCGGTGTGGTAGAGGGCGCACCGATGCCGGCGCTGAAGACCCGCCTCGATGGCCTCGTATATGCGGCCATTCAGGCGCACAAAGCCCGAGCCACCCGCACCCAGCGGAATCCAGTAGAGGTCGATCCCGGCAGGGGCTTCAGCCGAAGATGCTGTCATGAGCCCATCAGACGGGTCGTGGCCGCCGATGCCTAGGGCCTTTGGTCCCAGGCCGTCCTGTCCCAAAGAAGGGCGTCGCCGTGCCGGGACCTATCGGGAGTCGTGTGTTCGTCAGCGACAAACGCAAGCTAGCCATTTTCAAGAGTCCGAGGCCGGCTCGATTATGTCCTGTCGCCTGTCGATCCCCGAGATCTGTCCATCTATCGCGTTGACAAGATCGTCCACCGCTTGGATGGCTGCCTCCGCCTTTGCTTTCTTCTCGGCCCGGGGAATCCTCCCCTCACCGAGAATCGAGTTGAGTCTGCGACCAAATCGGGCGAGATACCCGTCAATGGTTCCGCCTCGGGCGGATTCGTCGGTCTTCATCGTTGTCTCCTTTCATTGCTGACCGTTGCTGTTTGCTCTCGTTTCGGCACCGCTGGACGCATTTGCTGCTTTCCGCCACTTGCGACGGTGGCCTCGAGCCGTGAAATGTCGAATGCCGACAACACCAAGCTCGCCGAGCTCGTGAACGCGAACAGGCCAGTCACACCGATTGCTACTGCGAGATGAACCCGAGACGGGGTCACACCGCCCAGCACCCAAGGAATACCGACGATGGCGACCGCCGCGGACCACAAGGCGAGTGGTGACATCAGCCGGATGTCAAGAGCCCGGTGTAGACGACGGATCGCCGAGTTCGTCCGCGCGACCGACCACAACAGAACAAGCGAGAAACCGACATAGATGAGGGAAACCCACGACGCGGGCAGCACGACGAGGGCGAGGGAGAGCACCATCGTCATTCCGTAAACAACGATGATTGATCCCGTGGCAGCCTGCATGTAACGCTGGGCGTGTTCGGCGGCCCTCGGAAACATTCCGCGCTGCACGAAGAAGAAGACACCGACCACAAAGAACCCCAGCAGCGACGCCGCTATCCCTGCGACCTCCAGTAGAAAGGCGTCCGAGACGTTGATCATCGCACCAGATTGCAGCCCTACCTTCGCTCGTCGTAGGGCCGTTGGTCCTATCCGTGCGGACCAGAAGGATGGGTCCACCAACTCACCTGAGTCCCCAGCATGTTGACCACTTCGATCCCTGATCTCGTGCCGACCAGCATTGAAGAGGTCCCTGTCCCCTTAGGGCCGCAATCTGGCTACCGAAGAACTCGACAGAAGGAGGCACGGCGGCTCGGCTCCCTGAAGAAGCGGACACACGTGGCCACAGAACGTGGCCGATTCGAATCGACCTTGGCGTGGGGCCTATGGGTTGGACTGATGCCAGACTGATGCCCAACGACCTGACACAGGGCGACATGAGCCACCATTCGTTAACAGCGGTTCCAGTCCATCATGATGTTGATTATCGGTAATCGACTCCTGCCAACGCACGTTGGGACCCACTCGTACGCTCATAACCCGAAGGTAGCGGGTTCGAATTCCGCCCCCGCTACCCAGAAAAACCCAGGCACTGCCTGGGTTCTTCACTTGTCGGGGGCCGGCCAGGAGGAGCATATGCCGGAGGCCATCCCATAGGAGCCACAGTTTCTGGTCGACGGAGGCCGTTCGCCGGAGATGGTATGTCGATTCCGACCATCGCCGGATGCAGTCGACCGAACCCGAGGGACTGTTCAGCCCACGTCAGCTATCCGCGTACCTGAACATGTCCGTAGCCACCATCTACGACTGGCGGCAACGCAAATGCGGGCCCCATGGATTTCGCGTCGGCAAACACCTGCGATACCGGAAGTCAGATGTCGACAGATGGACCGACGAACAGATAAGAGCGACGTCTCGAGTCAGCCAGTGAGGCAGCCATCCAGCGGACGAGAGATCTGATGGCGTCGATTCACAAGCGGGTCACACCATCCGGCGACACTCGTTGGGATCTCCGTTACCGGGACCCAACCGGGGTCGACCGGTCGAAGTCATTTCAACGGAAGTCGGACGCTGTCGCTTCGCGGCGTCGGTGGAAGCCGACATCAGCCGGGGTGAGTGGATCGACCCGACACTGGGAAGGGAGACATTCGGATACTGGGCCGAAAAGTGGCTGGTCACCACCTACCGGCTCAAGCCAAAGACCCAAGAGGGTTGCCGGTCGGTCCCCAACCATGACCTTCTGCCCAGGCTGGGGAACACACCCGTGGGGCGTATTGACCTGGCGATGGTCTCGCCGCTGCTTTCCGAGCTGACTCGAGGCGGAGCCGGGGAAGGGACCGTGGGCAATATCCACGGAGTCCTCAATCTGGTGCTGGAACAGGCCCGCCGGTCCGGTGAGCCCAGCCTCAACGCGCTCGTCCGGGTCCGGCTCGGTCAGTCTCTGAAACGACCACCATCCGCGTTGGGTAGCATCGGCGGCCTGCCCCTGAAACGGAGGAAGCAGCATGCGGAGATATCGCAAAGCACTGGGTGCGCTAGTCGTGATCGCCCTCTTGGTATTCCCGGCGACCCCCGGCTTCACAGCCGCAACCGAGACGGAGGTCACAGGCATCTGCGAGGCGCTGTTCGGTGCCACCTTCGGGGTTCCGAACGGCGAGCCGCTGGCCGACTGTCAGTGGGACATGGCGCTGATCGACGCCGGTCACGCCAGCTACGCCAATGCTACCGGAAAAGGTGCGAAAGTCGGGGTCCTCGACACCGGTGTCGACATGACCCATCCCGACATCGCCCCCAACCTCGACGTGGACCTGTCGTGCTCGTTCATCTTCGATGACACCCCAACGGCCGATCCCGCCGAGATCGCCAACGGCGACTGCTCGATAAAGAGCGCGGTCCAGGACCTCAGCGGTCACGGCACGCATGTGGCCTCGATAATCGCCGCCCCGGTCAATGGCGTCGGCATCGCCGGCGTCGCCCCCGAGGCGACCATCGTGGCGATCAAGGTGTGTACCGAGGTCGGGTTCTGTTTCGCCGACTCGGTGGCCGCAGCGCTCCGTTACGCCGGTGACGTCAGGCTCGACGTGGTCAACATGAGCCTGTTCGCTGACCCGTTCCTGTACTACTGCAAGGACGACGCCGATCAACGCGCCATCCTCCGAGAGCTTGCGGCGGCGGCGCGCTACGCGCAGCAGCGGGGGGTGCTCATCGTGGCCGCGGCCGGCAACCAGTCAGACGACCTGCAGCATCCCGACACCGACACGATCAGCCCGAACTGGCCTCCGGGAGAGGCCGAGGAGCGCGAGGTGGGCAACCAATGCTGGGTCGCCCCGGCCGAGCTTCCCGGAGTACTCACCGTCTCCGCCACCGGCCCGATCGGGATCCCCGGCTACGACGCCTGGATCTCCGACTTCTCCTCGGTGGGTGTGTCCGTGGTCAACGTGACCGCCCCGGGTGGTGACTACTTCCGGGCCACCGGAACGGTGCAGGACGCGGTCCTCGGAGCATTGAGCAGCACCGGTGAGGGGGACAACTCGATCTGGGAGATCCTCGACTTCCTGGAGATGAACGTCCCGGGGCTCACAGGCATCACCGTGCTCGCAGACGGAGCCCGCTATGGGTTCCTCAACGGGACCTCGATGGCCTCGCCGCACGCCGCCGGTGTCGCCGCCCTCATCGTCGAGAAGCACCCGACGTGGAGTCAGAGCGCGGTCAAGTCGGCGGTGCAGCGCACCACCACCGCCTTGAGCTGCCCGTCGTTCGAGTACGACCACATGCCGCCATGTGAAGGAGGGCACGGCTACAACTCCTACTTCGGGCACGGTCTGGTCAATGCCCTGAACGCCTCCGGGTCCTAGAACCGAGCAACCGATCCGTGACGAGGGTGCCATCTCGGCACCCTCGTCCGCTCCGGCGCCCGGCCGGCCACAGGCAGCCTCCGTGGCCGGGGTGGCCGCCCGGCGGCGAGCCGGTCTCAGCCGGCCAGCACCCAGGCGGCGAACCGCCACACCCGAATCAGGTCGATAGCCATCTCCCCCAACTCGGTGAGCGTCGACTCCTTGAAGTCGACATGGCTGAACACACCGACGGTCATGGTTACCACCCCGGGCAGCTCGCGACTCGAAGCGAAGCAGCTCGGCGTGGGGCACCAACTGATTGTCGGTGGAGTGCATCGCCAGCACCGGGACGTCTATGAGATGGTCCACCCGGTCCGGTGAGAAGCCGTCCCGCAGTGCCCGGGGTGTCCCGGTGAGCCGGTCGGTGAGCTCGGGATCGTCGTTGGCCAGCACGTCGTAGAGGGCGCGGACCTCGGCAGTCAGCTCTTCGGGGTCGCCCCGGCCGTCGAGGGCGGCGAGCACCGGGTCCTGCTGCTCGAACCGGTTTTGCGCGGGTTTCGCCTGGTCGGGCGCTATCCCGGACTCGGGCTCATAACCCGAAGGTCGCGGGTCAAATCCCGCCCCCCGCTACTTGAAGGAAACCCCCAGGATTTGCCTGGGGGTTTCTCTTGTTGGAGTCCGACCAGGAGGAGCATATGCCGGACACCATTCCACATCCATCCCACAGGAGTCCTGAATTCCTCACATCCCGAATTCCTCACACCCCCAGGTCTCAGGCCCGGGGTTTTCTGTTGGTGTCGATTCCCGGCGGTGTCTAAACGGGTGTCCAACCCTGTCTCGCCTAGACGCCAGCTCCCTGCTCCCGACTCCGGTCGACGACCATGCGGGAAGAGGGGCCTCGCAGTCCATTCGGCTGCCAGAACAGGGTGGACGAGAACTCGGCACTTGCCGCGACCGCCGGGGCTCCAGCCCCGGCGGTGGCATTCTGTCCCCTTGTGGTGGGTGTTCGACCTAGCGATGGATCATGGGCCGATGGATAGGTGATCGACGTGGACGAGCTGGGCGTCAATCGGCATGCGTTGGGAAGCGGTGCGCTGACGGGCATCCAGCGGCAGGGCGCGAGGCGTTATTGCCAGCGGGGCTCTTCAAGGCATTCGACTGTGCCGAACGGCCTCTGGGCGAGGGACTTTCAGATCTAGCGCCGAGGGTTGGCGCCCGGGACTCTGGGGTAGGAACAGCGCAGACCTTGCGCTCTACCGCTTCACACGACAGGAGGAACCGAACATGAAGGCACTCGTCTATCACGGACCAGGCAACAAGGCATGGGAAGAGGTCCCGAATCCCGCGATCGTGACGCCGACCGACGCAATCGTCCAGGTCGACACGACAACGATCTGTGGGACAGATCTGCATATCCTCAAAGGGGACGTCCCGGCAGTGACCGATGGCCGGATCCTCGGCCACGAGGGTGTCGGCACGATCACCGAGGTTGGATCAGCGGTAAAGGGCCTAGAGGTCGGTGACCGAGTGATCATCTCGTGCATAACCGCCTGCGGATCATGTTCTTACTGTCACCAGCAGCTCCCCTCCCATTGCCTCGATGAAGAAGGTGCGTCGGGTGTCGGCTGGATACTTGGCCACCTGATCGACGGCACCCAAGCGGAGTTCGTCCGCGTGCCCTTCGCTGACAACTCCTTGCACAAGCTGCCGGAGGGCGTCAGCGACGAAGCGGGAATCACGCTTTCCGATATCCTCCCCACCGGGTTCGAGATCGGTGTTCGCAACGGTGAGGTCCAGCCAGGCGACGTAGTAGCGGTCGTTGGGGCTGGCCCGGTGGGTCTGTCCGCCATCATGACCGCCGGTCTCTACGGCCCCTCCCGCATCATTGCCATCGACCTCGACGACAACCGGCTCGAGCTGGCCAAGTCCTTCGGCGCCTCCGACGCCATCAACAGCGGCGCCGGCGACTGGCGCGATCAGGTCATGGCAATGACCGCAGGCGGCCTGGGCGTCGACGTGGCGATCGAGGCGGTCGGCATCCCCCAGACGTTCGACATGTGCATCTCGCTGATCCGTCCTGGTGCCGTGGTCGCCAACGTAGGCGTGCACGGGGAATCGGTGGAGCTGGACCTTCAGGAGCTCTGGATCAAGGACATATCCATCACTACCGGTTTGGTCAGTGCCACGACCACGCCAATGCTCCTCAAGCTGGTGGCACAGGGCAAGCTGTCACCCGAAGAGTTCGTGAGCCATCGATTCAAGCTGGATGAGATGATGGATGCCTACGACACTTTCGGGCGGGCTGCCGAGACCGAGGCAATGAAGGTCGCTATCTCCCGCTGAGCAGCTGAAGAATGGCTCGCGCCTCGATGGCAGCTTCCGCTATGTGGCGGAGCCGTAAAGCCGGCGCAACAGCCCCCTCCCCGGGTGGAGAGGGGCGGCTTTCCGGCCGTTTGGCTCCGTGATCCAGTCTTCCGCGGCTACCGGGCATGGACTATGACAGGGCAAGGGCCGGATATCTTGGCCCCATAGTCATCGCCAAGGTGAAGACGACACCCATGAACCGCCGGTTTGAGTCGCTCAAGTGGAAGAACGCCTTGAGATGGTCTGCGGACCACACCCGATCGGCTCGGTTCCGTCTGTGTCTGGGAGCGCGGCGACTTTGGCCGGGTTGGTGCGGACCGAGGTATTGACAGCGGATGTGGAGACATAGCTGGTCGGGGTTCATTTCCAACCGCGGGTATTCTCATGGTTCGCCCGACGTGTTACCGGAGCTGCAGTCCAGCGTCTCTGCCACCGGCTTGGAGATGAGCGTCGCCAACATGTTCCACACTGATCCGAATACCGCTGGGAGAGTGGCTCTGCTGCGAGTCCGGCGGTGACCGAGGGTGAGCAACGTCCGACAAGCCGGCCGCTCCGACGGGCTGCTCCCAGCTGGTTCGTCGATGAGCCCCACGCGCTGGAGGTGGATGAGGTTCTTCGCCGTCTCGACGTCGACGAGGAGGTCGGTCTCGATGCCAGAGAGGTGGAGCGCCGGAGGGTCGTGGGTCGCAACGCCTTGGAGCAACGTCGCCAGCTGTCGGGCTGGTCGATCCTGTGGGACCAGATGCGAAGTGCCGCGGTTCTCCTCCTCACCGTCCTGTCGCCGACGGCGTGGGCCGTTGCCTTGTCCCTGGCTACCGTGCCTCTCGTGCTGACTCAGACCGTGCGTGTGTGGCGCGACCGCGGAACGGTGCCGCACGCGGGGCGTCGATCCGGCGCCGGGGCGGGTTCACGATGAACATCGCCATCCCGCTGCTGGCCATCGCCGTGATGGTCGCCTTCAATGCTCTGTACGTGGCTGCCGAGTTCGCCACCGTGGGTTCCCGCCGCTCCCGGGTCCAGGAGGAAGCCGAAACCGGCTCAGGCTCAGCGGCACGGTTGCTGGCAATCCTGTCGGACCCGAGGCGTCTCGACAGCTACGTGGCCGCCTGCCAGATCGGAATCACCCTCAGCAGCCTCGTTGCCGGCGCCTATGGCCAGGCACAGCTGACCCCACTTCTCGAGCCTGCGCTCGGCAGCATCGGCGGTCGCGCTACCGCGGTGATCATCGTCCTGGTCGCCATCACCGCGGTGCAGGTCGTTCTAGGTGAATTGCTCCCCAAGACAGCCGCACTCCGTTACCCCGAGAAGCTGGCCATGGCGACTCTCCTCCCACTGAAGATCAGCCAGTGGCTGTTTCGTCCCCTTGTTGCGGTATTCAACGGCTCCGCATTCAAGCTCATGAGGCTCTGGAACCTCCAGATCGACCACAGCCACGCCCATGTGCACTCACCGGAGGAGCTAGCCGGCCTGTACCGGGACAGCGCAGCCGGTGGACTCATCGACGCCGCCGAGCGCGACATGCTGGCGGGGATCCTCAACGTGGACGATCGCCTGGTGCGAGAGATAATGACCCCTCGGCCCCGCCTCGTCACGGTGCCTGGGTCCACGAGCCTGGGCGACGCCCTCGCCCAGCTTGCCGATGGGGCGCACACCCGCTTCCCCGTCACCGGTCCCGACGACGACATCGTCGGCATCGCCCACCTACGCGATTTGTTCGTTTCCGCTCAGCAGGACCCGACCCGGCCGGTGACCGACGTGACCCGCCCCGTGGTAGCCGTCGCCGAGGTCGCGACCGTCCCCAACCTGTGGCGCACCCTGCGCGAGGAAGTGCAACACTGCGCACTGGTCGTCAACGAGTACGGTGACGTCGCCGGAATGGTCACGCTCGAGGATGCCATCGAGGAAATCTTCGGTGAGGTGCAAGACGAGTTCGACGTCGAGGACGAACCCATCATCCGCTCCGGCGACCGGCTCTCTGTCCGAGGCGATGTGCTGCTGTCCACGCTTCAGGAGCGCTACGGCATCACGATCGAGGCCGCCGGGGTCGACACCGTCGGGGGCATGATCTGGCACTACCTAGGAAGAACCCCCGCCACTGGAGACGTTGTGCGGGTCGAACCGGATGGCCCCGAGTTCCGGGTCGACGCAATCGACGGCCGCGCCGTCACCCGGGCCAGCTTTCTCGAACCCACCGGTGACCCATGATCTCCAATGTCGTCGTTCCCGTGGTCGTCATCGTCGTGCTGGTCCTGATCAACGGCGTCTTCGTTGCCGCCGAGTTTGCCCTGGTCGGGGCGCGACGCAGCCGCTTCCAGGTCCTCGCGGACAGCGGCCACCGGGCCGCGCGTTGGCTCCTCGGTGTGTTCGACCGACCCTTGGGTAAGGACGGCTACATCGCAGTAGCCCAACTCGGTATCACCCTGGCCAGCATCGGTCTCGGCATGTACGGCGAACCAGCAGTCGCCCGATGGTTGTACGGTCCGTTCGAGGACTGGGGACTCTCGAACGCAGCGGCCCACACCCTCGGCTTCATCATCGCCTTGAGTGGCATCACCTACCTGCATGTGGTGCTCGGCGAGATGATCCCCAAGGCCCTCGCCCTCCAGGCCCCCGAACAGGTCAGCTTGCGCGTGAATCCGGTCATGCGGATCTTCGGGCTCGTCTTTCGGCCGATGGTGGTCGTGCTCAACTCAGCCGCCCTCGGGCTGATGCGGCTGCTGCGTATCCCCGAACCCGACCAGCGCCTCGCCCTGTACACGAGCGCCGAGCTCGCCATCGTCACCGACGAAGCAGCCGACAGCGGCCAGCTCGGCTCCATGCAACGCAACCTGATCAGCAACGTCTTCGACCTCGATGAACGGCGTGTCGAGGAACTCATGACGTCACGGAGCCGCATCGAGGCTCTCGACTTCGCCACGCCGCCCTCCGAGATCACCGCCCGCATCGCCTCCTCGTCGCGCAGCCGCTACCCCGTCATCGATGGGACCCTTGACCGAGTCGTCGGTGTGCTCCACATCAGGGACTTCATCAAGGCCAAGCAACACGGCGAGTCGCTCACCCTCGAAGATCTGATACGGCCGATCCCCACGGTCGCCGCCACCGCCACCGCCGAGCAGGTCCTCGAACGGTTCCGGCGCGACCGTATCCACACGGCCCTCGTCGTCGACGAGTTCGGCAGCACACTCGGACTGGTCACGATGGACGACGTCATCGCCGAGGTCATGGACGACGAGATCGGGTCGCCAGATCGTGCAACGGTCCGCCACGACGACGGCTCGCTCAGTCTCGACGGCGAGGTGACCCTCGCCGAGTTGCGTGATGACCACGGAATCACGATCACAAACCCCGAAGTCACCACTATTGCCGGTCTCGTCCTCGCCGCCCACGGCACCCTCCCCGTCGTCGGGTCCACGGTGAACCTCCAAGGTCATGACCTCACGGTTGAGGCGATGGACGGACGCAAGATCACCCGTCTCCGCATCCGACCGAACGACAGCGACCCGGCGGAAGCGTCTCTGGACGACACGACGGAGGGATAGCGGCCACTGGGTGTAGTGCGGTCGCCCAGCCATGGTGCCGACCCACGAGGCATCTCCCGCGATGAGATCAGGCATAGCTGGCATTGCCCTCGTTAGTCGACTAGTTGTGATGACCTCGGGTGCGATAGCGCGTCGCCTCGGCTGACGACTCGTACTGCTTCCGCGAGCTGTTCGGCTGGCCCCTGCGGACCAGTGCTTCATCTCGGGCATGATCTGAGCGTCCTCGGAGGCCGCGTTGACCATCCCTCCACACGACCCGCAGGCGTCTCCCTGCTTGATTGACCAGGCTCATGTGCATGGCCTGGTATGTCTCCAGGTGCGAACCACATGCGGTCCAACTCGGCACCGGAAGGCTGGCCATCGCATCTCGACTGCAGGTTCGGACGCTGCCGACTCGAATCGCGGCCAGGTAGGTGGCGACGACGAGACGACTCATGCAAGGCGGGCCGTCACCAGCCACTCGCCATTGTTCTGGGTCACGACTCCTTCGGGACCGGCGTGGGAGCTCAGCGCGGCCTGCACCGCCTCGGTGGCCGCCTCGGCCTTCTCCGGTGGCGCCGAGGCGAGAAGCCCTTGGGCGAAGGGCATCGACAGGATGAAACGGATCACATCCTCTACGTCGTCTCCGACCCGAATGGGGTGGACGACCTCGT
Organism: Acidimicrobiia bacterium; assembly: GCA_035513335.1. Classification (GTDB taxonomy): domain Bacteria; phylum Actinomycetota; class Acidimicrobiia; order Spongiisociales; family ZC4RG35; genus JANQRA01. Next base: position 28,766 of record DATKCE010000006.1, read on the forward strand.
CGAGGCTGATGTCAGCGAAGCCACCTTGTTCGAGGGTGGAATGGATGCGGTCAGGATCCGACAAGGCGAACGGGCCGGGTTGGTCGGGACCGATCCCATCTGGCATCCCCACATGCTGGGCGGCGGCAGCCGCGGCGGCCATGATCCACTCGTTGCGTTGCGGCCCCTGTGGGGCGAGGAAGACCAGTCGCCCGGTCGGCTTCAACGTCGTCGCGAGGTTGCGGAAGGCGGCGACGGGGTCGTCGAAGAACATCAGACCGTTGCGGCTGATGAGCGCGTCGAAAGCGCTTGGTGGAAACGGGTAGGTCTGGGCGTCACCCTCGATGAGCTCGATCCTGGTTCCGGCCTGAGCCGCCCGCCGGCGGGCGAGGTCGAGAAGGGGTGGGGATCACTGGTGAACGAGAGTACCCGCTGGATGCCCTCTTGGTGCCTTCCGCCGCGGAGGTGGAGTCCTCGACCGATGCCTCCAAATTCCCTGCTCTGATGCTGTTCGCCGAGCGGGCGGCCGCCGTCCGGCCCGGGTTCCGGCTCACGAAAGACAATGCCGGGCTGATCCGTGACGTGGCGAGTCTCGTCGATGGTGTTCCCCTCGCCCTCGAGCTGGCGGCCTCCCGTCTCAAGACCATGCCGCTGGCCGAGTTGTGTGCCCGACTCGGAGATGAAAGCGAGCTGCTAGCCCGGGGGACGGTCGACGGGCCGGCCCGTCACCGTACCGTTTCCGAGGCGGTCGGGTGGAGCTATGACCTCCTCGATCATCCGGAGCGGGAACTGTTTCGCTGCGTGGGAGTGTTCCGGGGCACATTCGACCTCGATTCTGTGGTGGCTGTGGCGGGGCGGCCGGCGATGGAAGTGACCGATTCTCTCTTCGCACTTGTGGAGGCGAGCCTGGTCAACCGCCCGCCGGTGGAGGGGCCACCCAGGTACGGGTTGTTGGAGACGGTGCGGCATTTCGCCCGCAACCGCCTCGAGCTCGAAGACGAGTTCGAGAGCGCAGCGGCCCGGCACGTCGCCCATTACGCGGCCCTGGTAGAGGAAGCCGAACCGAAACTCACCCAGGTGGGGCAAACGGCATGGCTCGACCGGCTAGAACAGGAGCGCCCCAACCTGTTCGCTGCCCTGCGATGGGCAGAGGAGTTGGGTGACTGGGACGCTGCCTTGATGATGGCGGGTCGGCTGTGGCGTTTCTGGCAGCTGCGGGGCCCTCTCGCCGAAGGGAGGACCTGGCTGGAGGAGCTGCTGGCCTGAGCCGATACCGCCTCTCTCGCCCCTCGGGCCAAGGTGCTCAACGGTCTCGGCGGGATCTGTTACTGGCAAGGCGACCTGGACGGAGCCGAGGACGAGTATCGGCGGACGGTCGACGCCGAACTCGACCCTGACGACTGGTGGCTGGAATACGAGGCGCTGCTCGGACTTGTCATGACCATCGCCTGCCACCGAGGGTCACCCGAAGAGGCGCTTCCCCTCGAGCAGAGATATCAGTCCCTTCTTGCCGAGCACCCCGACGATCTGGCCGCAGCGGGATTCGGGATGGCCACCTCCGCCCTCGTCCGTCTGTTCCTCGGCGACCTGGAGGGGTCGCGTCGTCTCAGCGAGCAGCTGTTGGATGTCACCCGAACCATGGGCCAACGCTGGTACGAAGGTCAAACGCTGGGCGCTCTCGGCGTCACCTCCCTCCTCCAGAAAGACTTCCCGAGTGCGAAAACGGAGCTGGAGGAGGCGGTCGAGGTGTCCGTCGAGCTGAACGACCAGCTGGGAACCGCGGTCGGGCTGGAGAGACTGGGTCAGGCGGAGACGGCGCTGGGCCATCCCCGCCGGGCAGTCCAGTTGGCGGCGGCCGCATCGCGACTACGCGAGGAGTTCGGGTTAGGGATGACCATCGAGCACTACCGATGGGACATAGAAGACGCCATGACAGCAGCACGACGGGCGATGAAAACAGATGAAGTGACCCGGGCCTGGGCGGAAGGTCGGTCGATGGCCATCGACGACCTGCTTCGTCTCGCAGCCCGCCGATGACCGTCTGATCTCAAAGAAGCTGAGGGACGGACGGAACCGGTCTGAGTGAATCACCCTCAGGGGACCCCGGCTCCCCGCGATGTTCGACCGAGCACGGCCGGATGAGTCACCTGCCTCTGAGCGGGCGACTCCAACGTCTCCGTGAACCACACGTCCAACCCGGGAAGGTTCAATCGACTCTAGGGTGACGCGGATGCCTCGGCTCGCGTGCCTGCCTCCTCCACTTGCTGGGACGTTGTCGTGGGAGGGAAGGGATCTGTGACGTGAAGTTCCTGGCTGCCATCACCGCGGCGCTGGCCGCCCCGTTACGCGGCGGAACCGTGAAGTCGGTGGCGCGGATCACCCTCGTCATCCTCAGTGCCGTTGCCGTGTTCAGTGTCGGATTCCAGGTCGTCATGGCCACCGAAGGGCGCGAGTTCAGCTGGCCGTCGGCGGTCTATTGGACCGTGGTCACGATGACGACCCTCGGATTCGGTGACATCGTCTTCACCTCCGACACGGGGCGCATGTATTCGATCGTGGTTCTCCTGGTCGGTGCGGTCTTGATCCTCGTCCTCTTGCCCTTCACTTTCATCCAACTCATCTACCTGCCATGGCGCGAGGCGCTTCGTGAGGCCCAGACACCCCGGAATCTGCCCTCGGATACCAAGGGACACCTCATCCTCACCGGACTGGGCTCGGTCGAGGAGGCACTGATCCAGCGCGCTACTCGTTCGGGGATGCCCTACGTCCTCCTGGCCGAGAACACCGAGGAAGCTCTCCGGTTCGCCGAAGCGGGCTATCGAGTCATGGTGGGAGCGTTCGACGAACCCGAGACCTATCGGGCGGCCCGTGCGGAAGAGGCGGCGATGGTTTTCTCAGCGAGGTCCGATGAGCGCAACAGCAACATCGTCTTCACAGTCAGAGAGGTCACCGAGCGGGCCATCGTCGTGGCCACCGCCCAATCCGAGGACGCGGTGGACGTCCTCCATCTCGCCGGCGCCGACCACGTCCTCCAGCTGGGACGGTCGCTCGGGTACGCGTTCGCTCGAAGGATTCTCACCGCCGATGCGAGATCCAGCGAGATCTCACGCTTCGATGACCTCGTCATCGCCGAAGCGTCGGCGTCTGGCACCGAGCTGGTGGGAAAGACCCTCGCCGAGCTCGAGGTGCGCAACCGCTTTGGGGTCTCGGTGGTGGGGCTGTGGGATCGGGGGCGACTGCATGCGGTCGTCCCCCATCTCCGGATAGGGCGGTCTTCGATCCTCCTGCTCGCAGGATCGGAAGATTCGCTGGCTGCCTACGACGCTTCCGTCGCCCCACACGACGCAGATTCCGACCAGGCGCTGGGCCCGGTGCTGATCATCGGCGGGGGAAGGGTGGGACGGGCGGCCGCCCGGGCGCTGACAGAGCGGTCGGTCCCATTCCGGGTGGTTGAGAAGATTCCGGACCGTGTGCGCCATCTCGACCCGAGCAACGTCGTGATCGGCGACGCCTCAGACCTCGATGTCCTCCGCGCGGCTGGTCTGGACGACGCCAGCGCGGTCATGGTCACCACTCACGACGACGACACCAACGTGTTCCTGACCCTTTATTGCCGGCGGCTCCGGGAGGATCTCGAGATCCTCGGTCGTGCCAGAGTGGACCGTAACGTATCGACTCTGCATCGTGCGGGAGCCGACTTCGTCCTCTCCTATGCTGCCACGGGCGCGATCGAGATCTGGAATGTCCTCAAAGAGGATTCGACTCTGCTGCTGGCCCGGGGTCTGGTGGTCTTCCGATTGGCGATGCCATCCGAGCTGCAGGGAAAGCACCTCGGCGACATCGACATCCCCGCGGAGACCGGGTGCACCGTCATCGCCCTGGTGACGGACAAGCATGCGGAGACTCAAATCGACGGCAATACCAACTTGCGGCCCGACGCCGATTTGCTCCTGATCGGCGACGAACGGGCCGAGGAGCGGTTCCTGGAAAGGTATGTGGCTCGGAGTCGCAACCGGGTCGGGCAGAGGCTGGCTCGGCTGATAGGCCGACAGACCTGAGTGGAGATTCTGGGCCTGATGGATCCAGAGGACCGATCCGGGTAAGTGCCCCGCCCAGGTCAACGGTCCGCGGTGGATGTCTTGTATCTCGCCGGCGCCGACCACGTCCTCCAGTTGGGACGGTCGCTCGGGTATGCCTTGGCCCGAAGGATCCTCATCGCCGATGCGAGTTCGAGTGAGATCTCGCGCTTTGATGACCTCGTTATTGCCGAGGCTTCGGCGGTCGGCACCGAGTTGGTGGGGAAGACGCTCGCCGAACTCGATCTGCGCAACCGATTCGGGGTCTCGATAGTGGGGCTCTGGGATCGAGGTCGCTTACATGCAGTCGTACCCCATCTCCGGATTGAGCGGTCCTCGATCCTCCTTCTCGCCGGATCGGAAGAGGCACTGGCTGCCTAAACGCCTCAGTCGCCCAATCCGACGCAGACTCCGACCAGGCGCTGGGCCCGGTTCTGATCATCGGCGGAGGAAGAGTTGGGCGGGCGGCGGCCCGAGCCCTGACAGAGCGATCGGTTCCATTTCGGGTCGTGGAACTGATCGCCGACCGCGTGTATCGTCTCGACCCCGACAACGTCGTAATCGGCGACGCCTCGGACCTCGATGTCCTCCGCTCGGCCGGGCTCGATGACGCCACGGCAGTGATGGTCAGCACCCACGATGACGACACCAACGTGTTCCTCACCCTCTACTGTCGGAGACTTCGTGAGGATATCGAGATCCTCGGTCGCGCCAGAGTGGATCGAAACGTGTCGAACCTGCATCGGGCGGGAGACGTAGACGTCCTTTCCTATGCCGCCACCGGTGCGATCGAGGCTTGGAATGTTCTCAAGAAGAACTCGACCCTGCTGCTCGCCCGCGGTCTGGTGGTCTTCCGGCTGACGATGCCCTCCGAGTTGCAGGGCAAGCGCCTCGAAGACGTGGACATATCCGCGGAACCCGGCTGCACCGTCATCGCCCTGGTGAGCAACGGGCGTGCGGTTACCGCGATCGACGGAAACACCATTCTGCGGCACGACGCCGATCTTCTCCTGATCGGTGACGAACGGGCTGAAGAGCGGTTTCTGGAGAGGTACGTGGCCCGGAACCGACGCGGTGTCAGGCAGAAACTCGCCCGGCTAATACGTCGGAGGCCGTAGGACGCCTGTGGCCGGGAGAGCCGGTTGAAGCGTGGACCTCCCAGGGGGTACTCACAGCAGGCCCGCTTCGATGCGGGCCATGCTGAGGGCGATCTGGCCCAAAGGAGATGAGCCCGTGGGGGCGCCCTTTATGACCGCGCCCCACACCTCGAGGGCACGTTCTGATTCCACCCCATGCCTCGTAGCCCAGGACGCCCGTGAAACCGGTTCGGGACACGATCACCGGGTGGCGAGTTCCTGAGCGCGTCACGAGCTGGGACTGACTATCAGGCAACAGGTCTGCCCGACTGCCGGCTCCGTACCGATATCGGTAGTGATTGCCACACTCTCTCGGGTGCGGTCGGCGTGCTGCTCACTGCTTCGGGCAGCGTCGGCCGAGAAGCGGTGCTGCCTCTCTCGTTGAATCGCCACCGCGGTTCGGTAGTCAAACACTTTCTTCTTCCTCTCGTCACAAGTTGCAGTTACTCATTCACAGGGTCGAACCCGGAGTGATCAGACATGGTCGGGACCCCTCTCTCTTCGTCCAGCCATCGGACCGGGTCAGACGTCATCGGGTCGATGGCCTCGGCGATGTCACGCAGTCCCGGGATAGGCGAGAACAGCACCCAGACCGTGGCGAGCGGCAATCCGAAGGCCCCGATGAGCATGGCCTCGTACGGTCCCACGCCGGTGGCGAGCAGTCCTCCGATGGTCGCTCCCAAAGGCAGCACACTCCAGGACACCAGGCGATAACCGGCGTTTACCCGACCGCGCAGATCGTCCCGCACGGCGATCTGACGCAGGCTGACCGCGTGGACGTTGGCGACGCCGATGCCGATGCCCATCACGGCGAAGGTGGCTACCAGAACGCCAAGACCGGTCATCGGCTCGGTCCGGGTGAACACCGCGGCCATCGGAACGGCGTTGCCCACGGCCATAGTGACCAGGAGCACCCGGCCATAGCCGAGTCGGTGGGTGACCTTGGGTCCGAACCAGGCACCGATGAAGGAACCGATACCTCCGCCCACGAACACCAGGCCTATGGCGGCTGCGTCCAGCCCGAGCCCGCGTACGGCGTGGAGCAGCAGAGCGAGGATGAAGATCTCGTTGAAGAGATTGAACGTCGTCGCCTCGAGGAGCAGTGGTCTGATGTACCGGTGCCGCCACGCCGCGACGAGTCCCGTGATCGCCTCGTGGAACTTCGACCCCGAGCGCGAGACTGGCTCGACCGATTCGAGAGCGCGGATCTTGGAGAGCTCGAACGCAGAGACGAGGTATGTGAGGGAATGGAACAGCACCGCGAACGGTGCGGTGAGCAACTGGACGATCACGCCTCCGACTCCCTTGCCAGCGATCTCGTTGCCGGAGTGGGCCGCCGATAGCTTGCTGTTAGCGTCGACAATGCGGCTCGCCGGCACCAGCGCGGGGAGGTAGGCGAAGTCGCAAAGCTGGTGGAGGACGGTGAGACACCCGACAGCGAACACGAGGACATAGACGATCTCGATCTCGGCGAGGCCAAGCCACACCGAGATCGGTATCGCTGCCACCAGGAGAAACCGACCGATGTCGGCCCGCACCATCAATTGCTTCTTGGCGTGGTGGTCGATGAGCATTCCGAGCGGCAGCGTGGCCAGGAAGAACGGTAGGAACTGCGCGGCGCGAAGAAGCCCCACCTCCGAAGGGGTAGCCGCCAATGTGATGATGGCGAGGAGGGGCAATGCCAGCTCACCGATCTCAGACCCGAACACAGACAGCGCAGAGGCCCGGAACAAACGGCGGAAATCAGGGTCGACCCATGCCGATTCGTCTTCCACCCGTTCCCATTGCGTAACCGTCTTCATCTATTGAGAGGTTATCATAACCATCTAAACTTGTAAAGAGGTTATAGTGGGGTCATGACGTCGAAGATCACGCCCGCTCCGGAAGGCCTCGAGCTCGTGCGTCGATTCGCGAACACTCTCGATATCGAGGAGGGCACGGACGCACTGGCCCATGTCGAAGAGGCCCGGCAATGGCTGAAAGAGAACGATCTCGACGGTGACGACCTCAGCCATGCCGAGCTCGAGTATCTAACGACCCTGAGAGAGGCGATGCGGGACGCACTCTCCGCCAATCACTCTGGCGGGGAGTTGACTGAGGAGACTTTGGCGGTGCTCAATCAGGCCGCCGCCGCAGCTCGGATCTCACCGGAACTGCATGGCAGTGAGGTCAAGCTGGTGGCTCACGCACGGGGTATCGAGGGCGCCGTCGGGTCGTTGCTGATTGAGATGCTCGAGGCGATGCGAGCCGGAATCTGGGCGCGACTCAAGATCTGTCACAACGACACTTGCCAGTGGGCCTTCTACGACCGATCCCGGGCACGGTCGGGCAAGTGGTGCTCCATGAGCATCTGTGGGAACCGCACCAAGCAGCAAGCATTTCGCGAACGGCATTCTGCCGACAGCTGACCTCGAGTCAGCGGTCAGGACGGCCGACGTTTGCTGCTGCAGCAGCCGCAACAAATGACGTCGACAAACAGGACGCGACAATCAGAGGCCGAGATCGCCGCCGGGCCCCTTACCCATCCGGCCCTGAGCGATGTTTCGTCATCTCCCCGTAGAGGTACGGTACTCGAAGTTCTCGTAGAATCGCTCATCGTCTGATCGAATGCGCGCCTCATCCAAGACTGGGGCGATCTTCTCCGACAGTTGGCGCGCGGAGTCCCACAAAAGTGCGTAACAGGACGCCGACCTGGTCGTAGAAGGTGAAGAGGTAGGTCCCGATGTGCCGTTGCCCTTTGAGGACCTCCATTGCCGAGTCGTAGTCCTCGAACTCGGCTCAGGCGACCGGTGAAACGCCTCCTGGAATTCAAGCGAGTCGAAGGTCGCGTAGAGCTGCAACACGAGGTCGGCCTTCCGCACCCTCATTTGTTTCCTGATCTGGAAGCTGTAGAAGATGCTCGCCGCGATGACGCTCGCGGCGGCGATGACCACCGAGTGGCTGCGATGGTCATGCGGACCGCTTCGCTCGGCGACTCGCAGGAGCGCCTCGGTTCATGCCAACTGACTCTAGATAGCTGGAGTATCCGATCGCGACGGGCCGCTCAGGTCTTGAGATGCGCGTAGTGCGCGCCGGCCTCAATTCTTTCGCAGCAGGAACGTCTCGATCATCCCCTTGCCCTTGATCTCGATCGGCCCCCGCGGCTTGAAACGTTATCGCCCGTCGGGTCGGTGGCGCACCTCGGCGCTGACGTGAATTTCGCCGGGGATGCCGTGGGTTTCCATCCGGGCGGCGACGTTGACGGAGTCTCCCCACAGTCGTAACTGAACTTCCGCTTCCCGATCACGCCGGCGACGACGGTGCCGGTGTGGATCCCAAACCGCATTGCCAGCGGTCCATGGCCTTCGACTGCATGCCGGGAGATCTCCTCGCGCATCTGCAAGGCCATCTCCACCACCGCCTCTAGGTGATCGGACCGGGGAGTCGGGAGGCCGCCCACCACCATGTAGGTGTCGCCGACTGTCTTTATCTTCTCTACTCCGAGCTCTTCGGCCAGTTCGTCGAACGGGGTGAAGACCCGGTTCAACAGGTTCACCATCTCATCGGCGCTGAGCCGCTCTGACAGAGGCGTCGAACCAACCAGGTCGGCGAACAGGATCGACACCTCGTCGTAGCGATCGGCGATCACCTGCTCTCCCTTCTTCAACCGGTCGGCTATCTGTGGCGGGAGGATGTTGAGTAGCAGTTCCTCGCTGAGCTGGTGAGCGGCCTGCAGGTCCGACTCAGTCCGCTCCACCAGGCGGCGGAAGTAGAGACCGACCCCGCTGGCAAAGGCGAGAGTGCTGGTGACGCTGATGATCAAGAGGGTGGTCTCGACCCAGGTGTCAGCGATCGGTTCGGGAACCTGGGGGCGGAGGGACACGACGTTCACTGGAGCGGCGATTCCGGCCACTACCGCCACCCACTTCGCTGCCGGGATCTCGGTTGGGGCGAACAGGGTCCCGACTACGGGCACGATGAAGAGGAAGAGGAAGATCCCGGTTCCCAAGCCCAGCATCAACGAACCCGTGGTTAGGTGGGCGAGGGTGATCAGGAACAGGAGGAAGAAGGCAGCGTGATGCCGGCCAGAACGATTGAGATCACGCGGGTCAGCCCTCAGGCGGCGAGTGCCTCGATCTGTCGCAGAACAACCATGAAGTACGCCAGATCGTGGTCTGTATCTGATTCGAGCGATTGGGTGAGCCGGAGGACACGCTTCAGCGCATGTGCGTGTGCCACCAGGAACGAGTCCACCGCCTCGTCTCCCGACTCGGTCTCGGTTGCTTCGCTCAGGACACGCTCCGCTAGTTGACGTTGGGCCCGGATCAGGTCGTCTTCGATGTCTTCCCGCGCCCACCGATGCCATCGGTCGCTCATCGTGGCCACGTTCAGGATTCTCCGGAGGCTGTCGAGCCGGACGGCCTGGCTCATCGAGGAGAAGACCCGACCAACCTCTCTCACGGGTCGGCCCGACTGTCTGGCGAGTTCGATGATTCCCGGAGCGTGGATCAGGTCGGGCAGGATGGCGAGACGCCTCGCCATCGGGCCAGCGAATCCGGCGGCGACGTAGCGCTCGGTGCGGGCATGCCGTTCCATTGCCCATCTGGGTGGGCCCAGCTCCGATCCGGACTCTTCGAGGACGTGGAATCCCTCGGAGAGCGCGGCGACGGCCGCATCGTCGGGCATCACCGAGCGCCTCACGTAGGAGCGAGTCAGATCGGCCACCAGTTTGTCGTTGACGTTGATCGCGTCCGCCCATGCGGAAGCGTCGACCTGCCCGAAGGCCTGCTCGATCTGGCTCCTTCGTTGCAAACCGCCAGAGATCTCACGTGCGATGCGGTAGGCGCGTACGATGTCCGGGACACTCGCGCCGGTGCGTCCCGACAGCTGAGAGACGAAGTCGGAGCCTTGCGAGTCGATCAGCTCGTTGGCGACGACGGTGGCGGCGAGCTGGCGCAAGAGCGGATGCTCGGCGATCTGTTCTTCGAACCTGGCGGCAACCTCGCCGGGGAAATAGTCGAAGACGTCTCGCACGAGTTCGTACGGATCCGACTGGTTAGTGGCGAGAAGGGTGTTCACGAGGCTCCGCTTGGCGTAGGCGAGAATGACACCCAGCTCGGGACGGCACAGACCCCGCTCGGAGCGCGCCCGCTCCGTCATCTCCTCCGATCTCGGTAGGCCCTCCAGCTCTCGATCCAGGAGGCCGTAGTCTTCGAGGTCCGACATCAGCTGCTCGTAGGAGTCGAGACGATTCACCGAGGTGCCCTCCTCCAGTGCCAGCCTGTGGGCTTGGGCCAGGCTGTCGTCGAGAATTCGATCTACGACGTCGCCCACGACCCGGTCGAACAGGTCTTGGGACTCGTCCCGCGATGTGAGCCCACGTCGACGAGCCACACCAAACAGGATCTTCAGGTTCACCTCACGATCCGAGCAATTGACGCCACCGGAGTTGTCGATGAAATCGGTGTTGATCTTTCCCCCCGACCATGCGTACTCGATCCGGCCCCGCTGGGTGAGGCCGAGGTTGCCTCCCTCCACGACCACGCGGCAGCGGAGCTCCGATCCGTTGACCCTCACGTTGTCGTTGGTGCGGTCCCCGGCATCTGCATTCGACTCGTCAACCGCCTTCACATAGGTGCCGATCCCTCCGTTCCAGAGGACGTCTACCGGGGCGCGCAGGACGATCCGAATCAGATCTGCTGGTGTCACGGTGTCTGCCTCCGTGCCCAGAGCATCTTTCGCCTGGGGCGTGAGTGAGATCTTCTTCGCAGCCCGGGAATGGACGCCTCCTCCCTCGGAGATGAGCTTTGGGTCGTAGTCCGCCCAGGCCGAGAACGGTTGCTCGAAGAGTCGCTTTCTCTCGGCGAAGGAAATTGCCGGGTCGGGGTCGGGGTCGATGAAGACATGACGATGATCGAAGGCGGCCACCAGCCGGAGCTTCGGCGAGCCGAGCATCCCGTTGCCGAACACGTCACCCGACATGTCACCGATCCCCGCCACGGTGAAAGTATCCCGATGGGGGTCGATGCCCAATTCGGTCAGATGACGCTCGAGAGACTTCCACGCTCCGCGTGCGGTGATGCCCAGCGCCTTGTGGTCGTAGCCGGTGGAGCCACCCGATGCGAAAGCATCATCGAGCCAGTACTCGTAGTCCTGGGCGATCTCGTTGGCGGTGTCGGAGAAGGTGGCGGTCCCCTTGTCGGCCGCCACGACCAGATATGGGTCATCGTCGTCGTGCACCCGCACCCCGTCGGGGTGGACGACCCTGCCGTCGAGGAGGTTGTCGGTGACGTCGAGGAGTCCCCTGATGAAGGTGGAGTAGGCGGCGGCCACCTCACGACGGGTGTCGTCGGGATCGGTCGCCGGCCGCCGCAAGACGAATCCGCCCTTGGCGCCGGTAGGCACGATCACCGAATTCTTCGTGATCTGTGCCTTCAGCAGGCCGAGCACTTCCGTCCGGTAGTCCTCACGTCGATCCGACCAACGGATCCCACCTCTCGCTACCGGCCCGGCGCGGAGGTGGACGCCTTCCACGTTGCTGCCCAGCACGAAGACTTCTGCGAACGGTTGCGGCGCCGGCATGTCCGGAACGTCGGGTGACCGCAGCTTGAAAGAGAGGGCTGTCCTGTCGCTCCGGTAGACGTTGGTGCGGTCGGTTGCCTCGATCAATTGCAGGACGCCGCGCAGGATGCGGTCCTGATCGAGCGAGGGGACGTCGTCGAGGAGCCCGAGTAGCTCATATCTGGCCGCTTCGTAGCCGGAGTCGTCGGCATCAGGCTCGAAGCGCATCTCGAAGAGGTCGATGAGACGCTCTGCGATGTCGGGGTGACTGGCCAGCGTCTCGTTGACGTAGTTGATGGTGAAGGCCGGCCGGACCCGCCGCCAATAGATGAGGTAGGCGCGGAGAATGGCCACTTGTGCGTGGTCGAGGCCACTCACCAGGACCAGACGGTTTAGGGAGTCGGTTTCGGTTTCGCCGGACCAAACCGCAGTCAAGGCATCCGTCAATCGGTTGCCCGACTCCTCGAGATCGAGGAGTCCGTCGTCCGGGCCGAGGACACCGAAGTCATGGACGAAGACCTCCTCTTCACCCAAGAGCCTGGTGGGGACCTCCTCGACGACCCGGAGACCCATGTCCTCCAGCGCCGGCATGAGCGCGCTCAGGTCTCTCTTTCCCTGGCCGTAGAGAGTGACGCGGGTGAGTCTGGGGTAGTCTATCGACTCGTTCTGGACTCCAACGATGAAGGGTCGATCTGCAACGGTCATCTCCTCGAGTCGCTCGATGTCACCGACAGCAACCGCCAACTCGGTAGAAGAGGTGTAGTAGGCGGGGAACCGGGACCCCCAGTGATGGACCATCTCACGGGCCTTGGTCAGACCATGACGTTCCGACAGCACTTCGGTGAGGCGTTCGCCCCAAGAGCGGGTGATCTCCCGAACCTCGGCCTCGAGCTCGTCGTATGCGACCTCGGGGACCTGGCCCTCCTCGACCCAGACTTTGTAGTGGAGGTAGGCGAGATCGCCCGCTTCGAGAGTCAGGTTGAAGTCCACCGACTTCCCGCTGAATCGCTCCAGGAAGAGGTCCTCGAGACGCTTGGCGAGCATCGTCGAGTAACGGTCCGACGGGATGGCAACCAACAGCCTGGCGCTGCGGTCGAGCAGATCTCGCCTCATGAACAACTTCACCCTCGCCCGCTCCCGAAGGTCGAGGAGCCCCATCAGCAGCGGTCGCAGGTCTTCCACCGGCACACCGAATAGGTCGTCTTTGGGGAAGCTCTCGAACAAGGAGACAATCTCTTTGTGGTCGTGAGACCCTTCGATGAGATCCTCCATCTCGGCCAACTCGTCGAGCTTGCGGCGAAGGACCGGGGTGCGTGCGGACCTCTCCATGTAGGCCTTCGACGTGAACAGGCCGATCAACCGGGCCTCGCCAACCGTCCGACCGTCCGGTGCCACGATGCGTACGCCGACGTAGTCCATCCGAGCCCTTCGGTGGACCGTCGCCATCTGGTTGGTCTTGGAGATGACGAGCAGGTCACCGCCCTGGTATCTGGCGGCGAGTGGCGGCGGAAGGGACGAGAGCAGGGTGGGTGAGGCGGCCTTCGACGTCGCGGAGTCGGAGAGGATCCCCAGGCCCGATTCGGCGACCGATCGGATGGCACTTCCCTCCGGGACCTCGAGAACCTCGTACTCGCGGTATCCCAAGAAGACGAAGTTGTCCTCTCGGAGCCACTCGAGGAATGCGACCGCCTCGTCGATCTCTCCCGGCGGATAATTGCCTCGACCACGTCTGACCAATTCGATCATTCGAGGGAGCATTCCGACCATGCGGTCGAAGTCGCCGACAGCGGCCTGCACGTCGGAGAGCACTTGCACCAACTTTGTCTGCAGATCGGAGAGATCGGCGTCGGAAAGACGACGATCGAGCACCCAATGTTGTATCGACTCCCGGAGATCGGAGGCACGTGCCGCCCGGATATCGATGATTCGACCGCCATCGTCACGTTGGATTCCGAGGACGGGGTGGAGCACGCGAGCCACCTCGAGGCCGCGCGCCTGGAGTTCGCCGCCGATGGAATCGACGAGGAAGGGGCTGTCGTCGACGTGAACCTCGACCACGGTTCCGGAAGACTCGCCCCTTGGATGGTCCTCGGGAGGGTTGAAGGCCCGTACCGCAATCGGAGTCGTGCGAGTCTCGATGAAGTCGTAGAGACCGGTGACCTCCTCGTGGAGGTCGTCGACCGACACGGTTGGATGCGGCGGCAGCCGCCTCAGATAGCTTCTGGTGAATAGGGAAACCAGGTCCGAGCGATCATCCGGATGATCTCTGATGCGTGCCACGACGGCTTCTACGAGTTGGTCCGCGCCTGTCGACGTCTCCGAATTCCCTCGAGCCATATCGGTCAACGTCTCTCAGGCAGGTTGAGATGCTGGGATGACTCCACCACGTCCCAATACGTCTCGACGTGTGTCATGTCCAACCACAGTATTGCGGGTTCTCCAGGATGCGCCGGTAGAAGTCACCTGATGCGGCGGAAGCCTCGCCTCACAGATGGGGTTGGCTCTGCCTGCATTCTCACCGGCGGCCCTACAGCAAGCCGGTGCGGCTCCTGCTGACGGTCCGTCCTGGGTGATGGTGGCAGTAGGGCTCGCCGGCGGCGTGGCTCTCCTCCTATTCGGACTCGATCAGCTCACATCTGTCCTGCGGGAAGTCGCCGGCGACCGTCTCCGCGCCCTTCTGGGACGGGTCAGCGCCAACCGTTGGCTCGGAGTCGGCGTGGGAATGGCCGCCACCGCGGTCATGCAGTCCTCTTCGGCAGTCACGGTGCTCGTCGTGGGATTCGTCGCCGCCGGGTGATGACACTCGTCGGCTCCCTTGGTGTCATTCTCGGATCCAACGTCGGTACGACCATCACCGCCCAAATCGTCGCCTTCGACGTGGTGGAGTGGGCACTGGGCATCGTCGCGGTCGGCTTTGCCACCATGACATTGGCCAGAAGCGAACGTTCGCAGGGTTGGGGCAAAGCAGTCCTCAGCCTCGGACTGGTGTCCTCGGCATGGGGGCGATGGGCACCGCGATGGAACCGCTCCGAGAGCTACCTGAGGTCGTCGACCTCGTTCGCCGGCCTCTCCAACCCCGCGGTGGGGGCGCTCGTCGGGGCGATCTTCACCGCATTGGTTCAATCGTCCTCCGCCACGACGGTTCTGACCATCGTCCTTGCCGCCCAGGGCTTACTCACCCTCGAGGCGGGCATCGCCGTGGTCATCGGAGCCAACATCGGGTCCTCGGTCACGGCGGTTCTCGCTTCGTTGGGCCGGACCCCGGACTCGAAGCGACCGGCCATGGCTCACGTCATGTTCAACGTGGCCGCGGGTGTGGTTTGGCTCGCCTTGCTGGCTCCGCTCGCCGCACTGGCCGTGGCTGTCTCCCCATCGCACTCCGACCTCCGCGGAATGCAGCGTCTGGCAGCCGAAGTGCCCCGTCAGCTGGCGAACGCCCACACGATCTTCAACGTGGCCACCGTCGTCGTGTTCATATGGTTCCTCGTGCCACTGGGTCGTCTCCTTCATCGACTGGTTGCCGACAGGGTCGAACAGGCGGTGTCGGATCCCGTGTTCCTGGACTCCGAGCTCCTCGAGACCCCGGATCGCGCTGAGCGCGGTAGCCCGGGAGACGGGCCGCCTGGGAAGTCTGGTCTTGGCGATGCTCCGTCACGCCCCCGAAGCCGTGCTCGCAGGGCAACGAAGCGTGCTGCGACGTCTCAGGGATTCCGACAGCGATGTGGACCTGCTCTATGACCACATCATCCGATATCTCGCCGAGTTGACCGAGGAACCGCTGCCCGAGGAGGATGGTCGTAGGGTCCTCGCCCTGCTGGAGACGTGCAACGGCCTGGAGAGCATCGCCGACCTCGTCGAGACCAATCTGGTGGCTCTCGGGACGCGTCGGCTCGACATCGGCGTCGAGCCTGCAGACTCCACACGTCAGCTGCTCGAGTCGGCATTCGCTGCCGTGACGGAGCACTTGGAGGACGCACTCGATGCCGTGGTCGGCGGAGACCCTGATGCCGCGCAGCGGGTGCTTGCCCGACAGGGCGAGATCAGTGGTCAGCTGGCCGAGATGCGCACCCGCCAGGCGGGCCGCATATCCCCATACCGCCAGGACCGTCGGATCATGTACGCCATCGAGTCCGACATCATCGATGTGCTCAAGCAGGTGACCTACCTCACCCATCGAATCGTTCGTTCCATCCAGCCTCCCGGTCCCTGAGACCGGTTGATCAGACCGATCCGGGGATGGGAGAGCGCCTGCTAGAAATGGCGCGGTGGATGGGCAACCCCTGACCGAGCCAGGTCCAGGCGGTTCTGGATTACCCGACGAGTCATGGCATACCTTGGAGGTCTCGGAGGTCGAGGATCGCCTCAGGACCGGAGCTCGTGGGTTGAGCTCCCCGGAGGCGACGGCGCGTTTGAGCGTGCATGGGCCCAACCGTCTGGAGGAGGAGCCTCCGCCTTCGGCTCTGGTGGTGTTCGTCCGGCAATTTCGCAGCCCGCTGATCTTCATCCTCCTGGCGGCCATGGCGGTGACCCTCCTGCTCGCCGAGTACCTGGACTCGGTGGTGATCGGAGTGGTGCTCCTGCTCAATGCCGTGATCGGTTTCTTCCAGGAGCGCAAGGCGGAGGGGGCGGTACGGGCGCTCATGCAGCTGGTGGTCCCCGTGGCCCGGGTGATTCGAGACGGGCAGGACCAGGAGATAGACAGCCGGGAGCTCGTGGTTGGTGACGTCGTGCTGTTGGAGTCCGGGGTCAGGGTTCCGGCCGATCTCCGGTTGGTCTCGACATCGGCGCTTCGTATCGACGAGTCGCTGCTCACCGGTGAGTCCGTGCCGGTGTCGAAGGGTGTCGAGCCCGTGCCGGCCGACGCTTTGCTGCCCGACCGATCGTCGATGGCGTACACCGGCGCCGTCGTCACCTCCGGCCGCGGTGCGGGCGTCGTGGTGGCTACCGCCAACTCCACCGAGTTGGGCTCGATCGCCGGGTTGGTGAGGGCCGAGGGAGTCACCGAGACACCGCTGCAGCGTCGCATGGACCGCTTCGCCCGGATCATCGGAGCCGCGGTGGGTGTCGCCGCGGTGGTCGTGTTCGTCAGCGGGCTGATCTTGGACATCCCGCTCCAGGAGATATTCCTCGTGGCGGTGGCGGTGGCGGTGTCCGCGGTCCCCGAGGGCCTGCCGGTGGCGGTGACGATAACCCTGACGGTGGGGGTGAGCAGGATGGCGAAGCGTAAGGCGATCGTTCGCCGTCTCCCTGCCGTGGAGACTCTGGGCAGTACCACCGTGATCGGGTCGGACAAGACGGGGACCCTCACCATGAACCGCATGTCGGTTCAGGAAGTTTGGACCCCCGAGAGCAGCTTCCAGCTCGGCGGCGACGGCCAGTCCCAATTCACAGAAAACGGTTTGCCGGTCTCCGTGGAGGAGAATCGAGTTCTGCGACTCAATCTGCTCACCGGTGTGCTGACCAACGAGGCAGATGTCTACACCCGGGCCGGGGAGATGGTGGTGTCGGGGGATCCCACCGAGGTGGCCTTGCTGTTCTCGGCGATGAGCGGCGGCGTCGAGCCTCGAGCCACCAGGACGGCCAACCCCGTCTTTGCAGAGATCCCCTTCGAACCGGAGCGTCAGTACTCGGCGAGTGTCCGGTCATCGTCCTCAGGTCATCGCGTTTTCGTCAAGGGTGCCCCAGAGCGGATCATCTCGATGTGCTCGGAGATGATGGGCGAAGACGGGCCCATCCCACTCGACCCCCGGTTCGTCAACGAAGCGGCGGCGAATCTCGCCGGTCGTGGTCATCGAGTTCTCGCTTTCGCCTACCGGGAGCTCCCCAACGAGCTGTCCGAGCCGGGGAGTTTCAGCGAGCCGGGAAACCTGACCCTGGTCGGCCTCCAGGGAATGATCGATCCACCGAGGCAGGGGGTCAGAGAGGCGGTAGCGGCGTGCCAGGAGGCGGGAATCCGCGTTGTGATGATCACCGGTGATCATGCCCTGACCGCGGAGACCATCGCGCGCCAACTCGGCATCGGCTGGTCTGGCGGGGGTGTCCTCACCGGTGCCGAGATGGGGATGATGGACGACGAGGAGTTGACCCGACGGCTCGTCGGCACATCTGTGTTCGCCCGTGTCTCCCCGGAGGACAAGCTGCGCATCGTCAACCTGTTCAAGGCTCAGGGGGAGGTGGTGGCGGTCACCGGAGACGGGGTCAACGACGCTCCGGCTCTGAAAGCAGCCGAGATCGGAGTGGCCATGGGGGAGAAGGGGACCGACGTGGCGCGGGAGGCCTCCGACATGGTGTTGGCAGACGACAACTTCGTCACCATCGTCGCTGCCGTCGAGGAAGGTCGGGTCACCTTCGACAACATCCGCAAGGTTACGTTCTTCCTGGTCTCCACCGGAGCTGCCGAGATCGCTGCGATCCTCACCGCGGTTTGGCTGCAGTGGCCACTCGTGTTCCTCCCCGCGCAACTCCTCTGGCTGAATCTGGTCACCAACGGCCTCCAGGACATCGCCCTGGCATTCGAGCCGGCGGAGAGAGATGTGTTGCGAAGACGGCCGCGACCCCGCGGTGGGGGTGTGCTCGACCGGCGGATGTGGGAGAGAGTGGTCGTGGCCGGCCTGGTGATGGCCGCGGGGGCTCTCGTCACGTTCCGGTGGGAGCTGGATCTCACCGGCTCATTGACCCGCGCTCAGACGGTTGCCCTGACCACGATGGTCGTCTATCAGGTCTTTCAGGCCGGCAACGCCCGATCTGAGACCGAGTCGGTATTCCGGGTCAACCCCTTCTCCAACAAGCTGTTGCTCGCATCGACCACCGCCGCCCTGGGGATTCACATCGCGGCGTTGTACTTCCCGCCAACCCAGTTTCTCCTGCGCGTCGAGCCCATCGAGCCGGCCGCCTGGCTCCGCATCGTCATCGTCGCCCTCTCGATCCTGGTCGCCATGGAGGCGCACAAGCTGATTCGCCGAGCCAGGACTGGGGCCGGGGCGGGCGCCTCGGCTCAGAGAACGAGCTGACTCAACCAGCCCACTGCGCTCTGGCGAGCAGGGAGCTCGCCAACCTCAGTGGCCAGAGCACTAGCGTCGACGAAGCGTGGGACCCATGACCGAAGCCGGATATCTGCTGTCAGAGTCGCCCTTCGAGAACCTGGACGACTACCGGGCGAGAGGTGGCGGAGACGGGATCGCCGAGGCGCTCAGGATCGGGCCAGAGGCGACCATCGAGATGGTGACGGAAGCCCGCCTGCGTGGAAGAGGCGGAGCCGGGTTCCCGACCGGCATCAAGTGGTCCGGCGTTGCGTCGGCCAACTCCGACCAACGCCGGTTCGTGGTGTGCAACGCCGCCGAGGGAGAGCCCGGCACCTTCAAGGACCGGACCCTCATTCGTGCCAACCCGTATCAGGTCCTGGAGGGATTGGCGATCGCCGCCTTCGCCATCGGTGCCGAAGAGGCCTACGTGGGCATCAAGCAGAAGTACGCAGTCGAGGTCGAGCGGCTGGAGTCCGCTGCCGGCGAGATGGACGATGCCGGGCTCCTCGGCGAGATTCCGATCCGTTTGGTCACCGGGCCCGACGACTACCTCCTCGGGGAGGAGAAGGGTTTGCTGGAGGCGATCGAGGGTCGCCAGCCGTTGCCGCGATGGCTGCCTCCCTATGTGGTGGGTCTCTACGTAGCCGAGACAAGCGGGCTTGGCGCCGCCACCAGCGGCTGGGATGACCAGTACAACCCGACCGTGGTCAACAACGTCGAGACGCTGGGGCACGTGCCTCCGCTCCTCGCCCGTGGCGCCGACTGGTTTCGCTCGCACGGCACCGAAGACACGCCGGGGACCGTGCTCTTCACGGTCTGCGGTGACGTTCTTCGCGAGACGGTGGTGGAGCTGGCAGCCGGGACTCCTCTGGCGGTCCTGGTCTACGGGATCGGGGGAGGTTTGGGCGCCGGGAGAAAGGTGTCGGCGGTGTTCCCGGGTGCATCCAACGCTCCGCTGCCTGCCCGGTTGCTCGACACTCCCCTGGACTACGGATCGATGGCCGCGGCGGGCTCGGGCATGGGGTCGGGAGGCATGATCGTATACGACGACACTGCCTGCGTCCTCGATGCCGCCGCCCAGTTGTCCCGGTTCCTCGCCGTGGAGTCCTGTGGCCAATGCCCACCCTGCAAGCTGGGGACCGGCGCACTGACCGACCTGCTCGTTGAGCTCGAATCGGGCCGGGCCCGGCCCCACAACGTCGAGGAGATCGTCGGCTGGGCTCAGCGGGTCACCGATGCGAACCGCTGCGGTCTGGGAGCAGGTGAGCGCTCCCTGATCGCCGGCTTGCTCTCCAACTTTCCGGAGGTTGTCTCGGCTCACCTGGACCGGGGGTGCCCCAGCGAGCGGACCCTCGTGTTGTCCAAGATCGTGGATCATGAGGGAGACCGGTTTCTCTACGACGAGACCTACTTCGATTGGAGGCAGCCGTGAACACCAAAGGTCATATGGCGTCAGCCCACCGGCCCGGGACGCTTGCGGCCGCGCGCCCCGAGCCTCGTCTGGTCACGTCGGCTCGCAGGTCGATCGACGAGGGAAACGACGTGGACTCCACCGCCCGCACTATCGCGGACGAGGCGTCGGGCCCTGAAGAGGTCAAACGAGCCGGAATCTACTTTCAGCAGCGGATGGGAAAGGTCCGGGCTGGAGACGACGGATACCGTTCGAACCGGGTGCAAATGGCACTGGAAGCTGCCTATGCCGTTCTCCGCTCCCATCCTGATAGCACCTCGACAGACCCGACCCGATAGATGGGCGATCCGAACCGTCCTCAACTCCGGT
This sequence comes from Acidimicrobiia bacterium, assembly GCA_035513335.1. Classification (GTDB taxonomy): domain Bacteria; phylum Actinomycetota; class Acidimicrobiia; order Spongiisociales; family ZC4RG35; genus JANQRA01. The sequence goes on from DATKCE010000006.1 coordinate 49,299, forward strand.
CGGTCTCGTCTCCCATGTGGGGGTAGGTGTGATCCGTCGGAGGTGACATCGTCTCCTTGATGGACCGCATGCTGAGCCAACGGAGGAGGCTCAGCGACGAGCCCGCCTTGTCATTCGTGCCCGAGGCTCGGGCACCGCCGAACGGCTGCTGTCCCACCACCGAGCCGGTGGGCTTGTCGTTGACGTAGAAGTTGCCGGCGGCGTGTCGCAGCCGGGTGGTCGCCTCGTCGACCGCGTAGCGGTCCTGGGAGAAGACGGCTCCGGTGAGGGCGAATGGCGAGGTGGAGTCGACCAGGTCGAGGGTCTCCGACCAGCGGTCGTCCTCATAGGCGAACACGGTGATGATGGGTCCGAACAGCTCCGTCGACATGATCTCGTGGTCGGGATTGGACGTCTCGATGACGGTGGGCTCGACGAACCAGCCTTCAGAGTCGTCCACACCACCGCCGACCACCACCTCCAGATCGGAGTCGTCGGCGGCGCGTTGCAGCCACTGCTGGTGTCGACGAAATGCGGCTTCGTCGATGACGGCGCCCATGAAATTGGAGAAGTCGGACACGTCACCCATGGCCAGAGAAGACGTGGTGGCGACCACGGGGTCACGCAACTTCGACCACACGCTGGAGGCGACGTATGCCCGGGAGGCGGCCGAGCACTTCTGCCCCTGATACTCGAAGGCTCCCCGGACGATCGCCGTCGTCAACGAGTCCACGTCGGCCGAGGGGTGGGCGACGATGAAGTCCTTGCCTCCGGTCTCACCCACCACCCGGGGGAAAGCGTTGTAGGTGGCGACGTTGTCGCCGATCGCCTTCCACAGGCCCCGGAACACGTCGACGTTGCCGGTGAAGTGGAGCCCGCCGAAGCCGGGATCGTCGAAGCAGACCCGGCTCACCAGTGCCCCGTCACCGTGGATCAGGTTGATCACCCCGTCCGGCAAGCCGGCTTCCCGGAAGACCTGCATCAGGTAGTGAGCAGACAGCACCTGTTTCTCCGACGGTTTCCAGATCACGGTGTTGCCGCCGATCGCCGGTGCGGTGGGGAGGTTGCCGGCGATGGCGGTGAAGTTGAATGGGGTCAAGGCGAGAACGAAGCCTTCTAGAGGTCGGTACTCGACCTTGTTCCAGACGCCGGAGGGGTTGATATCGGGTTGAGTCCCGATGATCTGGCTGTAGTAGTGGACGTTGAAACGGAGGAAGTCGATCAGCTCACAAGCGGCGTCGATCTCGGCCTGTTGCACGTTCTTCGACTGCCCGAGCATCGTGGAGGCGTTGATAAGGTCGCGTCGAGTCGTCGAGATCAACTCGGCGGCTTTGAGAAAGATCGAGGCCCGTTCATTCCAGGCCAACGTCTCCCACTCGGGCTTGGCCTGTCTGGCCGCCGCTATCGCCGCCTTCACTTCTTCATCTCCGGCGGCGTGAGCGGAGGCCAGCTTCAGGTCGTGGCGGTGGGGGGCGTGCCGGTCGAAGGTATTCCCGGTGAGCACCTCATCTCCTCCGATCACACACGGCGCCTCGACGGTGAGCTGCTCCTGTCGCTTCAGTTCTTCCTGTAGCGATGCGCGTTCTGCGGTGTCCGGGGCATATGTCTTCACTGGCTCGTTGTAGGGCTGTGGCGGGCTGAATACGCCGCTCATTTCGAATCTCACCTCTGGGAAGTCGCTCTCTTTCCGATCCTATTGCGTTCGGGGACGGATTGGGTCGCGTCTGCTCTGCATGCGATTCTCCCGTCACGGAGCTTCGTTCTCGTGCCGGTGCTGCTCGGTACCGGTCTCGCCCTCACGCCGCGGCGTCGCTCTGGGCCGTCGGCAGCTACTGGCAGATACTGACAGTGAAGGTCGTGCTCGCCTTCGTCAGCTTCGGCCTCGCCGCGGTCCACGGGATGATGGCCAACCGCTCCGCCACGAGTGTCTCCCGTGTCCTCGGCGTCACCGGGGGATTGGTGTCGGTGACGGTGGTGCCCCGAGTCGGGAGGCATCAATCATCGGGGAGGGAATTCTGCCGGAAGAGGCCGGCGACTCTGGCGAGCAAGTCGACCATCCACGATCCCACCGCGCCGACGGCGACCACCTCCCAGCCGGCGACGAGGGCCAGCCCTCCGAGATTGACGAGCACCAGGGGAACCCAGCGTCGTCGGGTGAGGATCGATTCCGCAGGCCCGAGCGGAGGACCGAGGAGCACGGGGACGATGCTGGCGAGCGAGCCTGCCAGGACCTGGCCGACACCGGCCACGACCGCGGCGCCGGCCCATCCTCCGAAGACCGGGCTCGACCCGGTCTGCAGGATCTCGATCCCGTCGACGGCCGCCCAGAGGGCCAGCCAGGTCACTCCGGCGCTCACTTGCACGAACGGAAGACGGCCGGCGCCCTTGCGCCACAGCCGAACCAGGATGCCTCCGAGAACCATGACTGCCGCGGCGGAGACCAGGAGGTTGCCCAATCCGACCAACTCCGGCGGTGCCCACAACCCGGAGGCGATGGCGACCACGCCTCCGAGACCGAGCCACCAGGCAACGATCGCCTCCCGTCCGCTCACTGCTCGATGATGCGCGGTGGTGGGCAGGAAGGTGGGCAAGGTGCCGACGATGGTCAACCCCACCAGCCCGAGGAGGTTGAGGTGGAGTGGACGAGCCGAACGGAGACGACCTCGGTCGATCCGCTTCCCAGGAGAGCCCCGAGGGACACTCCGACGACTCCGGCCGCGAGGGCTGTTACATAGAAGCGGGCTGAGAGGTCGAAGCGGCGGATGAGGCTGCGGCGGATCGTGCCAACGATCGAAACGACCAGCGCCACCAGTCCTGCAGCGACGGCCACGGTCCCGATCCATGTCAGCGGGTCGATTCTCCCCCCTACGCCAACGAGGACAAGGCCCGCACCGCCGGCCACCGCCCAGCGCTGGAAGGTGGCGAGAGCTCGGGATGGCGCCGGTGCCGATGCCCAGGTGTTGGTGAACATCTGGGCCGCACCCGAGATCGCCAACAGGACGGTACCTGCCAGAAACGTGTGGATGGGCCCCCACCAACTGCCGCCGGCCACGAGGACGAATACGGCCATCCGACTGCCACCACGGCGAATACCCCACCGAGGCGGAGGGCGGAGCGGGCTATGGCGTGCGATTCGACGACCCGGTGCCGGCGACCGCCCATCAAAGTCGCTCCGTGGCCCATGTCGGCTGGTCGCTCCCCGCCGCCCCATCGACAGCGAACCTCTGCGTCGTCACGAGGGCCGCGGCGAGCATGAGCACTTCTGGCCGGATGGGAGGGCTCCGACGCACCGACTCACGCCCGTGGGGTCCAGGCGAAGCGGAGATGTCATCCCTCTCGACCATACGCGAATCGAGGAGAGCTCACCGTGCACTCAGCCAGACCAGAACTCGATGCGGTGTCCCTCGGGGTCGTGGATGTCGAAAACGCGCGAACCGAACCGCTCCGAAACCTCGGTCGTCTCGATCCCGAGGGTGGTGAGTCGCTTTCTCAGGTCGTCCAGGTCCCCCACCTTCACGCTCAGGGTCATGCCCTTTCCGTCTGCCGGCGGGATGGAGGTCCGGGAGGCGTCGGCGACGCTCAGCGTGGTCCTGTCGCCGAGACGGAACTCCACGAACCACTCGTTGGAGAAGGTGACCTCGAGGCCGAGGAGGTCGCGGTAGAAGCCGACGGTGGCATCGAAGTCGGCGCAGTGGAGGATCGTGTTGACCTGGCTCGCTGAGAACGCCGGGCCCGAACCGGAGCGGTTCGTCGTGCCGTCGATCGGCTCGCCGCAGTGGGGGCACACGGAGGCGTCGGGATCTTCTACGAACCTGCCACACGTCAGACACGCCGAAGACAGATGGCAAGCGGGATCACCCATGGATCCGAGACTATTCACCTGTTGATTCACCGGATGGGCCTCCAAGCTGCGAACTCAGGGCGCGCCAGACTTCGCTGAGCGGGGCTCCCAACCCTGGGTTCGGGGTCGATCCGAGCTTGTTGGTAGTTTTCCCTGGTGACCAGTCCAGGAGGAAACCTCGCAGGAGAGCGGCGAGTCGTCACCGCCCTGTTTTGTGACGTCGTCGGCTCCACTTCCATCGCAGAGACGCTCGATCCCGAGGATTGGAGCGAGATGGTCTCCGGAGCGATCGACAGCATGGGCCAGGTGATCGACCGTTTTGGAGGCACCGTCACCGAATTCGCCGGAGACGGTCTCGTCGCCCTGTTCGGAGCGCCCGTGGCCCACGAGGACGACCCTTATCGCGCGGTGAGATCCGGGCTGGCGATCGTCGACGAGATGCGGAGCGCCCGCGCCCATGGTGGCGTGCTGGAGGTGCGGGTGGGGATCCACACCGGGCTGGTGGTCGTCGGTGACGTGACCGCAGGACACCGCAACACCTATTCGGCGCTGGGCGACACCCTCAACGTGGCCGCCAGGCTCCAGGCGGTCGCCGATCCGGGCTCGGTCGTGATCTCGTCCGAGACCCGGCGTCTCCTCGGCTCCGATGTCGAGGCGAAACTGGTCGGCCCGACCGATCTCAAAGGTCGCCAGGAATCGGTCGTGGTCTACCAGGTGACCGGTGCCAGCGGGAGTGACCAGCGGCGACGTGGCCTTCCCGGGCTGACCAGCCCGATGGTGGGTCGACAGGACGAGCTGGCGACGATGGAGAAACTGGCTATGGCCAGCGCCGCCGGAACCGGACGGGTCGCCGCGGTGCTGGGGGAGCCGGGGGTGGGCAAGAGCCGGCTGCTCCGCGAGGTCGGGAAGCGAGCCCGCCGATCTGAAAACACGGTTTGGGCGGTCGGCACCTGCGTCGCATTCGACGACGAACTCCCACATCACCTGGCCAGTTCGCTGCTTCGCTCACTCGCCGGAGTCGGTTCGTCCGAGTCGCCAGAGGTCGTCGGCAAAGCCCTCGACGACCTCTTGGAGCGGGCCGGGGCGGGCGAGCATGGTTTGGCCTTGAAACGCCTCGTCGGAGTCGAGGGCGGCGACGAACAGTCGACGGCCGAGGCGTTGAGGGACGAGTACTCGAGGTGTCTCCGCGCCGTCGTATCCGGTTTGGCGAGGAAAAACCGGCTGGTTCTGGTGTGCGAGGACGCTCACTGGGCCGACGCCTCCTCCACCGAGCTCATCGCCGACCTGATGTCGGCTGTCCCTTCCCACCCGGTGCTCATGCTCCTGGTGATGCGTCCCGACCGCGGGTCAACCGGGTGGAGTCTTCTCGAGACGGCTCGTCGCGAACTGGCGGAGTCTCTCACCGAGATCCGGCTGGCGCCTCTCGACGAGGTCGACAGCCGCAACCTCGTGTCCAATCTGCTCGAGGTCGAGTCACTCCCCCCGACGTTGCGCAGGCTCGTGCTCGACAAGGCGGAGGGCAACCCGTTCTTCCTCGAAGAGGTGGTGCGGATGCTCATCGAAGGAGATCTCGTCGAGCATCGCGATGGTCGGTGGATCGGACGCGACGACATCGGCGACCTCGACGTTCCAGAGACGATCGAAGGTCTGCTGGTCTCTCGCATCGACATGCTCGGCCCTGAGCTGCGCCGAGCCGGGCGGGTGGCGTCGGTGATCGGCCGTCGTTTCACCTCACGCCTCTTCGACGAGGTATATGGCACCCGGTCCGAAGAGGAGCGTTCCAGCCTCCATCCCCATCTCGCCGGTCTCGAGTCGCACGGCATGGTCCAGCTCGATGAGATCGATCCCGACCTGGAGTTCTCTTTCCGGCACGCTCTGATCCACGACGTCATGTATCGGGGCCTGTTGCGAAAGGAACGCCGCCAACTCCATGGGGAAGTCGCTGCCGCGATCGAGAAGGTTCACGCCGACCGGGTCGAGGAGCTTGCCCCGTCCCTCGCCCGCCACTATGCGGAGGCCGGAGTTGCCGACAGGGCGGTTCGCTACTTCTTCACCGCCGCCCGGCACGCCCTGGCCCAGGGGGCTCGGGTCGAGGCCGCCCGGTTCTTCACCCGAGCCCAGAAGCTCCTGGAGGCCAACCCCGATTCCGATCCGAGAGACCTGATCGATGCGGTCCTCGGCCGTCTCGGTGCGGGCCGGGCATTCATCCCTGGCCAGGAGGCGATCGGGCTAATCGAAGGTGTGCTTCCGATCGCCGAGGATCTCGACGACCCGAACCGGCTGGCCCGGCTCTACGAGCGTCTCATTTGGACCCGCGGAATACAGGGAGAGTCGTACGCCAATCCCGAGTACCGGGCTCAACTCGACACGGGTTATGCCCTGACCCCACGTCTCAGGGATACCGGTACGGCCGCATTGCTTCACGCCATGATGGGCGATGCCTTCCGGTCGGCTGATGAATACGAGGCGTCAGTCGAGCCACTCTCGAACGCGGTGGACGCTCTCGAGGACGTGGGCCGGCTCAGTGAAGCGTCCTACAACGCCGCCATGCTCGCCGACTCGCTGACCCAGGTGGGCCGTTTCGAGGAGGCGATGGCGGCTGTCGACCGGGCACATGACCTCGGGGAGAGGAGCGGCGACCCGAACACGGTGGCGGACGCCGACATCATCCGCGGCTCGATCGCGGCCGATAAGGGAGATCTCGAAGAGGCCTTGGAGTACACGAGGAGGGGCATCGAGGGCGCCGAGGAGCATGGGAACACCTTCTGCAATCTGGCCGGCAACTTCAAGCTCGCCGATCAGCAGCTCCGCCTGGGTGACGTCGACTCGGCCATCACCCACCTGGAGAAGAGCACGGGGCTGGCCCAGTACTGCGACGCCGGAGGCTACGAGGCCCTGGGCCAGGCCTGGCTGGCCATGGCCCGGTCACGAACCGGCGACCTCCGGCCCGGGGACTTCGACGTGCCTCTGGAGAACGCCGTCGCCTCCGGCAGCCGTAGCATGGAGGGCCTGGTGCGGCTCCGGAGGGCGATCGCATTCGCCGACGCGGGCCGGGGCGAGAATGCCCGTCCCGATTTCGAACGGGCGATCGAGTTGTTCGCCGACTATGGAGGCCTCCCCAACCTGGCTCGAGCCCACCACGCCTACGGGCAAGCCCTCGACTCGGTGGGCCGGTCCGACGAGGCGGTCGTGCATCTGCGCAAGGCCGAGAAGATTTTCGAGGAGCTCGGGATCACTCCCGACCCGGTGACCGCGGCCTGAAGGAAGGTATGACCGACCAGACATGTGAAGTGATAGTGCTCGGAATGGGGACCAGCGGCGAGGATGCCGCATTGAGGCTGGCCAAGGCGGGAGTCGACGTCATCGGCATCGAGGGAAACCTGATCGGGGGAGAGTGTCCCTATTGGGCATGCCTGCCCTCCAAGTCGATGATCCGCTCGGCCAACCTGGTGACCGAGGCGAGGAGGGCGCATGGCCTGGTCGGCTCGGTGAGTGTCGAGACGGACTGGTCCACGATCGCGGCCCGGATTCGCTCCGAGATCACCGGCGGCTGGAACGACGCCGGCGGGGTAGAGCGATTCGAGGCCAAGGGGGGCAGGTTCCTGCGGGGATGGGCCAAGGTGACACAGCCGCACCGTGTCGAGTTGGACGGGCTCGGAGTCACCGCTTCGCGTGGGATCCTCGTCGCCACCGGCTCCAAGCCCATGGTTCCCCCGATACCGGGGCTCTCCGACCTTCCCTACTGGACCAACCGTGAGGCCATCGAGGTGGAGCAGCTGCCCGAGACATTGATCATCCTCGGTGGCGGCCCTGTCGGCTGCGAGTTGGGCCAGGTGTTCGCTCGATTCGGAGCCCGGGTCACGATCGTGGAAGGCGAGGATCGACTCCTCGGGTCAGAGGAGCCCGAGGTCTCACGACTGGTCGCCGAGGCGCTGATCGAGGACGGAGTAGAGCTTCGTCTCGGTGTGCGAGCGGAAACGGCGAGCGGGGACGAGAGCTCGGTGACGTTGCAGCTCAGTGACGGGAGCTCCGTCGCGGCGGAGCGTCTGCTGGTTGCCACGGGCCGGAGGGCCGACGCCGACTCGGTCGGTGTGAGCGCTGCGGGAGCGCGGACCGACCGCGGTTTCGTGGCAGTCGACGATCACATGCGGGCCGCCAAAGGACTGTGGGCAGTCGGAGATGTGACGGGCAAGGGGCTGCTCACCCAGGTCGCCGAGTACCAGGGGATGATCGCCGTCGAGGACATCCTCGGCGGGAACCCCCGACCCGCTGACTACACGGCGATGCCCAGGGCCATCTTCACCGATCCCGAGGTCGGTGGCGTCGGGATGACCGAGGCCGACGCCCGTGCCGCCGGGCACGAGGTCACCGTGACGGTGAAAGACGTACGTGCCACCTTCCGGGGCTGGCTCCACGCCACCGGCAATGCGGGAGTCATCAAGCTCGTGGCCGACAAGGGAGAGAGCCGTCTCCTCGGAGCCTCGGTGGTTGGCCCGCGTGCCACCGATGTCCTCGGGTTCCTCGCCCTCGCCATCCAGGAGCGAGTGCCCCTGGAGAATCTGGTGAACATGATCTACGCCTTCCCCACCTTCTACGGAGGAGTCGGCGAGGCCCTGGGCTCGTATGGTCGCGGCATCGTGCGGGTCATGGACCCGGATACGGCCCCGCTCTTCGACGATCCTCCGCATCGGGACCGCCGCTAGGTCTCACCGGGTCTACTCAACCCCCGCTTCTCGAGAAACGGTAGGGCGAGCCGCCTGGGGGCCCGGTCGACCCATGCCTCGATCATCAGCTCTTCCAGTTCGTCCGTGGGCAGCTCCTCCAGCCGGATCAAGACGCTCCGATGGCCGTCGAAGTGGGGCGTGGTGAAGTAGATCTCGCGCCCATCGGCCAAGAGCGCCTCCTTCGCCTCGAGGCTGGGGAGCCAGACCGCCAGTATGTCCCCGGAGGGCGCCTCCTCGCCAAGAGCCTCATGGTCGGACTTCCGTAGCAAGCGCTCCCACGCCACCAGCTTGCCCCGCACCCGCCACTCGTTCCCGCGCCGCTCGATCTCGGGCAATGTGGCGGCGATCTCGTGCACTTGGTCCCAGGTCGCCATCAGGGCCGGCCGGCTCAGAGACTCGTGGACTCGGTGAGACCCAGCTCCTGGGAACGCTGCAGCCATCGGCTGATGTCACGCGGGCTGATGATCCCGGTCACCTGGCCGTGGTCGACGACTACCACCCGGCGAAGGTCGCCGCTCATCAACTTGCCCACGACCTCGTCGAGAGGCTCGGATGGACCCACCGTGCAGGAATCACTGAGAGGCTCGGCTTCGGCGCGGACCGTCCTCTCGTGCCACTCCTCCTGGGGGATGGCGCGGATTGCGTTCATGGTCAGGATGCCCACGGTGCGTTCGCCGTCCCTGACCGGGAAGGCGTTGAAGTCATGGCTCATGAAATAGTCGTCCACGGCTTGACGAATGGAGAGATGGCCGGGTATCTCGACGATTCCGCCGGTCATGATCCTCGAGGCGGGGACCTCGGCGAGGACACGGCGCATCTGGAGCTGTAGGAATGAAGCTTGCGCGGCCTGGGACAGGAACCAGCCGATCGCGATGAACCAGAGACCCCCGACGAGAGCGCCGAGAAAGAGGATCTGGAGGACGCCGAGACCAATGAGGCCGTATCCGACGAACTGTCCGCCGCGTGCGGCCACGCGTGTGGCGCCAACGAGGTCTCCAGAGCGTCGCCACACAATGGAGCGCAACACCCGACCACCGTCGAGGGGGAAGCCGGGAACCATGTTGAAGACGCCCAGTGCGAGGTTGATCCAGCCGAGATGCCCGGCGACGAATCCGCCGACCGTTCCCGGCCCGAACGCCAGCGCTACCAGCCAGAACCCGGCGGCCAAGGCGACGCTGGTGAGCGGCCCCACCACGGCGATGACGAACTCGTCGGTCGGCTCCTTGGTCTCGAGGTCGGCCTTCGTGGCGCCGCCGAAGAGGAACAGGGTGATGTTCTCGACCTCGACACCGCGCGCCACCGCGACCCAGCTGTGCGCCAACTCATGGAGCAGGACGCTGGCGAAGAAAATGAGCGCCATGCCGGCGGAGAGGATCACCTTCTCCGCAGTTCCCATTCCGTCGAAGCGGAACTGGATGGCCAGGAAGAACGAGTAGGCGATGAGGAAGGCGATGAAGCTCCACGAAGGATCGATTCGGATCTCGATGCCGCCGAGTCTCCCGATCGCCCACGAATTGCGCCCGAACATGTCTACGAACCTACCCGGCTCCGGTCGACGAGAAACGGTGGCTGGTACGGGTCCGTTCCATCGCCGAGTGGTGAACTGGTGGTGAGAGCGTCGAGAGCCCCAGGATGATCATTGGACGGCCACGCCCCGCGGCGCCGGGAAGGCCGTGGCGCGCTGGACCGACACCGAAACCGGGTCGCCGGGCTCGAGGTAGGGCGTAGGGCCGAGACGGGCGCGAATCTGGTGACCCTCTTTCAGGGTCACCGTGACCAACTGGTCGTGCCCGAAGAACTGACGCTGCCGGACCACGGCACTGCCCGACTCGTTCGGTGAGAGAACGACGGACTCTGGGCGGATCATGACCCGCACCGACCCCTCGAGATCGGTGGGAAACACGCCCACCGGTGTGGTGACCCGCCCGGACACGGCATGACCGGCGAAGAAGTCGGCGTCACCGAGGAAACCGGCGACCCATTCGTCGATGGGGTCGTGATACAGATCGCCAGGGCGCGCCGCCTGGACGACCTGTCCCGCTCTCATCACCGCGACGAAGTCGCTGGTGGACAAGGCCTCCTCCTGGTCGTGGGTGACGAACACGGCCGTGGTGCCGGCGGTGCGGAGTATGTCGGCGACCTCCGTGCGTACCCGAGCCCGCAGGGAGGCATCGAGATTGGAGAACGGCTCGTCGAGGAGGATGACGCTCGGCTCGGGGGCCAGAGCGCGGGCGAGGGCCACTCGCTGCTGCTCGCCGCCGGAGAGCTCGTTGGGGAGACGATGCTCCTTGCCGCTCAGCCCGACGAGCTCGAGTGTCTCGCCCACGCGACGTTTGCGGACGTCTCTCCCCACGCCGTAGCCGACGTTCCGGGCCACTGTGAGATGGGGGAAGAGGGCGTAGTCCTGGAAGACCATCCCGACCCGACGCTTCTCCGGCGGAACGAACGTGGTCTCATCGGCGACCATGTCACCACCGACCTCGATCGAGCCCTTATCCGGCCTGTCGAAGCCGGCGATCAAACGCAGTGCAGTCGTCTTTCCCGAGCCGGAAGGTCCCAGCAGAGTCATCACGTGGCCGGCATGGACGTCCAGATTGAAACCGTCGAGTGCCATCACGTCGCCGAAGCGTCGGTCGACGTGGCGTGCTCTGATGGCGAGTGTGTATCCGTCGGACATGGTCAATCGTGCAGGTCGCGAACGACGAGGACATACAGGGGCACGGCCGAGACGGCGACGAGCACCAACGCGGCCACACTCGCCTGAGTGTAGAAGAGCTCGGACGATGCACTCCAGATCCGCACCGCCAAAGTCTCGAATCCGGTGGGTCGGAGCAGGAGAGTCGCCGGTAGCTCTTTCATGACGGTCAAGAAGACCAGGGCCCCTCCGGCCAGCAGCGAAGGCCATAGCAGGGGGAGCGTTATGTGCCGGAGGGTCCCCAATGCACCTGCTCCCAGACCGCGACTCGCCTCCTCGAGGCTGCTGCCGATCTGTCGGAGACCGATCTGGGCGGCGGAGAGCGCCTGGGGGAGGAACATCGCCACATAGGCGATGAGTAGTAGGGGGACGGTTTGGTACAGGGGCGGCACGAAGCGGAGGGCGACGATCAGGAACCCGAGCCCAACCGCCAGGTGCGGAAGCGAGTACGTCGACCATGTGACCGATTCGAGGAGCCGGGTCCTGCGGTTGGCGTGGCGAACGGTGAGGATGGCGAGCGGGATGGCGGCGAGGATGGTCACCACCGCGGCACCCCCTGCCACCGATGTCGATCGCACCAACTCGGCGATCACCGAGTCGACCGGACTGCCCAATGAGATTCCGCGGACAGTCCACCAGGCCAGGGTGAGGAGGGGCAGGACCAGCGCACCCACCACGACCATGGCGAGGAAGGCGTAGGCGGCCACTCGGGTGAAGCCGTGCAGCCGCACCGTTTCGGGGGCCCGGGTGGGCCGGGTCGCCGCCAAGGCGGCCCGTCCCCGAACCCGCTGCTCGGCCCACACCAGGGCCAGGGCGACCAGGATCAGGACCCCGGAGAGGAACATCGCCGGCGTCACGTCGAGTCGCCCGCGGAACTGGGCATAGATGGCGCGGGTGAAGGTCTCGTACCTGAGCAGGGACACGGCTCCGAAGTCGGACAGGACGTAGAGAGAGACGAGCAGCGAGCCACTGAGGAGCGCCGGGCGCAGTTGGGGGAGAACCACGGTGCGCAGGGTCTTCCACCGTGACGAGCCCAAGCTCCGAGCCGCCTCCTCGAGAGAGGGATCCATACGACGGATGGCGGGAACTCCGAGAAGGTGGACGTAGGAGAAGTTCCACAGGCTCAGGGCTCCCCAGGTGGCCCAAAAGCCGGCGAAGACGGGCAGGCCGGGGAGACCGACGGCACGCAACGCCTCGGTGATCAGGCCACTGTTGCCCGACGTACCCAGCATGGCTAGGGCGCCGACGTATGACGGGATGACCAGGGGCAACGTCACCAACGTCGACCACATCCTCCGGCCGGCGAGGTCGGTCCGGGTGGTCAGCCAGGCGGTGGCGGTGCCCAGGAGCGCGGTGGTGACGGTTACCGCCGCCACCAACACCGCCGTCGAGAGAAAGAGCGACCACAGTCGGCTGGGCGGGATCCCGCTGGTGTCGGTCACGCCGGCGCGCAACACCGTCCAAAGGAGATAGACGATCGGCGAGACGGCCGGGACCACCGCGACCAGGCCGAGGACCCACAACGCGAGCGGAGCCCTCTCCCGTCTGGCGGGAGAGGGCTTGCGCTCGGTGCCCCGAGGAGGGGCTATCGCGGTCATCGGTTCATGGGGCGGCCATTAGTTCAATCCGGATTCCGAGATCATGTTGAGGGCAGGTTCGAGCGTGTCGGCGGTGTCGGTCAGACTGATGTCGAAGACCGGGAGAGCATCGAGGTCGGGTTGGCCCTCAGGGGTGCCCCCTCCCTCGATGAGTGGATACTCGAAGAGGCCGAGGAAGTGCTCCTGGCTCTCGGCCGAGAGCAGGTGCCGGATCAGGTCGGCCGCCGCCTCCGGCTGGTCCGAGACCGCGAGGATCCCCGCACCGGTGGCCATCACCATGCTGGCAGGGTCCCCGTCACCGAAATAGTGATTGGAGGCGGGTACGTCGCCCAGTTCGGCGATGCGTTGGAGCAGGTAATAGTGGTTGACCAGCCCCCCGGGGAGATCGCCGGCGACGGTGGCGTCGACGATGGGCCCGTTGCCCTCGAAGATCACCGGGTTGTTCGCCGCGATGCCCTCGAGCCACTCCCGGGTCGTCTCCTCGCCCTCGGCGAGCAGCATTCCCGTGACGAACGCCACGAACGATCCATTGGTGGGAGCCACGCCGAAGCGGCCGTTCCATTCGGGCTCGACCAGGTCCCACACCGTTGCCGGCAGCTCCGCTTCGTCGACCAGGTCGGTGTTGTAGACGAATACCCGGCTTCGCCCGGTTATACCGACCCATCGGTTGTCGGCATCGCGGAAACGGTCCACAACCAGGCTGGTGATGTCGCCGGGGAGCTCGCCGAGCAGACCTTCCTTGGCGATGCCACCGATGAACGCCGGGTCTTGAGCCCAGAACACATCGGCAGGAGTGTCCTCGCCTTCGGCGAGAATCGTGGTGGCCAATTCTCCGGTGCCCGCATACCGGACTTCGACTTCGATGCCGGTGGCGGTGGTGAATGCAGCTATGGCGGGCTCGACGAAGTTCTCGTTTCGACCCGAGTACAGGATCAGGGGCCCGGTCTGAGCTTGGGTGGTCTCCTGTACCGGCGCCGTCGTGGTGTCGGAGGGCCCGGCGGGTGTGCTCTCGGGTCCTCCGCCCCCACTGCAAGCCGCCAGCATCGCCATCGAAGTGAGGATCGTGGCGAACCGTTTCACATGCTCTTCCTTTCATATGAGCGCAACGGGCGCGCACGATAAATTCCACTATCGAGATAGTGCAAATTACCCAACGCCTCGGGTCAAGGTGCCCTGATAGCACCATTCGCGGTGTCCGACCCGTGCTGCGTCCCGGTGATGAGACACCAGGCGAGAGATCAATCGAGGAGACGGTGTTCCATCGCGTACACGGCGGCCGCGGCGCGGCTGGAGACTCCGATCTTGGTGTAGATGTTCTCGACATGGCGCCCAACCGTCTTCGGTGAGATGAAGAGCCGATCGGCCATCTCCCGGTTGGTCAGCCCTCCGGACAGGAGCTCGAGCACCTCTATCTCACGTTCGCTCAACCCATCGGGGTTCGGGGCGACCGGAAGCCTCTCTCCCCCCGCCGCAGCCACGACACATTCCACCGCCCGTTTGTCCAGCAACCCCGAGTCGACTTCCTCACGCATCACGGTGGTCGCGTCGCCCAGATCGAGCCGTTCCCGATGAGGGCGTGCCGAGGTGAGGGCGGCGAGCACGTAGGCCGCAGCGAGGATCCGGGCCGAGAACGTCAACTCCTCCGACATCGACTGTCGGTGGTAACCGGATCCGTCGAGCCGCTCGTGGTGGCTCGACGCCAGGTCTGCGAGCCCGGCGAGACCGCGACATCGGGTGAGGATTCGATGGGTCAGATAGGGATGGAGCCTGACCTTCTCCGAATCGTCGATGGACAGTGGGCTCTCCTTGTCCCAGACACCGTTCTCGACACCCACCCGGCCCAGGTCGTGGACCAATCCCGCTCGACGCAATTCCAACGCCTCGTCGCCCGAGAGCGAGGCATCACGCGCCGCACCCTCAGCCAGATCCGCGAGTTTGCTGGAATGGCCTCGCGTCCATGGAGACTTGAGGTCGACGAAGTCGGCCAGGACCCTGAGCGCGGTGTCTAGGTCGGAGACCATGGTCGGCGGTTTGGGCTCGGCCTCGATGATTCGCTGCCAATCCGCTTCCTTGGACCAGTCGTCGATCTCGTCGAGGGCATCGACCACGGTCGGGTCGTAGGACTTGCCGCGACGTCTCTGCAGGATTGCTCTCACATCCTCACCCGACCGGACGAACAGGTCGACGTCCTCGGCGACCACGGCGATGCGCGGTGCGATCGGGATCTCCTCACCTTCCACTCCCGCGGGATAGCCCTTCCCGTCCCAGCGCTCGTAGGTGGTCTCCAGAGACGCCAGCACATCGCCTCCGAGACCGAGCCGGGCGGCGAGCATCGAAGCAACCTCACAGTGGGCGGCGAGGCTCTCCGCCGTGGCACTGGTGTCCGCCATCGCGGTCCCGAACAGCTTGGCCCTTCGCCATGGGGGAAGACCAGGATCGACCGCCTGCCAACCGGCACGCATCATCTCGAAGACCGTCCCGTTGATGGCGGGAGCGAAGCTGGCGTTCGCCTGCTGGTCGTTGCCCCCGAACGACGCTGCCATTTCGGCCGAGTCGGCCGTGCAGCCGAGGAAGCGAAGCAAAGAGACGTGATGGACGGTGCGGACGGTCTCGTCGTCGAGTCCCATGACAGAGGCGAGGTCGACGGCCAGGAGACAGGTCCTCAGCCCGTGCCCCAGCGGCTGTCCGGTGGCGAGATCGGTGGCCAGGGACAGCGAGCCCATGATCTCTGCCAGCCGGAGACGATCCTCTGAAGACGCTATGCCCAGAACGTATACCGATGGTTGGCCGGACGCGCATTGAACCAGATTCCGGTGTCTTTCGAAATGGGGTGTTCACCCGATGCGGTCGGGGGGCCGCCGGGATCACGTTCTGGCTCAAACCCAGGACGCACCGAAATGGCTATTTCCGTGAAGGGAACATGCGCTTTCGTCGAGGCCCGGGACTGGCGCGCGACGATCCCTGGGGTCTGGAGCCCAACCCTCATCACCAAGGGCACTGTCACCGAGCCCTGGGAGCGGAGACCGGTCGACCCTCGGCGATTATCTGCCCAACGCCCGGGTCGCCGAATTCGCAGGCGGGCACGACCATCACATCGAGAACATCGACGCCTTTGTGGCAGCAATGGAAGGTCACCTCCAGGCGGCTGGCGCGGTCTGAGGTATCAGCCCATCTTCTTCAAGATCCGGCTCACGGTGAGCCAGGTCCTGGAGGTGAGATCCTTGCCGAAGAGGTCTTCGATCCAACCCATGACGTTCGGGGTTCGGGTCGCGGTGGTGTCGGTGACGGAGAACAACTCGCGGTCGGTGGCCCCCACCAATCGGAACGATGGGTCATCGGGCTGATGGGGGAGGGCGAGGTCGATGGTGAGGGGGCGCTTGGCGAAAGTCACCAGCAAGTAGGTCTCCTTCCCATGCTCGAGACCGCCGAAAGGCTCGAGGGCCGTCAACCGCTCGAGGTCCTCGGCGGTTCGGACGATGGTGGTGCTCTCGAAGCCGAGCTCTTCTGGCCAAGCTCTCTCCAGGGTCGTCTCCAGCGCGGCGAGATCGTCGCTGTCGGTGTCGAAGACGACGTTCCCGCTCGAGATCACCGTGCTCACGTTGCCCAGACCGATGTCTTCGCAGACCCGGCGCAGGTGCTCGTTTCGCATGTTCGGGTTGCCGGGCCCGATTCCTCTCAACAGAGCCACACATCGCGTCATCAACCTCGGTTCTAGCGCATTTCGCCGAGCACGGCATGGCTGCGACCCTCCAGAGAACGGGTCGTTCGCAGCGCCGACTTCCGTCGCCCCGGGTTCCGGTATGGTGCGACTCGATGAGCACGGTACGGAGAGTGGTGCCGCTCCGTGGTCGCCAGGCCGGCTTCGGGCAGGGTGCTGTCTGAATAACCTCCGAGGTTGATGATGCAGCCAGGGCGTGTCGAAAATTCGAGAGCCAGGGGAGTCCGGGAGGGGGCGCAACCTCGCGAGGGATCACCCGACGGCGAGTCGACCCGGTGAGCTAACGGCTGCAGTGATATCCGTACTCCTCTTCTGTGCCCTCGTGGCCGCTGTCTGCGGAGCGTTGGGCAGACGTCTGGGCACGAGGGTCTTCCTGCTCGGCGCCCTGGCTCCCGCTGCCATGATCGCCTGGCTCGGCGCCACCAGGTCGGGTGGTGAGGACGTCGTGACCGAGGTGCTGTCCTGGCTCCCCGTCCTGGGCCTGGACCTCGACTTCCGACTCGATGGTCTCGGCAGTCTGATGACGGCGCTGATTGGCGGGATCGGATTTATGATATTCGTCTACGCGTGGCGCTACTTCGCTCCGCGTCCAGATCTGGGTCGGTTTGCGGCCTACCTGGTGACCTTCGCCGCCTCGATGTTCGGGCTGGTGGTGGCGAACAACTTCCTCCTCCTCTTCATCTTCTGGGAGCTCACGTCCATCACTTCCTACCTGTTGATCGGATTCGATGACGAGAGCGCCGCGGCACGCACCGGCGCCCTGCAGGCACTCCTGGTGACCGGGTTGGGGGGATTGGCGATGCTCGGCGGGATCGTCCTGATGGCTCAGGCCGGTGGGACGTACAGCCTGTCCGAGCTCCTCGCCGATCCTCCTACCGAGACGACGGCATTGGCCGGACTGGCTCTCGTGCTGCTCGGCGCCTTCACCAAGTCGGCGCAGTTCCCCTTCCACTTCTGGCTCCCCGGTGCCATGAGCGCACCCACCCCCGTCAGCGCCTATCTCCACTCGGCCACCATGGTGAAGGCGGGGATCTATCTGATCGCCCGTCTCGCCCCTGTCTACGCGTTGCTGGTCGCCTGGTGGCGCCCCACCCTCGTCGTCGTGGGGCTCCTCACCATGCTCGTGGGAGGTTGGAGAGCCCTGACCCAGCGCGACCTGAAGCTGCTCCTGGCTCAGGGGACCGTCTCACAGCTCGGTTTCATCGTGGTGTTGGTCGGAGTCGGCATTCCCGAGCTCACGTTCGCCGGGGTGGCGATGATCCTCGCCCATGCCGTTTTCAAAGCCGCGCTGTTCATGGTGGCCGGAATCGTGGACCACCAGGCTCACACCCGCGACATCCGGCGTCTCAACGGCCTCGGCACCATCATGCCGGCGACGCTCGCGGTGGCGATCGTCGCCACCTTCTCGATGATGGGAGTGCCTGGCCTCTTGGGATTCGTCAGCAAGGAGGCAGCCTTCGAGGGTCTGGTTCACGAGCGCCTCGGGTGGGCCACCCTGGGTGTGGTCGCCGGGTCGGCGTTGACGGTCGCCTACGGGTTGCGCTTTCTGTCGGGTGGGTTCATGGGTAAGCCCGAGAGCCAGACCGACCAGCCGGGCGACGTCTTGATCTCACCCCCTCGTCCCACGTTCTTGATCGCTCCGATCGTCCTGGTGGTGGTCACGGTGGTAGCAGGACTGGCCCCGGCGCTGGTCGACGACATGGTCGTCTCGGCGGCGGGATCCGTCGACCCGGTGGCGACGCAGTACCACCTCGCCGCCTGGCATGGGTTCGGCGTCCCGCTCGGCTTGTCCGCCCTGGCCATCGCCGCGGGATGGATGGTGTGGCGGTGGCCGCTGCAAGGGCTCCGGCGGATCACCAGCCGAGCGCCCGATGCCACTCATGTCTATGCATCGACTCTCGCCGGGATCAACCGGTTCGCCGACCGGGTCACGGCGGTGGTCCAGGGAGGCTCCCTGCCGGTGTATTTGGGCGTGATCATGGTGGTGACGGTGACAGCTCCGGGCATCCTGATCGTCAGGAATTGGCTCCCGCCACCGGCATTCACGTTCGCCGAGTCACCCGTCCAGGCGGTTACCGCAGCGCTGGTCGTCGTGGCCGCGCTCGCCGCCATCGCCGCGAGCCGGAGGTTGGCGGCGGTTCTGTTCCTGGGAGCGGTCGGCTACGGGGTAGCCGTGCTCTTCGTCATTCAGGGCGCACCAGACCTCGCGCTGACACAACTCCTCATCGAGACCCTCGTCCTCACGCTGTTCATCCTGGTGTTGCGGGTCCTTCCCCGCAGGTTCGAGGTGGTCCAGTCACGTATCCGCAGAGTGGTGCGGATCGCGATCTCCTTGGGCGTGGGGGTGTTCGCCGGCGCATTCGCCCTGATGGCCGCCGCCGGGCGGCAGGCACCATCACTCGCTGATGAGTACCTGAGCCGCGCTGAGCCGGAAGGAGGGGGAACGAACGTCGTCAACGTGATCCTCACAGACTTCAGGGCACTGGACACTCTCGGGGAGATCACCGTCCTCGCGGTGGTGGCCATGGGGGTGATGGCCCTGCTGATGGGGCGTCATCGCCCGGGAGGCGGCGACGTAGGGGACGACGTCGATGGGCTGGTCGAGGGAGATCGGAGGCTCGACCGATGATCCACCGCTCGTTCATTCTCGACACGCTGGTCGATGTGATCGTACGCACCGCACTGGTCTTCTCCTTGTTCCTCCTCTTCTCAGGTCACAACTCACCTGGCGGTGGTTTCGTAGCCGGCCTCGTCTTCGGCATTGCGCTGATCCTCAAGTACGTGGCTGGGGGCATCGAGCGGATGCAGGAGATCCTCCCGATGAGTGCCGAGACCATGCTCGCCTCGGGCCTCTCGTTGTCGATACTCACCGGCATCGCCGGGTGGCTGTGGGGAGAGGCGTTCCTCGAGAGCACCTACATCGAAGTCGACCTTCCGCTTCTGGGCGCCCTCAAGGCCAGCTCCACGCTTCCGTTCGACATCGGCGTCTTTGCCATCGTGATCGGCCTGGTCGCCGCGCTGGTGGTCGCTTTCGGGACCGGTGAGGACGTGAAGTGATCGTCGTCATGGTCCTCGCGGTGGCGGTTCTCTACGGGACGGGCGCATACCTGCTCCTGCAGCGGAATCTGAGCCGGATCGTCATTGGTCTCGCGCTGCTCGGCCATGGCGCAAACCTGTTGTTGTTGATGGCCGGAGGACGCGCGGGAGACGCCCCCCTCGTCGGCGAGAACGGCGGACCGTTCGCCGATCCCCTTCCGCAGGCCCTGGCCCTGACCGCGATCGTCATCACTTTCGGTGTGAGCGCGTTCCTGCTCGCCCTCGCGTATCGGAGTTGGACACTGGCCCGGTCCGACGAGGTCGAAGACGACATCGAAGACCGGCGGATCGCCGCGATGATCGCGGCCCGGCGGGCCGGCTCGGAATTCGACGACGACACGGGCGCCGCGACCGGTGAGGAGCCCCCGCAATGAACCCCCTCCTCATACTCCCCATCGCAGTCCCGCTGGGGACCGCGGCAGTCACCCTCGGCCTGGTCAAGTGGCCGGTGGTGCGACGGACCCTCGGCACGCTTGCTTTGGGGACGACGATCGTCGCTTGCTTGCTGCTCCTCGGCGAGGTCTCGGACGGCACGGTGCTGGTGGGCCACGTGGGAGGAGTTCGGGCTCCGATCGGGATCACCCTGGTGGCCGACACCTTCTCGGCGATCCTGCTCGCGATCTCCTCGATCATGCTGTTGGCGGTATTCATCTACGCGGTGGGGAGCCCGAAGACCGACGAGTCCCGGGCTTTCTTCCACTCGGTCTATCTGATCCTCGCCGCCGGTGTCTCGGCCTCTTTCCTGACCGGAGACCTCTTCAACCTGTTCGTTTCGTTCGAAGTCACTCTCACGGCCAGCTACGTTCTCATCACTTTCGGCGGATCGAAGCTCCAGATACGGCACGGGATGACCTATGTGGTGATCAGCCTGCTGGCCTCGACCCTCTTCATCACCGCGGTTGGCCTGGTGTATGCAGCAACCGGGACGGTCAACATGGCCGATCTGGCATCGAAGCTGACAGACATCGATCCGGGCCTGAGGTCCGCCCTGGGTGTCTTGTTCCTCGTCGTCTTTGGGATCAAGGCGGCGATCTTTCCCCTCTTCTTCTGGCTGCCCGACTCCTACCCGGTCGCCGCATCTCCGGTCACCGCCATCTTCGCCGGCCTGCTCACCAAGGTAGGCGTCTACGCCATCATCCGCTCCCACACCTTGCTGTTCGGTGAGGCCGGGCCATCGAGCTTGCTCCTGGTGGTGGCGGGTCTCACGATGCTCACAGGTGTGCTCGGCGCCATCACACAGGATGACGTGAAGCGGATCCTCAGTTTCCACATCATCAGCCAGATCGGCTACATGATCTTTGGCCTGGGGCTGTACACACTCGCCGGTCTCGCCGCGACGGTCTTCTACATCGTCCACCACATCATCGTGAAGACCACTCTCTTCCTCGTCGGTGGCCTGATCGAGGAGGGCACCGGCACGGCCGCGCTCCGACGGCTCGGCGGTCTCCTCCACACCAGCCCGCTTCTCGCGGCGCTCTTCTTGCTCCCGGCGCTGAGCCTTGCCGGGATCCCGCCACTGTCGGGCTTCGTGGCCAAGCTGGCCCTGATCGAGGCCGGCTTCTCCATCGGCGCCTACATCACGGTCGGTGTGGCGATCCTGGTGAGCGCGCTCACGCTGTTCTCGATGACGAAGATCTGGTCGGGTGTCTTCTGGGGGCGCGCCGACGAGCCTCCTCCAAACCCGGGTGCCCTGGATGCATCGTCACCGGGATCCCCCCGGCTGATGTTGTGGCCCACCGGGTTCCTGGTCCTGTTGAGCATCGCCTTCGTCGTCGCAGCCGCTCCTCTGTACGCGCTCGGTGAGGTGGCGGCAGCCAACCTCATCGACCCATCCAGCTATATCGCCGCGGTGACGGTGCCATGAAACGAGTTGTGATCGTGGCGTGGCTGACCGCGGTTTGGGTGACCCTGTGGGAGTCGCTCTCGTGGGCGAACATCCTGGGAGGGGTGGTGGTAGCGGGTGCCGTCGTCTATCTGTTGCCCCCCAAGGAGACCCGCTCCGAGACCGGCCTCAACCTGTTGGCCGCATTGAAGCTGCTCATCTACTTCATTCGGGAGTTGATCGCGGCCTCCGGCCAGGTCGCATGGGAGGTGATCACACCGCGTAATCGGATCAACGCCGCCGTGGTGTCGGTCCGTCTCGACAGCCGGATCGCCGGCATCATCACGTCGGTGGCCAGCATGGTGTCCCTCACTCCGGGGACGGTGACTCTCGAGGTCGACGAGGAGAACTCGACCCTGTTCATCCACGTCCTCCATCTCAAGACCGTGGAACAGACCCGAGATTCGGTTCGTCGTCTCGAGCGTCTCACGATGAAGGCTTTCCCGGTCCGTTCAACAGCAACGCCCATCTCGTCGGGGGAGGGTCCGACATGATCGAAGTGGCCACCACGATCGCCTTCGCCTTGCTCGGCGTGGCGGCACTGCTCTGTGTGGTCAGGCTCGTGAGAGGGGAGGGGCTCGCGGACCGCATCGTCGCTCTCGATACGCTGCTGCTGATGGTGGTCAGCGGCCTCGCCGTGCAGGCAGCCATCACCGGGGAGGACACCTATCTCGACGTCATGGTGGTGGCAGCCCTGCTCGCCTTCACCGGCACCGCCATGGTGGCCAACTTCATCGAGAGGAGAGGGTCGTGATGGAACCGGTGGCCTCGATCCTCATCGTTGCTGGTGCCGTGCTCGCCCTTCTCGCCGCCTTCGGCCTGCAAAGGTTCGACGACGTGTTCGCCAGGATGCACTCCGCCACCAAGCCGGCGACACTCGGGCTTATCCTCATCCTGTCGGGAGCAGCTTTCATGCTCCCGGTCCCCGGTGCGGTGGCCAAGCTCCTCCTCGTCGTCATGCTCCAGTTCACCACCGCACCCATCGCCGCCCATCTCGTCGGACGGGCCGCCTTCAGGACCGGCCAGGAACTGAGCCGGGACACGATGGTCGTCGAGGAGGCGGAGTACATAAGCACTCATCCCAAGCTCATCGAGGAGTGAGTGCGTGATCAGCCGGCGCGAGCGATGACCGTGACCTAGGTGGCGATACGGTCGAGCCGACATCGACCACCGTGGCGCCCTCCGGGGGCAGATCCCAATGGAACGGATTGGCGACTCCGGCGAGGCCTCCATCACCCGGTCGGGGATGTCCTCGAGGGCAACAACCGGGTATCCGATGTGGTCCAGGGCCCTCTTCCCGGTGAAGAAGTGGTATTCGGCCGATGGCTGGGTGGCCACCTCCCGGTACTTTGCGCGTATGCCCTCCCTGAGGAGGCCTGCATCGACCACGGCTGCCTCCGCGTGCTCGATCATCGATGGTCCTTTCGTTCGCCTGGCTCAGAGACAGAGACGTGTCACGAACGCTCGCGATTGCGCGACCGGGGTTCGATCAGACTCTTCCCATGAGCCGATCGACGGTGATCTCGATGGCGACCCGATCGGAATTCTCCCGCGTTGGGCGGTAGCGGGCCTCGAATCCACTCACCGCGCTCGCTACCCCGTCAGGATCCCGTACCACCCGCGCCTCGCCCTCGAGAGTGAGCCACCGCGGCCCGTCGACCTGGCAAACCGCGACGCGACCTTGCCTTTCGGTGTTCCTCACCTTCTGCGTATTGTCCGAGCTGATGATTCGGACCAATCCGGCATCGGCGTCATAGGCGAACGCGATGGCGACGACATGGGGAGTTCCGTCCGGGCGGATCGTGGTCAGAGTGCCCAGGTGACGCTCCGAAAGGAACGCCTTCTCGGTGTCGGTCAGGTCGGCGGTCGTTCTCGGCATGCCGGGCACGGTAACCAGGGAGACGCTATTGACCGACAGGCAACAGATCGAGACCAGCTACCAGGAGATACAGTCGGCTTTCTGTGCCGCTGTCGAGGTGATCGACGGGCAGGAGACGTTCGGAGTCGACAAGTGGGAGCGTGCCGGAGGCGGTGGCGGGATCACACGCATCCTGTCGGGCGCGGGTCACGTCGAGAAGGCGGCAGTCAACTTCAGTGCCGTGGAGGGAGCCACTCCGGAGGCTCTCTCCGAGCGCATGGCGGCCGAGAGCTCCCGGTTTTTCGCCACCGGTGTGTCCATCATCGTCCATCCCCGCAACCCTCTCGCGCCCACCTTCCACGCCAACATCCGCTACTTCGAGACCGACACCGGTCACTCCTGGTTCGGAGGGGGAGCCGACCTGACCCCTCACTACCTGTTCGAGGCCGACGCCGCTCACTTCCACCGGACGTTGAAGACGATTTGTGACAGGCATCCGGTGGCCGACTACCGCGTCTGGAAGCAGGCATGCGACGAGTACTTCTACCTGCCCCACCGGGGCGAGGCGCGCGGGATCGGGGGGATCTTCTTCGACCATCTCACAGATCGTCTCGACGAGGTCCGGGTTTACCAGCGCGACCTCGGGCACAACTTGACCGATCTCTATCTTCCCATCCTGACCGCACGTGTCGACGAGGAGCACGGGGAGCGCGAGCGCGAGTGGCAGGAGGTGCGGCGGGGACGATATGCCGAGTTCAACCTGGTTTGGGATCGCGGTACCAGGTTCGGTCTCGAGACCTCGGGCCGAACCGAGTCGATCCTGGCCTCCTTGCCACCCCGGGCGCGCTGGGTCTACGGGTACGAACCGGAGCCGGGAAGTCGCGAAGCGGCGCTCCTGGAATTGGTCCGGGCACCACCCCGTGACTGGGTTTGACACAGAAGCGGAAGACCTGGATCGAGTTGTCTTCGCCCTTTTTGCCGACTCTGTGTCGGACATACGCGCCGTTACGGTCATCCCGTCAGCTCGAAGGAACGAGACTTTGGAGCTATCGGCCGCAAGCTTCTCCTACCCGGAACACGACGGCGCTACCCGCGCCGAGATCGCAGGCTCGCTGCTCCGCGGAGCCGGCCCCAAGGAGGGATTCGTTCTCTCCACTTGCCTCCGCGTCGAAGTCGCAGTGCCCGGGTCGGACGAGCAACTCAAAGACACCCTGATCGATCTCTTCGGAGAGGTGATGGGTGTCGAGCCGCAGATCCGGGTGGGAGAGGCGGCGGCGACCCATCTCTATCGCATCGCCGCCGGTCTGGAATCCCCCATCCTCGGGGAGCATGAGATCCTCACCCAGTTCCGACAGACCCTGATCGAGGCCGAGGAGGCCGGTCGGGTCGAGGGCCTGTTCGCCCGTCTCCTCGAGTCGGCCGTGTCGGTGGGGCGCCAGGCGCGGGAGCTCATCCCCGGCTCTCCCCACAACTCGATGGCGGCCGTCGCCGCCCAGGCGGTCGGCACCGCCAACCGGGTGGCAGTCCTCGGCTCGGGAATCATGGCCACGGCCGTGGTGGAGGGCCTGTTGCTCCTGCCCGCGCCTCCCCTGGTCACCGTGGTGGCGCGTCACCCAGAGAAGGTGGCGGACCGGGACGGGGTCGAGGTGCTCACCTTCGAGCGCGCCCGATCGGTGATCGAGGAGTTTCCCGCGGTCATATCCGCAACCTCCGCCAAACATCGGCTCGTGGACGATCGCGCCCTTTCCGAGGCGATGTCCCGACGTCGGGGTCGGCTGCTGCTGATCGACATGGCGATGCCTCCTGACTTCAAGCCCATGGTCGAAGACGACGTCACCTACATCGCCATAGACGACCTGGCCCGCATGGCCGATCGCCGACCCCGCACGGACGAGGCCGACGCGTTCGTCGAGTCGGCGGCGACGGATGCCTACCGAAACTATCGGGAGCATCACGAGGTCGGCCCCCTGATCGGTGGTCTGATGAGCACCGCCGACGAGATAGTCGACAATGCGGTCCGGCGGTTCTCCGGCCGTCTCGGAGACCCGGACGACGAAGCGGTCCTCCGTCAATCGGCGCACACGGTGGCCCGCACGCTGCTCGCCGGGCCCGTTTCCTATTTGAAGGCCGCTGACCGGGCCCCCGACGCCATCGAAGTCATCGCCGACGCATTCGGCGTCGACGATGGCTGATCTGAGGATCGCCACTCGCGGTTCCGAGCTCGCCATGGCTCAGGCGCGCTGGGTGGCCGGGAGTCTCGAGGCTGCCCATCCCGGCCTGGAAACCAGGCTCGTCGAGGTGTCGACCACCGGGGATCGCGACCGGGTCTCGCCGGTCGCCACGCTCACAGAGGTGGGAGCTTTCGTGCGTGCGGTGCAGCAGGCGGTCCTCGAGGGGAGGGCCGACGTCGGGGTGCACTCCTGCAAGGACCTCCCGGTCGACGGTCCTGGTGGCCTCACCGTTTTCTACCCAGAGCGCGAGGTGCCGTGGGACGTGATGTGCGGACACGACCTCGAGTCGCTCCCGACCGGTGCGAGAGTGGGCACCGGAAGCCCTCGTAGAGCAGCCCAGCTGAAGGCTCTACGTCCGGACCTGGTCGTCGCCGACATTCGCGGCAACGTGGGCACACGTCTCGAGAAGATGGAGACGGGCGAATACGAAGCAGTGGTGCTCGCCGAGGCTGGGCTGCGGCGTCTCGGCCGTACCGGTGAGATCACGCACCGTTTCGCGCTCGCCGAGATGGTCCCCGCGCCCGGCCAGGCAGCACTGGCGGTGGAGGGACGTTGCGACGACCCGTTGCTCGACCTGCTGACAGCGATCGACGACCCTGAGACTCGACTCACCGTCGAGACCGAGCGGTCATTGCTGGGTAGTACCCGTGCCGGGTGCCGCTCGGCCCTTGGTGCACTGGCCGAGGTCGAGGCGGGCGCTATTCGAATCACCGGCTTCGTCGAGGACGAGGCGGGCGCTCGTTTCGCAGTTGCCGAAGGGGCCACCCCCGAATCGGCGGCGCGGGCACTTCAGGATGGCCTGGGGCTGTGACCAAACCACGTCTCGCCCTGACCAGCACACCCGAGCGGGCGGTCTCCCTGGGGGCAGTCGCCGAGAGGGCCGGCCTGGCGCCGGTCTCATTGCCCTGCATCGAGTACGTCCCCGCCGACTCCTCGACCGTCGAGATGGCGCGGGCCAGGGCCGCCGGTTGCGACTGGCTGGTACTGACCTCGGCGCGGGCGGTGGCCACCCTCTGGCCGCGGGGAGGTATCCCCGCCGCTTCTGTGGCCGCCGTCGGGCCCGCCACCGCGGCAGCGGTGAGGACGGCAGGAGGCGACCCCACCCTGGTTGGAGACGCCGGATCCGAAGAGTTGTTCGATCGCTTGTCAGTAGGCATCGCCGGGCGATCAGTCTTCGTTCCCCACGCCGCCGCCGCCGACCTGTCCAGGCTCGACATCTTGGAGTCGGCCGGAGCCGTCGTCGACACCATGGCCATCTACGACGTCAGGCCAATGGCCCCTGGCGGTGACCCGGTGGAAGCGGTGGCCTTTGGCTCACCGACCGCGGTCGAGGGTTGGCTCTCCGGCCGCACGCTGGATGGGTTGGTCGTGGGGGCGATCGGAGAGACTACGAAGGCTGCACTCACGGACCATGAGATCGCCGCAGACTTTGTTCCCGAGGAGCCCTCGTTCGACCATTTGGTCAGCCTGATCGCGGCCGGTCTGAGAGACAGGAGCACCGTATGACGCGATACCCGGAGTTGCGGAGTCGCCGGCTCCGCCGGACCGAGGCACTGCGCCGCCAGGTGGCGGAGACCCGTCTTCATCCCGCATCCTTCGTATTGCCGCTCTTCGTCGTTGCCGGCAGGGGTGTGAGCAACTCGATCGGATCGATGCCAGGCCATTCCCAGCTCTCGGTGGACGAGATGATCCCGGTGGTCAAAGAAGCTGCTTCTGCCGGCGTGGGAGGCGTGATCCTCTTCGGCATTCCCGAAGACAAAGACGAGTCGGGTTCCGGGGCATGGGACGTTGCCGGGCCCGTGCCTGAGGCAATCCGCGCCATCAAGGATCAGGTGCCGGATCTCACCGTGTGGGCAGACGTCTGTCTCTGTGAGTACACCAGCCATGGCCACTGCGGCGTTCTCGATGGTGAGTCTGTGGACAACGACCGGACCCTCCCGCTCCTGGCTCAGGCTGCGATGGTCTACGCAGACGCCGGAGCCGACGTAATCGCCCCCTCCGACATGATGGACGGGCGCGTCGGTGCCATCAGGGAGGCGCTCGACTCTGCTGCCCACGAGGAGCTCGCCATCTGCTCGTATTCGGCCAAGTATGCGAGCGCCTACTACGGGCCTTTCCGGGACGCGGCCGAGTCGGCGCCCACCTTTGGGGACCGGCGCACTCACCAGATGGACCCGCCGAATGTGCGGGAAGCTCTGGTCGAGGTTGCCCTCGACTTGGCAGAGGGTGCTGACATGGTGATGGTCAAACCGGCCGGGCCTTACCTCGACGTGATCTCGGCAGTCCGTTCCCGCGTTGACATCCCGGTGGTGGCTTACCAGGTGTCCGGAGAGTTCTCGATGATCGAGGCCGCCGCGGCCAACGGCTGGGTCGACGGCGACAGGGTCATGCTGGAGTCGCTGACAGCAATCGCCCGCGCCGGTGCCGGCATCACCCTCACCTACTTCGCCACCCGGGCGGCCCGGGCACTCGCCGGAGGCTGATCGAGATGACTGCGACGAATACGGACTGGTACGAGCGTGCGGTTCGGGTGATGCCCGGGGGTGTCAACTCGCCGGTGCGTGCCTTCAAGGGAGTGGGCGGGGTGCCGCCTTTCGTGGAGAGCGCCGCCGGCGCACGTCTCACGACGCTCGACGACGGCGATCTCATCGACTTCATCGCCTCCTGGGGGGCGCTCATCCTCGGCCATGCCGAGCCCACGGTGGTGGAGGCCGTCGAGGAGGCGGCGAGAAGGGGCACGTCGTTCGGGATAACCACCAGCCAGGAGGTCGAGATCGCCGAGCTCATCTGCGCGATGGTCCCGTCCATCGAGGTGATGCGGATGGTCAACTCGGGAACCGAGGCCACTGCTTCGGCGATACGGGTGGCGCGTGCCGCCACCGGCCGTCAGGGGATCATCAAGTTCGAGGGTTGCTACCACGGCCATGCCGACCCGTTCCTGGTCAAGGCGGGTAGCGGGGCCGCCACTCTCGGAGAGCCGGACAGTCCCGGCGTGCCCGCCGGGACCGTGGCCGACACCCGGATCGCGCGCTTCAACGATCTCGAATCGGTGGAGAAGGCCCTGGCCGAGGGTGGGATCGCCGCCGTCATAGTCGAGCCCGTTGCCGGGAACATGGGCGTCGTGCCTCCCCAGCCCGGGTTCCTCGAGGGGTTGCGACAGCTCTGCGACGACAACGGTGCCATCCTGATCTTCGACGAGGTCATGACGGGCTTTCGTGTCGCCCGTGGCGGTGCTCAGGATCGTTACGGGGTGGCCCCCGACCTCACCTGCCTCGGCAAGATCGTCTCAGGGGGAACGCCGTCGGCGGTCTATGGAGGGCGGGAGGACCTCATGCGTCGGGTTGCTCCGGACGGCCCCGTCTACCAGGCCGGGACACTGGCCGGCAACCCGCTGACGGTCGCCGCCGGACTGGCAACCCTGCGGGCCATCGAGGCGAGCCCCGAGATCTATGACGAGTTGGAGTCTCTGGGGGCAGTCCTGGAGGACGAACTGGCCGGCGCCCTGACGGAGAACGGAATCGAGGGCTGTGTTCAGAGGGCCGGTGCGATGATGACGGTGTTCTTCGGCCCAACCGAGGTGCGCTCTTGGGACGAGGCCGCTCTTGCCGATCGAGACCGCTTCTCCCGTTTCTTCCACGCTGCGTATCGGTCCGGGGTTCTCCTTCCGCCGTCGCCGTTCGAAGCCCTGTTCCTGATGCGGGCACACCGCGGTGTGATCACGGAGGCTACAGATCTCCTCGTCGAAGCAGTCGGGGCTGCCGCTTGAGCCGACCCCTCCTCGACGCTCTCGCACTCCGGCCGCTGCCGCATCCACCGGTATGGATCATGCGTCAGGCCGGTCGCTACCTGCCCGAGTATCGCGCCGTCCGCGAACGGCACAGTTTCCAGGAGGTGGTGGGCACACCGGAGCTCGCCACCGAGGTGACACTGCAACCGATTCGGCGCTTCGGGATGGACGGGGCAGTGATCTTCGCCGATATCATGACCCCGCTTGAGGCCATGGGAGTCGAGATGACCTTCGACCCCGGGCCGAGGCTGAGCCCACTGACACTCACCGAAGTCGTCGACCTGCCCGTACTCGACCCGTCTCTGGTCTCCCACGTCGCGACGACGGTTCGCCTGGTGCGCGAGTCTGCGCCGGCGGAGACGGCGGTGATCGGTTTCGCCGGCGCACCGGTGACTCTCCTCGCCTATCTCCTCGAGGGTGGCGGTTCCAAGGACTTCCTGACCATGCGCGCCGCGCTGCGGGCAGATCCTCGAGCCGCTTCGGCCGCACTGGAGAACCTGGCCCTCTCGATGAGGACCTATCTTCGCGTCCAGACCGAGTCGGGCGCCGATGTCGTTCAGCTGTTCGACACCTGGGCGGGGCTGTGTGATCGGGACCTATTCGCCCGGATGGCGGTGCCTGCCGCCGCCCGGAGCCTCGACGACGTGGAGGCTCCGACGATCTACTTCGCCCCTGGTGCCGGGCACACCCTCGACCTTCAGCCCGAAATCGGCGCCACCGGGTACGGAGTCGACTGGAGGACGGACCTCGAGACTGCCTTCGAGACCTTCGCCGGGCGAGCGGTCCAGGGAAACCTCGACCCGGCAGTTCTTCGCACCGATCCCGGGACGATCGGTGACGAGGTGGAATCGCTGCTCGGTCGCGCCGCAGGACGACCCGGGCACATCATGAACCTGGGTCATGGCATCGATCGGCACACCCCTCCCGACAACGTCGCCGCGTTCGTGGAGGCGGTCCGCTCTTGAGTGTGGTCGTGGTCGGAGGTGGGCTGGCCGGTCTGTTCTCTGCCTCCGAGCTCATGTCCATGGGTGTGGAGGACCTGGTCGTGGTCGAGGCCTCCCCGGCTCCCGGCGGTGTAGTGCGCACCCTGACGCGAGACGGATTCTCCCTGGAGCCGGGGGCGGGATCGTTCAGCCTGCCTCATCCGTATCTGGGACCTATCTTGCGGCGGGCCGGGGTGGTCACCAGGCCGGCAGAGGCCGGAGGGCGCCATGTGTTCACAGAGGGGAGTCTGGTGGAGTTGAGGGCCTCGCCAAGGATGCTCCTCACGCCATTGGTTCCACTCCCGGCGGGTCTGCGCGCCATGGCCGAGATCCTGATACCGACGCGGTCCGACCCCGACGAGACCATTGCCGGTTTCTGTCGTCGCCGTTTCGGCCGGGGCGCGGGCGACGTGCTGTCCTGGCTCTTGGCCTCGGGAGTGTTCGCCGGTGATCCGAGTCGACTCTCGACACAGGCCGCCTTTCCTGTCCTGGAGGCACTGGAACGTGAATCGGGCTCTGTGATGGTGGGTGTGCTGCGAAGACGCCTGGCCCGCTCCGGAGGACGGGCCCGAATCCATGTACCGGTGGGGGGCATGGCGGCCGTAGCCGAGCTGATCGCCGAAACGCTGGGGGATCGATTTCGTCCCGGATTCACCGTCGAGTCGGTATATGCAGACGGTGATCGGTGGGTGGTGACCGGCCCGGAAGCCATCATGGCCGAGTCGGTGGTGCTGGCGGTGCCCCCACATCTAGCTGTGGGGATGGTGGACCCGGAGCTCGCCGCCGTCCTCTCCGAATCCTCGAATGCTCGGGTGGCGGTGGTCTGGATCGGGGGAACGGCCCCTTCGCCCCTCCCTGAGGGCTTCGGTGCCCTGGTAGGACCGGGCGAGGGGATGCCGACACGTGGGATCCTCTTCGAGTCGTCGTATGCGCCCGAGCGCGCTCCGGACGGGTCCTGGCTGATCAAGGTGATAGTGGGTGGAGCCACTCAGCCCGACGTCGTCGATTGGAGCGACGAGAAGCTCACCGCGAGCACCGTCGAGGATGCCGGCAGGATCGTCGGCGCCGACTTGAGCCCGTCATTCGTGGAGTTGATCAGACACCGCCCCGGAATCCCTCAATACGAGGTCGGCCACCTGCAGTGGCTTCGTCGGGTGAACTCGCTGCTGGGGGCCAGGTCGGGTCTGAGAGTCGCCGGATGGGGATATCACGGGGTGGGTGTGGCCAGTCTGGCGATGGGAGCGTCCAGACTCGCCAGGGAAATCGTCAGCTGAAGCCAGGACTGTGATCCAGCGGCCCTCACGGTCTTCCGGCACCGTCGGGAGGCCCACCGGGGACGTCCGACGGAGGGCCGGCCCCGTCGCCGGGCTCGTTGTCCTGGCCCCCCACGCCGGGGCGATCCACCATGTCCTGGCCGCCAGCCGGGCTGCCGATGGCTCGGGCCATTTCCGCGATCCTCCGACCGAACTCCACGTCGTCGAAATCGGTGTGATCCGCAATGACGGCCATCTCGTCGAGCATCGAGGCCACGGCAACGCGGACCTCCTGGGACTCGGGAGCCGCGCTGTCTGACTCGACGCTCGCCGCGGCATCCCGGAGCGCGGCGGTGGCGTTGGCGGCCTCGGGGGAGAAGCCGCCGACTTGCTCCCGGTCGCTCGACGCTGCGAGGGCTGCCGCGATGTGGTCGATGGCCTCGACGACCTTGCCGGAGCCGGCCAGCACCCGAGCTTCGGCGATGCGCTCCGGGGTGCCCCCGTCCCCGATGCCCACCACTTCGAGGGCGCGGTCCAGACCGTACAAGGGATCGCCGGGAACGGCGGCGTCCGCGGCGATGGCGACTCCTGTCATCCCGACGACGACGAAGAACGCTACCGCGATCACGGCCAGTCTCTCGCGTAGGGCGACGAGGAGCGGTCTCGTGCGGCGGGGGTCGTCGATGACGGCCCCGACGCGGCTTTCGGGTCGGGCGTCGTTGGTGAGGGCAGCGGCCTCGGCAGCCAAGCTCGCCATCTGCTCGTCTGATGAAGACGTCTGACCAAGTGGGTGCAATTCGGTGAGCACGGTGTGGAGACGCGTCAGAGCCGCATCCTCGAGTTCCTCTCCGGTGAGGACGCGCTCCACGTCGCGGTGAGTCATCTCTGCCCTGAACATCTCATCGTCGTAAACGTCTTCTTCGCTCATCGGGATACGTGGGACAGGTCGAGTTCCTGCTTCAGAGAGGCCAGTGCGCGGTGTTGGAGAGCCTTCACCGCTCCGATGCGCTTTCCCAGCACCTGGGCAGTCTGTTCCAGAGAGAGACCGGCGACCATGCGGAGGGCGAGCACGTCGCGTTGGGTCTCGGTCAGCCGCCCGAATGCGGCCAGTACCTCCGCGGTGACCAGCGACTCGACCGCCTCTTCTTCGACGTTGCCGCCTTCCGACGCCTCGTCAGGCGGGGGCGCGACCTGGTCGGGTCTTCGTGATCGCTGACGGCGCTCGTCGATCAGGGTCCTGTGGGCTATGACGAACACCCAGGACCGGAATGAGGTTTCGTCTCCGTCGAAGTCTTGGATGCTGCGGGCCACCTTGAGGAAGACCTCGCTGGCGGTATCTTCGGGCTCGACCGCGCCCCGGCTGGCCAGATAGCCGGTGACGGGCCCGAAGAGCTGGTTGAAGATGCTCGACCAGGCCCAATCAGCCCCCGATTTGGCGGCCGTTAGAACACTGGTGAATACCTCCTCACCGACCAAGGATCTCTCCGATCACTCGCTGCGCTCGTTGGTTGGAGGTCGGCCGTACCGCCGGCCGACGAGGGTGCTCGTCCCAGACCGGATCCGAGGTCGGCTCCGCCAAGGGATCAGCCGATCGGGAGCCTGAGGCGGAACACGCTTCGATCGTCCCGACGCTCGTACATGAGGTTTCCGCCCATCAGCTCGGCGAGCTGACGGGAGACCGCCAAGCCGATCCCCATCGACTGGTAGCGGTCCAAGTCGTCGTGGACACTGTGGTAGAGCTGGAATATCGACTCCCACTGGTCTTCGGGCAGACCTTCTCCGTCGTCGATCACCTCGAGGTCGATCCACTCGTGGTCGCCTGTGAGGTGGACCGAAACCGATGGACCACCGTAGCGCTCCGCATTGGTGAGCAGGTTGCGCAGGATCTGTCGCACCCGGGTCGGGTCGGCGCTGGCGACGACCGGTACCCCGGGAAGCTCGAACGCCACACCGTCGGTGAAGGTGCCGCCTGCCGACAGGATCTGATCGACCTGGTCGGCCAGATCGATGATCTTCGACTCGACGTTGAGCTCGTCGGAGTCGGCCCGGGCCGCCACGAGCAGGTCGTTGACGAGGTCGGACATCTCGCGTGCCTGCTCCACGATAGAGGTGACCATCGCCAGGCGGTCCTCATCGCCCATCCCGCCGTCGTCCTCGAGCACCTGGCTGAATCCGACGATCGCGGTCAGTGGCGTCCTGATCTCATGGCTGATCGCGGCGAGAAATCGGTTTTTGGTGGTAATGAGCTCCTCCATCCTCCGTTCCTCGCTGCGATGTTCGGTCACGTCCACCACGGTGAACATCGCTCGGGAGAAGTCAGGCTCGCCGTCGACCACTGGGGCGGCGAGTATGGACTCGGCGTCGTATGTCTCTCCGCTGGGGGTGCCTGCGGTGAAGGATGCTCGTGCCTCGGCTTCGCGGTTCCAGACCGCTTCGAACTGGGATATCCACGAAGGATATGACTCGTCGTTGACGATGCGAGGGTCGATGGGCCCGACCAGTTCGGGGAGGGGGAGCCCGACCGCCTTCACTGCCGCCGGGTTGGCCGAGACGATCCAAATCAGGGGGACCGTGCCCCGTATGGACTCGATATCGGGGAGAACCTCACGGATGGCTCTGATTCCCTGGCGGCGCAGATCGTCCATCCAGACTTCGACCTGTGTGTAGTCCTGCTCCATGATCGGGAAAGGCGAGATGCGGAACAGGCTCTCGAAGCTGGCGATTCCCACCCGGGCGTCGGCGAGATCGGCGCGGAGCCGGTCCGTCTCGAGGCGCAGGGCGTGATAGCGGGAATGGAGTTGCTCCCAGGCTCCGGGGTCGGTGCGGTCGAGATCGGGGGAGAGGAAGGCATCCATCTCCGATGAGCACTCCGAACAACCCGGGACATCGTTCCCAGGGCGCGCTTGGTCCGGCTTGGTGACTCTGCCTAGCGATGACACTCCCGTTAGTTATCGGATTCATGGCCGTTCGCCTGAACCCCCTGACCCGTTTGTTTTCGCCGACGGATCAGGCGAAATCCGCGGTCTGAGAGTAGGCGCGATTCTTTTGACAGCCTTACGTTGTATAGGTAGCCTTACGGCGTAAAGCTCTCGGGACAAGGAAGTCCATTGGCACGGCAAGTCGACGATGGGGAGATGGTGAGGAAACAGACGATGAGGGCCATGGTGCAGGATCGGTATGGACCGGCGGCCGAGGTCCTGCGCATGCGAAATGTCCCCGGTGCCAGAGTTGGCCCCCGGGGAGGTCCTGGTCCGGGTCCACTCGTCCTCGGTGAACGCGATGGAGTGGCACCTGATGAACGGCAAGCCGTATCTCCTCCGTCTCGTCTTCGGCATTCGACCGAAGAATGCGACCCTGGGTGCCGACGTCTCGGGGACGGTCGTCGCCATAGGAGAAGGGGTGACCCGCTTCGCCCCGGGTGACCATGTGTTCGGTGAGATCGGTGCAGGCGCCTATGCCGAATATGCCTGCGCCGCAGACCGACATCTCGTGAGAAAACCCGATGGTGTCGGTTTCGAAGAGGCAGCTGCGGTCGGAGTGGCCGGTCTGACCGCTCTCCAGGGTCTCCGCGACGTCCTCGGAGTGCGGCCAGGGCAGAGGGTGCTGGTCAACGGGGCATCTGGCGGAGTGGGCACCTACGCCGTCCAGGTCGCCAAGTTGTTGGGAGCGGAGGTGACCGCGGTATGCAGCGCGCGCAACGTTGCCCAGGCTCGTGAGCTCGGTGCCGACGAAGTGGTCGACTACGAGAGAGAAGACATCACTCTCACCTTCCAGAGGTTCGACGCGATATTCGATCTCCCAGGCAATCACCCGCTGCGCTTCTGCCGGCGACTTCTCGCCCCGGGCGGCACCTACCTGATGGTCGGTGGGCCCAAAGGTGACTGGGCCGGGCCCCTGCCCCGTATTCTCCTCGCCGCGCTGGTCTTCGCTATCGGCGATCGGAAGGCAACCACCTTCACCGCTGCCAGCGAAACGGACGACCTCGTCGAATTGGGTGAGCTGATGGCGTCCGGTCGGCTCAGGTCGATCATCGAGGAGAGAATCCCCTAGGGAACATTGCCGGTTCGCTCGACCGCCAGGGACGTTTCCACGCCAGGGCGAAAACCGTGGTCAACGTGGAGGGGTGGATTGATGCCGATGCCGCGATGTTGGGGCGAGATCAACAGCGGGTGCTCAATCCCAGGGCGCTGGTGAACGGGAAGTGGCAGATCCTCGAGATCGACGAGTTCCTCACCATGGAGAATCGTGTCCGGAAACCGGTCGGTGCGGGCAGACGGCCGTAGCGAGGGTTTGAATCGCCCTGAATAGGGATACTCTCTGCCCACATCCGAAAGGGAGTGTGTCCATTGGCCCGTTGGGAGCGAATCAGGAGTCGCGGCGACGTGGAGGATCGGCGCGGCATGAGCCGTTCTGGTGTCGCCATCGGCGGGTTGGGTGGGGTCGGTCTCATCGTCTATCTCTTGGTGACGCTGCTCGGAGGGGGGACAGGGCTCGACGACATCATGGGCCAGCTCGACAACGCCACCGCGCCCCAGTCCCAGGCGCAGCCGGAGGAGTTCCAGGGCGAGGACGACTACGAGGTCTTCGCGTCGACCGTCCTCGGTTCCACCGACGACACCTGGAACGCCATCTTCGACGCGGCCGGCCTCGCCTATGTGGAGCCGACACTCGTTCTCTTCCGGGACATCACCACCTCGGCATGTGGGAATGCCAGCTCCGCGGTGGGACCGCACTACTGCCCGCTCGACGAGACCATCTACATCGACGAGACATTCTTCGACGAGTTGGTGGCCCGCTTCGGCGCTCAGGGCGGAGACGTGGCGGAAGCGTATGTCATCGCCCATGAGGTCGGGCACCATGTGCAGAAGCGCCTCGGGATAATGGAGCAGGTCCAGGCCACCCAGCGCGCTGCCGGATCCCCCGAAGAGGCCAACGCGCTCTCGGTGCAGCTCGAACTGCAGGCCGACTGCTTCGCCGGTGTCTGGGCCAACTCGTTGCGCGACACCGGCGTCTTCCTGCCCGGGGAGATCCGGGAGGCCATGGATGCCGCCGCCGCCGTGGGGGACGATCGCATCCAGGAGCAGGTCGAGGGTCAGATCACCCCCGAGCGATGGACCCACGGTTCGTCCGAGCAGCGGGTCGAGTGGTTCACCCGCGGATTCGAGACCGGTGATCCCGGTCGCTGCGACACCTTCGACTGAGCCTCGTTCCGATCAGGGTTCGAACAAGTCGGCGAGCTCGTCGAGATAGGCTTCGGCGGCGCGGGCGTTGTGTCGCCGCCAGATCTCCACGTGGTCGGTGGTCCCCGGCTCGTCCAGGGCGGCGAACGTCGGTCCCAGCGATCGTCTCTGCTCTGCGATCAGCCGCGCCGGCGACCTGTCCGCCCTCCTCAGCAGGGCCAGCTTGAGGAGGAACTCGATGCGGATGTCGCGCACATGCGCCACCGGCTCCTCGAGCCAGCGCTCGAGTCGACGCCGACCCCGCCCGGTCACCCTGTGGATCACTCGGTCCGGGCCTGACTCGCCTCTCTCGGTGTGCGCTCGCCGTGCAAGGCCGGTGTCGACCAGACGGTCGAGCGCCCGATACACCAGGGGACGGCGGACGGTGAAGATCCTGCCCAGATCGGCCTCGGGACCCAGCTCCCGGGCCAGGGCGAACCCGTGGTTGGGGCCCTCGGCGAGAACCCCGAGCACAGCGCACTCGGTGATCGAGAGCTCGGTCACTTCATCCCTTCACTCCGATGCTTGCCCGACGGGTAGCGTGTAGTCACAATGAGAATAGATCGATGAGGGCGCTCCTGGCCCTGGTCACGGCTCTGGCGCTGGTCGGGTGCGCCCAAGGTGAGGATGAGGAACTGGTGGTGTCGGCGGCCTCGTCGTTGACCGGGGCCTTTGACGACATCGCGTCGGCCTTCGAGAAAGCCAACCCCGGGGTGAAAGTGAAGGTCAACCACGCCGGAAGCGCCACGCTGCGGGAGCAGATCCTCGAGGGGGCACCAGTCGACGTGTTCGCCCCCGCCGACCTGACCCACATGGTGCAGGTCGCCACGGCCGGGGCGATCGGAGAGGAGCACGAGGTGTTCGCCACCAACACGCTCCTGATCGCGGTGCCGGCGGGAAACCCCGGAGACGTTTCAGGGCTCGACGACTTCGCCGATCCGGACCTGCTGCTCGGTTTGTGCGCGAGAGGAGTCCCCTGCGGGGATCTCGCCCGTGCGGTCCTCGACTCCGCGGGGATCGAGCCATCGATCGACACCCACGAACCGAACGCCCGCCTCCTCCTGACCAAGATCGAAGCCGGTGAGCTCGACGCCGGGATCACATACGTCACCGACGTGTACCGGGGCGACAGCGCGGTCGAGGCCATCGAACTGCCCGAGGACCTCAGACTCACCACCCAATACCCGATCGCGATGTTGGCCCGGACCGACAAGCCGGAGCTGGCCAGCGCTTTCATCCAGTTCGTGCTGTCAGACGAAGCTCAGGCGATCTTGACAGAGTTCGGGTTCGGCACACCATGAGTCGTCGTCGCGTTTCCGGGAGGCCACCATCTCTATTTCTCCTCTTGGCGTCGCTCGGGGCGGTCCTGTTCCTGATCCCCCTCCTCGGTGTGCTGTGGCGGGCCCCCTGGTCCGACCTGCCGCGCCTGCTGTCCTCTTCATTGGTGACCGAAGCCCTCCGTCTCTCCGTGGTGTCGTCGATCACTGCGACCGCGATCTCATTCGTGTTCGGTCTCCCTCTGGCCTGGGCCCTGGCGCGTGTCGACTTCCCGGGGCGCAGGCTGGTCCGGGGTCTCGTCCTCCTGCCCTTGGTGCTGCCTCCGGTGGTGGCGGGGGCGGCGCTCCTCTTCGCCATCGGTCGACGCGGGGTCATCGGAGAAGCCCTCTATGAGGGCACAGGGCTGGTGCTCCCGTTCTCGATGTGGGGGGTGGTCGTCGCCACCACGTTCGTTGCCATGCCGTTCCTCGTGATCACGGTGGAGGGTGCTCTCCGCAACGTCGACCGGCGCTTCGAGGACGCCGCCTCCAGTTTGGGGGCGCGTCGTTGGACCGTGATCCGCCGGGTCTCGCTCCCGATGATCGGCCCGTCGGTGACTGCCGGCCTCCTCTTGACCTGGGCCCGGGCCTTCGGCGAGTTTGGGGCCACCATCACCTTCGCCGGCAACCTGCAGGGGGAGACTCAGACTCTCCCACTGGCCGTGTTCATCGCACTCGAGAGCGATCGCGAGGTTGCTGTTGCCCTGAGTCTGGTGATGGTGGCGGTGTCTCTCGGGGTCCTCGTCGCCCTGCGGGATCGCTGGTGGAGGGCATCGTGAGGGGGTCTCCGCTCGAAGCCAGGGTCGTGTTGCACCGGTCGCGAACGTTCCGGATCGAAGTCGACTTGTACATCGAGCCTGGGGCTACGGTGGCTCTGCTCGGGCCCAACGGAGCCGGAAAGTCGAGTGTGGTGTCGGCGATCGCAGGGTTGTTGCCGATCGACGAGGGAGCCGTCAGGCTGGGTGGCCGGGTGCTCGACGACCCCTCCAGTGCCGTCTTCGTTCCCCCCGAGAGTCGCCGGATCGGTGTGGTCTTCCAGGACTACCTGCTCTTTTCCCATCTGAGCGTGGTGGACAACATCGCCTTCGGGCCGCGGAGCCGGGGGACGCCCCGTACCCGAGCCGATTCGGCCGCTCGCACCTGGGTCGAGCGTCTCGGTCTCGCCGGTCTCGAGAGTCGCCGCCCCGGGGACCTGTCGGGAGGACAGGCTCAGCGGGTGGCCTTGGCCCGTGCACTGGTGACGGAGCCAGATGCCCTACTGCTCGACGAGCCCCTCGCCGCCCTCGACGTGACCACTCGCGCGGAGATGCGACAGGCCCTTGGCGACCACCTGGCCGGCTTCGATGGGCCCCGCCTGCTGATCACTCACGACCCCGTCGAAGCCTTCCTGCTCGCCGATGATGTCTATGTCATGGAGGGTGGTCTGATCACACAGGCCGGGTCGCCAGAGGAGATCCGGCTCCGGCCGCGGACTCCGTATGCCGCCGACCTCGCCGGAGCCAACCTGGTAGTGGGCGAGGCCAGGGACGGGGTGGTCTCGGTCGACACCCACGCCATCCACGTCGCCGACCACCAGATCTCCGGCCGGGTCTTGCTCACCATCTCTCCCACCGCGATCGCCATCCATCGCCATCGGCCCGAGGGCAGCCCACGCAACAGCTGGTCGACCCGGATCAGGCGGATGGAGCCGCTGGGGGACAGGGTCCGTCTCCAGGTGTCGGACCCTTTGCCGCTCGCCGTCGAGGTGACCCGTGACGCGGCCGACGCTCTCGAGTTGCACACCGGGGTCGACGTGTGGGTCGCGGTCAAGGCCACCGAGATCGGTGTCGAGCGCGACGGGTAGCCGGACACGAGCGTTTCTTTGCGGCCGGTATGAGCACCGCCGGGTGGTGGGACCACTGGTGGTCCTTCAGGTGGACCAACCCGGTTCCGGGGCGATAGGTTTCCCTCCATGAGAGTCGTCTGCGTCGGTGGCGGTCCCGCCGGCCTCTACCTGGCCATCCTGCTCAAGAAGGCCCGTCCCGACCACGAGATCACCGTTCTCGAGAGGAGTCGCCCCGGGGACGCCTACGGATTCGGTGTCGTGTTCTCGGAGGAGACACTCGACCACTTCGCCGCGGCCGATCTCGAGTCCTACGAGGAGCTGACCAAGGCTTTTCGGGAATGGGGTGACATCGAAGTGCGTCACTTCACCGGCGCCCGGTTCGTCTCAGGGGGCCACGGCTTCGCCGCCGTCGGTCGCAAAGAGCTTCTCGCCCTCCTCAGCCGTCGCGCCGAGGAGCTCGGTGTCGATCTCCGATTCTCGACCGAGGTGCCCGCCCTCGCATCGGTGAGCGACGCCGACCTGGTGGTGGGGGCAGACGGGGCCAACTCGATGGTGCGAGCGGAGCTGGTCGAGCGGTTGCAGCCGTCGGTCGACTGGAGGGTCAACAAGTACATCTGGTTCGGGACCGAGAAGGTGTTCGATCGTTTCCACTTCATCTTCGTCGACACGCCATCCGGTCTCGTGTGGGCCCACATCTACCCGTACTCGTCCGAGGGGAGCACCTTCATCGTGGAGATGGCACCCGACACCTGGCGCGCGTTGGGGCTCGATCGCAACGAAGACGAGATCTTCCCGCCCGGGGTCAGCGACGAGCACGCCCTGGAGGT
Organism: Acidimicrobiia bacterium; assembly: GCA_035513335.1. Taxonomy (GTDB): domain Bacteria; phylum Actinomycetota; class Acidimicrobiia; order Spongiisociales; family ZC4RG35; genus JANQRA01. The sequence goes on from DATKCE010000006.1 coordinate 90,131, forward strand.
GTGCGAGTCGCTGTTCGCCTCGCACCTCGACGGCTACAGGCTGATCGGCAACAACTCGAAGTGGCTTCGGTTCCCGACGGTCACGTGCGAACGGTGGCACGACGGGAACGTCGTGCTGGTGGGAGACGCGGCTCACACCGCCCACTTCTCCGTGGGTTCGGGTACGAAGCTGGCGATGGAGGACGCCATCGCCCTCGCCGACGTGTTGGCGGAGGGCGATCCGCTACCCGATGCGCTCGATACTTACGAGACCGTCCGCCGTCCTGAGGTGGAGAGCCTGCAGCGGGCGGCGAAGGCGAGCCTGGAGTGGTTCGAAGGGGCTGACCGATATCGCCACTTGGAACCCGAGCAGTTCGTCTTCAGCATGCTGACCCGCAGTCAGCGGGTCACCTACGACAACCTGCGTCTCCGCGACCCCGAGTACATGGCATCCGTCGACCGCTGGTACGCCACCTCCGACCACGGCTCCCCGGTACCGACCCACCCGGAGACTCCGCCGATGTTCCACCCCTTCCAGGTGCGGGACGTCGTGCTCCCCAACCGCGTCGTGGTTTCACCGATGGACCAGTACTCGGCCGTCGACGGGGTGCCAAACGACTGGCATCTGGTACATCTGGGCAGCCGGGCCGTGGGTGGGGCCGGGTTGGTGATGACGGAGATGACCTGCGTCTCTCCCGAGGGGCGGATCTCCCCTGCAGACACCGGGATCTGGAACGACGAACAGGAGGCCTACTGGAGGCGCATCGTCGCCTTCGTCCGCGAGCACTCGGGGTCGCATATCGGGCTCCAGATCGGCCACTCCGGGAGAAAGGGGTCCACCAAGCGGATGTGGGAGGGTGACACCGACCCGCTCGACGAAGGCAACTGGGAGATCATGGCGCCCTCGCCGATCAGGCATCGGCCCGACAGCCAGGTCCCGAGAGAGATGACGAGGTCAGACATGGACATGGTCTTGGTCCAGCACGTGGAGGCGGCGGAACGGGGAGACCGGGCGGGCTTCGACTGGTTGGAGCTCCATTTCGCCCACGGTTACCTGGCTTCCAGCTTCCTCACGCCCCTGGCCAACCAGCGGTCGGATCGATACGGCGGCTCGTTGCAGAACCGGATGCGTTACCCGCTGGAGATCTTCGACGCGGTGCGGGAGGTGTGGCCGGAGGGCAAGCCGATCTCGGTCCGAATCTCGGCGACCGACTGGGTGTCGGGCGCCTTCGACGGTGACGACGCGGTCGAGTTCTCCCGGGCGCTTCGCGATCACGGGTGTGATCTGATCGACGTGTCCACCGGCCAGACTTCGATCCATGCTCGTCCCGAGTACGGGCGTCTCTATCAGACACCTTTCAGCGACCGGATCCGCAACGAGGTGGGGATGGCGACGATGACCGTCGGGGCGGTGTCGTCGATCGACGACATCCACAACATCCTCGTCGCCGGCCGCGCCGACCTGTGCGTCATGGCCCGCCCTCACCTGGTCGACCCTTACTGGACCCTCAACGCCGCCATCGACCTCGGCTACCCCGGGCATCGGTTCCCCAACCAATACCTGTCCGGGCTCGCTGCCAGGAGACGGGAACAGGATCCGATCGCCCCGGACGTGTTCCGCCAGGGCTGATGGGGCGTACTGAGGGCGCCAGACTTCGCTGCGCGGGGCCTGCAACCCTGGGTTGAACTGAGGGCGCTGGACTTCGCTGAGCGGGGCCTGCAACCCTGGGTTCGCGCGTTTACTTGCTGCGCCAGGACCCTGCCGCGTAGCCCTCGCGTGCGTCTCTCGAGAACGGAGTGGGTGCCACCCGCACCCTGATCTCGGTCTGCTTGTGCGGCTCCACCGTGGTCTTCGCCGTTCCGCCGTCCTCCTCGCCCCACACCAGGGTGAGCTGGTCGCCCTCTTCGATGTCGGGCCCGACCACTCCGAGTGAGAGGAAGGCACGGTCGTTGAAGGTGTACCCGCTGAACATCGAGAAGCCGACATGGCCCCCGTCGTCGTCGACCACCTTGTCGTAGGTGGCCGAGGTGTAGTTGGAGAGAGGGAGGTCGATGTACTTGAAGTTCTCTCCGGGGGCGTTGAACATCGAGCGCCACACCTCCACCACGTCGTCGGTGTTCCACTCGAAGGTCACCTTCTTGCGATGCTCTTGGTCATGGATCTTCTCGAGGGCGTCACGGCCGATGAAGTCGTGGTCGAACTTCACGTAGAAGCCATAACCGAGCTCGTAGGGGGTCAGGTAGAAGTCCTCGATGTCGTCGGACACGAAGCTCCCTCCGATCGACCCCGCCGCCTCATAGGAGTCTCCCGGGAGCCACTCCCGGTAGGCCTTCATCTCGTCCCCCGAGTAGACCGCGGGCAGCGGCGAGGGGATCCAACCCGATTCGAGGGTGTTGGTGGCGTATGCGCGTGATCCCACCGGCACCAGCCCGAACTCGGCTCCGGCTTCGAGGATGGCGCTGCGGATCCCCTCACTCTGCTCATAGGGGCCCCAGATCTCCATGCCGGGCGCACCGGCCATGCCGTGGTGGAACGCCGGGACCTCGCGGCCGGCGACCTTCATCGTGGCAACGTTGAAGAACTTCACGTCGGGGATGGGCCCACCGTTGAGCTTCTCCAGGACCTTCATGGCGTTCGGTCCCTGGATCTGATACCGATAGTGCCGTCGGACCACAGGCTGACCCATGGGACGGGAGGGTGACCTGTCGTCCCTTTCCAGCTCGACATCCCAGTCGCCGGTCTCGGCATGGAACTGGACCCAGTTCACCGTGGGTACCCGGCCCACCATGTTGAACTTCTCCTCCTCGGGACGGAAAAGGATGACGTCTCCGATGACGTGGCCGTCGTAGCTGGTGGGGACGAAGTGCTTCGCCCTGGTGGTGGGGAAGCTGGCGAAGCTGTTTATGGCCAGCGACGAGAGCAGTGCTTCCGCGTCGGGTCCCTCCACCGTCAGCTCGGCCATGTGATGCGACTGATCGAAGAGGACCGCGGTCTCCCGCCAGGCTCTCTGCTCGTCGCGCCAGTTGCTGAACTCGGAGGGGACGACCGGATACACATAGGCTCCGATCGGGGAGTTGCGCAACATCGAGACGACGTTGTCGGTGGACTGGACAACGTCTTCGAGGCTCTGATGGTGGGTCACTTGGATCTCCTCACAATTGCGACGTCCACCGATCATACGTACTGAACATGTTCAGTGTCTCTCCTCGGCGGCTGGCTCTGTATCCTCAACGTGGTCATCGAGAGCGGCCGAGGGACAGGCCCGACGAAGCCGCGGCAACCGCTCACCGGCGAGAAGGTGCCAATGCCTGATCGATGATGACGTCGATGAGGTGAACATATGGCCCGTGGTCAGGTGAACGAACCGGTCGGTGGGGAGATCGATAGGTTCTTCGACAATCGCGCCGCCTATCTGATGTTCACGACCGCCACCAACGAGAAGGCGGTGGTCGCGGAGCGGATCGGGGCGGAGCTCGACCTGATCGGACCAGGAGAGTCAGCCCTGAGAGTGTTCGACGCCGGCATGGGGGATGCTTCGGTGTTGAGCCAGCTGATGCGTCGCATGCACACCGTGTTCCCGCACATCCCCTGGCTGGTGGTCGCCAAGGAGATCTCGATCGAAGACCTCCGTTTGGCCCTGGGCCGGATGCCGGACCGGCTCTTTGAGCATCCCGAGATGGTCCTGGTGGTGACCAACATGAGCTATCGGGAGGCTCCCGCGTTGATCCCGGTGGGGGACAACGCCTCCCAACTGAACTGGATCGAAGCTCCGCTCGACGGCTCCACCGCCGACGACTTCGGCCGGCAGATCCACGACCTCTTCGACGACCTGGCGCGTGCCTGGGAGGTGGTCACCAGCCCCAAGACCGGCAATCCCCTATATGCCCGGCCGGCGGTGCTCGTGGTCTATCGCCGTGATCGCGAGTTCATCCTGAAACGGGTGATCCCCGACCCGAGTGGGATCGAGGGTCGTTACGACCTCGTCGTCGCCTCGCAGCCCTATCGGGCCCGGACCAGCGCCGAGAGGAAGACGCGGACGGTCCTCGTTCCCTTGTCCCGGGCGCTCGCTCCCGGCGGTCGTCTGGTGGTGGTCCATGCCCACGGCAACGACCCCGGTCTCGAGATCATCCGCAACGTCTGGCCGGGCGAGGAGCCGTTCCAGACCGGGCGTGCCGATCTGTTGGCCGAGGCACGACGCCAACTGACGGGTCCCGATGACGCCACTTTGGTTTATCCGCACCTCAGTGACGAGGAGGCGATCTTCCGTTACGAACTCCACGCGATGCCGTCCGAGAGGACGGAGCACATCGGGACCGGCCTGACCCTCGCCGCCTGGAATGCCGCTGCCTACGTCGCCCAGATAGACGAGCCTCGGCTCTCTGCCGCCATGGCCTCCGGCGTCTACGTGGAGGCGACCCGGGAGGTCCTGGCGCGCTACGGAGGGGTCTGGTTCAACGACGAGGCCTACGTGATCACCCGCTCAGTGTGACTGGACGCTCTTCAGCCAGCACGTGGCGAATCCCCTAGATAGGATCCACCAGAGTGTCCAGGGACGTTTACCGTGGCCTGCTTGACACTCTCGCAATCTGAACCGTACTGTTTGCGTACGCAGGCCGCACATTTGTTCGTTATTCGGACAGATGAGGCAGGACCTAATGAGGAGGAAGAGACGTGAAGCGCATTAGAGGGATCTGGCGGTTCTCGATGGTCTTGGTGGTGGTGGCGTTGATCGCTGCCGCCTGTGGTGATGGTGACACCACCGACACCACGGAGCCCCCGACCGCCACGACCACGGCCCCGTCGGGGGACACCACCACGACGGAGGCGATGGAGGATACGACGACCACGGTCGCCGATTCGATGGACTTCGGCGATCCGGTGACGTTGACGCTCGGTCATCCGTTCCCGGCGGTCCACCCGATCGCGGTGAACGCCCTGGAGCCGTATGCGGAGGCTGTCAACGAGGCCACCAACGGGACGATCTCGATCGAGTTCCAACCGGGCGGCGCGCTGGCGGCTCCCCCGGCCACCTTTGAGAACACCGTCGCCGGCGGCCAGGACATGGGTTGGGCCCTCCAGGGGTATCACGCCGGGGTCTTCCCGGTGACCGAGATCGTCGAACAGCCCTTCCAGTTCAGCTCGGCGATGCAGGCCACCCAGACGTTGTGGGACCTCTACGACGAGTTCCCCGACCTGCAGGACGAGTACTCGGACGTGCAGCTGTTGGGTCTTTGGACCCACGACATCGGTGACATCTGGACCTCGGACACCCAGGTGCAGACGGTCGAGGACATGCAGGGCCTGACGCTCAGGTTCCCCACCGGGATCATGGGTCAGGTCATGGAGGCGATGGGGGCATCCACGGTCGGTCTCCCCGCACCGGAGATCTTCGACTCGTTGAACACAGGTGTCATCGACGGCCTGTCGATCGCGGTCTCCGGGTTGGAGAGCTTCGGGCTCTACCCCGAGCTTGCCTACGGGACCACCTGCGACTGCTACGTGGCCGCCCAGTACCTGGTGGTCAACCTGGACAGTTGGAACACGCTGACCCCGGCCGCCCAACAGGTGATGTTGGATCTGGGTCGTGAGTACTCCTTGGTGGCCGCCGAGGTCTACGACCAGGCCTATGTGGATATCTTCCAGAAGGCCATGGACGAGGGCATCGAGATCTTCGAGCTGCCCGAGGACGAGCTCGCCCGCTGGCATGAGATCGGCCAGGAGGTCACCGACGAGTGGATCGCAGCTCGTGAGGACGTCGGCGTCCCCGCTCAGGACATGTACGACCGGATGCAGGACATCAAGGCCGGATATCAGTAGTCCGTAGAAGAGTCCGTAGAAGCAACGCGAGGTGGTGACCGTCGGTTACGGTCACCACCTCTGCTGATTGCCGGGGCAGCCTCTCCGGGGTTCCGGCGCTGGTGTGAAGGAGGGTCAGGCTGGAGCAGTCTGCCGACGACCGAGCCCCAGACGAAGTCGAGGGGCGACGGGCCGCGCCGTCCTGGATACGGTGGATGCGGCTCTTCAACCGGGCCACTCACTACATATCGGGGTTTGCCCTGGTGGCGATCCTGACCATGACGGTCGTCGACATAGTCGGGCGCAACGCCTTCCGACAGCCCTTCCGCGGCACCGTCGAGATGACCAGCATGATCCTGGTGGTGGTGGTGTTCATGGCCGTCGCCCACTCCGAGGACATGGGCGACCACATCACCATCGACCTCATCTACGAGCGGGTCGGTAAGGGGGCGAAGGTCTTTCTCGACATCTTCTCCGATCTGTTCACCGTCGTGGTGATGGCGCTGGTGTCCTACCGGCTCTACCAGTTCGTCATCCGCAATCAGGCGTCGGGTGCGGAGACTCCGGTCCTCGACTTCCCCTTGTGGCCGTTCGTGGCGGTGGCGGCGGTCGGTGCCGCCTTGTATGTGGTCTCGACGGTGATGCGGGTGGTGCTGCGGCTGATGGGTGAGCCCGTCAACGCCGTCGATCCTCATGCGCCGGATGCGGGAGTGGAGATTTGAGCCCCGAAGTCGTCGGCATGCTGGGGATGCTCGTCCTGGTGCTCCTGTTGTTCATGCGGGTGCCGGTGGCGATCGCCATGATCGGTGTCGGACTCGTGGGGTTCGGGGTGATCATCAACTGGAACGCGGCCCTGGCCCGACTCGGGTCGGACACCTTCTTCGCCGCCTCGCTCTACAGCCTCTCGGTGATCCCCCTGTTCGTGTTCATGGGGTTGGTACTCGCCGCCTCGGCGTTGGGCGAGGACGTCTACAAGGCCATCGACGCCTTTCTGTGGCGTCTCCGCGGCGGTCTCGGAGTCGCCACCATTGGCGCTTCTGCCCTGTTCGGAGCCGTGAGCGGCTCGGCGGTCGCCTCCGCAACCACCATGTCGGTGGTGGCGGTGCCCGAGATGCAGCGGTTCGACTACGACGACGGGTTCGCCGCGGGTACCGCCGCCGTCGGGGGAACCCTCGGGATCCTCATCCCCCCCTCGGCGATCCTGGTCCTCTACGGGGTGCTGACCGAAGAGCCCATCGGTCAGGTCCTCATCGGAGGGATCATCCCCGGGATCCTCACCACCGCCCTGTTGATGATCACCGCCTACCTGGTGGTCCGGGCGCGGCCCCACTACGCCCCCCGACCCGCCGAAGCCCCCGACCTCAGTAAGTGGAAGGCGATCCGTCTGATATGGGCGGTGCCGGTCATATTCGGGATCAGCATGGGCGGCATCTACTTCGGCTTGTTCACCCCCACCGAGGCCGGAGCCGCCGGCGCCTTCCTCTCCATCGCCTACGGCGTGATCACCAGACGCATGACGTGGAGCGGGTTCATGGGAGCACTGAGCCGCACCATCCGCACCACCGCCTTCATCTTCATGCTCGTCATCGGCGGACAGATCTTCGGGTTCTTCCTGTCGGCCTCCCGCATCCCCATCGAGCTCGGACAATGGATCGAAACGCTCGACATCGCCGCCTGGATCATCATCACCCTCATCTTCGTCGTCTACTTCGTCCTCGGAGCCCTCATGGACGAGATCGCCATCCTCGTCATCATGACCCCCATCATGTACCCGGTGATCATCGGTCTCGAGTACTCCGGGGTGTGGTTCGGGGTGCTCACCATCATGATGCTCCTCACCGGGCTCCTCCAGCCACCGGTCGGCCTCCTCTGCTTCGTGGTGTCCGGGGTCACCAAGATCCCCCTCCAGGACGTCTTCCGTGGCATCTTCCCGTTCGTGGGGGCGCTGGCCGTGGCCATCATGCTGGTCATCTTCTTCCCCGACCTGGTCACCTGGCTCCCCGACCTGATGACCAGCTAGCCACCGCGCATCAGATGCTCCAAATGCGCCACTCGATGCGCGAAAACGGTTGGTGGGCTAGGTGAGTGCGCCTGTTCGGTAGACCTCCCGGGCGACCTTGGCGTAAGGGACGGGGCTGACGATCGCCCTGATCTCCATCTGCACGTGTGGCTCCACGGTCGGTTTGGACGTTCCCCCCTCGGGCTCGCCCCAGATCAGAGTGACCTCCCTCCCCGGCACGGCGTGCTCCTTGTCGAGGACGGCCAGGGTCAGCATCTCGCCCTCGTTCGAGCTGTAGCCGACCCATGTCGAGATCCCCACGGTGTCACCGTCGAGGGTCACCGCGTCATAGGGGTGCATCGAGTAGACAGCCGACGGGAACTCGATGAACTTGCCCCGTCGCTCTGGCTCGTCCAACTGTGAGCCGATCACTGCCAGCACGTCGTCGTCTTCCAGGGCCAGAGTCACCTTCTCCCGTGGCGGATCGGCGGCCATCTCCTCGAGGGCCTCTTTGCCTATGTAGTCGTGTTCGAAGCGCACGAAGTGCCCGTATCCGAGGTCCCAGGGGGTGAAGTAGTAGTCCTCGATGTCATCGGACACGAAGCTCCCGCCCAGCGAAGCCTTCGCTTCGTACGAATTCGCCGGCAGCCACTCACGGTATGCCTTCATCTCGGGGCTGGTGTAGATGGCGGGGAGGGGAGAGGGGATCCATCCCGACTCCAGGGTGTTGGAGGAGTAGGCCCTGGCCCCGACCCGCCGGATGCCGAACTCCTCCCCTGCTCCGACGATGGCCTCGACCACGGGCTCTTTGTCGTCCCAGGGCCCGAACAGCTCGAAGCCGGGTTGGCCCGCCATGCCGTGTCTGAGGGCGCGCACCGGCCGACCCGCTATCTCCAACATGGTCATGTTGAAGAAGCGCACCTCGGGTGGGTGCCTACCGAGCACCTTCTCCATAGTGGTCATGGCATTGGGCCCCTGGATCTGGACCCGGTAGGACCGTCGACGGGACGGGTCGTCGCGCATGACGGTGCGCTCGTCGATCTCCCACTCCACGTCGAAGCCCCCGGTCTCGGCCTGATAGACGACCCAGTTGATCGATGGGATCCGACCCACCAACTCGTAGACCTGGTCCTCGAGGTGGAAGAGGATGACATCTCCGATGACGTGGCCCTCGGGGGTGCAGGGGGCGAGTTGTTTGGCCTTGCCGACGTCGAAGCCTTCG
>DATKCE010000007.1:0-13352 GCA_035513335.1 Acidimicrobiia bacterium
AACCCTCCGACCCTCGTGCTCGATCTCGCCGCCCACCGTTAGGTCTTCGCCTATCGACGGGTCGACGGAGGAACGTTACATGCACGCTGTTGCACCAGGACCGCAACATTGCCGTCCTGGTGCTACCTCGTTGTCGGTTTCAATCAGCCGCCCGGAGGCGTGCCCGTCGCCGGGTACCACAGGTCCGAGGTTGCCGAGCCTGCGGGCCAGATCAGCCGGATCTCCCTTCCCACTCGCTGCATGAGTGGGTTGTTGATGGGGCTGGTCCCATCGTCGCGGAATTCGATCGGGCCCACCACCGTTTCCAAGTTGGTGGCGGCGATGGCGTCACGAATAGCCTGCGGGTCCAGGGTGCCCGCCCGTTCGATGGCGTCGGCCAGGATCTGGATCAGGGCATATGAGCCACCGACAATCGGGTCGGCGCGGCGGCCCTCTTCTTCGATGTGTCGGGCATCGATCGCCTCGATCCCCGGGTATCCCAGGTCGGGGTGCCAACCCGCTGACAGGAGCACGCCCTCGCCGGCGCTTCCGGTGTCCGGCCAGGTCGGCACGTCGGCGGCTCGCACCACAAGGTTGAAGTCAGGCTTGAAGCCCAATTCGCTCATCTGGGAGTAGATGGCGATCCCGTCCGGAGGCACCGGCAGGCTGAGTGCTGCCTGGACCCCGGCCGCCTCGGCCGCCAGGATCAGGTCTGTGAAGTCCGTACTACCAACTGCATAGGTCTCATGAAACACGACGTCGTAGCCGAAGTTGGGGGCCTGCTCCGCCCACAACGCACCCAGCTCCTCACCCCAGTCGGTCAGCTCCTGGAAGATGCCGACATTCGTAGGCCGTTCCCCTTCGGGGATGAGTGCGTTGAGCATCTCGAAGACCGAGACCGCGATGTCCGGTGACTTGGGGAAGGGGGAGAAGAAGTACTCGTAGCCCTGCTCGTGGAGCGACTGCTGTGCGGTTGCGACTCCGAGATAGGGGATCTGCACCCGTTCCGCCTCGGGGATGGCGTTGGCGTGCAAAAGGCTCCCGAAGCCTCCTAAATATGCCACGATGCCCTCGGCGGCCAATTCGGCCATCGATGACACGGTGATCGCCGGGTCCGACTCGTCGTCGCGCATCACCAGCTCCAACGGGATAGACACCCCGTACTCCTCCACAAACACGCCGCCAGCTTCGTTGATCGCCTCCACGCCGTATCGATAGCCTCGTTCGACCTGGGCGCCTCCGCCGGCGAAGGCACCGGTGATGGGGATCACCGCTCCCAGCTTTATCGTCTCGGGAGCCTCGACCGGCTCCTCGGCAGTGGTGGTAGTCGTGGTGGCGGGCGCAGCAGTAGTGCTGGCTGCTCCCTCCGTTGTCGTGGTCGATCCACTGTCGGCCGGCGAACATGCGGCCAACACCATGGCCAGTGCGGCCAGCATCACCAACAGCCTTCGTTCTCTCATACCAGCTCCTTTCCTCTCGTGAGCCCGGGTTCTCCGGTATTTGGCAAAGGGGGGTCGCCAGTCGGCCTCCCTCGTGTACGGAAAATGCGCTGCCAACCCTCGACCAGGCCTCCGGGGAGAAGCAGGACGACGGTGATGAAGAGGAGACCGAAGAGCACCGGCTGGAAGCCGATGAGACTCTCGGGGAGGACTTCGCGACCGATCACGTAAAACGCCGAACCGACCAGCGGCCCGACGATCGTCCCAAGGCCACCAATGAACACCACCAGGATCGCATCGAAGGTCCAAACCACATGAAATGGATAATTGGGGTAGTAGCCCACGGTCGAGATGGCGAAGGTGCCACCGACGAGAGCCGCCAGGGCGGCGCTGACGACGAAAGCCAGCATCTTGTGCCCGAGGGCATTGACACCAGAGGCCCCCGCCGCCTCCTCGTCGTCACGGACCGCCATCATCCCTAAACCTTGCTTGCTTTGCCGGAGCCACGACGCGACAACGACGTTGAGAGCGAGAATGCCGAGAGCGATGAAGTAGGGCCCGGTGTACTTGAAAGCTCTCAGTTGCTCCAGAGGGAGGGTGGTGGTCAGGGGGCGAACATTCCCGACGGTGACCCACACCGCGACCCCCATCGCCAGGGTCCCGATGACGAAGTAGATGCCGCGCAACCGGAGGAGCGGAAGGCCCACCACTCCCGCGACCACGGCGGTGGCAAGCGCCGCGGCGATTAGAGCGGTCCACAAAGGACTCCCCGCCAGCCACAGATGCCGTGTGATCAGCGAGCCCAACCCGAAGAAGGCGGCATGTCCCAGACTGATCTGGCCGGCGAAGCCTCCGAGGACGTTCCAGCTCGACGCCATGGCCGCCAGCATGAACACCTGGATCCCGATGACAAGGACCTGCTCGCTCTCTGTCACTAGCCCGAGAGCAACCGAGCCCGCAGCGACGGCGACCCAGGCGGCGGGGACCAGGTACCTACCCATAAGCCCCCCTTCCAAAGAGTCCCTGAGGCCGGAATATGAGGACGAGCAAAAAGACGACAAGGGCAACCACCTCTCGGAAGGGCCCCACCCAGACTGCGGCAAGGCCCTCGGTCAGTCCGAGGATTATCCCGGCGACGAGGATTCCCCTCATGCTTCCAAGCCCGGCGAGCACGATCACAATCAGGGCCTTCAGCGTCCAGGTAAGACCGATCGTCGGGCTCACGTTGTACCCAGTGGCGATCATCGAGCCGGCGATCCCGGCGAGAGACGCCGAGATGCCGAAGACGATGAGGTACACACGGCGCACGTCGATACCCGTGAGGGCGGCACGGGTCCAGTCCTCGGCGGTCGCACGCACGGCCCTTCCGAACCCCGACCGGTTTAGGAGCCAGTCGAGAAGGAAAGCGGCCACGACGGCCAGAGCCAGGCTCCCGGCCCGGACCCAGGGAATTCGGATGGATGTGCCAAGTAGTGAGATGACGAAGGCCTCGGAGGAGTAGCTGGTGGTGATGGTTCGCAGGTCACCTGTGAAGAACCGGGTTGCTAGCGCCTGGAGGATAAGAACCAGCCCGAAGGAGATGAGTAGAGAATTCTTGATTCGACGCTCGGTTTCGAAGCGGATCAGGTATTGGAAGGGCATCTGATACAGGAGGACCCCGAAGGCGAACATCCCTACCAGGACCAAGGGCAGCGAAAGGAAGGGGTCGAGTCCCCAGAAAGTGAAAGCGAAAAAGGTGGCATAGCCGCCGGCCATCAGTAGCTCCCCATGGGCGACATTTAGGATCTTCATCACTCCGAAGGAGAGGGCCAACCCGAGCGCTACCAGCCCGTAGAGACCTCCCACCAATAACCCCGAGACGGCGCTTTGGAGGAGGAGCCGGGTCATAGCCCTAGATACGCTTCGCGGACTCGCGGTTGGTCGTGCAGTTCTGCGCTGGTGCCGGCGGCGACGATATGGCCCAGTTCGAGTATGTAGGCGTAGTCCGCCAGTTCCAGGGTCGCCTCGAGGTGCTGTTCGACCATCAGGACCGCCACCCCCTGTTCCCTGATCGCCTGGATGGCCGCGAAGGTGCTCTCCACAACGAGCGGGGCCAGCCCTAATGATGGCTCGTCGAGGATGAGCAGCTCGGGCCGCGCCATCAGCGCCTTGCCGATGGCCAGCATCCGACGTTCGCCGCCGCTCAGGGTCCCGGCGAACTGGGCCTTGCGCTTGGCGAGCACAGGAAAGGTGGCGAAGACCTCCTCCATGGTTTGGTCGCTGCGGTCGCGGGCCCGGCGGTTGTAGGCCCCGACTTGGAGGTTGTCAGCGACGGTGAGGCTCGCGAAAGTGGCTCGCTCCTCGGGAATCATCACCACCCCGCGTTCCACCAGAGTGTGAGTCGGTTCCCCCACTATCGAGACCCCGCGATAGGTCACCATCCCGGCTTGGACGGGGAGCAAGCCCACCAGGCCGAGCAAAGTTGTCGTCTTTCCGGCACCGTTGGAGCCGAGGATGGCCACGATCGAGTTCTCGGGCACCTCGAAGGAGACGCCCCAGACCACCTGGAGGTCGCCGTAGGCGATTTCAAGGGAGTCAACCGTGAGTATGACGGCTCCCCAGATACGCCTCGATCACCCGGGGATCATGGATGACCTCGTCAACCGACCCCTCGGCCAGCTTCTTGCCCGCGTCGAGCACTAAGACCCGGTCGCAGGCGCCGGTGATCGCCTTAACGATGTGCTCCACCAGGACGATCGTCACTCCTGAGGCATTGATCGACTTGACCAGTTCGACGGCTGCCGGAACCTCTCGGGCCGAGATCCCGGCCATGAACTCATCGAAGAGGATCAATCGCGGGCTGGTGGCGAGGGCCCTTCCCACCTCGAGCCACTTCCGCTCCAGGATGGTGAACTCCGACGCGTTAACGTTGCCCTTCGCCGCCAGTCCGACCCGCTCCAACACTTCAGAGGCTTCTCGCTTCGTGGTCGCGGACTTCCGGGCTCCCTTGCCACCGAAGAGCTTCCCGGCGTGGACGTTTTCGAGGGCGGTCAACTCGGGAAACGGTCGGACCAGCTGGAAAGTACGGGCGATCCCCTTGTGCGAGATGCGATGTGGCGCCAGCCCGGTGATGTCCTCCCCGTCGAAGAGCACCTTCCCGCTTTGGGCTTTGAGCGTGCCCGTGATGACATTGAACGCGGTCGACTTGCCGGACCCATTAGGCCCAATCATCCCCAGAACCTCGCCCTCGTTGACTGTGAACGAGATCCCGTCGAGGGCCATAAGGCCACCGAACCTGACCGAGACGTTTTCTAGTTCGAGCACTTGTTACCGACGCCGATGTTGGGCGACAGACATCTTGGGCATGTTCCCATGTCTCCTCGAGAAGGCTCGAAACGCTTGCTGTTCGGCATCTGGCTGTTCGGTATGCGAACCACTGTTCGGGTTGCGGACACGTTACACGAGACCCAACAGCCGGGCCGCATTTTCCTTGAGGATCAGAGCAGAGGTCGCTTCGTCGATTTCCAGTGTGGAAAAGTCCCTCAACCATTTGTCAGGGGTTATCAGGGGGAAGTCCGACCCGAAGAGAGTTTGCTCTCTCAGCGGAGCCGAGATCGCTGTCACCAATTGGGGAGGGAAGCGCTTTGGGCTCCACCCCGAGAGATCCAGGAGCACTTGGGGCTTGTGCATTGCAACAGAGAGGGCTTCGTCCTGCCATGGGAACGAGGGATGGGCCATGACGATCTTCATCCCGGGGAAATCAACTGCGACGTCGTCGATCGACATCGGGTTGCCGTACTTGAGTCTGATCCCTCCGCCACCGGGGAGTCCCGCCCCGATCCCGCTGTGCCCGGTGTGGAACATGGCAATCGCCGCGCCCTCCTCGATCACCTCGAACAGGGGGTAGGCCGACCTGTCGTTGGGCTCGAACTGCTGAAGGTTGGGATGGAACTTGAAGCCCCGGACGATCCCCGAGGCGATCAGGTCCCGTGCCTCTGCCAGGCCCTCGGGGCCGCGTCTGGGATCGATGCTGGCAAAAGGGACGAGAACATCAGGATGCTCGAGGCTTTTCTGCACGATGAACTGGTTCGGGATCCTGGGCTGGCCAGTGGTCAGGGCGGAGTCGACACCGAAGACGACCGCGAGCATGTGCCTGCTTCGATAGTGCTCGGCGACTTCGTCGATCGTGGGCAGGTTTCCGTCACCACGGAAGTACCGGCTGACCGCTTGCCGGAGTGCGGGCGAGAGATGGTCGTTGCCGTCAGGCCCCAGTTCGACATGAACATGGAAGTCGATAGCTACCACGTGATCGAGCGCATTGGGGGTCACGGATATATATTCGAGCCTAGCCCCGAGATCAGGAGGAACGCGTGTGAGAGGGCTGATGCAGGACGTCCAGCTCTCCATCCCCCTCATCCTCCGACGTGCCGCAACCATCGGTGCCTCATTGGGTGTGACCTCGGTCGAACCCGCGGGGATCGACCATCGCAGCTGGCCGCAGATCGCCGACCGGGCAATGCGAGTGGCCGCCGCACTCGATGTCCTCGGGGTCGAGAAGGGGGAAGCCATTGGCAGCTTTGCTTGGAACGGCCATCGACATCTCGAGCTGTACTTCGGAGTGCCTTGCTCGGGGAGGGTCCTCCACACAATCAACGTGAGGCTCCAGGGTGACGTGATCGAGTACGTGATTGGACACGCCGACGATCAGGTGATTTTCGTAGACGCCTCACTTACGCCGGTGCTGGCGCCACTCCGCGACCGCCTCAAGGCTCAGGTGGTGTTGATGGAGGACGGTGCTGCCATCGACCCGGCCTTCGACCGAGACCCGCGATACGAGGAGTTGCTCGCCTCGGTTGAGCCAACAGAGCCGTTCGAGGTTGAAGAGGACCAGGCTGCATCCATTTGCTTCACAAGTGGGACTACCGGCCGTCCCAAGGCGGTGGTTTACTCCCATCGTTCGGTTGTTCTCCACTCCATGGCAGAACTCATGGTCGACGGTCATGCCGTTCGTCGCGGAGACGTGATCCTGCCGCTGACTCCGATGTTTCACGTCAACTGCTGGGGCCTTCCCTACGCGGCCGGCCTGGCCCCCGCCTCACTTGTCTTTGCAGGAGCCGACACCAGCCCACCAGCGGCGGCCCGTCTGATCGAGCGCTCGAAGCCCACCGTCCTCGCCGGGATCCCGACGTTCTGGGTGCAGATGGATCAGGTCTTCGCCTCAGGCGAGTACGACCTGTCTTCGGTGAAGCGGATTCTATGCGGGGGGGCGGAGGCCCCTCCCGCTCTCATCGAGAAGTACACCAATCGGGGTATCGACTTCTTCCACGCGTGGGGCATGACCGAGATGTCTCCCAGCGGGACCGGTAATTGGATACCAGCCCGCAGTACAGAGATCGTGGCGACACACGGAGTGGCCGCCCCGCTGGTCGATCTCCGGCTGGTCGACCGAGACGGTGGTGAGCTGGCCTGGGACGGGGTCAGCACCGGCGAGCTCGAGGCCCGAGGCCCGTGGGTGGCGGCGGCCTACCTCCACCCCGACGACGACTCCAACCAGGATCGTTTCGACGACGGCTGGCTGAGGACCGGAGACGTGGCCCGATTCTCGCCCGACGGGACGCTCGAGATCGTCGACCGAACCAAGGACCTGGTCAAATCGGGTGGCGAGTGGATCAGCTCGGTGGAGCTGGAACGGGCCTTGGCCGCCCACCCCGCGGTCCTCGAATCGGCGGTCGTGGCGGTGCCTGACGATCGCTGGGGCGAGCGACCCGCCGCTCTGATCGTGGTCAACGACGGTGTCGTACCTGACCCTGCTGAGATACGCCGTTTCCTCGGGGAGAGGTTCCCATCGTGGTGGGTCCCGGACTACATCGAGTTCGTCGATCAGCTCCCCAAGACGGGGGTCGGCAAGATCGACAAGCGTCGGCTGCGTGATGAATTCATTCCACACCTACGCTCGCAGGTTGCACCAGGTGAGAATCATGGAGAAGGAGAGCGATGAGAACCCCACCGTTTCGAGCCGACCACGTAGGGAGCTTCCTCAGGCCCAGGCCCTTGATGGAGGCCAGACAGCGCCGTGACGATGGTGAGATCACCAATGACGACCTGCGCACTATCGAGGACGAGCACATCCTGCGTGTCATCAAGAACCAGGAGATGGTGGGGCTCCAGGGGATAACCGACGGTGAGTTCCGCAGACTGTTCTTCCATGTTGACTTCCTCGAACACCTCGACGGTGTTGAGGTGACCTATGGCGACTTCTTCGCCTACTTTCAGAAGGACGATGGCACTGAAGTCGGGTTCCGGCCGCCCACGATGCATGTCACGAGCCAGATCCGGCACTCGCGCTCCATCCAGGGATCGGACTTCGACTTCCTCTCCGCAGGTACCAGCAGGACCCCGAAGGTATGCATCCCGGCGCCTTCAATGCTCCACTTCAGGGGTGGTCGCGATGCCATTTCCATGGAGGTCTACCCGGACCTCGAGGTGTTCTTCAGGGACTTGAGCGCCGCCTACCGCGACGAGATCGCCGATCTCGCCGGACGGGGCTGTCGTTACCTCCAGATGGACGACACCAACCTGGCCTATCTGTGCGATCCCGAGATTCGCCAGCGCACCGCCGACCGTGGAGAAGACCCCGACGCGCTCACTCGTCTCTATTGCCAACTGGTCAACGATGCGATCAAGGATCGACCCGCGGACATGGTGGTGGCGGTCCATCTGTGCCGCGACAACTTCCGCAGCGCCTGGGTGGCCCAGGGTGGCTATGAACCGGTTGCCGAGATCCTCTTCAATGAGATGGCTGTTGATGCCTTCTTCCTCGAGTATGACGACGAGCGATCCGGGGACTTTTCCCCACTGCGTCTGGTACCCAAGGACAAAGGGGTGGTCCTGGGGCTGATGAGCTCGAAGAAGCCGGCGGTGGAGGAAGCCACCGACCTCAAGCGCAGGATCGAGGAGGCGGGCCAGTTCATCGACCTCGATCAATGCTGTCTCAGCCACCAGTGCGGTTTCTCCTCGACCGCTCACGGCAACGAGCTCACTGAAGAGGACCAGTGGGCAAAGCTAGCGCGAACAGTCGAGGTCGCCGCTGACGTCTGGAGCTAGACAACTGACAGGAAGTCGCCCACGATCTGGTTGTAGGCGTCTGGCCGGTCGACATTGGATAGATGGGCCGCCCCCTGGATCACCTCGACCAGGCTCCCTTCGATTTGGCGGTGAAGGGTCCGTATCTGGTCAGGAGGGGTAGCGACGTCGAGGTCGCCGCCGACCACCAAAACAGGGCAGCTGATAGAGCCGACCTGGTCCGTGAGGTCCGTGTCTCGCAGGATCGTGCAACACCCCGTATAGCCAACGGGGTCGGTCGATGAGAACACCTCGGAGAATCTGGCGTACAGATCTGGGTGGTCGCTCGCGAAGTCGGGGGCGAAGAACCGGGCAAGCACGTCGTGGCTGATAGGCCCCAACCCGGACCGGCGGACCGCGGCGATGCGGTCGTCCCACAGTGTTTTGGAGCCGAGACGGCCCGAAGTGTTGGCGGCGACGAGTGCTGAGACTCGCTCCGGGGCAGTTATCGCAAGCCACAGGCCCACCAGGCCCCCGAACGAGATCCCCATGATTTCGAAAGACCCTGGCTCGACGAGCTCTATCAACTCGCTCACGTCTTTGCCCACAGTGTCGATGGTGTAAGGCCCGATACCGGCGGTAGATCGGCCATGTCCTGGCAGATCGATGGCGATGACCCGCCTCCCGGTGGCTATGAGCGGATTCACTTGGCCCTCCCAGAGGGTTCGGTCGGTTCCGAGCGAATGGAGCAACACCAGGCTCCGGTCGCCTCCGGGGTTGGCTACCGACCAGTCGAGGTTCCCGGTGAGGCCCGGGAGCCGGCTCATCGCGCCTCCACCACCTCGTCGAATCGGTTCATTACATTTTGAATCAAACCGGGATCGGAGTCACCCGGCGGACCCGATCCGGCGCGGTTGACGGCCGCTGTCATTCTCTCTCCGTCGACCTCAAGCGACCCCAAACAGCCTTCCATCGCCTCGACAGCAGCCGCAGCGGTTTGGAACATCATGGGTAAGGCGAGCCACTCGACGTGCCAACCACCGACCCCCCGGTCCAACTCGGTGACCGGAGCCGACATCAGCATGACGGCGAAACCGTTGCAGGCGGTTGCAGCCGCCACCGCCCTCACCGCATCGATGGGGTTCCTCTTGTCAGGCATCGACGAAGAGGCCCCAGAGCGCACCGTCACCTCTTGGACGGAGCTTTGAGCCAGCAGCGAAACGTCGCCGGCAATCTTTGCCATCGTCCGCGCGGTCGACCCGACCTTCCCCGCCAGCGACCATATGGGAGAGCGGTCGGAGTGCCAGGGATAGAGAGGCTCCGCAAGTCCGATACGACGGGAGAGGGCGGCGATCACCTCGCCCGCGGCCGAACCGAACGCACCGGCGTCTCCGGATGGCCCTCCCAGTTGGACCGCCAGCCGGTCCCGCTGCTCGCGCAGTTCGAGGATGTGGCCGAGCGTAGCTGCCAGCCACCCAGCGGCCCGGGCCCCGAATGTGGTCGGCCGGGCATCCTGAAGGAAGGTCCGCGCCATATGAGGCTGAGAGCGATGCGCCTCGACCAGCCGTCTGAGATGATGTGCCACTCCGGTGGTGCCATCGATCAGCAGACCCAGGCTCGCCCTGGCCTGAAGCATGCGGCCGGTGTCGACCGCATCCTGGGTCGTGGCCCCATGGTGGAGCCACTTCCTCGAGTCGTCATCGAGCCGCCCTTCGATCTCGGATCTGATCGCGATCAAGGGCGTACCCGTCTCCCAGACCGTGGCGAGGGCTCGCTCTGCGTCGCCGATTGGCTCGGCACACGCTTCCGCGATAGCGATAGCCGCCTCGACTGGCGCCAATCCGGCATCGAATAGCGCACCGGCCAGAGCCGCTTCGAACTCGAGAATGGCGGCGACGGTGCGAGCCGGGGAGAAGACTTCACTCATCCCGGCCGAGCTGAACCCGCGATCGAAATTCGGCCAGGTCATCAGAAGTCGAGGAAGACGGTTTCGTCGTCTCCCTGGAACCTCACGTCGAAGCGGTACTCCTTCGGGTCGGAGCCGGTGACCAGCTCGGCGATCAGCGTGCGTCGGCGGGCGGCCGGAATTCCTCTGAGGAGCAAGTCGTCACTGTTGGCCGTCTCCTCATCGGAGAAGTAGATCCTGGTGAATACAGGGTTGAGCATGCCCCGGGCCTGGACTATCAACGAGACATGGGGAGCTTGGAAAGCATCCTCTGAATCAGGCACGCGACCGGGCTTGACCGTTTCGAACCGATAGGCCCCGGTCTGAAAGTCGGTGGCCACCCTGGCGAACCCGGTGAAGGACTTGTCCAGGGGAAGGTCGCGGGTGTCGTCGGGGTGGTTGTAGCGCCCGGCCGGGTTGGCCTGCCAGATCTCGAGAAGGGCGTCCTCAATGGATTTGCGCTCACCGTCGAAGACCCGCCCGGCGACGACGATCCGTTCCGCCGCCGGATCTGCGCTCGCGACGACGTTCTGGCCCGGGCCGGCGAGCCGCATTGAGAAATACGGCCCCACGGTCTGCGACGGCGTCTCCCCGCGGATCACTTGTCCTCATCCTCGAATGGTGTGGCGGCCGCTCCGCGCAGGACGATATCCCAACGCCATCCCAGCGCCCAGTTCTCCTCGGTGACACCGTGGTCGTAGCTAGCTATGAGACGCTCACGGGCGTGTTCGGGAACCGAATTGAAGATAGGGTCGAAGGGGAAGAGGGGGTCGTTTGCGAAGTACATCTGGGTCACGAGGCGGGCACCGAGAGAGGTGCCGAGCAACGAGAAATGAATGTGGGCAGGTCGCCAGGCGTTCGGATGGTTGCCCCACGGATAAGGACCGGGTCTGATGGTGAGGAACCGGTACTCGCCGTCCTCGTTGGTGCGGCACTGCCCGACCCCGATGAAGTTCGGGTCGAGAGGAGCGGGGAAGGCCGTCTCGCGCCAATGGACGTAACGCCCGCTCGAGTTAGCCTGCCACAACTCGAGCAGGACGCCGGGGACGCCGTTGCCCGCCTCGTCGAGGACACGACCGGTGACGATGATTCGTTCCCCGATTGCGCTCCCGCCGGTTCCGGCATTGGTGGTGAGGTCGGCGTCCTCCTCTGACACGTCCGACCAGACCGGTCCCGGACCGGTGGTCTCGGTCAGCGTTTGGACGATCTGGATCAGGTCATGGGTGGGGCTCCGCAGCACGGTCGACTTGTAATCCGGATAGAGAAACGGGGGATGGTCCGCATAGGCCTTGGGGCCGTAGTGCTTGATCACGGGGTCGGTCATGTCCCGATGTCCTCCTGGTAGATGGTCTTAGCCACTCGGAATGCCCGGTTGGCGGCAGGGACTCCTGCGTACACGGCGACATGAAGCAGGACCTCGGCGATCTCCTCCTTGGTGACCCCGGTGTTTTGGGCGGCACGAAGATGCAGCTCCAGCTCCTCGTGGTTGAGGGCCCCGAGAATGGCGATGGTGACCATGCTCCGGGTCCGGAGGTCGATCCCCTCACCTGTCCAGAGCTCACCCCAGACGCGTTCGGTGATCCAGCGCTGAAAGCCGACGTCGAGATCGGTGGTGGCGGCCAGTGCTCGATCGACGTGAGCATCACCCAGGACCAGGCGTCTCACCTTCATCCCGTCCTCGTATGAGCCCATCTCGAGACCTCCTCGGTCAGAACGGCAGTCCTGTGTACTGCTCGGCCATCGACCTCTGAGCACTCTCCGACGAGAAGAGGAACTCAAGCCCGGCGGTCTGCAACTTACGGTCGAAATCCTCGGACGTGCCGGGGAACCGGTGCATCATCATTGTCATCCACCACGAGAAACGTACGGCCTTCCAGACCCTCCTCAAGGCGGTGGTCGAGTATTCCTCGAGCCCGGCGCTGCTGCCAGTCGAGTAGAAGCCGATGAGGGCCTCGCTCAGATAGAAGACGTCGGCAATTGCCAGGTTGAGGCCTTTGGCCCCGGTGGGAGGGACGACATGGGCCGCGTCGCCGGCCAGGAAGAGCCGGCCGTAGCTCATCGGCTCCGAGACCCAACTCCGCAACGGAGTGACGAGCTTCTCGAGGGAAGGACCGGTGACCAGGTCATTGGCAGGTCCTTCGGGCAGGCGAGCCTTCAGCTCCTCCCAGAACCGCTGGTCCGGCCAGTCCTCGACCCGGTCCTGGGCGAGGCCCTGGACGTAGTAACGGCTTCGGTGGAGGTTACGCATCGAGCAAAGTGCGAAACCACGCTCGTGGTTGGCGTAGATGAGCTCGTCTCGCACCGGCGGCGTCTCGGAGAGAACGCCCACCCAGACGAAGGGGTACTCGCGCTCGTAGGTGACTCGCCTGTGCGCGGGCACATAATCGCGCGTAATACCGTGAGCGCCATCGCATCCGACCACGAAGTCGCAACTGATCGTGCGCGGCACCCCGTTCTTGACGTAGGAGACAGTCGGTGAATCTGTCTCCGCGCCGGAGAGCGAGACATCTTCGACCTCGTCGATCAGAGGGACGCCGGACGTGTCGATGGCGGCGTAGAGGTCCTTCTGCAGCTCGGTCTGCCCGTAGACCACAACATGTCTCCCGGTGAGACCAGTGAAATCGATCCGCAGCAGTTGTCCGCGGAATGCAAGGTTCACGCCTTCGTGGCGGATACCTTCGACGTCCATGCGGTTGCCTAGCCCCACCGAGCGCAAGAGATCGGCGGTTCCGTTCTCGATGACTCCCGCCCTAACCCGTTCCAGGACGTGCTCTCTGGTCCGCAGCTCGAGGACGACGCTCTCGATACCGGCGCGATGGAGGAGCAGGGCGAGGAGCGAGCCCGCCGGACCACCCCCGACGATCACAACCGGTGCCCGATCAGTGGTCGACATGCGTTCGGTCACCGAACCAATGTACGCTATTTGAACATTGACCCGCACAATTTCG
>DATKCE010000008.1:0-63139 GCA_035513335.1 Acidimicrobiia bacterium
ACTGGCTCGGCTCGGTTGCCGTCCGATTGAGCCCCGGGCTCAGAAGGAAAAGTGCTTGATCGACTCGCCGTGTTCGGCGATGTCGCTCATGGCCTCGATGCCGAGCTCGAGGTGGTGCTGGGCCCACTCCTCGGTCACGACGCGGTCGCTGACCTCGGTCTTGACTCCTTCGGGGGTCGTCGGGACGTCAGACACGAGAAGGAGGGCCCCGCGGGAGAGGTTGTTGTGATGTCCCACTATGAAGATCGTGGCCGTCTCCATGTCGATGGCCAGCGCAGTCAGGGACCGGAGTCGCTCCAAGAACGCCTGGTCGTGTTCCCAGAGTCTCCGGTTGGTGGTGTAGACGACGCCGGTGCGGTACTCGAACCCGCGCTCGACGATCTTCTCCGACACGAACTTGTGAAGCTTGAACGAGGGCAGAGCGGGCACTTCCGGTGGGAAGTAGTCGTCTGAGGTGCCTTCTCCACGGATGGCGGCGATGGGAAGGATGAAGTGGCCGATTTCGGTGGACTGTTTCAGTCCGCCGCATTTGCCCAGGAAGAGCACCCCTTTGGGCATGCGGGCGGTGAGGAGATCCATGATGGTGGCGGCGTTAGCCGTCCCGATGCCGAAGTTGACGATGGTCAGGCCCTCTCCATTCGAGGCAGCCTGCATGGGACGATCACCCCCGGTGACCACACAGTCGAAGCGCTCGGCGAAGGCATCGACATAGTTCTTGAAGTTGGTGAGGAGGACATAGTCACCGAACTCGTCGACGTCCAAGCCGGTGTATCGGGGCAGCCAGTCACGAGCGATGGCGCTCTTGCTGATGACGTCTGGGGCGGTCATCCCGGGAGATTACGCCGACAGTCGGGTGGCGGAAACGAAGCGCCAGGGAAGATCGCGGCCCTTGGAGATCCCGATCCTGGGTGTGGCCATCACCATCTCTGGACGGACCCCCTCTTCGAGACGCACCACCGAGTATGGGTCGAGGAGGTTTGTCCCGTTGAGTTCGAGTGTGATCCCCAGGGCCTGACAGAGCTTGCCTGGGCCGTTGGCCAGGTCGTGACGTCTGGTCCGGCGGCGCGCGGCGATCCCTTCGCCCTCGACCACTTCGCCACCGCGGATGAGGATCCCCCACCCGACACCCTCCGGTCCCGAAGCGGTGTTGGCACAGTTGTGGATGCCGTAGGACCGGTAGACGTATAGCGTCCCCGGATCACGAAACATGGGGGAGTTTCGCTCGGTCTCACCCCGATAGGCGTGGGATGCCGGATCCTCTGACCCCTTGTACGCCTCGACCTCGTTGATCTCCACCCTGACTTCGTCACCGTCTACGTGGGAGACGAGATGGCTACCGAGGAGAAGCGGGGCCGCCTCCTCTGGCGGCCCACGGAGAACGTCCTCGAGGTCCCGGATCTGGGTCATCAGGCACCCCGCAAGCGGGCGCCCACCTCGCTGGCCGCCTCGATCATGGCCGCGCGCACCGCCCCGATCTCTTTCTGTTCCAATGTTCGGTCCGATGCCCGCAGTCGATAACGAATGGCCAGGGCTTTGCTGCCTTCACCCACGCCGTCACCACGGAACTGGTCGAAGACGCGTGCCTCCTCGACGAGCCCTTCGGCAGCCTGGGTCGTGACCTCCAAGAGAGCCCTGGCGCCGACGTCATCGGAGACCAGGAAGCTGAGGTCGAAGTCGACATGAGGATATACCGAAGGTACTTCGAAGAGCGGCGGGGGTACCGGCTCGAGGAGTGGTGCCAGGTCGAGCTCGGCCACGGCGACTCTCCCTTCGATCTCGAAGGACCGGGCCGCGGTCGGAGCCAGCTCACCGGCATGTCCGATCACCATGCCGCCCACTTCGATGGCGGCGGTCCGCCCGGGATGGAATGCCGGGTGACTCCCGGGGGTCAAAGTCGCTTCGATGCCGAGAGCGCCGGCGATGTGCCGCCAGATGGCCAGAGAAAGGGGACCATCCGCTTTCAGCTCGGTGCCGTCGAGTCCCCTGAGCCCGACGTCACCCACCACCGCCCAGGCGAGACGGTCGTACTGGAGGGGCAGGCGGGGGTCGTCGGGGTCGGGATCCGAGGAGAACACCTTCCCATACTCGAACAGCGCCACTGAGACGTTCCCGTGTGACTGGTTGTATCTGAGGTCGTTGAGCAGGCCGGGCAGGATCGTGGGTCGGAGCTTGCTCTCTTCCTCGCGCAGCGGGTTCCTGACCGTGAGGAGGTCGGAGCCATCGGTGGCCAGCCCGAGACCCTGTAGGTCTTCCACACTGACGAAGGGGAGGTTGATCGCCTGACTCAGCCCGGCTCCGTTGAGGGTCGAGTTGAGCAGACGCTGTCTCGACTGCTGGGGGCTGAGGCCACCGGCAGACCCGGTGGGGAGGGTGGCGTCGAACTTGTCGTATCCGTGGATACGGGCAACTTCTTCCACGAGATCGGCGGGGCGAGTCAAGTCGGGGCGGAACGTGGGTACGGTCACGTTCAGGGGGTCGGACCCGGTGACCTCCATGCCGAGTCGCTCCAATATGCCTTTGACCCCGGCGGCGTCGAATCCCTCGCCCAGCAGCCGGGTGACCTCCACCATCTCCAGCTCGACCGTCCAAGGACCGAAGCCGACTGCCACTTCGTCGACCGCACCTTCTAGTACCTCGCCGCCGGCGATTTGCTGCACCATGGCGCTGGCCCTCTGGTTGGCGACATCGGCGAGAGCGGGATCGACTCCCCTCTCGAAACGGGTGGCCGCTTCAGAGCGGAGGTCGTGGCGCCGCCACATGTGCATGATGGTGGGCGGATCCCACGAGGCGGCCTCCATGATGACTCTGGTGGTGTCGCCGGACACCTCGCTGCGGGCACCGCCCATCGTGCCCGACATGGATGTGGGCCCGGCGGCGTCGTAGATGATGAGGTCGTCGGTCGACAGCTGGCGCGTGACATGGTCGAGAGTCTCGAGCGTCTCACCTTCTGTCGCTCGTCTCACCACCAGATGGTCCCCCACGATGGTGTCGGCGTCGAAGGCATGCAGTGGATGGCCCAGCTCGAACATGACGTAGTTGGTCACGTCGACCACATTGGACACCGAGCGCACCCCGATCTTGTGGAGTCGATGCCGCACTCCGAGCGGGGACTGGCCCACCGTCACGCCTCTGATCTCACGTGCAGTGAACCGCCGACACCCGCTGGGGTCGGCGATCTCGACCGAGATCGGGGTGTCGCCGGGGACCGTGGATAGCTCTAGCAGCGGGATGTGTGTCGCCGCGTCAAACCATGCTCCCAGATCACGCGCGATTCCCAGGATCGACAGGGCGTCCGGGCGGTTGGTGGTGATCTCGAGGTCGAAGACGACGTCGGGTAGCTCGACCAGGTCGGCGAAGGCGGTGCCGATCTGCGGCGCGCCATCGAGGACGAGGATCCCGGCGTGGTCCTCTCCCAACCCGAGCTCCTTCTCCGAGCAGATCATCCCGTTGGACTCGACACCCCTGATGGTCCGCTGTCCGATCTCGAAGTCGCCGGGCAGGATCGCGCCCGGACGGGCGACGGCGACGGTGGCCCCCGTTTCGAAATTCCAGGCCCCGCAGATGATCTGAGTCGGGCCGGTGCCGCTGTCGACCTGACATACCCGCACCTTGTCGGCATCCGGGTGGGCCGCCACCTCGAGCACCTCACCGACATAAACATCGGACCAGCCCGCGTCGAGTCGTTCCAAACCCTCGACGGTGTGTCCGAGCATGTCGAAGGCATACGACAGCTCGTCGACGTCGGTGGTCGGAAGATCGATGAACTCCTGTAGCCAGGCCAGTGAGATCTTCATCGGAACTGCTTCAAGAAGCGCACGTCGTTCTCGATGAAGTGGCGAAGAGAGTCGATGCCGTGACGTGCCATCGCCACCCGCTCGGGCCCGAGCCCGAATGCGAAACCGCTCACCTTTGCCGGGTCATATCCGGCGGCCTCGAGCACGAAAGGGTCGACCATGCCGCAGCCGAGCAGCTCGAGCCAGCCGGCGCCGCCACAGACTCGGCATCCCGGTTCGCCGCCGTCACAGTTGAAACAGGAGACGTCGAGCTCGGCGCTGGGCTCGGTGAAGGGGAAGAAATGGGGCCGGAGCCGGACCTCGCTCTGCGGTCCGAAGAACTCGTGGGCGAAATGGAGCAGTGTCCCCTTGAGATCGCTGAACTGGATGTTCTCGTCGACGGCGAGACCTTCGATCTGATAGAACACTGGGAGGTGGGTGGCGTCGATGGTGTCCCTCCGATAACACCGCCCCGGCACCACCACATAGACCGGTGGGTCGTGCGTCTCCATCCAGCGGACCTGAACCGTAGATGTGTGCGGACGAAGGTTGATCTCGTCGGCCGGATCGCCCCAGTCGAGGTACATGGTGTCCTGCTCCCAGCGGGCGGGGTGTGTAGGAGGCGTGTTCAGCGCATCGAAGCTGTAGTAGGCAAGGTCGGCTTCCGGGCCTGCCACCACCTGGTAACCCAGCCCGACGAAGATATCCACGATTTCGTCGATGGTCTGTTGGACCAGATGCAAGGCGCCGGCGGGGAACTGCACAGTCTCCAGTGTGACGTCGATCATCTCCTCGCCGAGTCGCCGTTCTTCCTCCAAGGCCGCGAGCTCGGCGCGGCGATCGGCAAGCAGCTCGGAGATGCGTTCTGAGGCTTCGTTGAGCTTTGCACCAACTTTCGGCTTGAGTTCGTCGTCGAGACCGCCCATCGAGCGGCGCACGGAGCCAATCGCCGAGTCCTTCCCCAGCAGCGAGGTTTCCACCGCTTCCAGCTCGTCGAGGGAGGCCGCCCCAGCGATCTCGGCAGGGGCGGAGCCAATCGCCTCGTCGAGGGTCGCGATGGGGTCCATGTCCGGCGGGAGGTTAGACATCGCCTCCAGCTTCGCCCGAACCTTTACGGGTCAGCTCGTAGACCGCGATCCCGGCCGCCACCCCGGCGTTCAGGCTGTCGGTCGTCCCCGAGGTGGGGATGGTGAGTCGACGGCTCGACGCGGTGATGGCCCAATCGGGGAGACCGTGGGCCTCCTCTCCGATGAGGAGTGCCACCGGCGGCTCGGCGATATCGGAGGGCGGCTCACCACCGGACGGCACCGTAGCGACCAGAGTCCATCCGGCGGCCTCCCCCAGCGAGGCGATCTTCGACACCGGGGTCTGGAACTGGCCTCCGGCACCGGCGCGGATCGTCTTCGGGGCCCACGGGTCGGCCGAGCCCTCCATGTAGGCGAACCCCCAGCCGAACGATGCCGCGGTGCGGATCATCGTTCCCACGTTTCCCGGGTCGGAGACCCCCACCGAGACGAGGAGGTTGCGTTCGGGGTCCATCCATTCCACCGGGATCTCCACCACGGCGATGGGCCCCCTCGGGGTCGCCGTACCGGCGAGACGCTCCAGGGCCCGGTGATCCACCGGGATGACGCCCGAATCCACGGGATCGACTCCGTAGACCTCTCGAACCACCGCCCCGGCGGCGACGGCATCGGCGATCAGGTGTGGGCCCTCCACGAGGGTTAGGCCCTTCTCCCTGCGATATCGGGCGCGATGGAGCCGGGCCGCCTCCACCACCGATCTGGCGCGGTGGGTGCGGACCGGCTCCACTCGGTCGGATTCGTCTCTCGTCAGCTTCCCTTGGCCACCTCGACCAGGTGGGCGAAGGCGTCGGGATCGCTAACCGCCATCTCCGCCAGCATCTTGCGGTCCACCTCTACTTCAGCTGCCTTCAGACCGGCGATGAACTGGCTGTAGGTCGTGCCGTTCTGCCGAGCGGCGGCATTGATCCTGGCGATCCAGAGCTTGCGGAAATCGCGTTTGCGGGAGCGACGATCCCGGTAGGCGTCCTGCATCGCATGCATGACCTGCTCGTTGGCGGTCTTGAAACGACGACTGCGGGCGCCTTTGTAACCCTTGGCCCGTTCGAGGACCTTCTTGTGCGACTTCTTGGCCTGAACTGCGCGCTTTGCACGTGTCATCGTGATCCCTCCTCAGCGCCCAAGCTGCTTTCTGATGATCTTTTCATCGCCGGGTGCCAGCTCCTCCAAGCCCTTGCGACGTCGGAAGGTGTCCTTGCCCTTGGCCAACTTGAGGTGGCCGCGGCCGGTCTGGCGGCGCATCAGCTTGCCCGATCCGGTGACCTTGATTCGCTTCTTGGCACCTGAGTGTGTCTTCATCTTCGGCACTGGAGCCTCCTTACTCTTCTTCGTCCTTCTGCTGCCCGCCGCGGCCAGACCCCTTCGTCCGCCTCGCCGGTGCCAGCACCATCGTCATCGACCCACCTTCGAGCTTCGGCGCCTGCTCGACGACTCCGTATTCGGAGACCTCTTCGGCCAGCTGCTCCATGAGCTCTCTTCCGAACTCGGGGCGTTCCCGTTCCCGACCTCGGAAGCGGATCGTCACTTTCACCTTGTCGTTGTCCTCCAGGAATTCCTGGGTCTTGCGACGGGTGATGTCGAAATCGTGCTCTCCGATCCGGACCCGCATTCGGAGCTCCTTCACCGAGGTTCGGGTCTGTTTCTTCCGCGCCTCACGGTCTTTGACGGACTGCTCGTACTTGTACCGCCCGTAGTCCATGAGCCGGCAAACCGGGGGCTTGGCGTTGGGAGCGACTTCGACCAGGTCGAGGTCGAGTTGCTCGGCGAGCCAAAGGGCCTCATTGATCTTCTTTACTCCGATTTGCTCTCCATCGGGTGCGACCACCCGGACCTCTTTGGCCCGGATCGCTCCGTTCACACGAAGCTCGTTGATGCTGTTACCTCCTGTTGCGTTGCAGTCTCTCTGCGTTCTCGCCGACAACCTCCATGGTCAGCCGGTGAGACACCGTCAGCGCATGAAAAAGCAGCAGGCGGGGACCTGCTGCCATACGCGAGTCGGAACTCGTGTTCATCTCGACCGCGACTCGTAACGGCGACTCGGTGAGCTCCGCACGGTCGGGTGGGGAGGCAGCAACCTCCGCTCTTGCCGTTCGGTTGTGTGAGCCCCACGGTACCAGGGGCCGGGGAACATCCAATACCGGCGAGCTCAGCTCTGCCTCAGTTCTCGGAAGGCGGTGGCGGAGGTGACCGCGGCCTCGGCCCCCTCGACCCCCTTGTTGGCCTCACCCGATCCGGCCCGATCGACCGCCAGCCGGTAGTCGTGGACGGCGAGGATGGCATTGGCTACCGGCACTCCGGTCTCGATGGCGACCTCGCTCACGCCCCGGGATGACTCCCGCACCACTATGTCGTAGTGGTCGGTCTCTCCCTTGATGACGGTGCCGATGGCGACTACGGCGTCACATCCCGCCTCGGCCAGTTTCCTGGCCGCAAGCGGCAGCTCCAGTGCTCCGGGCACGCGCAGGATCGTGACCTCACGCACACCCAATTCCTCGAGACGCGTGGTGGCCCCCTGGATGAGACGGTCGGTGATCGCCTGGTTCCAGCGGGCGGCAGCGATCCCTATGTGGAGGCCCTTCCCCTCGGTCGAGCCTTCGATGGTTCTGTTCACTCTTCCTCGCCGAGGTCGAGTTCGTGTCCCATGCGGAGGGCTTTGGTGCTGAGATATGCCCGATTCTCGGGATTGGTCACCGAAGGCATGGGGACTCGCTCCAGGATCGACAGGCCATAGCCTTCGATGCCGGCTCGTTTCGATGGGTTGTTGGTCATGAGCCGCATCGAGCGGACACCGAGGTCGTAGAGGATCTGGGAGCCGACCCCGTAGTCCCTCAGATCCGGAGGAAAACCCAGGTAGACGTTGGCGTCGACGGTGTCCAGACCATCGTCCTGGAGGTTGTACGCCGAGAGCTTGTGGAGGAGGCCGATGCCTCTTCCCTCGTGCCCGCGGAGATAGAGCACCACTCCCCGGCCCTCCTTGGATATCTCCCGCAGAGCCCAGTCGAGTTGGTCCCCGCAATCGCAACGCCTGCTACCGAACACGTCTCCGGTGAGACACTCGGAGTGGACCCGGGTGAGGACGCCCTCGCCGTCACCGAGATCGCCCATGACGAGGGCCACTTGGTGGTGGCCGTCCACGGAGTCGTATCCAATCGCCTTGAAGACGCCGTACCTCGTCGGGACGCGGGCCTCGACGACCCTGGTGACCAGCTTCTCTTGCTGGCGTCGATAGGCGATGAGATCGGCGATGGTGCCGATCAGCAGGCCATGCTCCTTGGCGAAACGCTCGAGTTCGGGCAGCTTGGCCACCGAACCGTCGTCGTTCATGACCTCCGCCAGCACTGCGGCTGGGTACTTGCCGGCGAGCTCCACGAGGTCGACTGCGGCCTCGGTGTGGCCGGCTCTCTTGAGGACGCCACCTGGCTCGTAGCGAAGGGGATACATGTGCCCCGGCCTGGCCAGGTCGGAAGGCTTGGTCTCCGGGTCGATGACGGCGTGAATGGTCCGGCAACGATCGGCGGCAGAGATGCCCGTGGTGGTCCCCTGGGCTGCGTCGATCGAGATCGTGAAGGCGGTGCGGCGAATGTCGGTGTTCTTGGCCACCATCATCGGCACCTCGAGCTCGTCGAGCCGCTCCCCGATGACCGGCATGCAGATGATGCCACTGGTGTAGCGGAGCATGAATCCGATGTTGTCGGGCGTGACGTCTTCGGCGGCGACGATGAGATCGCCCTCGTTCTCACGATCGGCGTCGTCGACCATGATCACCATCTCGCCCCGTTTGATGGCGTCGACGATGTCCTCGATGGGCGCAAAGCTCATTTGCGCACCTCTAGCAATCTCTCCACGTACTTGGCCAGGACATCCATCTCCAGGTTGACCCGGTCGCCGACCCTGCGCAACCCCAATGTGCTGACCTGGAGGGTATGGGGGATGAGAGCGACCCGGAATCCCGTGCCGGTGAGCGATGCCACGGTGAGACTGACCCCGTCGATCGTCACCGAGCCCTTCTCCACCAGGTAGCGACGCAGGGCCTCTGGAGTCTCGATGGTCATCACCACTCCCCCGTCGGCGTCTCTTTCCAGGTCTGTCACCGTGCCCAGCCCGTCGACGTGGCCCTGCACGATGTGGCCATCGAAACGCCCTGTGGCGGGCATGGGACGCTCCAGGTTGACCTGGGTCTCTCTGACCAGGGCACCCAGGTTGGAGCGTTGCAGGGACTCGGGGATGATGTCGACCGCCACGGTGTCTGTCCCGGTCTCTACGGCGGTGAGACACACGCCGTTGACGGCTATGGAGGCGCCGATGGGGAGATCACCGATTCCGGGAGCGGAGAGGACGACGCGACGGCCAACCTCGTTGTCGCTCACCTCGGCGACCGTTCCGACCTGCTCGACGATCCCGGTGAACATCAGGTTCCCTTCTTGTTGAAGGTAATGACGGCGTCACTGCCAACGCTGCGGACGTCTTCGAATTCCACGTCTGTGGCGTCGGCGATGGTGCCGAACACGCCGGTCATCGGGGCGCGACCGGTGCCGCCACCGATCTTTGCTCCCACGTAGACGACACCGTCGGTGATCACCTCTGAGCGCCACCAGGCCCGCGCAACCGTCGGGCCCCCTTCCAGCAGGAGATGGAGCAGGCCTTTCGCGGCCAGAGCCCGGCAGGCCTCCACTGGATCCGGGTGCTCCCCTTGCGGCTTCACTTCGATCACCTCTCCCGAGGGCGCCTCTCGTGGTTCGGTTGAGACGATGATGGGGTCGCGACGCCATAGTCGGGCCCGTACGGGCAGCGGCGTCTTGCCTGCGACGACGACGGCCCTTGGTTGAGGACCGGTATAGCCGTCGAGGCGTACATCGAGGCTGGGATCGTCCTCACGCAGCGTCCCAGCAGCGATCACTACCGCGTCGACCAGTGAGCGGAGCCGGTGGACATCACGGCGGGCGGTTTCACCGGTGATCCACTTCGACGTCCCGTCGTCAGCGGCCGCCGAGCCGTCGAGGGTCATCGCGTACTTGAGAGTGACCCTTGGCAAACCCGTTTCGTGATAGTGGAAGTAGGCCGGGTCCAGAGCGCGCGCCTTCTCTTCCTCCACTCCGGAGATCACCTCGATACCCGCCTCTTTGAGGCGAATCACCCCCTGTCCGTTGACTCGGTCGTCGGGGTCGATGGCGCCGATCACAACGGTGGCCACGCCGGCTGCGATCAGAGCCTCCACACAGGGCGGAGTGTGACCGTGATGGGTGCAGGGTTCGAGGGTTGCGTAAGTGGTGCCGCCGCGGGCGGCTTCGCCGGCGCCCTGAAGAGCCATGACCTCGGCGTGGTCGGTGCCGGGCCCGCGGTGCCAACCCTCGCCGACCACTTCACCCGAAGCGTCGGTCACAACGGAGCCGACACGGGGATTGGGGTGGGTGTGGGGCCAGTTCAGCGCCAACTCGGCGGCGCGAAGCATCAGACGGTTATCGACCGCCAACTAGTTGGTACGCCGGTCGATGCGGTAGGTGGAGCCCGGCTGCTTCTTGGCGAACTCCTTCATCTCAACCGCGATCGCCGACGCCTCCCATTGCGTCCCGATCTCACGCACGTCGGTGGACGCTACTCCGAGTGAGAGGGAGACGACCGGGAAGGCGTAACGCTCGCCCCGGCGGTCGATGACCTCGATGTAGCCGCGGAGGGCGTCAGCAGTGTCGTAGAGGTCGAGTATCCCGTCGTCGAATCGCTCGATGACCTCCTTGCAGAACGACTCGGCCATCGCCGGCGGGATCATCGTCACGAAGTCGTCGCCGCCGATGTGGCCGATGAATGCGTTGTCGACTCCGAGGCTCGTGGCCGCCTCGGTGAAGCAGTTGCCGCAGAACCGGATGACCTCGTCGCCTCTCATGAACCCGTAGTGGTCGTTGAAAGCCTTGAAATTGTCCAGGTCACCGTGCACCAGGGCGAACTCGCGACTTTCCTGGATGGCGGCCTCGATCTCGGCGGTGATCTTGAAGTTGCCCGGAAGCCCGGTCAGGGGTGAGAGGTCGCGGGCGGCCTGGGTGCGTCGCAAGACGGCACGTACCCGAGCCGCCAGCTCGGTGATGTCGAACGGCTTGGTGATGTAGTCGTCGGCGCCCAGCTCGAGACCCCGCACCCGGTCCTCGGGGAGGCCGCGGGCGGTGAGGAGGATGATCGGGATGCTGGCAGTCGTGGCCTGGCTGCGCAGGCGGTGCAGGGCGGTGAGCCCGTCCATGCGTGGCATCATGATGTCGAGAATGATGACGTTGGGTGGGTTGGCGGTGGCCTTCTGCAGGGCATCCTCACCGTCGACGGCGGTGTCCAACTCGAACCCGTCGAGCTCGAGGTTCACCTTCACCACCGTGAGAATGTCTGGATCGTCGTCGGCGACCAGAACTCGTTCACTCATCTGTCTCTGTAGCCCTTCTCAAAGCTTCCACAGCGGCGGGCGGATCGTCCGCTCGGAACACCGCCGTCCCGGCCACGAGCACCGTTGCACCCGCTGAAATGGCCTGTCCGGCGTTCTCCGGCGTGATACCGCCGTCGACCTGAATATCGGCCCTCAGACCGTGCGACTCAACCCATTCTCTGGCTGCCTCGACCTTGGGCAGTACCTCCGGGATGAACACCTGTCCCCCGTGACCCGGTTCGACCGACATGACGACCAGGACATCGCAGTTCTCGACGTACGGGGCAACTGCCTCGAACGGGGTACCGGGGTTGATCACCAGCCCGAAATCGAGGCTGTTCTCCCGGGCCCGGGAGGTGGCGCGGGTGGGGTCGGGCACCGCCTCGATGTGCACCGTGGCCAGGTTGATCCCCGCCTTGGCCAACTCGGGTAGATAGGCGTCGGGGTTGGTGGTCATGATGTGACAGTCGAAGTAGATGTCGGTGACTCCGCGGAGGGCTTCGATCACGGGTATCCCGAAGGAGATGTTGGGGACGAAGTGACCATCCATGACGTCGAGGTGGAGCCAGTCGATCACTGGAGCGACGCGCGCGACGTCTTCGGCTAGGCGGCCGAAATCGGCTGCCAGGAGGGATGGGGCGATTCTGACGGCCATGGGGAGAGTCTATGACCGTCAGCCGATCACACCGCGATCCGTGTGCCGGCCGTTCACCCAGTCGGAGCCCGACTGGGGCCTCTTTCCAGGTGGTTGGAGAGTCACCAGCTCGACGGCACCTCCGGGAAATCCGGCTACGGCACGCCCTCCGATGCGAATCCAAGTGCCGGGATCGACCTCTTCGCCGATCAGCCGAGCCTGGTGGATCTTGTGGGTTTCCCCGTCGAGCACGAGGGTGGCCGTCGGAGCGGGTGCTAGGGCCCGGACCTTGGAGACAGCCGCGACTGCATCGGATCGGGGGTCGATCGGGCGGTCTTCCTTCTCGATCTTGTCCGCGTAGGTGACCCCGTCGTCCGTTTGGGGAATGGGCTCCAAATCGCCGATGAGATAGCGGAGAAGAATGTCGGTGAGGAGCCGGGCCCCGACCCCGGCCAGCCGGGCGGTCAACTCGCCGGCGTTGGATTCATCTGGGATGTCGATCGCCTGAGCGGTGAGGATGGGCCCGGTGTCGAGCCCTTCGTCGAGCTTCATGATCGTGACCCCTGTCATCTCGTCCCCGGCCATGAGGGCTCGGGCCACGGGGGCGGCACCACGCCACCTGGGCAACAGGCTGAAGTGGACGTTGAGGTACCCGTGATCGGTTAGGGCGAGCACATCGGGGCGGAGGATCCGCCCGTAGGCCACCACCACGCCGACATCGAATGGCCCAGCTTGCTCGATGGTGGGTGCGATCTCCCGGGTGACTGCCGGCTGGGCCACGGTGAGACCGTGCCTCTCGGCCGCCTGTTTGACAGGTGGGGCCTCGAGCGTTGCCGAGCGGCCCTTCGGTCGGTCGGGCTGGGTCACCACCAGGCCGACATCATGATCCGGGACCAGGGCATCGAGGGTCGGCACTGCGGCATCCGGGGTGCCTAGGAACACCACACGGGCCATCAGGCCATCCCCAGTGCCTCGTCGCGCAGCTCTTTCAGCGCATTCTTGCGAATCCGCTTGGGCAGAGCGTCGAGGAGGAGGCTTCCCTCGAGATGGGCCACTTCGTGCTGCACGACCCGTCCCACCAAGCCGTCGCCGGCGTATTCGACCTCGTTTCCGTTGAGATCGAGTGCCCTGACCCGGGCGAACGCCGGCCGGGTGATCTCCCACCAGTGCCCGGGAACCGAGAGACAGCCCTCTTCCATCTCGAACTCACCGGCGATCTCGACGATCTCGGGGTTGATCATCACTCGGGGCCCGAGCTCGTCGTTGGCGTCGAACACCGCGATGCGTCGGGCTATGCCGATCTGATTGGCGGCGAGACCGACGCCAGGAGCGTCGTACATGGTCTCGATCATGTCTTTGGCGAGGTTGCGCACGGTGTCGTCGATCTCTGTGATCGGCTTGGTGGGCATCCGCAGCACCGGATCGCCGAATGTTCGAATCGTGTAGATGGCCATGGTGGGGCGGGACAGGGTAGATCGTGGGTTTCGGTTGCCCGTCCTCAGCCTGTGCCCACCACGCAGAATCGGTTGCCCTCGGGGTCGGCCATGATCACGTAGTCGGCGTCCGGTGGCCGCTTGTCCCAGTGGACCTCGGTGGCACCCAGGTCGAGGAGTCGTTCGACCTCGGCGGACTGGTCTTCGGCATAGAGGTCGAGATGGATCCGTGGGGGTAGCTGCATTGGCGCCGGTACCGCGTCGAGGGAGACGTTGGGCCCGGAACCTTCTTTGGGACGCAGCAGAATGAAGTCGTCATCGTCTCCGGGCCGCCGCTCGTATCCCAGGGCGGCTTCCCAGAAACGAGCCTGACGTTCGATGTCGTCGACACGGATGACGATGGAACCGACTCGAAGCATGAGCGGATTCTACGGCCGACCATGTTTGTTTTCGGCCACGGCTCATACATTGGGAAACGAATGCAATTCGTAGCTGATGCCGGGATCGACATCGAGGGAATCCCTAGATCTTCCTCGCCAGGATCCTCGCCACCCCGTTTCCCTCGCCCTCATCGAGGACGCCCAGGTGACCGAAGGCCTCCCGGAGCTCTCCCGGAGCGGCACGATAAGCCCCCGGTTGGCCGCCCACCTCACTGAGCACGGCCATGGCAACCAGCCCACCAGGCACCACCCGCTCGATCGTCCCCTCATAGAGGCGCGGATCACGGAACATGTGACAGAAGAGGAGGTCGACGGGCTCCCCCGGAGGCAAACCCTCATCCAGGTCCCAGACTTCGAGCCGACAGCGATCACCCAATCGGTAGGCGTCCACGAATTTCCTCGCCATCTCGATCGCCGCCGGTGACACGTCGACCCCGTGGTAGTCCAGGCCGCGGCTCGCCAGCCAGACTGCTCCCTCCCCCCGGCCACAGGCGATCTCCAGGACGCGGCCCTCACGGGGGAACTCTCGCTCCATATGTGCGAACAACGGTGGTGGTGGAGGAGGTTGAATCACCGGGGCCGGCATGCTCCGGGAGTGCTTGCGGTCCCAGGTCTCCTGGTCTTCTCTGCTCATAGGCGCGCGACCATGAGGGTCAGATGTCGATGGGATCGGCGTCGACCCGCACCGTGGCTCCCTTGTCCCGCCACCGGGCCACCACCTCTCTCAGCTCCAGTCGAGCCTCGCCCAGGTCGCCGGTCAAGAGCCAGCGTCGTCCCTCCGGGATGCTCATCGGCCCCATGATCACCGCGTCCGGGACGGAAGCGAGATCATCGGGAGCAGAATCGGGTACCTTGCCCCGGACTTCGACGACGAGCATCTCGGACGCGGGTGGCGAGCCGTCACGAGCCCGCTCCACGAGAACTCGTTCCAGGTAGGGGATGGGATCCCCGCGTCGCATGGTGGTGACGAGGAGAGACTCGGGATGGCTGGTCTGGAGCATCAGACGGCTGCCCTTGCCATCCCCTACTGCCAGAGCGAGACGCGCCAGTTGCCTGAGGGCTTCCTCGCTGGTGCGGTAGCCCGCGCCCATCAACATGCCGTCCACGTCGGCCGCCACTGTCAGGTCGACCAGGGGGAGACCGGTCAGGTCACGCTCGGTGCCCACCGTAACCGCGGCCTCGGCGGGGTGGACGGCGGCGGCACCTGGCCCCAACCTGCGTTCGATGTCGGCAACCAACCGCTCGGGAATCGTCCCCATCTCCTCGAACTCTGATCCCCCGCAATTGGTGCAGGCCTCGATCCGAGCTCGGCACCTGGGACACTCGTCGACTCTCCCCACACGGGAGGAGCAGTTCGCACACACACGGAGTCGCCGGCACCTCGTGCACCTCATGGAGCCATACCCGACTCGGCGATGAGTGAACACGAATACACGCCTTCCGGCCTTTGTCATTCCCCCGATGGCGGCTAGCGCCCGATCCGAGATGAAGCCCGCACCGGGCATGTCCTCGGAGCGATCGACCACTTCGACCAGAGGCCAGGCGCGGTTGGCGGTGTGGATGACCTCGGCACCGGCGGACAGCAGCTCGACGCTCGGCGTCGGGCCGAAGAACACCAGGTTGAAGCCCTCGAGCCGGCTCCGGGTCCGCAAGATCTCACGTACGTGGAGGGTCGGAGTCTGCCGATCCTTCATCGCCCGGCGGCCCTCCTCGAGGACGATGGCCATGCTCATCCGTTCGACATGCCATGCCGCCGTCTTGGGAGTCCCGACGACCAGCCGAGGCGGGGACTGGGCGTCTTCCCAGGCCTTGGTGTCCTTCTTGTCATCCTCGCCAGTTACACCCACCACCAGGTCGCCCCAGTGATTGGAAGCCTCCTCTTCGATCTGGACCACCTCCGCCGCAGTGGCGGCCACTACGAGCACCGACCCCCCCGCACTCAACGCGGGACCTATTCCGCCGAGCCAATCGAACCGCCGCCAGTTGCCGATGACAGCGGCCACCGGGTTCCTTCGACCGGAGGCGGACTTCTCGGCCACCTCGAGGATCGGATGTCTTCCCCCCGAGGTGTCGGGGCCCGGGAGGGGATCGGGAATCTGCCTGGGAAGGTTCGGCGGGGTGGATCGGCCCAAGAGCGTCGACACCGGAGCGACGTAGTGGCGAGCGGTCCAGATGAGCGATTTCAATTGATCGACGTCGAAGACGGGAGCCGACCCCGAGATCCCGGCGATGTCCTTGAGTTGGCCCTCACGATCATCTGACAACTCGACGACCCAGCCTCGGACACGCCTCCCGGACAAGGGGACTCGGACGATGGAACCGACGAACAAGTCTGAGCCGAGATGTTCGGGAACCGAGTACCAGAAGCCCTCGTCGACAGCGAAAGAGGCGACGTCGGGTACGACACGCGCCGCCGGGGTCACACTCCTGCGGCGTTCTTGATGTCGTCTACCCGATCGAGCCGCTCCCAGCGGAACTCGGGACGCCCGAAGTGCCCGTAGGCGGCCGTCGCGGCGAAGACGGGTTGAGTCAGGCCGAGCTGGTCGATGATCGATGCGGGCCGGAAGTCGAAGACATCCGAGACGACGTCCTCGATCTTGGCTGGGTCGATCTTCTCGGTTCCGAAGGTCTCCACGTGGATGGAGAAAGGCTCTGGCTTACCGATGGCGTAGGCGAGTTGGATCTCGAGACGGTCGGCCAACCCGGCCGCGACCAGGTTCTTGGCGGCCCAGCGGGCGGCGTAGGCAGCGGAGCGGTCCACTTTGGTCGAGTCCTTGCCCGAGAATGCGCCACCCCCGTGCCGTGCATAGCCGCCATAGGTGTCGACGATGATCTTCCGCCCGGTCAGACCGGTGTCGGCCACGGGCCCTCCTATCTCGAAGCGGCCGCTCGGGTTGAAGATGAACTCGATCTCGGACGGGAGGAGATGATCCGGGATCACCTCCCGCACCACCGCCTCATACACGTCGTGCTTCATCGCCGCCTGATCCTGGCCGGGGGCGTGATGGGTCGAGATGAGGATCTTCTCGACGGCAGTTGGAGTGTCTCCTTCGTAACGCACCATGACCTGTGTCTTCCCATCGGGCCTCAGATATTCGAGCTGGCCCTTCTTGCGTGCCTCGCTGAGACGCTCGGCAAGACGATGGGCGAGTTGGATCGGCAGTGGCATCAGTTGGTCGGTCTCGGTGACTGCGAATCCGAACATGAGTCCTTGATCGCCCGCTCCGAGCTCCCGGTCCACACCTTCGGCGATGTCGGCGCTCTGCTCGTGGACGTAGTTCTCGACAGTGATCGTGGAGGCGGCGAAGCTCTCGTCGAATCCGTTGTATCCAATGCGTTCGACGGTGTCTCGCACGATGGTGTCGATGTCGAGCTCGGCACCGATGCGCACCTCGCCGCCGACCACGGCGAGCTTGGTGGTGACGAAAGACTCACAGGCCACTCTCGAGAGCGGATTCAGCCTGAGGGCAGCATCGAGCACGGAGTCGGAGATGGCATCCGCCACCTTGTCGGGATGGCCTTCGGTGACCGACTCGGAGGTGAAGTAAGACGTTCGCATCGAAGGGCGAGGTTAACCCTTCGCCTCTGCCTCATCCATGATGCGGTCGATGAGACGCGCCGCCACCTCGCCCTTCGGCATCACCGGCCAGGCGTCGGTGTTGCCGGCACCGTCGATCACCACCACCCGGTTGGTGTCGGTCCCGAACCCTGAGCCGGGCTCGCTGACGTCGTTGTAGACGAGCAGGTCGACGTTCTTCGTCTTGGCCTTCTCGATCGCCCGGCCGAGGTCACCGGTCTCCGCGGCGAACCCGACGATGTACGGGCGTGACTCTCTCGCCGCCACGGATGCAAGGATGTCGGGGTTGGGCTCGAGGTCTATCGAGTCGAGACCTTCCGATCGGGAGAGCTTGCCCTGACTGGGGTTGGCAGGCCGAAAATCTGCGACGGCTGCTGCCATGACCGCCACGTCGGTTTCGATCCCCGAAACGGCCTCGAGCATCTCTTGCGCGGTCTCGACAGAGACCACCTTGACCGCCGACACCACCGGGAGATCTGACGTGGTCACGAGGGTGACGTCCATGCCCCGCCGTGCCGCCTCGTTGGCGATGGCATGACCCATTTTCCCCGAGGAACGATTTCCGAGGAACCGAACCGGGTCGACCGGTTCGCGTGTTCCACCGGCGGTGACCAGGTAGCGCCGCGCGTCAGCGGCAGGGGCGAGCAGACTCACGATGGCTTCGAGGATGTCGTCGGGCTCAGCTACCCGCCCGGTACCCACATCTCCCCCGGCCAGAGGCCCGGACTCTGGCCCGACAATGTGGTAGCCGTCGCCGCGCAGGGTCTCGATGTTCCTCTCGGTGGCCGGGTGCTCCCACATCTCGGTGTGCATAGCGGGAGCAATCAGCACCGGGCCGGTGTAGGCGAGCAGGATGGCTGAGACCAGGTCGTCCGAGAGACCGTTGGCGACCCTGGCGATGGTCGCCGCGGTGGCCGGGGCCACCACGACGAGATCGGCCCACTGGGCGAGGTCGGTGTGGGGAGAGACGATCTCCTTTCCGAAGAAGCCAGTGTGAGGCTGGTGTCCGGTGATGGCGGCAAAAGTCTGGGCTCCGACAAACTCGAGTGCCGACTCGGTGAGGGCTACCTCGACCTCGGCCTCGACTTCGACCAGGCGCCGGGCGAGGTATGCGGACTTGTAGGCGGCGACGCCTCCGGTGACGGCGAGTACCACTCGCCGACCGCGCAGCATCTATTCCTCGACGGTCTCTACTGCGACCTTGCCCTCTGCGATCTCCTCCATGGCGATCGTCAACGGCTTGCGGGACAGGGAATGCACCTGCGGAGGTACGAATTCGCCATAGCCGACGCCCAGCTGGTGAAAGTAGCTGTTGATCTGACGGGCCCGGCGGGAGGCAACGACAACGGTCGCGAAACGGTTGCCGATCTGGTCGATTACGTCTTCGAGCTTCATTTCTTCCTTCGAAGGGGTGGGCTGAGCCTCCTCAGGTTACCTCATGGCCCGGAGCACGCCAGATCAAGGGTCCTCGGCGTGGTCGACAATGACGGCCACCACCTGAGCGATGTTGCGGTCGGAGGTGTCGACCACCAGGTCGTAGTGAGAGTGATCGGTGTAGTCGAGCCCGTAGTAGGTCAGGTATCGCTTCTTCTCGGACTCGGTTCGCCTGGCGATCGCACGTTCGGTGTCCTCCAAAGTGACGTTCTCGTGTTCGGCCCCTCTCGCTGCGCCGTATATGCGCTGCGCCGCAATCTCGGGTCGCACCTCGAGGAAGACCTTCACCGAGCAGGGAGCGAAGTGCCAGCCCAGCCGAGCGTCCATCACGAAGTCGTTGCCCTCTTCGGCCAGCTGCGCGGTGCGACCATCGATCTCGTGGTCGATCGATTCGCCCTCTTCGGCCGAACGGGACAACTCGAGGATGGAGACACCACGCTCTGCGGCCATGTCACGCATGAAGTCACCGGCGGAGACATGGCGCAACCCCAGCTCCTCGGCTACCCGTTTGGCCACCGCACTCTTGCCG
This sequence comes from Acidimicrobiia bacterium, assembly GCA_035513335.1. Classification (GTDB taxonomy): domain Bacteria; phylum Actinomycetota; class Acidimicrobiia; order Spongiisociales; family ZC4RG35; genus JANQRA01. Next base: position 19,303 of record DATKCE010000008.1, read on the forward strand.
GAACCCGGCCGGCCCGAGATGGTGATGATCACTCAGGAGAACTCGGCGATCAGCGCTTCCTTCTGCTTGTCACCGAGCCCACGAATCCGCCGATTCTCGGCGATGCCGACCGACTCCATGAGCCGCTTCGCCTTGATCTTCCCGGTACCGGGCATCGAAGCGATGAGTGACTCGACCTTGAGACCCGCGATCAACTCGTCGGACTCGGCCCGCGAGAAGAGATCGGCGATGCGTAGCGACCCGGTCTTGAGCAGCTCCTTCACCTCGGCTCGCACGCGTCTGGCCTCAGCGGCCTTGGCGAGTGCGGCTCTCCTCTGTTCATCGGTCAGTTTTGGTGGCTGCGCCATTCCTCCTCCTAGGTGGTGCCGACGTGAAATCGACCATAGCCCCACCGCATCATGCTCATGAGGCGATCGAGGCGACGATTTCTCGCGCGGTTTCCACGGGATCGTCGGCTCTGGTTATGGGTCGCCCAATGATCAGATGGTCGGCGCCATCAGATACTGCCTCTCGGGGTGTGGCGGTTCGTTTCTGATCATCGGGCGTGGACCCACTGAGACGTACCCCGGGAGTGAACACCTTCAAACCCGATTCTGCGCCCTTGACGCTGATTATCTCGGCGGGCGAACACACCACGCCCTCCGCCGCGCCGGAGGCCGCCAGGTGCGTCATGGCCACCACCTGGTCGGCCAGCTGGGCATCGATGCCGATCGTCGGCAGGTCGGAGTCCGATATTGAGGTGAGGACGGTTACCACCAGAACGCCGGTGTCTCCCATCCCGGAGTTGGCCGCTTCGATCATCTCCAGACCCCCGCCGGAGTGGACCGTGACCCAACGCGCTCCGGCGTCTCGTATCCGCGTGGCCGCAGCCTCCACCGTGTTGGGGATGTCGTGCAGTTTGGCGTCGGCGAACACCGGCCTTCCGTGCCCGGCGATGGTTTCGATGGCTCTCGGGCCCTCGCCCATCAGCAGCTCCATTCCGACCTTGAAGCCACCGACATGACCGTCGAGCATGCCGGCGAGCCGATTTGCCTCCTCGAGGGTGGGGAAGTCCAGGGCGACGATGATCGGGTTCACCACTCCCCCATGGCGCCCACCAGCTCGGAGACCGAGGAGGCGCCCATTCGCTCCAGCTCCCCACGCAGTTCACGGATGATTCGTGCCCCCGCTCGTGGCTCGGCGAGGTGGATGGTCCCCGCCGCCACGGCAGCCGCGCCGGCGAGCAGGTACTCGACGACATCACGACCATTGCTCACCCCTCCGCAGCCCACGATGGGGAGGTCGGGCATCGCCCGAGACACTTCGTAGACGCAGCGCAGCGCGATCGGCTTGAGCCCCGGGCCCGAATATCCCCCCACCCCTCCGCTGAGGGCAGGGCGACGCTCTCTCACCGACACGCCGAACCCGAAGGCTGTGTTGGTGAGTACCACGAATGCCGCGCCGGCGTCCCGACAGGCCGCCGCCACTTCCACGATGCCGGGTGTGTTGGGAGACAGCTTCGCCCCCACCGCCAGCTCGCTGGCCGCCACAACCGCTTCGACCGCCTCCCCGCTCCGCAGTGCCGAAAACGAGAACATCTGCCCATCGTCGAGGTTGGGACAAGAGAGGTTCACCTCGATCGCAGCAACCCCCGCCGACTCGAGGCCTTTGGCCACCAGGGAGAAATCCTGGGAGTCGCCCCCCACCGCCGAGCCCCACACCGGGATGCCCAGTTCCGGGATGCGCGGTTCCATCACCTGGGCCCATTCCTCGATACCCGGGTTCTGGATCCCGATCCCGTTGAGCATCCCCGCCTCGGTGGGCGCCAGCCTCGGCTGGGGACGGCCCGACCACGGGTCGGGGGAAACGGACTTGGCCACGGCGGCGCCGTAGGAGGAGAGATCGGCGATGTCCGCCCACTCCCAGACCGAGCCGACCGTGCCCGAGGCGGCGACCAACGGCGTGGACAGCTGGAGGGGGCCCAGGGAAGTGGTCAGACCCGGTGCCATTCCTGGAGACTCCTCGGTTTGTTGATGGCGCCCGGGCCGGCACGGAGGCTGCGGGCGACGGCGAGCCCGCCCTGGACGGTGGTGACACAGGGGATCTTGAGACGGCGGGCCGCCTGACGAATGGTGATCCCGTCGTATCGGGCCCGTCCTCCTCGGGGCGTGTTGACCACCAGGTGCACCTCCCCATTGGCCAGTCGCTCGCCGATGTCCCGGGGGCCTTCCCCGATCTTGTTGACCACCTCGGTCGCGATGGCGTGATGTCTCAGATATCTCGCCGTCCCGGTGGTGGCGAGCAGTTCGAACCCCAACATGGTGAAGGCCTGAGCCACTGCCAGACCGATTTGCTTGTCACGGTCGGCGAAGGAGAGAAACACCCGTCCCCGATCGGCGAGGAGGTTGCCGGCGGCGAGCAACGCCTTCCCGTAGGCGACCCCGACATCGGGGCCGATGCCCATCACCTCTCCGGTGGATTTCATCTCCGGGCCGAGCACGTTGTCCTCCTCGGGGAAGCGATCCCAAGGGAGCACTGCGTCCTTGACCGCCACGAAACTCTCCGCGGGCCTCTCGGGGACCAGCCCCTCCTCGCGTAGTTGGGTGATGGTGGAGCCGAGCATCACCCTGGTGGCGATGCGGGCCAATGGAAGCGCCTTGGCCTTGGAGATGAAGGGGATGGTGCGGCTCCCCCGCGGGTTCGCCTCCAGTACATACACCTCGTCGCCCTTCACCGCGAACTGGATGTTGATGAGGCCCCGCACCTCTAGGGCGCGGGCCAACTCGTCGGTGGCCCGGAGTATCTCTTTCAAAGCCTCGTCGGAGATGGTCGGAGGAGGCGTCACACAACCCGAGTCACCGGAATGCACACCGGCCTCTTCCACATGCTCCATGATCCCCCCGACCAGCAACTCCGCTCCGTCGAAGACGGCATCGACATCGACCTCCACGGCCGACTCGAGAAAGCGATCGAGGAGTATGGGATTGGCGGTGACCTCGGGATCTCCCTCGCCGTAGATGTCGCGGACGTACTCGCCGAGCTCCTCGAGGCTGTAGACCACCTTCATCTTGCGGCCGCCGAGCACGTACGAGGGCCGCACCATCACCGGGAGCCCGATCTGGTCGACCACTTCCTGTGCCTCGGCGGCCGACGAGGCGGTTCCGGCAGCCGGCTGACTCAGGCCCAGGTTGCGACAGATCTCGGCGAACTGCTCCCGGTCCTCGGCCATGGCGATCGACGCCGGTGAGGTGCCGGCGATCGGCACTCCGGCCTTCTCGAGTGTGTCGGCCAGGTTGAGCGGAGTCTGACCGCCGAGTTGCACGATCACCGCCTCCGGTTTCTCGGCGTCTATCACCTCGAGCACGTCCTCGACGGTGAGAGGCTCGAAGTAGAGGCGATCGGAGGTGTCGTAGTCGGTGGAGACGGTCTCCGGGTTGCAGTTCACCATGACCGTCTCGTAGCCGGCGTCGCGCAAGGCGAAGCTGGCATGGACGCAGCAATAATCGAACTCGATGCCCTGCCCTATGCGATTCGGGCCCGAGCCGAGGACCACGACTCTCGGCTTGTCAGCCGCCAGGACCTCCGACTCGTCCTCGAAGGTGCCGTACATGTATGGGGTGTGGGCCTCGAACTCGGCGGCGCAGGTGTCGACCGTCTTGTAGGTGCGGGCGATCCCGGCATGGAGACGGATGCGGCGCACCTCCTCCTCAGTTGTGTCCCACAGGTAGGCGATCTGACGGTCGGAGTAGCCGATTCGCTTCGCCTCTCGCAAGAGGTCGTCGTCTCTCCGGGTCTCGAGGTCGTGACGCATTTCGACGACCTCGGCCATCTGATCAACGAACCAGGGGTCGACAGAGGCCAAACCGGCGACGTCGTCGACATCCCAGCCGCGACGGAGGGCCTCGGCCATGGCGTACACCCGGTCCGGCGTCGGTGTGGACACGGCTGCCGCGAGGGCGTCATCGCCGAGGGCCCGCACAACGGCCTCACCTTTGTCCGCGTTCAGGCCTGCTCGTCCGTTCTCCAGGCTGCGCAGGGCTTTCTGTAGCGCTTCGGGGAAGGTCCGTCCGATGGCCATGGCCTCGCCCACACTGCGCATCGAGGTGCTCAAGGTCGTCGACGCCGAGGGGAACTTGGCGAAGTCGAAACGCGGGATCTTGACGACCGTGTAGTCGAGGGCGGGCTCGAACGAGGCGGGTGTGGCCCTGGTGATGTCGTTTGCGATCTCGTCGAGGGTGAAACCGACCGCGAGCAGCGCAGCGATCTTGGCGATCGGGAACCCGGTCGCCTTGGAGGCCAGGGCGGAGGATCGGCTCACCCTGGGGTTCATCTCGATGACGAGTCGTCGCCCCGTGGTGGGGTCGACGGCGAACTGGACGTTGGACCCTCCGGTCTCGACCCCGATCGCCTCCAACACCGCGATGCCGTCGTCACGCATCTCCTGGTACTCACGGTCGCTGAGGGTCTGCACGGGAGCCACGGTGATCGAGTCGCCGGTGTGCACCCCCATCGGGTCGAAGTTCTCGATGGAACAGACGATGACGGCGTTGCCGGCTCGGTCGCGCATCACCTCGAGCTCGTACTCCTTCCACCCGAGCACCGACTCCTCCACCAGGATCTCGCTGACCGGGGATGTGTCGAGGCCGTGTTTCGCCACTTCGAGGAACTGGTTCTCGTCGTCGGCGATGCCGGTCCCGCCTCCGCCGAGGATGAAAGAAGGTCGCACCATCACCGGGTATCCGATGTCGCGGGCGATCTTCACCGCGTCGCTCATCGAGCGGGCGTAGCCGGCCCTCGGCACCTCGAGGCCGATGGCCTCCATGGTCTCCTTGAACAGCCCGCGATCCTCAGCCCGGTCGATCGCCTCGAGCCCGGCCCCGATCATCTCGACGCCGTGACGGTCGAGCACCCCACCTCGCGCCAGCTGTGTGGCCACGTTGAGAGCGGTCTGCCCACCCAGTGTGGGCAGCAGCGCGTCGGGGCGTTCCCGGGCGATTATCTCCTCGACCACCTCCGGCGTGATCGGCTCGATGTAGGTGGCGTCGGCGAACTCCGGATCGGTCATGATCGTCGCCGGGTTCGAGTTGACGAGGACGACGCGATAACCCTCGGAGCGGAGGACCTTGGCGGCCTGGGTGCCCGAGTAGTCGAACTCGCAGGCCTGGCCGATGACGATCGGGCCGGACCCGATGAGGAGGATGGAGCGGAGATCGCGACGAGCCGGCATCAGCGAGACTCCTCGATCAGCGCGGCGAACCTGTTGAAGAGGTGCCCGGCGTCGTGGGGGCCGGGCGCGGCCTCCGGGTGATATTGGACCGAGAAAGCGGGATGGTCGTCGAGAGCGATTCCCTCGAGGGTCCCATCATTCAGGTTCTGGTGTGTGGGACGCACCGTGCCGAAGTCGGTCTCGACCCGTTCCGGCAACAGCTCGGGCCCCGCAAGTCCCACCCGTTCCGGCGGCTGGGCGGCGGTCAGGCTCCACAGATCGACGGCGAATCCGTGGTTCTGCGCAGTCATCTCGACATGTCCGTCCTCGAGCCTCCTCACCGGATGGTTTCCCCCGTGATGCCCGAACGGCAGCTTGAACGTGCGGGCGCCCACGGCTAGCCCTAGCACTTGATGGCCGAGACAGATGCCGAAGAGAGGCGTCTCCCCGATGAGACCCCTGAGCGTTGCCGTGGTTGCCCGGAGAGGCTGGGGGTCGCCGGGACCGTTGGAGACGAAAACTCCCACCGGGTCACGGGCCAGGATGTCGTCAGCCGGCGTCAACGCGGGCACGACATCCACGGAGTGCCCGCGTCGAGTCAGATTGGTCAGGATGTCGCGCTTCATGCCGAGGTCGATGGCAACGACCAGACCCAGCTCCTCGCCCTCTGCTTCGAGGTGATATGGCGTGCTGGTGGAAACACTGCTGACCAGATCGCGCCCTTCCATCGAAGGTGCAGCGGCGGCGATCTGACGTAACTCGGATTCGCCGACCCCGCTGCCCATGGCAACAGGCATGGCCCCCCGATCCCGGATGTGCCGGGTGAGCCGCCGCGTGTCGATGTCAGAGATGGCGACCACGCCGTTGGATGCGAAGTACTCGGCGAGACTCCCCTCCGCCCTCCAATTGGAGTGTCTCCGGGAGAGCGCCTTGACCACGAACCCGGCCACAGCCGGTCGGGTCGACTGGTCGTCGGCGTGGCTGACCCCATAGTTGCCGATGTGGGGGGAGGTCATCACCACCACCTGTCCGGCGTAGGAGGGATCGGTCAGGATCTCCTGGTAGCCGGTCATCGACGTGTTGAACACGGCCTCGCCGGTGGTGACCCCCTCGGCTCCGACGGAACGACCGTTGAACACCTCACCGTCGGCGGTGACGAGCTGGGCCCGCATCCGGCTCATGCGATCACCACCGGGCTCAGGTGGGTGATCCGGCCGCGGAGGAGCGTGGCACGGACGACGCCGGACATTTCCCGACCAAGGAACGGGCTGTTCGAAGACTTCGAGGCGAAGCCGTTCGGTACCCACGTCGCCGACGGGTCGAATACCACGAGGTTGGCGACCCGGCCCTCGGCGACGGGGCGGCCCTGGTCCTCCAGGCCGAGGAGACCGGCGGGGCTCGTCGAGAGCGCTGAGAAGACGAGGTCGCGGTCTCCAAGGGCCTCCCAGGCTGCAGAGGCCGCCGTCTCGAGGCCGATCACTCCTCGTGGTGCGGCCTCGAACTCCACCGCCTTCTCCTCGGGGAGATGGGGGGCGTGATCCGTGGCGATCACGTCGATGGTCCCTTCGCGGAGACCCGCGACCAGGGCTTCCCGGTCCTCGGGAGCCCGCAACGGCGGATACATCTTGAAGTCGGTGTCGAGGCTGGACAGGTCCTCATGGTCGAAGATGAGATGGTGCGGTGTCACCTCGGCCGAGATGGCCAATTCGGACCTCTTCGCGCTGCGTATCAGGTCGACAGTCATCCGGGCCGACACATGCTGGCAGTGGTAGCGGGCTCCGCTTCGGGCGACCAGCTCGAGATCACGTCGCACCACCTCGGTCTCCGCCTCGGCGGCCAGGCCGCCAACACCGAGGGCCCTCGATACCTTTCCCTCGTGCATGTGCCCTCCCACGGTCATGGTCGGGTCTTCGGCATGTTGGGCGAGGATGGCACCGGGAAGCGAAGCCAGGGTGTTCAGGGCCTCCCCCATGAGATGCGCGTCCACCGGGTCGCCGTCGTCGGAGAACACCGTGACTCCGGCGCGATAGAGACCCTCGAGGTCGGACAGGGAGCGGCCGGCTCGATCTCGGCTCACCGCCGCGGCCACGACCACTTCGGTGAGACCCACCTCGGCGGCGCGGGCGCGCACCCTTTCGATCATCGCGGGGGAGTCGAGCGGAGGATCGGTGTTCGGCATGGCGGTGACGGCGGTGAAACCGCCTGCCGCGGCCGCGGCCGAACCGCTGGCGATGTCTTCCTTCCAGGTCTGACCGGGCTCGCGCAGATGGGCGTGCATGTCGACAAACCCCGGGCCCACCCAACACCCCGAGGCCTCGATCACCACATCACCGTGGGCATTCGGTCCGATCGTGTCTATCCGGCCCCCGTCTACGGACAAGTCGGCGGCGATCCAGCCTCTATCGGTGAGCACCTCTCCTCCGCGAATCACGATCACGGGCGGCCTTTCGCCAGGGCACGGAGGATCACCATCCGGGCCGGAACCCCGTTCCGGACCTGCTCGACGATGAGGGAGCGCGGGGAGTCGGCCACCTGATCGGCGATCTCGACGCCTCGGTTGATCGGCCCGGGATGCATGATGACTGCACGATCGCTCATCCGGGCGGCGCGTTGGCTATCCAGACCGTACTTGTCGACGTAGTCGTTGCTGATCACACCACCGCGTTCGGTCTGGACCCGTAGGAGATAGGCGACGTCGATCTCACCCACCAGGGTGTCGATGTCGGTTTTCTTCGGCAACGCGGACTGGGCGGGCAACCACTCCTCTGGTCCGACCAGGGTGAGGTCCACCCCGAGTGTGGCCATGGCATGGATGAGGCTGCCTGCCACCCGGGAATGGGCAACGTCGCCGATGATGGCCATGCGGAGACCCTCGAGGTGGTCGAAATGCTGATGGATGGTGGCTGCGTCGACGAGGGCCTGACTCGGGTGCTCATTCGCTCCGTCACCGGCGTTGACCACCGGCAGACCGGTCCACTCCCCGACCGACGCCGGGATGCCTTCCATACGGTGACGCACCACGAGGATGTCGGCGCCGATGCCACCCACGGTGAGCACGGTGTCGCGCAACGACTCGCCCTTGGTGGCGGATGACGACTCGGGGAAGAACGTGATCACGTGGCCACCGAGACGCTGAGTTGCCAGGTCGAAGGACAATCGGGTGCGGGTCGATGGCTCGAAGAAGAGGTTGGCCACACACACCCCTTCGAGAGATTGGTCCAGCGGGGCACCCCGGTCGAGTGCTCGGCGCATCTCGATGGTCTCGAGCACCAGGGATTCCAGATCGGTGCGACCGAGCCCACGGACACTCGTGAACGCCTTCATGCCACCTCGACCTCCTGGCGCACGATGTGGACCCCCTCGCTGCCATCGCTCTCCTCGAGTCGGACGTCGACGGTCTCCTCCCGTGAGGTGGGGAGGTTCTTGCCGACGTAGTCGGCCCGGATCGGGAGCTCGCGATGGCCTCGATCGACGAGGACCGCAAGCTCGGTGGTGAGTGCGCGGCCGATGTCGGTGAGGGCGTCCAATGCGGCTCTCACGGTTCTGCCCGTGAAGAGCACGTCGTCCACGATCACGATGTGTTTCCCGCCGATGGGGACCGGTATCTCCGTTCGTCTCACCGGGATGTCGCTGCGGAGATCGCGATCGTCTCGGTACAGTCCGATGTCCAGTTCCCCTACGGGGACACTGCAACTTTCGAACGAGCCGATGGTGTCGCCCAACCTCCGGGCCAGCGCCACTCCCCGCGTGTGGATGCCGACCAGGACCAATTCGTGGGCACCACGATGGGTCTCCAGGATCTCGTGAGAGATGCGGCGGATGACGCGGCCGATGTCATCGCCTGTCATCACCTGGGGCAATGTCTTTCCTTTCCGGCCTCGCTGGACCGTCTTTAAAGGTGCATCCGGACCTTAACCCACCCGGGCCCTGTGTCCTAGCCAACCCGGATGGTTTTCGCCAGGGTGGCGAGAATCCCATTGACGAACGCCGCCGACTTCTCGGTGGAGTAGGTGTGGGCGAGACGCACCGCCTCGGAAACGACCACCGCGGTCGGCGTCATCCGGTCGCTGAGCAGCTCGTAGAGCCCGATGCGGAGGATATTTCGGTCGATCACCGGCATGCGGGCCACACTCCAGTGCTCCGACACCGATTCGATCATCTGGTCGAGGTCGTCGAGGTCACTGACCACCCCTTCGACTATCGCCCCAGCCCTGCCGCCCACGTCGGATCCCATCTCGCCCCGGGTCTCGTACTCGTAGAGACGTTCCAGGGCCAGGTCCCGGGACTCCACGCTGGCCTCGACCCCGAGGGTCCTCGCCACCATGATGGCGAGGTCCGCCCCGAGGATGTCCTCGGGTGTGTCGGGTTCCTCTCGGGCTCGGAGCACTGCCTGGACCTCGGAGAGATCTCGGTCGATGACGTCCGCCAGCTGCTTGGCGGTGACCCGCGCCGGAATGACGAGAGGCCCGGCAGCGTCGTTCATACCCGGGTCAGATACTCACCGGTTCGGGTGTCCACCTTGATCCGATCGCCCTGCTCCACGAACAGCGGTACCTGTACGTCGATGCCCGTCTCCACGGTGACACCCTTGGTGGCGCCCGTGCGGGTATCGCCCTTTACGGCCGGTTCCGCATAGGTGACTTCCAGCTCCACGGCGGCTGGCATCTCAACACCGATCGCGGTGCCCTGGTGCATTGGCAGGGTCACCGTCATCCCCTCGACCAGGAATCCGGAAGAGTTACCCACGTCTTCGGGAGTCAACACGATCTGCCCGTAATCGCCGAGGCTCATGAAGTGGTAGCCGAGGTCGTCCCGGTAGAGATACTGGTGCTCGGCCCGGTCGATGATCGCTTGCTGGACGTTCTCGTCGGCACGGAAGGTGCGATCCAGGACCTGGCCGGTCTCCAGCTTCTTCAACTTCATACGGACGAAGGCTTTCCCCTTTCCCGGCTTGACGTGCTGGTACTCGACGATGGAGAAGAGGCCGTCGTCGAGCTCGAGAGCCATCCCGGGGCGTACGTCGTTGGTGCTGATCATCTGCTGTCGTGCATGGTGGCGTCGGGACAGTACCCATGTCCAGTGGTCTATCGGCCGCAACGCCCCTCAGAAGCCAATGGCGCTCAGCCCGAGTTGGATATCGACATCGTCCACGTGGGTCAGGAAGGGATCCTCGACGTCCCGGAGCAACACCATCCGCATTCCTCGCGAGTCTCGCTTCTTGTCCATGGCGAGCAGGTCGAGTACCCGGGCGATCTCGAGACCGTCGACCCTCGTCGGCAGACCGAGTCGTGCGATCGCCGCCGTCACCTCGTCAGCGGCCGGGAACCCGGCCAGCTTCTCCGAGATGCGCACGGCGGCGACTGTGCCGAGACCGACGCTCTCTCCATGAGACAGCGACGAGGCGTATTCGATGGCATGACCGATGGTGTGCCCGAAGTTCAGATAGGCGCGCACCCCCTGTTCGGTCTCGTCCTGGTCCACGATCGACGCTTTCACGCTCATGGCGCGCTCCACGACCGACTCGAGGGGAGTTTCCATGCCCGACCTGGCTATGTCTTCCGCCAGCACGCGGTCTCCGATCAGTCCCGCCTTGTAGGCCTCGGCCATTCCCTCCCTGACCAGGAAGCCGGGAAGACGGTCGAGGAGGTCGATGTCGACCACCACCCGGCTCGGATGCCAGAGCACTCCCACCAGGTTCTTGCCTCCGACGTTGACTCCCGTCTTGCCCCCGATGGAAGCGTCGACCGCGGCGAGCAGGGTGGTGGGCACATGCACCACCTCTACGCCACGCAACCACGTCCCCGCCACGAAGCCGGCCAGGTCGGTGACCGATCCGCCCCCGACGCCGATGATCGTGTCGTGACGGGCGAGGCCGAACTTTGCCAGGGCCTCGTAGACCGAGGCCGCCACCTGGAGGGTCTTGGCCTCTTCCCTGTCGGGGAGCCCGATTACCTCACACGTGTGGCCGTCGGCGGTCAGCTCCCGGTAGATGGCGAGAGCGGTGTCGGTGGGCGCGGGCTGGGTGAGGATGGCCACCCGGGCGCGACCTTCCCGGTCCGGGAGGAGGCGGCGGGGCAACCCTCTCCCGATGAGGACCTCGGTCTTTCCCGCCACTCTCATCGCTGCCAGATCTCGATGATCGCGGCGACGACGTCGGCGACGTCCAGGCGATCGGTTTCGACTACATCGGTCGCCACCTCTTCGTAGAGGGGAGACCTCTCGTCGAGGAGCTTGGTCAGCACATCGATCACGCTTTTCGCCCCTTCCAAAATCGGCCGAGCATCACCACCGTCGACTCGCCGCGCCAGTACCTCCGGGTGGCACCTGAGCCAGACCACCGGCCCTCCCCTGGCCATGTGCTCTCGGTTCTCCGGGGCCATTACCGCTCCTCCTCCGGCGGCGGCGATGAAACCCGACCCGGGGACATCGGCTATCGCTCGAGCCTCCAGTCTCCTGAATCCCTCCTCACCGACTCCTTCCCATATGGTCGGGATCGGAATGCGGGCCAATTCGACCACCATTCGATCGGTGTCGAAGAACGGGACGCCCACCTGAAGGGCTGCGGCCCCACCGCAAGTTGTCTTGCCCGACCCCATCATCCCGATCAGCCACATCTCGTCAGACGCCGGTTCGGCCGGCCACGTACGCGCGGTGGCCGGCCACGGCCGAGAGGAGCTGGTCGACGGTGTCGCCGCCGAACTTGCGGTTGAACTCGCTGGCGAGCACCCATGCCACCATCTGCTCGCCTACGACGGCGGCGGCGGGAACGGCGCACACGTCGGAACGCTCCCGCACCGCTTGGTCCGGCTCACCGGTCGACATGTCGACCGTTCGCAAGGGCTGCATGAGAGTCGAGATCGGCTTCATTGCTCCCCGGACCCGGATCGGCTGGCCGTTGCTCATCCCGCCTTCGATTCCTCCGGCCCGGTTGCTGGCTCTCTCTACCGACCGTTGGCCCTTGATGATCTCGTCATGGGCGCGCGATCCCGGTGTTGCTGCACTCTCGAACCCATCGCCGATCTCGACTCCCTTGATCGCGGGAATCGACATCACGGCTCCTGCCAGCAGACCGTCGAGTCGACGGTCGTAGTGGACGTGCGACCCGATACCGACCGGGACGTCGTGGGCGATCACTTCGAATACCCCACCCAGAGTGTCCTTGGCCTCGCGGGCGGCGTCGATGGCCTTGACCATCTCTGCGGATGCCTGGGGGTCGAGACACCGGACGGGATCTGCATCAATCCTCCCCAGGTCATCCGGACCAGGCAGTGTGTCCTTGGCCGTAGTCGACCCGATGGACAGAACGTGGCTGACAATGCTCACTCCGCAGTCGGCCAGCATGGCCTTGGCAAGATATCCGGCGACCGTCCGGGCCGCGGTCTCCCGGGCGGACGCCCTCTCCAGGATGTCGCGAGCATCATCGGTCTCGTACTTGATCATGCCGGCCAGGTCGGCGTGGCCCGGGCGGGGCCGGGTTACTTCCTTGCCTGCGGCGCCCGCCCCCGGGCCCATGATCTCCTGCCAGCGGGGCCATTCCGTGTTCCGGATGACGATTGCCACCGGCGACCCGAGGGTCCTCCCGTGTCGCACTCCGCCCAGGATCTCGATCTCGTCCTGTTCGATGGACATCCGCTTGCCCCGTCCATAGCCATGGCGGCGACGGGCGAGCTCGATGCCGATCGCTTCGACATCGACATCGAGGCCCTTGGGCAACCCTTCGACGACGGTGACGAGGCCGGGCCCATGTGACTCACCTGCAGTCAGGAATCGGAGCATCCCACACAGGTTACGTGGGAATCGGGATCGCTCCCACTCCAACCAGGACGATCGAGATCCACGCTCCCAACACCATCGGGGGCCCGTACGGAAGCTCGGTCTTCCGTCCTGCTGCTCCTGCCAGCACCAGCAACAGGGCGAGGACACCGCCGATCATTGCGGTGGCGAACACCGCCCAGCCGAGTACGCCCCACCCCAGATATGCGGTGAACAAGCCCAGCTGTGGGGCCAGTTTGACGTCGCCGGCGCCGAAACCCTGGCCGCGAACCACGATGAAGAGGAGGGACGCTCCGGCGAAATACGCGGCGGCTCCACCGAAACCACGCAGCAACGCCATCCACTCCCCGGTGAAGGCCACCGCACCGCTGAGCAACAGAGCCACGATGAGGCTCCCCCGTAGGTTGAGCCGGTCGACGATGCGGAACTCCTTTAGATCCGTGACCATGAGTGCCGCGGTCAAGGTGAGAAACGCCAGGTAGGCGACGAGTTCTGGCTCCAGCCCCAACGTGTGGGCAAAGCCCAGCGCCCCGCCGGCGGTGCTCGCGGCAAGCAACGCCTCACGGCCGGGTGGGCGCCCGCATCGCCCGCATCTCGCGCGGAGCCATCCACGGGCGTGCCCGCAATTCGAGCACGTCCCTGCGAGAGGTCTGAGTCGGGAGTCGTCGTCGAGTGCCTGGATGGCGAGGTCGTGGGCGACCAAACCCAGCAAGAGGCCAACTGCTCCGACGAAGACGTAGGTCACCGCCGGAGCAAGTTAGCCAGGTAGAGGTGCTTGGCCGGGGGTTACGAGTCGGAGGAAAAGTCTCGCAACGTCCCCATCCGGCGGCGCCGGAGCAGACCATGGCCCTCTTCGGCCTCAGGCTCGGAAGTTTCGAGCTCCGAGAACACCCTCTCGAGGAACGCCTCCGTGTCACCTTCGACGTCGTCGCCGTCGACTTCGTCGTCTTCGTCGTGCGAATCTTCAACCGCCGGGATCTCGGAGAGACCCTCCGAGACCACCTCAGGCGCGGCTGAGCCCTCTTCGGCTACCGGCTCCTGCTCGTCCTGGGGTTCCTGCCACCAAGATTCGCTGGGATCGACGTCCTCTTCTGGTGAGTCTTGCGGTGCGGCGAAGACCGGCTGAGCGCTCTCATGCTCCACAGGTTCAACAGTCTCCACGGGCTCCGGGTCGGAAGCGGAGTCGTCTTGAGCGGAGTAGCCATCGTCCATCTCAGCCAACTCCGGTTCGACGGGCTCAGAGTCAACGACGGGTGCAGAGGTGCTCTCCAGCATGATCAGAGCGGTGTCGACCAGGTGGGCGGTGGTCCGCGCCGTCCAGAACTCGGTGGTCCCGAGCCGATCGGCGATCTCACTGATCGAGGCGCCGTTCCCGATCTCGCTGAGGACTTTCCACTGGTCGACCTTGATGGTGACCTCTTCGCGATCACCGAGGTCCCGCCGGAATCTGAGCGGAGTGCTGAGGTCGGGCACCCGTTCCGCCACCGTCGCCCATTCGCGGCGACGGTCCTCGGCGTCCTGGAGCAGCGCCTCGAGGTCGAATGACTTGGGCGAGGCATAGGGAGTGGTCAGCCCCTCGTGGACTTCGAAATCACCACCCCTCTCGGCGATTTGATGGAGACTCTCCACCGTCATCTCACGGAGGAGAGCGATCAAGGCTTGGTTACTCTCGCCGATCGCGGCCAACGTGGTCTCGGCGGAGGTGACGCGGCTGAGCATCCTCTCGTCGGCAAATCCCGAGTTGACTAGATGACGATGCAATTCGGTGTCACTGGAGGTTGTGGCGAGGTCGATCCCGCCCCTACCGACGAACACCCGGCCACGCAGGCCCTCGCCGGTGACGTCCACCGCTCCCTGCTGCTTCGAGCGCGTGAGAAGGCGCAAGACCTCGTCTATTGGCACAAAGCCCAAATTCCCAGAAAGAGACACCTCAGCTCCTTTTCAAAGGCTCGATCGAGGGATCGGCCCTGATTGGAGCGGTCTTTAGCCCTTTCTGAGGTTCTCCATGAGCTCATGGTACTCCACGATCAGCCCGGTCCAGAGACGAAAAGAGGCGATTGCCTGTCTCAAGAGAAACTCGTGACCGTCGGCCACATCTATCTGACGGCGTCGAGCGGTAAGCACTGCGGGAGTCTCCCCATCCCCATAAGGGAGGTCGATGAGACCCGATGCGACCTCCAACACCCCCGCGGGCAGGGTCTCCCCGTCCATCCCCAACGGAGTGGTGTTGACCACCAGGGCACCGGCCACGGCAGTCCCCCAGGCGACGACCTCTCCCCCTAGCCGTCCGGTCAGCTCATCCGCCGCCACTGACCGACGCGCTGCCACGTAGACCGGTTCCCGGTCATCGAGGGCACTGAGCGACGCCGCCGCGGCGCCACCACTCCCCAACACCAGGATGGATGTCCGGTCGTCGAATCGTCCGGAATCGATCAACTCGCGAAGCGAGGTGGCATCGGTCGACTCACCGTGGATCCCGGACTCGATGCGGGTCAGGGTGTTGACCGAGTTCGAGCGCGCCGACTCTGGTGACGTGGAATCGGCCAGTCTCGCCGCGGCCGCCTTCAGCGGCATGGTCACGTTCAGACCGTTCCACCATCCCTGGCGCATTCGCTCGATCTCGACCTCCAGCACTCCCTCGTCAGCCCGGATTCTCGTGTACTCCCCCGCCAGACCGGTGATGTCGAGCATCGCGTGATGCAACTCGGGCGAGCGAGAGTGCTCGATGGGATCTCCGAGCACGGCGAACTTGTAGGAGATCATCGCCGAGGAGTCTGGCACCTAGGGGAGAACGCCGTCCTCGCGTGCTCGCTGCACGTTGGCGTTGTGCTCTTCGAGGGTCTCGGCGAAAGCGTGGTTCCCCTCCTCGTCGGAGAGCACGTAATAGAAGTACGGGGTTTCGACGGGTGCTGCCGCGCCCTCCAACGAAGCCCTCCCCGGCACGGCGATGGGAGTCGGGGGCAGCCCCCGATACAGATAGGTGTTGTAGGGCGAGTCGATGCCCCGGTCGAAGTCGGCGACATCGCGGGTGTCGAGGGCGTAGAGGACGGTGGCGTCGATTTCGAGAGGCATGTCCTCGGCGAGTCGGTTGTGGATGACGCTGGAGACGATTGGGCGCTCCTCGTCGACCCGGACCTCGGTCTCGATGAGGGATGCCAAGACGATTCCCTCATAAGGCGTGTAACCGAGCTCCTCCCAGGCACTCCAGTCGATGGAGTCGACGCGTTGTTCCATGGTCGACGCCATGCGTTGCAGGATGTCTTCGGGATTGGAGTCCTGGGAGAACTCGTAGGTGTCGGGGAACAAGAGTCCCTCCCAGTCGGCCAACTCCGGCTCGTCGGGCATGTCGCGCAGCGACGTGCTCACACTGCCGTCGAGGAGGGCCGCCTCGTAGTCCGAATACGAGAAACCGGTCTGCTCGGCCAACCTGACCAGCAGCTCGGTGATGCGGAGGCCCTCGATGATCGTCACCCGATAGGCCGAGGCGCCCGGGCCGCTCACCAGCTCAGCGACGACATCTGCCGGGTCCATGCCGGTAGTCAGCTGGTAGGTCCCCGCCTGGAGACGCTGGGCGGCTTCGACATTGCGCACCGCCACCTCGAACTCGAGCGCGGATCGGACCACTCCTTGGGCGGCGAGGATGGCCCCGATGTCCTGGCCGCTGGAACCGGGTGGAATCTCGATAGCGACTGGCAGACCGGGCTCGACGTCTACAGGGGCATCACCGGCCTCGGCGGGGCCGAGAGCGTCGCCCACCGTTCTCCCCAGATACGACGCCCCGTACACCACGATGATGCCGGCGAGGACGATGCTCACGCCCACGGCGAGCACCTTCAGGAGTCGCGTCCAGGCGGGTTCTTCGGGTGCGGGTTCGAATGTCATCTCAGTTCAGGTGCCTTGGAAGTCCGGATCGTCGGCGGAGTTCCCCGGATGGCGACGGGCGTCGAGGAAGGTCTGGAGGATGATGGCGGCTGCGATCTTGTCGACGGTGGCTTTCCGATCACGTCTGCGCATCCCCGACTCCAGCAATGCGCTGTCGGCCATGCGGGAGGTGAAGCGCTCGTCCACCAATTCTACGGGGATCCCGAGGATTTCCTCGACTTCGCCCGCCAGATCTCGGGCACCGGTGGCCGACTCTCCTTCATGACCGCTGAGACCCGTGGGCAGCCCCACCACCGCAGATTCGAGCTCGTACTCCTCCTGGATCCTGCGCAGAACCGGTCCGAGCAGTCGACGCGGCACCACCTCGAGGGGTCGCGCGGTGAGCCCGAGGTCGTCGGAGATCGCCAGGCCGATCCGCTTGGTCCCGTAGTCGATGCCGAGATATCTGCTCACAAGGCGGTCACGGCCCGCTCCGCCTCCACCCTCGCCGTGTCCAGAGCGCTCGACAGGCGGCTTCCGTTCGGTCCACCGGCCTGGGCGAGCTCGGGGTCGCGCGAGCCGCCGCCTCCCAGCTCTCCGGCCGCTCCTGCGATCAGCTCCCCGGCGGAGATGCCCCTCTCCACCAGGTCGGCCGTGGCTACGCCGACGAGGGCTCCTTTCCCCTCCTTGACCGATCCCAACAACACCAGGGATGAGCCCTTGATGCGCTCACGTACCCCGAGGGCGATCTGACGCAGCTCGTTTCCGTCGACTTCACCCACATCGGCTACCACGAGCGACGTCTCCCCCACGGTGTCCGGGTTGGCAGCCAGCTCCTCGACGAGCTGACCCATCCGCTGGCTGGCGATGGCCTCGAGCCTCTCCTCCAACCCGTGCACTCTCTCGAGGAGCTGTTCCACCCGCTGGGGGACCTGGTCGGGCGGAGTGCGGAGGAGTTCACCGGTGCGGCTCAGGGCACCACGAACGGCCACCAGGTGGTCGTAGGCGGCCATGCCCGTGAGGGCCTCGACCCGACGGAGGTTGGAGCCGATCGAGGACTCCGAAACGATGGCGAGCGGCCCCACCTGGCCCGCGGTGTGGGTGTGGGTGCCACCGCAGAATTCGACTGAGAAGTCACCTACCTCGACGACGCGGACCACGTCTCCGTACTTGTCACCGAAAAACGCCAGGGCGCCCATCTCCTCGGCCTCGTCCTTGGTGGTGATGGTCGTGGTGACCTCGTGATTCGCCACCAGACGCCGGTTGATCTCCGCCTCGATCTCGCTCAACTCCTGTGGCGCCACCTGGGAGAAGTGGGAGAAGTCGAATCGGAGCCTTCCGTTTTCGACCAACGAGCCCGCCTGGCTGGCGTGGTCGCCGAGAACATCCCTTATCGCCCAGTGGAGCACGTGGGTCCCGGTGTGGCTCTTGCGAATACCCTCCCGGCGCGGGCTGTCGATGGACGAGGTCACCGGCTGGCCGGCGATGAGCGCTCCCCGGGTCACCTTGACCCGGTGCCCATGGAGGCCCTGGACGACGTGTTGGGTGTCGCTGACCACGGCCTCGCCGGTCTCGGTCGTGATCACCCCGGTGTCACCCACCTGCCCTCCGGACTCGGCGTAGAAGGGGGTCTTGTCCAGGAAGATCTCCACCTCCTGGCCCTTGTCCGCCTCGGCGACGGTCTCACCCTCCCGAACGATCGAGAGGATGACTCCATCGGACGCCTCGTAGTCGTATCCGACGAAGTCGGTGAGACCGTGGGAGTCGATCAGCTCCCGATAGACGACGGCGGCGTCGGCGGCGTCTGAGCCCTTCCAGGCTGCCCGGGCCCGCTCCTTCTGTGCCTTCATCTCGACGTCGAATCCCTCGATGTCGACGTCGACCCCGCGCTCGGCGGCGATCTCCTTGGTGAGGTCGATGGGGAACCCGTAGGTGTCGTGAAGCTTGAAGGCCGCCGTGCCACTCAGCGAGTCGCCCTTCTCCAGCTCGGTGTCCAGGAGCTGGTGGCCGGACTCGAGCGTGCGGCGAAACCGCTCCTCCTCCCGGGTGACGACGTCGAGGATGAAGTCTTTCCTCTCCACCAGATCCGGGTAGGCGTCGCCCATCACCTCGATCGTCGACTCCGCCAGCCTGGGGACGATGAGACCTTCGCCACCGTATTGCCAGCCGTGGCGGACGGCGCGACGGAGCACGCTACGCAGCACGTATCCCCTGCCGTCGTTGGAGGGGACCACTCCGTCGCCGATGAGGAAGGTGACCGTCCGTCCGTGGTCGGCGAGGATGCGGAGTGAGACATCACCGCGCTCGGAGGCTCCATATTCGAGACGGGTGTAGCGCTCTGCCGTTCGGAGGACATCGCGGGTGGTGTCGATGTCGAACACCGACGGAACGTCCTGGAGCACCGCGGCGATCCGGTCGAGCCCCATCCCGGTGTCGATGTTCTTGGCGGGCAGGTCACCCACCACGTGATAGGGCTCGTCCTGGACGTTCTGCATGAACACCAGGTTCCAGATCTCGACGTAGCGGTCTTCGGCTCCCCCGATCGGCCCTCCCGCCTCACCGAACTCCTCTCCCTTGTCGTAGAAGATCTCCGAGCTGGGGCCGCACGGCCCCGGTATTCCCATCTGCCAGAAGTTGTCCTTACCCCCTCGCTGCACCCGCTCGGGAGGCACCCCAACCGTGTCGATCCAGATCTCGGCGGCCTCGTCGTCGGTCTCGTGGACGGTGAACCAGAGACGATCAGGATCGAGACCGAGGGCATCGGTTACGAACTCGTATCCCCAGGGGATCGCCTTCTCCTTGAAGTAGTCGCCGAAGCTGAAATTCCCGAGCATCTCGAAGAAGGAGAGGTGCCGTTGGGTGGTGCCGATGATGTCGATGTCGACGGTGCGGACGCATTTCTGCACCGACACCGCCCGGGGCCAAGGCGGCTCCTCTTCCCCCAGGAAGTATGGCTTGAAGGGCACCATCCCGGCGTTCGTCACCAACAGCGTGGGATCGACGGGTATCAGCGACGACGAGGGGCGGTAAACGTGATCGCGCGCGGTGAAGAAATCGATGAAGGCCTGACGGATCTCTCCGCTCCTCACGATCGGTCCTCCCCCTCGTCCTGACGGGCTCTGGCAGCAGACGTCAAGTCGATACCGAGCTCGGCGAGTTGAGTGTCCTCGACCCAGGTGGGCGCCCCCGTCATCGGGTCGACGCCGGTTTGCGTCTTGGGAAACGGGATGACCTCCCTGATGGAAGACTCCCCTTGCAGCACCATGACCAGCCGGTCGATGCCGAAGGCGAAGCCTCCATGCGGCGGCGTCCCATACTCGAGCGCCTCGAGGAACCAGCCGAACCGGCGCTCCGCCGTCTCGGCATCGATTCCGAGGATCTCGAACACTTGTCTCTGCACCGCGGGGTCGTGGATCCTGATCGATCCCGACCCGAGCTCGACTCCGTTGAGCACCACGTCATACGCCCTCGATAAGGCGTTTTCCGGGTCTTCACGCATCTGGTCGATCGACTTTGGTGATGTGAATGGGTGGTGAGAGAAGGTGATCGAGCCGTCCTCGTCTTCTTCGAACAGAGGAAAGTCGACCACCCAGAGGAATGCCAGCTCTTTGTGGTCGGCCGGCCGCCCCAGGTCGTTGCGCAGACCTCCCAGTACCCCGACCGCGGTCCTCCACCGATCGGCGGCGAGCAACAGCACGTCCCCGGGGCCGGCTTCGAGGCTGCTCTTGATCGCCTCCTGCTCGACCTCGCCGAGGAACTTGGCCACCGGCGAGCGAAGCGTGCCGTCGTCCTCGACCACCATCCACACCAGGCCTTTGGCCCCGAGGTCTTTGGCCCTCTCGGTCAACTCGTCGGCACGAGCGCGGGACCACTCCTGACCGCCGGCGTTGATGCCCCGCACCGTCCCCCCGGAGTCGATGACACTCCGGAACACCCCGAATTCGGTGTCGATGAGGTGGGAGGTGAGGTCGACGATCTCCATCCCGAAGCGGATGTCGGGCTTGTCGACGCCAAACCTGTCCATCGTCTCCTTCCAGGTGAGACGTGGGAACGGAGGCCGGGTCTCGATTCCTCTGATCTCCCGGACGGTGGCGGCCAGCACTTGCTCGATCGTGGCGAGCACGTCGTCTTGGTCCCAGAAGGCCCCCTCCAGGTCGAGCTGGGTGAACTCGATCTGGCGATCGGCTCGCGTGTCCTCGTCGCGGTAGCAGCGGGCGATCTGGAAGTAGCGCTCGACGCCTGAGATCATCAGCAATTGCTTGAACAGCTGAGGTGACTGGGGCAGGGCATAGAACTCGCCCTTCCGGTGCCGGGACGGGACGAGCATGTCTCTGGCTCCCTCGGGGGTCGAGTTGATCAGGGTCGGGGTCTCTACCTCGAGGAACCCCATCTCGTCGAGCGTTCGCCGGATGGCGGCGGTGGCCCGGGATCGGGCCCGCAGGTTGTCGGCCATGCGGGGACGGCGAAGGTCGAGGTAGCGGTGTTGGAGCCGGGTGCGCTCGTCGATGTCGGCGCGGTCGTCGATCATGAAGGGCAGTGTCTTGGCCGGGGACAACACTTCGATCACGGTCGCTCCGATCTCGACCTGGCCGGTGGCCAGCTCGGTGTTCTCGGTCCCCTCGGGTCTCTTCCGAACGGTGCCGGTGACCCGGACGCAGTACTCCATCTTGAGCCCGTCGACCACCGCATGCTCGTCGGGATCGGCCACGACCTGGACGAGCCCTGTGGCATCACGCACGTCGAAGAAGGCGATCCCGCCGTGGTCGCGGCGCTTCTGCACCCAGCCGGCCACCGTCACCTCCGAATCGACGTCATCAGAGGTGATCGTCCCCGCGCCGTGGGACCTCATCGCTTGCTGAACCAAACCGAAACCTCCTCGAGCGGTAGCTGCGCCCGCTCTTCCTCAGTCTGCACGTCGACGGGCTCTCCGTCTCCTCTCCACACCAGGACCACCGGGACCTCGAGACGACCTGCCGTGCGGAACTGAGCCTTGACGGAGCGCCCTTCGGCGTCGAAGTCGACCCGGATCCCGTCGGCTCTCAGTCGGGAGACGGCGCGGAGTGCATCCTCCGGCCCCGTCTCGGAGACGAGGTACGCATCCAGGTACGGTCGTTCCGGGTTGCCCAGCGCGAGCATGATCCGGTCGATGCCCAGAGCAAAACCGACTCCGGGAGTGGGCCCGCCGCCGATTGCTTCGGCCAGGCCGTCATAACGGCCACCTCCCCCCACCGCGTTCTGAGCTGCGTCGAGACCGGTGGCGATGTACTCGAATGCGGTGCGGGTGTAGTAATCGAGCCCACGCACCAGCGACGGGTCTTCGAGATATGGGATCTCCAACGTCTCCAGACCTCGCTTGACCGTATCGAGGTGCGCGGCGCAGGCGTCACAGAGATGGTCGATGGTGCTCGGGGCGTCCTCCAGCTTGTGCGCATCGGCTTTCGAGTCGAGCACCCGAAGGGGATTGCGGTCGATCAGGCTCACCGACTCGGGGCTGAGCTCGGCCTCGCGGTCCCGCAGATACCGGCGGAGTGCCTCCACGTAGTGGGGTCGGCATTCGGGGTCGCCGATCGAGTTGAGGAGGAGGGCCACTTGGCCCAACCCGGCGGCGGAGATGAAACGGTATCCAAGCTCGATGACCTCCACGTCGGCGACCGGGCTGGCGGTGCCGATGTACTCCACCCCGACCTGCCAGAACTGGCGGCGACGACCCGCCTGGGGTCTCTCGTAGCGGAAGAAGGGTCCCGAGTAAGCCCCTTTCCAGGTCCCCTGCTGCCCGGAGTTGAGGTAGGCGCGGACCGCGCCGGCGGTCCCTTCGGGCCGAAGCGTCACCGAACGGCCTCCCTGGTCGGTGAAGGTGTACATCTGCTTGGTGACCACCTCCGTGGTCTCCCCCACCCCACGTTCGAACAGGTCGGTGGCTTCGAACACGGGCAGTCCGACCAGGGGGTATCCGTAGCGCTCCGACAGGTCTTCCCAGATTCGCAGCGTCTCCCGCCACGCCTGGGACTCGGGCGCGATCACGTCGTCGGTGCCTTTGGGGGGCTGAAAGCTCATGGATTCCGCGGGAGGTTACCGGCGGGAGGAAGCGATTCCACTTCGACGCCATCGGCGGGCTCCGCACGAACTCGGGGCGCTGGACTTCGCTGAGCGGGGCCTGCAACCCAGGGTTCGCCTAAAGTCCGCCACCGTGCGGTTCATCGTGCCCACTCGTCGCGGAAGGGGTTGCGGGCCCGTTCCCGGCCGATGGTCGTCTCCGGGCCGTGTCCCGGTAGGACCCTGACCTTGTCGTCGAGTGTCATCACCTGCTCCCGCATGGAGGTCATGAGCTCGTCGTAGGAGCCCCCGGGTAGGTCGGTGCGACCGATGGAGCCTGCGAAGAGCTGGTCTCCGCTGAACAGGATTCCCTCGTCCTCCCAGTAGAGGCAGCAGTGCCCCGGCGTGTGACCTGGAGTGTGTCTCACTTCGAGGGAGATACCGGCCAGCTCCAGGTGCTGGCCGTGCTCCAGGCGCTCGATGCGCTCGGGTAACTCGTAGGCCCCGGGCGGGATGTAACCGAAGATCCTCTCCAGTTGGTCCGTCGGATGAAGTGTCAGGAAGTCGTCGTCGGGGTGCACGTAGGCGATGGCTCCCGAGTTGACGGTGATCTTCCCGGCTCCACCGGTGTGGTCGACGTGCCCATGGGTGAGCAGGACCGCGGTCACCGCCACCCCGCGTTCGGCGATGTGGCGCCCGATGACGTCCGGCTCCGGTGGGGCGTCCACGAGTAGGGCTTCGTCCTGGTCGCCGACCACCAGATAGGCGTTCGTGGCGGTCACCCAGGCCGGGATGCGCTCGACGAGCATCGTTTCCCTCAACCCGCCGATGGGTCGTTGGCGAGCCGGAATGCGGTGAACACCCCGTCCACGCCTCGAATGTCGCTGAGGAGCCGGGGAAGCTGGCTGGGGTCGGAGAGCTCGACCTCGTACTTGAGAATCGCTACCCGGTCTTCGTTGGTGTTCGTGGAGGAGGCGGTGATGTTCCCCCCCGTGTCTGAGACCACCGAGGTGACGTCTCGAAGCAGCCGCGCCCGGTCGAGCGCCTCGACCTGTATCCAGACGATGAATGGCCCGGCGATGTCCGTGGGCCAGCTCACCTCGACGGTGCGCTCCCGCCGCTCGGTCAAGGAGGCGACATTGGTGCAATCTGCCCGATGCACCGACACCCCTCGGCCGACGGTCACATATCCGACGATCCCGTCACCGGGGACGGGTGAGCAGCACTGGGCCAGTTGGACGAGCATGTCGTCCTGACCTTCGACCACCACGTGGGCCGACTCGGAGGGCCGGCGTCGTCGCGTCGGCTTGAAGAGCTCGTCACCCGTGTCGGGATCGAGTCGTCTCTTGAGACGGACCGCGACCGAGTCGATGGAGAGATTGCCCTCACCGAGCGCGACCTGTATCGCGGCGCCGTCCTTCTGGCCCAGCTCGGCGGCGATAGCGTCGAGGTGAGCGGTCTGCTCTGCGGCGGAGAGGTGCGGCGCCTCCCTCTTGAACAGCGTCTGGAGCAGGTCCTTGCCGTCGATGAGCGCCTGGTCCCGCCGCTCCTTCTGGAACCAGTGCTTGATCTTGCCCTTGGCCTTCCCGGTGCGCACGAACTTCTGCCAGTCGCGGGATGGGCCGGCGTCAGGTGAGTTCGATGTGATGATCTCGACGATGTCACCGGAGTCGAGCTTGCTGGAGAGAGGGACGAGACGCCCGTTCACCTTTGCACCGACACATCGATGTCCCACCTCGGTGTGGACGGCATAGGCGAAGTCGACCGGGGTGGCGCCCTTGGGTAGCTCCTTGACGTCCCCTCCGGGCGTGAGCACGAACACCTCGTCGAGGTACAGATCCATCTTCAGGTTGGCGAGGAACTCCTCGGGGTCCTCGTCGAATGGGTCGAACTCGACCAGCGGCGTGGCCTCGATGTCGCCTTCCTTGTAACGCCAGTGGGCGGCGATTCCCCACTCGGCCCGGCGGTACATCTCCTCGGTGCGGATCTGCACTTCCAGGGGCTTGCCGTCGGGCCCGATCACCGTGGTGTGCAGCGACTGGTAGAGGTTGATCTTGGGCATTGCCACATAGTCCTTGAAGCGCCCGGTGACCGGGACCCAGTGGCTGTGGACCAGCCCGAGGGCCGCATAGCAGTCGCGGGTGCTCCCGGTGATGATCCGGATGCCGATGAGGTCGTGGATGTCCTCGAAGGGGCGGTTCTGCTCCATCATCTTGCGGTAGATCGAGAATTGGTGCTTGGGACGTCCGGTCACCTCGGCCACGATCCCGGCGTCCGTGAGCATCCCGCTGATCTCCTCGGTCATCTTCTCGATGAAGGCCTCACGTTCGGGGGCAGCTTCGGCGAGTTTCGCCTCGATCTCGGTGTTGGGCCCGGGGTAGAGGATTGCGAAGCAACGATCCTCGAACTCGTGCTTGATCTCCTGGACACCGAGGCGATGAGCCAGGGGCGCATAGACGTCGAGTGTCTCTCTCGCCACCCGGATCTGTTTCGACTCCCGCAGGGCGTGGACCGTGCGCATGTTGTGGAGCCGGTCGAACAGCTTGATGATGAGAACCCTGACATCCCGGGCCATGGCCACGACCATCTTCCGTATGCTCGCCGCCTGGGCCTGCTCCCGATTGGAATAGCGGACCCGGTCGAGCTTGGTGACTCCGTCGATCAGCTCGGCGATCTCCTCGCCGAATTCCTGCTCGACCTGGGTCAGGGTCAGGGGGGTGTCCTCGACGGTGTCGTGGAGGAAGGCGGCGGCGATGGTGGCGGCGTCGAGACCGTACTCGGCGAGCATGTGGGCCACCGCCACGGGGTGGGTTATGTACAGGTCTCCTGTCTTGCGGACCTGGCCTTCATGGGCTTGCGCCGCCAGGTCGTGGGCGCGTCTCAGGGTCTCGACGTCCCCGTCGGGATAGTGAGCCCGAAACGCCTCCAGGACGTCGTCCAGGGTCGCCGGCACGGCTTCAGTCGTAGCTGAGGAGGGCATGTAGGGGGACATGGTCGATCTTGGTGGCGCCGCCGAGAAATGCCAGTTCGATGAACACGGAGAGCGCCACCACTTCGGCCCCGACGTGCCGCAGCAGTTGGATGGCGGCCCGGGCCGTCCCACCGGTGGCGATCACGTCATCGACGAGCAGGACTTTCTCACCTTCGAGCACCGCGTCCACGTGGACCTCGAGCGAGTCCATCCCGTACTCCAACTCGTACTCTTCCTGGACTGTCTCGAACGGAAGCTTGCCCGGCTTCCGGAGTGGGATGAAGCCGGCTCCGATTCGGTCGGCGACCGGGGTGGCGAGCGTGAAGCCACGCGCCTCGATTCCCGCCACCTTGGTGATCCCCTGGTTCAAGAACGGCTCGGACATCTCGTCGATCAGCAACTTGAAAGCCTCGGGGTCTCCGAGGACCGGTGTGATGTCCTTGAAGACCACCCCTTTCTCCGGGAAGTCGGGGATATCACGGATCAGTGTCTCGAGTTGGCTCACTCTCAAAGTCTACGGCCCGAGTGGCCTCTTTCCGTCGAAACCAACGCCTCGACCCACTCGAGCCGGGCGATTCGAGGTCGCGATCTCGAGTGGGCGATCAGACGCCGCGGGCGCCGGGGCGGGGCTCCTCGTCGCCCACCCGGTTGCCGATGGCCCGCTTGGAGAATCGGATCTGGCCGTCCTCGACCTTCAGCACGACGCTGTCCTCGGTCATCGAGACCACCGAGCCGTGGATTCCCCCGATGGTGCGCACCTCGTCGCCGAGTTGCAGCGACGCCGCCAGGTCTCGCTGCGCCCGGGTCCGCTTCCGCTGGGGGCGGATGATGAGGAAATAGAAGATTCCGACCATCAAGGCGAGGAAGAGCAGAGATGGCAGTGCGCTGCCTGTCGCCTCCTGGGCAAACACGAGAGGGGTCACGATTCCTCCGGGGAGTGAGACTGTTCGGCAGCGAGGTTAGGCGGCCGGGGGCATCTAGGTCTAACCACTGTCGCGTTCGCTCCTCACAGCCGCCACATAGATCTCGAATTCGCCCGCAGAGATGGCTTGGCGGGCTCCGGCGACCAGGTCGAGCAGGTAGGTCAGATTGTGGATCGTCAGTAGCCGATGGGCACTCAACTCACCCATACGCACCAGATGCCGCAAGTAGGCCCTGGTGTAGCGGGAACAAGTCGAGCATCCGCACTCGTCGTCGAGCGGGCTTCGGTCGTCGGTGAACTCGACCCGGTTGATGTTGAAGTCTCCGGTGCTGGTCAAAGCGCGTCCGTGACGGGCAAGCCTCGTCGGGATCACGCAGTCGAACATGTCGGCTCCCCGGGCGATGGCGTCGAGGAGGCCGTCGGTGTCGCCCAGACCCATGACGTATCGGGGCCGGTCCGGAGGCAACTCGACCACGGCTGCGGTGAGCGCGGTGTTGCGCTCCTCCGCGGACTCTCCCACGGAGAGACCTCCGATGGCGATGCCTTCGAACCCGAGGGCCGCCGTTTCCCGGGCGCTCTCGGCCCGGAGATCGAGATCGACACCTCCTTGGACGATGCCGAAGAGTGCCTGGTCTTCCCGGGTGTGTGCCTCCAGAGACCGATCGGCCCACTGCAGCGTGCGTCTCATCTGCACCTCGACCTCTTCCCTGGGGGCAGGGAGCCCGACGCAGACGTCGAGGACCATGGCGATGTCCGGTCCCAGTCGCTCCTGGATCCTCACCGCATCTTCCGGTGTGAGCTCGACCGTCGAGCCGTCGTAGACAGATGAGAAGACGGCGCCCTCGTCCGTGATCTCGGGTTCGAGCGAGAAGATCTGAAAACCGCCCGAATCGGTCAGGATCGGCCGGTCCCAGCTCATGAACTCATGAAGCCCTCCCAGGTCCGCGATCAGATCGGCCCCGGGGCGGAGCATGAGATGATAGGTGTTGGCCAGGATCATCTCCGCTCCGACCGCGTGTAGATCGTCGGTGTCGACCGCCTTGACCGCAGCCTTGGTGCCGACTGGCATGAATGCGGGAGTGCTCACCTCTCCGTGGGGTGTGCTGAGCATTCCGGCGCGAGCCTCCCCGTCCGTCGCCAGTGCCCTCCAGGTGACCGCGCTCATCGGGCCCGAGGCTAGGTGTGTTCCCTGGCGGCGAGCATCACGTCACCGAAGGAGAGGAAGCGGTAGTCCCGTTCCAGGGCGGTCACATAGGCTTCACGCCATCGGTCCCCCATGAAACCGGCGAGGAGCACGAGGAGGGTCGATCCCGGGAGATGGAAGTTGGTGATCAGCAGGTCGACGACCGTGAAGACACTGCCCGGCTTGAGGAACAGATCGGTTCTCCGCTCCCCCGGCTCCACGCCTCCCCGACCGTCGGCCATCGCCTCGAGAGTGCGCACCACGGTCGTCCCGATGGCTACGACCCGCCCCTTGTCGGATCTGGTCCTCTCGATCGCCTCGGCGGTGGCGGGAGGCACGGAACACCACTCCGAGTGCATCTCGTGATCATCGACGTCCTCGACCGTCATGGGGCGGAAGGTGTCCAGTGACACGTGCAAATCGACCGTGGCGAGCTCGATCCCGGCGTCTTCCAACGCCCGGATCACCTCATCGGTGAAGTGAAGACCGGCGGTGGGCGCCGCCGCGGAGCCGGGATCTCGGGCGAAGACCGTCTGGTATCGATCCGGATCGCCCAGGTCGCCGGTGAAGTAGGGGGGAAGGGGCATCGTCCCGGCTCGCTCGAACGCAGCCTCGGGGTCGGAGACGTCGAACCTCACCCTCACCTTCCCACCCCGGGGATCCGAGATGATCGTGGCAGTGAATCCATCGAAGTCGATCGACACCCCGGGACGCAGTCTTCGGGCCGGTCGGGCCAGTGCCTCCCAAGACCCGTCGTCTCCCCTCTCGAGGATCAGCAACTCGACTTGGCCACCCGTCTTCCGTCGTCGCCCCACCAGACGGGCGGTCCGCACCCTGGTCTCGTTCACGACCACCAGGTCGCCTGGGGCGAGGAGGTCGGGGAGCTCGATGAACGTGTGATCGGACATGTCCCGGGTGTCGAGCAGCCGGGCATCGTGGCGGGGCTCGATGGCACTTTGGGCTATCGCCCACTGGGGAAGGTCGTATTGGAAGTCCGAGACCTTCAGAGCAGGGACCCCTGTGGATCGGATGGCGGTTCGAGACCCATATGGACATAGGCGTGTGGCGTTGCCATGCGGCCTCTCTGTGTCCGCTTGATCAACCCGGACTGGAGGAGGAACGGCTCGTAGGCGTCCTCCACCGTCTCGGGCTCCTCACCGACCGCGATGGCGAGTGTGGATAAACCCACCGGGCCTCCCCCGAACTTGTGAACGATCGAATCGAGGATGGAGCGGTCCACCTTGTCCAGGCCGAGCTCGTCGACCTCGTAGACGGTGAGTGCCTCTGTGGCGACGTCGTTGGTGATCCGACCCGAGGCCCGGGCCACGGCGTAGTCGCGTATCCGGGCCAGGAGGCGGTTAGCGATACGGGGGGTCTGCCGGCTTCGCTGCGCGATCAGCATGGCCGCCTCCGGGTCGATCACGACGTCGATGATCCCCGCAGATCGACGCACGATGCGCGCCAGGTCCTCGATCCCGTAGTAGTCGAGCCTCTCCTCGATCCCGAACCGGTCACGGAGGGGTGCGGTCACCTTTCCCTTACGGGTCGTCGCTCCGATGAGGGTGAACCGGGGCAGGTCGATGCGGATCGATTGCGCCGTCGGCCCTTTCCCCAGGACCACGTCGAGTTGGAAGTCCTCCATCGCCGGATACAGCACTTCTTCCACGGCGCGGGGCAGACGGTGGATCTCGTCGATGAAGAAGACATCGTGAGGTTGGAGGTTCGAGAGAATGGCGGCGAGATCGCCCGGACGCTCGAGAGCGGGCCCGGAGGTGACGCGCAGGTTGACACCCTTCTCCGTGGCGATGATGGCGGCAAGGGTGGTCTTGCCCAGCCCGGGCGGGCCGGAGAACAGCACATGGTCGAGGGCCCTCTCCTCGACGATTGAGGCCTCGAGTGAGATCTGGAGACGTTCCTTGACCGGCTCCTGGCCTATGAACTCACCCAGGTGACGCGGTCGGAGGGTGATCTCGTCCTCGTCCTCGACAGTGGGGCTGAGCAGGCTCTCCTCGCGGCTCATCCTTTGGCCAATCGTTGCAGCGCGGTCTTGATCTGATCCTGGATGGGCTCGTTGGGGTCGAGGTCTCTCACTACGGCATTGATCTCGGCGGTGGAGTAGCCGAGCCCCTCCAGAGCCTGGCGGACGCTTCCGATGGCGTGGCTCCCGACGATCTCTGTCTCCCGTCCCGACAGCTTCTCGCCCAACTCGAGGACGATCTTTTGAGCTCCTCGCTTGCCCACGCCGGGAGCGATGGTGAGGGCGTCGGGGTCGTCACCGGTGATGGCCCGGATGATCTCGTCGGAGCTCAGAGATGCCAGCAACGCCATCGCCACCTTCGGCCCGACTCCGCTGGCTCCCAACAACGTGCGGAAGAGCTCGCGATCCGCCTCGACGGCGAACCCGTAGACACTGATGTCGTCCTCCCGCACGTAGGTGTGGGTGTGGACCACGATCTCCTCTCCAATGCCGGGGAGCGCAGCCAGGTCGCGGGTGGTCATGGAAACCTCGTAGCCGACGCCTGCCACGTCGATGATGATGCCTGACTCCCGGCTCGTGACCAGCACCCCACGGAGACGCCCGATCATCGGCTCGCCTCCAACGGCGCAACGCGGAGATGGCATAGGGCTATGGCCAGAGCATCGGCGGCGTCGACCGGCTTCGGGGGGTCTTTCAAGCGGAGCAATCTGGTCACCATTTGCTGTATCTGGCCCTTGTGAGCGGAACCGTCACCGGTAATCGCCGATTTGATCGCGGTGGGGACGTACTCGTAGACGCCAATTCCCGCCTCGGCTGCGGCCAACAGTGCGACCCCCGAGGCCCGGCCCACCGAGATCGCAGTCTGCAGGTTGCGGTTGGTGAAGACCGATTCGAGGGCGATGACGTCAGGCATGGTGTCGGTGATGATCTCGGTCAGCCCCCGATGGAGCACGGCGAGTCGCTGTGGAGTGGTGAGGTCGGTGGCGGTCCGGATCACCCCGGCGCGATGGGCACGCGGCGGAAAGGACCCCTCGATCAGGCCGTAGCCGGTGATCGAGAGCCCGGGATCGATGCCCAGAACGAACATATGTTCTAGACGGTAATCGGTGTGGAGACGCTGGTCCGGTCTTGTCGAAGGATTTTGAAGTAGGGCAGGCGTGTGCCCCTACGTAGGTCGCGGTGGGTAGGGAGTCCAGTCCGGTTTGCGGAACACGAACCGGCCATCGCCGCCGCGCGTTATGTTCCAGCCCTTCTCATGAATGAAGATGTGATGCCACCAGCAGAGCAACACGAGGGAGTCGAAATCGGTTCTGCCTCCGTCGGCCCAGTGCTCGAGATGGTGTACCTGCAGGAAGACCTTGCGCCCGCAGCCGGGGAACTGGCAGTGGTGGTCTCGATACTCCACCTGGCGGCGGAGCCACCCCGGGATCTTCCGGCTCTTGCGTCCGATGCCGATCGGATTGCCATCGCTTTCTATGGCCACTTCGAGGGCCGAGTCGCATCCAAGCATCCGGGCGGTTTCGTTTGATAAGACCGGTCCACCGGAGAGCTCGGAGACACCGGACCCGGCCGGATCGATGAGAGCATCGAAGTCCACGTGGACCACGGTGGTCGGCGTACTCGCCTCGCCATCGGCTGTGGCGCAAACCTCGAAGAGGGAGTCGGCCATCCGTTTCGACCAATCGTCGTATGAATCGGTCTCGGGATTCTTGGGAATCGCCTTGGCGCCATCGACCAACCGGTTTTCCACGACCTGAGCCTGCAGGCCGCTGAGCTCACCGGCGAACCTCATCTTGCGGTGATGAAGATCCCACTGCGTCGACATCCACTCCGAAGACCGGGCCGCTGCCGACTCCTCGCGGGTGACGGGCTTGGCCCGAGAGGCGATGCGCCCGATGTCGGCTAGATCTCGGCCCGCAGCCTGCTCGATCAGGTCCAACTCGTTGTCGGGTGTCGCTACTTCCGACAAGAGGTCGACTGCATCGAGGGAGAGCTCACCGGTGGCGAACCGCTTCCGCAATTCCGGCAGATCCCGAAGACGTCTGGCCGCTCTCCAGAGCCGTCGACCGAAGGACTCTTCGATCCCGAAGCGAGCGTTCAGCCACTGGACGACATCGGGAGAGCCGTCCGCCAGCCATTCTTGGAACCCGTCTGCTTCGCTCAACAACTCACAGAACCCGGCATAGCTGGAGTTGATGCGCTTGGCGATCGGTGCCATCCGCTCCCCGGCTGGAATCTGAGTGACGTCTATCCAGCTCATATGCCCATTGAACAATGGGGGTAGGACAGATTTGGGGTCGAAGTGCAGGGTTCTGGAAGAAATCTGATGAAGGACTGACCGCGAGCAGATCCTTGGCACTGCCGGACGCCACGCACATTTCAGACCCCTTAAGTGAACCGGCCGGCCAACTCCTGGAACTGGTCTCGAAAGGTCCGTCGCGCCAAACGGGGATAGAACCACTTGGCCAACCCGGGCTTGCGCTTGAAGATGGCCGTCGTCGTCTGGGTCACCTTGGTGCCGTCACCGTCGCGTGCTACCTCCAACAGGACGTCGCGAACCTGAAACCGGTCCTCGACTCGCCAGCGGATGTGGCTCTCACCGAGCTCCACGACTTCGACTTCCACCTCCGAGACGAGTTCCCGACCTTGCACCTCGACGCTCTGATGGAACTCGAATCCGGCTCCCAACTCGACACCGTCCCCGCTCACCTGGCGGACATCGGTGACATTGGGACACCACTCTGGGTCGTTGCGGGTGTCGGATACATAGGAGAAGACCTCATCCGGCCCGGCAGGCACATGAGTCGTGACCTTCACCGGCCTGACCCGATAGACCTTGGCACTCTCGGTCATGACGCTCACTGCCTCCGTCGACTCCACCGACTCTCACCCCATCCGCCTCGCAAGCTCGGCACCTCCTCCAATCGGCCTCCGGCCTCACACCTCGGCCAACACCTTCTCCATCACCGACTCCTCGATGTCGTAGTTCGAGTAGACCTCCTGGACGTCATCGAGGTCGTCGAGGGCGTCGATCAGCCTGAGCAGACGCTTGGCATCTCCCTCTTCGATGGGAATGGTGGTCGACGGGATCTGGGTGACGTCTGCACTCTCGATGCCGACGTCACTCGCGGCCAGAGCCTCGCGCACCCGTTGCAGGTCACCGGCTTCGGTGATCACCTCGAACATCTCCTCACCGGCGTCCCGAACGTCCTCCGCCCCGGCTTCGAGGGAAGTGAGCATCACCTCTTCCTCGGACCCCTTCGCCAGGATCACGCCCTTCTGGCTGAACAGGTACCCCACCGATCCGGGCTCGCCGAGGCTGCTGTTGTACCTGGTGAAGGTGGAGCGGACGTCAGAGGCCGCCCGATTGCGGTTGTCGGTGAGGATGTGGACGTAGAGGGCCACGCCACCGGGGCCATATCCCTCGTAGTACATCTCCTCGTAGACCGCGCCCTCGACTTCACCCGTGCCCCGCTTGATGGCGCGCTCGATGTTGTCGTTGGGCATGTCGGCGGACTTCGCCTTGTCCACCGCGGTGGCCAGAGTCGGGTTGAAGTCAGGGTTCCCGCCACCTTCGCGGGCCGCCACCTCGATCGCCTTGGCCAACTTGGCGAACAGCTGGCCCCGTTTGGCGTCCTGGCGGCCCTTGCGGTGCTTGATGTTGGCCCATTTGGAATGTCCAGCCACGACAACCTCAGATCAGGTCCAGGAGCATGCGATGGATCCGCTCGTCACCCGTCAACTCTGGGTGGAACGAGGTGGCCAGGATCTTGCCCTGGCGAACCATCACCGGATGCTCGTCGATTTCGGAGAGTATCTCGACGTCGGAGCCCACCTTGTCGATCCAGGGCGCCCTGATGAAGACGGCGTGGAAGGGCTCGTCGAGCCCATCGATGTCCAGGTCGGCCTCGAAAGACTCGTTCTGGCGCCCGAAGGCGTTCCGCTCCACCACCACGTCGAGAGCACCAATCAGTGGTTGATCACCTTCGGTGACAGCACCGGCGAGGAGAATCATCCCGGCACAAGTCCCGTACACCGGGAGACCGTTGCCGATGGTCTCTCTCAGAGGCTCCAGCAGACCGAACCGCACCGCCAACTTCCCGATGGTCGTCGACTCCCCTCCCGGTATCACCAGGGCATCGATGGATTGGAGCAGCTCCGGCTTCTTGACTTCCTTCGCAGCCACTCCGAGCGACTCGAAGATGCGGATGTGCTCGCGCACGTCGCCCTGGAGGGCCAGGACTCCGACGCGTGCCATGCTCACCAACCCCTGCGGGCGAGCTGTTCCGCTTCGGTGAGGGAATCCATCTGGAGACCTGGCATCGCCTCACCGAGCCCCCGCGACACCTTGGCCACCACCTCCGGATCGTTCCAGAACGTGGTCGCCTCGACGATCGCCCGGGCGTAGCCCTCGGGATCTGAGCTCTTGAAGATCCCGGAGCCGACGAATACCCCGTCGACACCGAGGCCCATCATCAGGGCTGCGTCAGCGGGGGTGGCGATGCCGCCGGCAGCGAAATTCACCACGGGGAGCTTCCCAGTCTCGGCGATCTCCCGAACCAGATCGTATGGAGCGCCCATGTCACGGGCGGCGGACATGAGTTGTTCCTCGCCCATCGAGGCGACACGGCGGATCTCGTTGGTCAGCGTCCGCATGTGACGAACCGCCTCGACCACATTGCCAGTGCCGGCCTCCCCCTTGGTGCGGATCATCGCCGCACCCTCACCGATGCGGCGGAGCGCCTCGCCCAGATTGCGGGCGCCACAGACGAACGGCGTGGTGAAGGCCCACTTGTCCACGTGATGTTCCTCGTCGGCGGGAGTGAGGACTTCCGACTCGTCGATGTAGTCGACGCCCAGCGCCTGGAGCACGAGCGCCTCGGCGAAGTGCCCGATGCGGCACTTGGCCATCACCGGGATGGTCACCGCATTCTGGATCTCTTCGATCTTCGTCGGGTCCGACATGCGGGACACCCCGCCCTCCTTTCGGATGTCGGCCGGGACGCGTTCGAGCGCCATGACGGATACGGCACCGGCCTCCTCGGCGATCTTCGCCTGCTGGGCGTCGACGACGTCCATGATGACGCCACCCTTGAGCATCTCGGCGAGACCCCTCTTGACGCGATCTGTCCCTTTTTCCACGGGTTGAAGCTCCTTTGGTGTGACGCGAATTGTACCGCCCACCTCAGCGCACTCCTAAGAGAGCGCCTCCCGGTAGATGCTGCGATAACGCGCCGACACGTTCGCCCAGTCGTAGAGCCGGGCGCGCTCCGCCCCTGCCATCGACAGTATTTCGATCTCGGCCGGATCGCCGAGCAGCTCGATCAGGGCCCTGGCCAACGTCTCGGGGTCACCGGTCTGGAAGTAACGCACGGCGTCTCCTCCGACATCCCGGAACGACGGGAGGTCGGATGCCACGACGGCGGCCCCTGCTGCCATGCCCTCGACGAGAACGACGCCGAACGACTCGCCTCCCAGGTTGGGGGCGACATATATCGCCGCTGAGCTGAGACCCTCGGCCTTCGCCGCGTCGTCGACGGCCCCCTTCCAGGTGATCCCACCGTGACCCCGGTCCGCACCCATCACATAGAGCTCTGCGTCTGGAGAGCTGGCAGTCACCGTCGGCCATGCCTCGAGCAGGATGTCGAGGCCCTTCCGTTTCTCGTCCCGGCCGAGGAACGCCACCCGTGTCTCGTGCCGCTCGACCCCGGTGTGGAAAG
The DNA here is from genome assembly GCA_035513335.1 of Acidimicrobiia bacterium. Taxonomy (GTDB): domain Bacteria; phylum Actinomycetota; class Acidimicrobiia; order Spongiisociales; family ZC4RG35; genus JANQRA01. The sequence continues at coordinate 54,929 of DATKCE010000008.1, forward strand.
CGGAGACATCCACCCCATTGGGGACGATCGCCACGTCCCGGTCCGCGGCCAATGGAGCGGCGGCGGTCGCCGACACAGCGGTGATGCGGCGGAGATTCGGTCCCAGGAGCCGTTTCAATTGCGATCCGACCAGTCGGTAGAGACCGACGCCCATCGTCCCCGGGGCGGCATGGAACGTTGCTACCACCGGCACCCCGACGTGGAGCGCTGAAATCGAGACCAGGGGCATCAGGGGCTCGTGCACATGGAGGAGGTCCATGCTCGCCGCGGCCCGCCGGATGGCGCCCACGACCCTCGGGTCGAACGACAGCGGCACCCGGGATCGATTGGCAGGTATCGAGACAGTGCGCCCGAGATCGACCCCGCCGAGGGCTTCGGGAAGACCGGGCGCGATGATCGTGGGTTCGTCTCCTGCTCTAGTCAGATGTCGGGCCAGGTCTTTGACCTGTGCCTGCACTCCCCCGGGCTTGGAGAGGTCATAGGGACACACGAGGCCGATACGCACTCACGCCCCCTCGTCATCCGAGGGCCAGTTGGGCACCACGAGATGCCATTGCTCCGGGGCCTCGCCGATGATGGCCTCGAGCCGGGTGGCGAGACTCTGGGTCAAAGCGGCGACTCTCTCGGTGCGAGTTCCGGTCTCCGGTACCGGGAGGGCGTCGTGGATCACGACGCGATAGCCGCCATCCCGGAAGTAGCAGCCGGCGGGAAACAGGGGTGCTCCGGTCCGCACCGCCAACGTCGCCGGGCCGGGAGGGAGCGTGGTCTTCTCACCGAAGAACTCGACCTCGACGCCACGCCGTTTCAGATCCCGGTCCGAGAGCAAGGCGACGGCTTTGTTGGCAGCGAGGGACTGCTCGAGCCTCCGCATGACTTCGAGCCGGCCGGTGGCCAGGACGATTTCTATGCCGAACTCGGCCCGCATCTCGGTGAACCAATCGGTGATCCTCCGATTGGGGAGGACCTCGGCGACGGCGACCACCGCGATCCCGTTGTTCACCGCTATCGGCGCCGCCGCCTCCCAGTTGCCCATGTGGGGGAGAGCGAAGATCATGCCGTTGCCGGCGTCGCGGGCGGCGAGGATCTTGTCGAGACCCACGACTTCCGTCTCGGCGAGCATCGCATCGACTCTTCGGGCTCTGGCCCAGAGTGCCTCCGCGTAGTAGCGACCATAGGACTTCATCATCTCGGACGCCGTTCGGTCGACCCTTGCATCGTCTCCGAGCACGCGCCCCGCGTGGCGTCTCGCCATCTCGAGGCGTGTCTTGTCCAACCTGGCCCAAACCGCTCCAAACCCCCGACCCAGGCTGCGAACGACGGGCCAGGGCAGCGAGCCCACCAGCCCCACCCCGGCGCGCAAGGCCAGGTAAGAGAGGTAACCCGTCACGAGATGGAACGGTACGACCGGACGAATCGGGTCAGAGCCGTCATCCAGACCAGGACGACGAATATCCACAGCATGGGCTCGACGAAGCCAAAGACGAGCCCGCCCCAGAAGAGGATCAAGCGCTCGCCGCGACCCATGAGTCCGCCGGTCCCCACCAGACCTACGATTTCGGCTCGAGCCCGCATGTAGGGCACCAGCATCGCCCCTCCGACGGCGAGGACGATGAGCAAGAGCACCCGGGCATTTCCCTCCATGGCAAAGGCGAGACCGGCGAAGGCGGCGATCTCCCCGACACGGTCGAATGCGGAGTCCAGGAATGCTCCCCGCGCACTCTCCTTCCCCGAGGCTCGGGCCACCGAACCGTCGAGCCCATCGAGCGCCGAGCCCACCGCGATCACCCAGGCTCCGGACACGAGCCGTTCGGTCCCGACCATGACCGAGCCGACCAGAACCATCGCCAGACCCAGGGCCGTCATGACGGACGGGGTCATGCCGATGGCCGCCAGGGCCTTGCCAATCGCGTCAAGGTACCGGGTCACATGAGGACGGACCCGCATGTCGATCACGGGCGAGAAAGTAGCACCCCCCTGGGAACGTCGTCCACGACCACCGTTAGGATCGGAGTTTTCCACAAGGAGGTCACGTGGTTCCCGAGAGAATTCGAAACATCGCCTTGGTCGGGCACGGCGGCAGTGGGAAGACCACGCTTGCCGAGGCGATGCTGTTCGTGGGCGGCGCCACGAAACGCATGGGATCGGTCGAGGGCGGCACGTCAACGTTCGACTACGAGCCGGAGGAAATCGATCGCGGTATCTCCCTCGGTCTCGCCGTGGCCACGGTCGATTGGAAGGGAACCCGGGTCAACATCATCGACTCCCCCGGTGCCTCAGAGTTCAGTGGCGACGCCCGCACCGCACTGCGCGCCGCCGATCTCGCTTTGTTCGCAGTCTCCGCCGTCGACGGCGTCGAGGTCCAGACCGAGGCCCTGTGGAGGGCTGCCGAAGAGGAGGAAATCCCCAGGGCGATAGTGGTGACAAAGCTCGACAGGGAGCGAGCCTCGTATGCACGTGTCCTCGGGGAGCTCCGGGACAACTTCGGCAAGTCGGTGGCTCCGATCCAGGTTCCCATCGGATCGGAAGAGGATCTCCGTGGCCTGGTGCGCGTCGCAACCGAGCGGGCATACGAATACGCGTCCGGGTCATCGACGGGCTCCCAGGTCGAGCTGCCGGATGAGGTGGCCGAGTTGGTCCACAGCGCCCACACCGACCTCATCGAGACCGTCGTCGAAACCGACGACGAGATGATGGAGGCTTACTTCGAGGGCAAGGAACCGAGTCGCGAGCAGATCGTGGACACGGTCCACCACGGCATCATCAAAGGGGAGATTCATCCGGTGCTGGTCACATCGGCATCCAGGCTGATCGGGATCGACACCTTGTTCGAGTTCATCGCCGACTACGGGCCGAACCCCCTGGAGCGCGCGATGCCTGCTCTTGGCGAGGGCGCGCAGTTGGAGCCCAGCGGCGACGGTCCCGTGCTCGCCTACGTCTTCAAGACATTCTCCGACGCCTTCGTCGGCAGGATCTCGCTGTTCCGCATCTACTCGGGAATGGCCAAAGCCGATCAGGAGCTGGAGTTGGCCCGGGGTGGGAAGGTTCGACTCCACAACCTCTTCAAGCTCCAGGGCAAGGAGCACCACGACGTGACAGATCTCCCGGTGGGCGGCATCGGGGCCATCGCCAAGGTGGAGGATCTCCATCCCGGGGACACGCTGCGCTCCCCCGGTCTCGACGTGGTCATCGAGCCGATCATTTTCCCTCGTCCGGTCGCCGAGTTGGCCATCACACCTCACTCGCACCACGACGACGAGAAGATGTCGATCGCGCTCCACAGGATGGAGGAGAGCGACCCCACCATCAGGGTCGAACGCCGTGCCGAGACCGGAGAGACCATTCTCTCCGGGCTGGGCGACACCCATCTAGATGTCACACTGGCCCGGATCAAGCGGATGTTCGGAGTACAGATCGACGGCGCCATTCCAAAGATCCCCTACCGAGAGTCGATCCAGGCAACGGCAGAAGCGGACGGGAAACACAAGAAGCAGTCCGGGGGACGGGGCCAGTTCGGCGTGGCCTCGGTGCGCTTCTTCCCCCGGCCCCGCGGCAGCGGCTACGAGTTCATCAACTCCGTAAAGGGTGGGTCCATCCCACGGGGACTGATTCCGGCAGTGGACAAGGGCATCCAAGAGGCGCTGGACCGGGGGATCCTCGCCGGTTTCCCCGTGGTTGACGTGGCCGCCGAGGTCTACGACGGCAAGTATCACGCGGTCGACTCCGACGAGATGTCGTTCCGGATGGCGGGCATCCAGGCAGTACGGGCCGCCAGCCCCAATCTGCGCCCGGTGTTGCTCGAGCCGATCATGCGGGTCACCGTCACCGTGCCCGAGGGCCACCTCGGGGACGTCATGGGAGACATCAACTCCAAAAGGGGTCGCGTGCTCGGCATGGAGGGTGAGGGGATGCTGCGGACAGTGAACGCCGAGGTCCCGATGGCCGAGATGCAGCAGTACGCTGCCGAACTGCGATCATTGACATCTGGTCGGGGCACGTTCGAGATGGTGTTCGACCATTACGAGGAGGTGCCTCACAACGAGGCGCAGTCCGTGATCGCGGCCCGTGTCGCGGACGACGAGTAGCCGCCCAGAAAGGATCGACATGCCTGACGCAGTCTTACGCTATGGCGACGAGGAGCTGAGCCTCCCGGTCAAGGAGTCCACGGAAGGCGACTCCGGGGTCGACATCTCCCAGCTGCGCGGGTCTCTGGGTCTCGTCACGCTCGACCGTGGCTTCGGCAACACGGCAGAGGGCACCTCGGATGTCAGCTACATCAACGGAGAGGAGGGAATCCTCCGATATCGAGGCTATCCCATCGAGCAGCTGGCGGAGAACGCGAGCTTCCTCGAGGTCGCCTATCTCCTCCAGTACGGCGAGTTGCCCACGAAGAGCGAGTACGAAAGTTACGTGGACTCGGTCACCCATCACACCCTGCTGCGCGAGGACATGAAGCACCTCTTCGAGGCATTCCCACACAATGCCCATCCGATGTCCATCCTGGCCTCCGCCACCTCGGCTCTGGCGACCTACTACCCCGACTTCCTCGACCCCACCGATCTGGAAGCCGTCGACGTCAGCTCCCGGCGGCTGATCGCCAAGACCCCGACCATGATCGCCTGGTCGTACAAGTACCGGGTGCACCAGCCCTACATCTATCCCGACAACGCGCTCGACTATCCGTCCAACTTCCTGAAAATGATGTTCTCGGTTCCCGCCGAGGAGTACCAGCCCGATTCGGTCGTGGCCAAGGCACTCAACATGTTGCTGATCCTCCATGCGGATCACGGTCAGAATTGCTCGTCGTCGGCGGTCCGCCTGGTCGGGTCGGGCCACGCCAACATCTTCAGCTCGATCGCAGCCGGGATCGCCGCGCTCTCGGGGCCGCTTCACGGCGGCGCCAACCAGGCGGTCCTCGAGATGCTCGACGACATCGTCGCCTCGGGAGACGACCTCGACACCATGATCAAGCGGGCCAAGGACAAGGACGACCCTTTCCGGCTGATGGGGTTCGGCCATCGCGTGTACAAGAACTTCGACCCCAGGGCGAAGATCATCAAGACCCAGGCCGAGAAGGTCCTCGACCAGCTCGGTATCGACGACCCCCTGCTCGACCTCGCTCGACAGCTCGAGGAGGTGGCCCTGTCCGACGACTACTTCGTCGAGCGCAGGCTGTACCCCAACGTCGATTTCTACTCGGGGATCATCTACCGGGCGATCGGCTTCCCCACCGACATGTTTACGGTCATGTTCGCACTGGGACGCCTCCCCGGATGGCTGGCCCAGTGGAGAGAGCTGGCCGCCGATCCCCAGGCCCGGATCTTCCGGCCCCGCCAGGTGTACACGGGGGCCACCAAACGAGACATGGTCGCCATCGACCAACGCTGAACACCGAGGGACTATGGGTCGGCGATCGACTCCAGGTAGGGGGTTTCGACGATGTCGCCGGTCACCGCATCCACGACCACGAGGGCGCGCTGGTCGGGGGGCTCAGTTGCCGAGTAGAGCATGACCGACCATCTAGGACGAGATCGCCAACCATGGAAGCGCACGGAGGCTGATGAGTGCCCCACCGGGAAGTCCACGGCGCCTGCGGCTTTCGTCAGCGCCTCCCCCTCGTCGACCGGGAGTGGCCACGAACCGAGGAAGTGCCAGAGAGCGAGGACGGCGAAGCCGAGAGCGACCATCCAGCCGCCTTCGAATGTGATCGCAGACACGACAGCTGCTGTCACGTAGACCCAAGCCGCGATCCGTCGCCTCGCCGGGGCCGGAAAGCGGTACTCGCCTTCGATGTTGGCGTCGAGCTCATCCTCGATTGCGATCTGGTCGGCCAGGTCGCGTTCGATGTGGATGCCCTCCCGGTCGACACGAAGCCCATCGTCGGTCACGACGGCTTCTTCGCCATCTCTACGAGACGGTTGGTGGCCTCGATCAACGGCACGCCGCGGGTATCGCGATCCTCGCCGTACAACCTGAGGCCTACGGTCTGGTTTTCCACATCGTCGTCGCCGACGACGATCACTGCCGGGTGCTTCTGGGTGAGGGCTCGTCGTATCTTGTCTCCCACGGTCTCGGAGGAGAGGTCGATCTCGACACGCAATCCGGCGTCCCTGAGGCGGCCCTTCACGTCGCGTGCATACTCGTCGTGGCGGTCGGCCACGGGGATGATCGACACCTGGATCGGGGCCAGCCACATGGGGAACGCCCCCGCGTAGTGCTCGACGAGAATCCCCATGAACCGCTCGAGAGAACCCGCCTTGGCGCAGTGGATCATGTAGGGCACCTCGGCTGAGTTGGTCGAGTCGACGTACTCGAGCTGGAAGCGACGCGGGGTGTTGACATCGAGCTGAATCGTGGAGCACTGCCAGCGTCTTCCGATGGCGTCCTTGATGTGAACGTCGATCTTGGGCCCGTAGAAGGCACCTTCCCCCGGAGCCACGTTGTAGTCGACTCCATGTGCCTCGAGAGCATCAGCCAGGGCCTTCTCGGCGACGTCCCAGCGATGCTCCTCGTCGAGGATGGCCTTCTCGGGGCGGGTGCTCAGCTCGGCGTCGAAGTCATCGAAACCAAAGTCGCGCAGCCAGGTGAGAACGAAGTCGAGATGCAGCTTCAGCTCGTCCTGGATCTGGTCCTCGGTGCAGAAGGTGTGGGAATCGTCCTGGGTGAAGCCCCGGGCGCGAAGGATCCCGTGGATCACCCCGGATTGCTCATAGCGGTAGACGCCGCCCAGCTCGCCGAGCCGCATCGGCAGGTCACGGTACGACCTCTGCTGGCTCTGGTAGATGAGGACGTGGAACGGGCAGTTCATCGGCTTGACGCGATATCCGGGGTCGTCCTCGTACTGCATGCCTGGATACATGTTCTCGGCGTAGAACTCGAGGTGGCCCGAGGTCTCCCACAAGTCCTCTTTGCCGATGTGAGGCGAGAAGACGAAGTCGAAACCGAATCGCTCATGGAGCTTCCTGCTGTGGTCCTCGACCAGCTTGCGCAGCATCCCGCCCTTCGGGTGCCACACCGCGAGACCGGCTCCGAGATCCGGCGGGAAACTGTAGAGGTCGAGTTCGGCGCCGAGACGGCGATGGTCGCGTTTTTCGGCTTCTTCCAGCCGATTCAGGTAGCCGTCGAGATCGCTCTTGGACTCCCAGGCCGTCCCGTAGATCCGCTGAAGTTGCTCTCGCTCCTGGTCGCCCCGCCAATACGCCCCCGAGCTCCGTAGGACCTTGAACGCCGGAATTCGCCCGGTCGACGGCAGATGTGGGCCGCGACAGAGGTCGATGAAGCCGTCGTTGCGATAGGCGGTGACCTCCTCGCCACCGGTCATTTCGCTGGGATCGACGTTCTCGATGATCTCCAGCTTGAACTTGTGATCGGAAAAGACCTCGAGAGCCCTCTCCCGGGGCATGCACACCCGCTGGAACGGCTGATCCTCTGCGACGATCTCGGCCATACGGGTCTCGATCCGCTCCAGATCTTCCGGCGTGAACGGCTCCACCACGTCGAAGTCGTAGTAGAAGCCGTCCTCGATCGGGGGGCCGATGGCGAATGTGGACCCGGGATAGAGATCGAGCACCGCCTGCGCCATTACATGCGCGGTGGAATGGCGGAGGATGTGGAGGCCCTCGAGGCTGGCGAGGGTGATGACCTCGAAGTCGATGGGCTCTTCTCCCTCGATGGGTCGGGACAGGTCCCTCTGCTCTCCGTTCACTTTCACCGCGATCGCCGCCCGGGCGAGCCCGGGCCCGATGGCTCGCGCCACGTCGAAGCCGGTCACTCCTTCTTCATGGGTGAGTACCGTCTGGTCTGGTAACCGAAGCTCCACCGGATCGCCTTATCGTCGCTAGCCTGCGGCAGGGTAATTAGGTGACCAGGGATAGTCGTTTCCATAATTCGATAGGGGTGTAGGGATGACAGCTCGGGGACTCGTGGAGCGTCTTTATCCGTCCGCTCATATACGTGAGGTGGCGGCCGGGGCGAACAAGGTCTTCCGAATCACGGAGAACCAGAGCGACACGGCGATCGTCAAGGTGTATCCGGTGGTGTCGCGTGAGAAGAGAGAGCGTCACGCCCTCGAAGCCCTCGCCGGCATCGACGGCGTGCCCACCGTCCAGAATCATGGGGTGGACGGCGAACAGGCTTGGCTCAAGATGAGCGACGGTGGCAATTGGAACCTCTCCAGCCTCCCGAAGAACCTCGCGGTCGTGGAAGCGGCGGGCC
>DATKCE010000009.1:0-44655 GCA_035513335.1 Acidimicrobiia bacterium
AGTGAGCAGGGCTATTCCGACGGAGACTCCTTCGGTGACGTCGCCACCAACCACCGCGGCGAAGATGAGGAGAACGGCGACATCGGAGAGCAATGCGCCGGCAACCAGGACGTGGGCGATCCTGGTGTCGAGGATCTTCAAGTCGACGAGGATTCGTGACTTGGTTGCGAGTGACGTCACCCCCATCGCAAGACCAACGAACAGGGCTTCGAGGAAGGTGCGCTCGACGGCCAGCATGAGGATCAGGCCGGCAGCCGTCGGAACGATGAAGCCGCCCACGGCAGCGAGCAATCCGGGCACCGAGGCGCGCTTGAGGTCGCCCAGGTCGAGGTGCATGCCGATGTAGAGCATCATCAGCAGGATCCCGAACTCCCCAAGGACACCGATGGCTTCGTTGTCTTGGAGGATGCCGATGATGGGGGGCCCCAACAGGATGCCCGCGGTTATCTCCCCAAGAATCGGCGGGTAGCCGAAACGACTGGCGATCCGTCCCCCGACCAATGCTGCCGCCAACACCAGCGCCAGCATCAGGATCTCCTCATGCATGAGTGCCCCCTCGGGTGAAGGTCACCGGCGCGCACCCAGCGATCCCCTCGCCGTCAAACGGCAGAACCGTCGTCGCGGCTTCCGGCGTCGAAGTCACCCCGATCCCGATGATTCCGAGGGGATGAGGTCCATTCGTCTGGCGATTGGCAGGGCCATACCGGCCGACGTTAACGCTCCCCTGCAGCAGTCGATGTGGTCACGTCCGGATCTGACGCCGAATACGGAGGGCCGCTGTCGAGCTCCGACGCGGATGTGATCCCGGTCAGCGCCAGTTGGAGCGCCGAATTCCCGGTGGCCGGGTCGTCATCTCGAGTTTGGTGTTGTCGATCTCCCAGGTCAGCTCGGAGTCGACCGAGACCACACCGTCGACACGACGGGTCAGGTCTACCAGCAAGGTGGCATCGCTGCGGGTCTCCAACTGACCTCGCAGCTTCACGTTGCCCTCCTCGGAACCGACGTCTACCCGCTTGGGGTCGATCCACAGGATGTCCTTGATGATGTGCTCCGAGACCTCCGCGATGATGTCCGAGTCGGCTCGGGCGAAGGCGCGCATGATGTCGGACCGGCTGAGAATGCCTATCGGGCGACCGTCCTCGTCGACGATCGGGAGTCTCTTCACTCCAGCCTTCCTCATCAGCCGGGCCGCTTCGGCGTGATCCGCATCGGGACCCAGGCTGACCACCTCGGAGGTCATCACGTCACCCACGCGCCGTTCCGTGCTGGGGATCTCAGTGTCGTCGTGGCTGAACCACTGGAGGAGGCGGGCTCTCTTGCCGGCTCGGCGGTCGGATTCGGCCTTGACGAAGTCGGCTTCGGTGATGACACCGAGCAGAGCGCCATCTTCGTCGGTAACGAGCAGACCGCTGACAGCGCCTTCGATCATCCGGCGCGCGGCCTCCTTGAGTGGGGACTCGGGTCCCACCGTGATCAAGTCGGTCGTCATCAGGTCTCGAACGTTCATGGCGTCAACTCCCTCTCGTCAGATCTTACCCGATGGTCGGTCGCCGCATATTCCCGCCGCAAGTTGCGGAAGTCCTGATCAGGGGGGACATATGACCCGCAGTCACCGCCGGCTGCACGACTCGCAGATACCGGTGACCACGAGATCGACGTTCTCCGTGGAGAAGTCGTGGTGATCTCCCAGATGTGACCGGATCTGGTCGACGAGCTCACCTTCGTGATGGTCGACCGAGCCACACAAGCGGCACACCAGGTGGAAGTGGTCATCGGGATGGGCGATCTCCCACCGGGCGGAGTCGTCTATGCCGAGATGTGACTCGCGCACTAGATCCAGATCCTCGAAGAGGGTGAGGGATCGGTAGACCGAGGAGATGTTGACGGTCGGGTCGGCCTCGTGCACTCGAGCGTGCACCTCGTCTGCGGTCAGGTGCCCGCCCGCCGACCTGAGCACGGACCACACCAGCCAGCGTGGGCTGGTGAGCCGGTATCCGTGGTCCCGGAGCACCACGCCGAGCTCGGATGCGGCTTCCATGGGCTGATATCGTAGACACATGCGACCGACACTTGATTGCGAGTCGCTTGCAGGTAGATGTATGGTCGTGGCGATGATCCTGGCCCTGCACGCACCCGACGGTTTCCTCGACGCCGGAACCGCCATCGTCACCGCCGGCATCAGCATCGTGGTGGTCGGATTCGCCCTCCGACAGTCTCAAAGCCAGTTGGCCGACCGGGCGATACCCCTGGCTGGGACAACGGCGGCTTTCGTCTTCGCCGCTCAGATGTTCAACTTTCCGGTGGCCGCTGGAACCACGGGCCATCTCATCGGTGGCGCCCTCGCCGCCATCCTCCTCGGGCCGTCTGTCGGGGCGATCGTGGTGACGATCGTCGTGGTCGTCCAGGCGCTGGCGTTCGCCGACGGGGGGCTGACCGCCCTCGGCTACAACGTCCTCAACATGGCGATCATCCCCGCATACGGAGGCTATGCCGTGTTCCGCCTGTTCCGTCGCATGGTGCCGAGGACCACCGGGGGGGTGATAGGCGCCACGGGGATCGCGGCCTGGGCTTCGGTGGTCATGTCGGCCATCGCTTTCTCGATCCTGTGGCTCTTCGGGGCGACGGCTCCGGTGGCCTTCGACGACGTCTTCATGGCCATGGTCGGTGTCCACTCGTTGATAGGTGTCGGCGAAGCCGTCATCAGTGCCCTCGCGGTAGGCGCAGTTCTCGCCTCACGACCCGACCTGGTCCACGGCGGATCCGACCTCAACCGGGTCGAACTGGCCGACACCAGGGTTCAGACACGGACCTTCCTGGTCGGGGGGCTGTTGGTTGCTCTCGCTTTGGCCACCGTGGTCAGCCAGTTCGCGGTGGAGGCTCCCGACGGCCTCGAACGTGTGGCGGAAGACACCGGATTCGTGGTCTCGGCCACCGATCATGCCCTCGCCGACTCGCTGTTCGCCGACTACGCCACTGCCGGTATCACCAACGAGTCGTTCAGTCTGGCGATAGCGGGCGTGGTGGGGACCGTTGTCACTCTGGCGGTGGTGGCCGGGATCTTCCTTGCTCTGCGGGAGCGACGCCGGAGCGAGCCCAGCGCGGTGTGATAGGGCGCTAGTCCATGGGTGCCGGTCACAGTCACGCCCTCTACGTCCACGAGCACAGTGCGATCCACCGACTCGCACCCGAGGCCAAGCTGGTGGCCACCTTCGGATTCGTCATCTGTGTCGCGATCACGCCCCGCGAGGCCGTGTGGGCGTTCGGGGGATACGCCGCCGTGGTCGCGACTCTCGCTGTGCTGGCGCGGGTACCGCCGGGCTTCCTCGCCCTCCGGCTGACCGCGGTGGCGCCATTCGTGATCTTCGCCTTGTTCATCCCGTTCATCGCCTCGGGGGACCGCATCGAAGTGTGGGGGTTGGAGGTATCGGTCCAGGGTCTTTGGGGAATGTGGAACGTACTGGCCAAGGCGATCCTCGGTGCGAGCGCGAGCATCGTCTTGACGGCCACGACCGAGATCCCGGACATCATCCGGGGACTGGGAGTGTTGAGAGTCCCTGCCCTCTTCACTTCGATCGCCATGTTCATGGTGCGTTATCTCGAGCTCATCGCCGACGAGTTGCGTAGGACGAGGGTCGCCATGACGTCCCGGGGTTATGACCCCCGTTGGTTGGGGCAGGCCCGTCCCATCGCCAGTTCGGCGGGGGCTTTGTTCGTGCGTTCCTATGAGCGAGGGGAGCGGGTGCACGAGGCGATGCTCGCCCGTGGATTCACCGGAACCATGCCTGCCCTGGGACACCTTCAGGCCGCAGCCCGGGAATGGGTGCTCGTCGCCGTGTTGTTGGCCGTCTCCGTCGCGGTGGCGACGATCGGGCTGGTGACGTCGTGAGCGCAGGGATCCGGGTGCAGGGCCTCGAGTTCGCCTACCCCGACGGGCGCGTCGCCCTGAGGGGGGTCGATTTGGTAGTGGAGGCTGGGGAGCGTGTCGCCATCCTCGGACCCAACGGTGCCGGGAAAACCACACTCGCTCTCCATCTGAACGGGATCTATCGACCCGCCTCCGGCACCGTGACCATCGGGGGGGTCCCCGTCACCGACGGGAGTCTGAGCGAGATCAGGACGATGGTGGGCATGGTCTTTCAGGACGCCAGCGATCAGCTCTTCATGACGACCGTCGGCGAGGATGTCGCATTTGGCCCGGCGAATCTCGGACTCACCGGTGAGGAGTTGGAGCGAAGGGTCGAGGATGCACTCGCGGCCGTCGGCGGTTCGGACCTCGGGGCCAGGCCGGCCCACCATCTCAGCGGAGGAGAGCGGCGACGTGCCGCCCTCGCCACCGTTCTCGCCATGGAGCCGGAGGTCCTCGTGTTCGACGAGCCATCGTCCGACCTCGATGGGGCGGGACGTCGGGAGCTGGTGGCCACCCTGGCTCCGCTATCGATGACTCAGATCATCATCACCCACGACCTGCCGCTCGCGCTGGAGCTCTGCCCCCGGTCGGTGGTAATGCGTGACGGAAGAATCGTCGCCGACTGGCCGACGAAGCGTCTGCTGGGCGACGAGAGGCTCCTCTCAGAGAACCGTCTCGAGCTTCCCTTCGGGTTCACCCTCCAGCCGGATCGCTGAGCTCCACCTACTCCTCCTCCTCGGCGCCTACAGGGAGGGGCCGTCTTGTCCCCAAGGCCGCCCGCAGCTCCGGGGCATCGAACGGCTTGAGCACCGAGGCGTCGGCTCCCGCCCGGCGCGCCAGGAAAACGTCGGCAGATCTGTCGAGCAGCAAGACCATGCGGGGACGATCGGCGGCTTCGAAGGTCTGGCGGATCGAACGAACCACCGCCATCCCGCCTTTCGATCCCACCTGCATGTCGATGATCACCGCGTCGACCTTGGATTCCTCGAGCCGGTCGGTAACAGCCCGAGGGTCGTCGATCTCCTCGATCACCCAGGAGTCGACCGACAGGGCAGAGCGGACCTCGTTGGTCACCCACCTCCCGTCTGCGACGACCAGAGCGATAGGCATGGCCCGCGACGATAGCGGTACCCCGTCTCCAACGGTAGGGAGCGGGCCGGTCCTAACCTCCCGGATCGTGCGTCGCCCGATTCTTCTTGCCGTGGCCGCGGTCTTCGCCCTGAGCGCATGTGCCGAACCGACCGGAGGGGGCATCGATGTGGTCGACGTCAGCGGCCCGCTCGACAAGTCGGCGCTGAGGTTCATCTCCGCCTCGATCGAGGAAGCGGCCGAGATCGGCCAGGAGCTGTCCGTCGTCCAACTCGACTCGAAGGCCATCCTCCACGGCGAGGCCTTCGAGGAGCTCGCCGATCTGATCGCGACGCCTCCGCTCCCGGTGGCGGTGTGGGTCGGTCCCGCTCCGGCGTCGGTGTACGGTGCTGCAGCGGACCTTCCCCATCTGGCCAGTCACGCGGCCATGGCCCCGGGCACATTCGAAGGTCGCTTCGCCCCTCGCATCCTCGGCCTGGACGAAGCCCGCTCCGATGAGTTGATCGTGGCAGAGGAGACGGGTCTACCGCTCCAACCCACGATCCGCCAGTATCTCCAGGATCTCGACGGTGCCATTTTCCTGACCACCGAGGGGGAGGTGACCGTCTCGACATTGCGTCAGATCGATGGAGGAGTGACCACGAAAGACGTCACATTCCGCAAACCCGATCTCGGCACCCGGTTCTTCCGGCTGGCAGTGACTCCCGAGGCGGCTTTCTTCTTCTTGGCGATCGGGCTGAGCGTGGCTGTCTTCGAGTTCTACGCACTCGGCCCCGGTGTGGCCGCCGGTGTGGCCGCCATCTCGCTGATCTTGGGAGGTTGGGGGATTGTCACCCTTCCCGCCGCCTGGTGGGCGCTTCTCTTGTTGGCCCTGGCTCTCGCGACTCTGGTGGCGGCATATCAATTGGGCGGCATCTTCGCCCTGACCCTGGTCGGAGCGGCGGCACTGCAGGTCTCCGGGATGTTCCTGATCGACGGTGGGGGACAGATCGACCCCCGGTGGTGGCTGGTGCTCCCGACCGTCCTCGGGGTCCTCTTCTTCTTCCTCTTGGCCATGCCCACAGTGCAGCGCGCCCGCCTCTCCACCGAGACCATTGGTCGCGGGGGTCTGATCGGCGAGAGCGGAGTGGCTCTCGTCGACTTCGATCCCGACGGTCTCGTCGAGGTGCGCGGCGCACGCTGGCGGGGCACTGCTCATCGGGAGGCAGGTATCACCTCAGGGGACACGATCGAGGTGACCGGGGTCGACGGTCTCTATCTCGAAGTGGACCGTTTGGGCACAGACCGCGAAACATAGGCGGCCGTTCTGTCAGATTCTGTCTTGAACCCTGACGGCTGATTCGTTAGCTTCGGTCGGGTTGTCGCAAGCAAGCGGGAGGAGTTGAGGTTGTCCCACTCAGACGAATGGCAACTGGAGGCACTTTGTCGTGGGAACCACGCCTATCTCTTTTTTCCCCCTTCGACCTTTGAGAGAAAGGAAGAGCGGGAGCGACGTGAAATGAAGGCCAAGGCCATCTGCGGGGTGTGTCCGGTGCAAGATCCTTGTTCGCGGCACGCCATCGACATACGGGAGCCATTCGGGATTTGGGGCGGGCTCACCGAGGTCGAGCGAAGGAGCATCGCCGTAGTCGGCTAGTGGTTCCCTACCGAGCGACAGGGGCTCACTTGAGGCGGCGGAGATCACCGCGGCGGAGGGTGAGCCCTTCTCTATCGCTCCATTCCAGAATGGGAACTGCGTACTTGCGCGACAGCCCGGCCGCATCTCTGAAATCCGCCACCGTGAATTCGCCGTCAAACCCCGTCATCAGGGACTCGATCTCCTCTATCTGTGACGGCAGATAGGCGAGTCTCTCACTGACCCAGATCAGCTCACCAGTGCGCACCTTGTGATGCACGATCTCGGCATCCAGCCCGAGAGTTGCGAGGTCGGGGACCGCGAGGCCGGCCGCCAATCGATCGCATGCCTCCCGCCAGGACGTCTCCTGGCTCTGGGTCAGTCGGGGTTCGTGTCCGGGCCGGGCGACGTCCGGGCCACGCCGCTCCAGCCGGGTCGAGCGCTCGACGATCGCTTCGGTCACAGAGGCTTCCACCCCGAGCCGCTCGGCCATGGTCGCAATCGGCAACCCCGGGCGGAGCGGGTGGATCCGGTGCTCGGCTTCTACCAGGGAGTATGCGGTCTCCTCCAGCTCCTCGATCACGACCGGAGCCACGGCCAGTCCGCCTACCAGAACCGCCGACTTCGGCCGTCCGCCACCGCTGTGCGCCACCAGCCGGTCGACGCGCTCCACCCGTCGGCTGGCGAGCAGCCGATCGGCGATGTCGTCCGGATCCATCCCGGATCGTGTCGCGGCCGCTCCTGCGAGGGCTCGACGGGTGGGCCCGGGCTCGGGATCGATCACCCGTCCACCGCCAACGACGAGCTTGCGCCCGGTGTCCCTGAGGATGAATCGGTCGCCCGCGGCGAGCGGAAGCCTCGTGTCGACTCGCATGACCGCTGCCTCGTCGTCGATCGCGACGATCCCAACCCGGTGGGCGGCTGACCCGATGTGGAGCTGATAGGCGCCCCGCTGCTCGATCTCCTCGACGAATCGGGCAGGTCGGAGCGAGACGGTGAAACGCGAAGTCGTCTCCCACTGCCCGGGGAGCCCGAGCATGTCACCGCGGCCGATCGAGTCGTGATCCAGACCCGCCAGGTTCACCGCCACCCGTCGACCGGGGGCGACCGACTTACGGGCGTGCTCGTGGCTGTGCAAGCCGCGGATCCGCGTCGTCAGACCGGCGGGCAGGACCACGACTGCGTCGTCGACAGCCAGCCCTGATCCAAGGAGACTGCCGGTGACGATCGTGCCGGCACCGGGGAGCGTGAAGGACCGATCGACCCACAACCTGGGTCGGCCGTTGGGGACCGGCTCTTCGGGGAGCTGTGCGGTGAGGGATTCGATCAGTTCCTCCATCCCCTCACCCGACGCGGCGGAGACCGCCATCACCGGCGCCTGGGAGAGGGAGGTCCCCGCGAGTTTGTCTTCCACCTCGGCTCGGGCGAGGCCGACCAGGTCTGCGTCGACCGTGTCGACCTTGGTGAGGGCGACCACGCCCCGGTCGACCTCGAGGAGATCGAGCACGGCCAGGTGCTCTTCCGACTGGGGCATCCATCCTTCGTCCGCCGCCACGACGAACAGGGCCACGTCGATGGCCTCGATGCCGGCGAGCATGTTCTTCAGGTACCGCTCGTGCCCGGGGACATCCACGAACGAGATCTCGGTCCCGTCGGGGAGCGTGCTCCAGGCGAACCCGAGATCGATGGTCAGCCCCCGTCTCTTCTCCTCGTCCCATCGGTCCGGGTCTCTCCCGGTGATCCGTTGGATGAGAGTCGACTTCCCGTGGTCGACGTGACCGGCAGTCCCGATCAGAGGCATCGTCGAACCGCGCTGGCAACCACTGCGTCGTCGTCGGCCTCGACTGCCCTGAGGTCGATCACGAGGTCGCCGGCATCGCGTCGAGTGAGCACGGGTGAGTCACCTCTCAGCAGACACTCGTAGAGATCCTGGCGTCCGGCCAGCCTGACCTGTGGCGAGGGAATCTCGATCCCGGGAGCGCTTCCCGCTCCGACCGCGGAGAACCCCTCTGTCACCACTCCGTCGATCTGGCCCGCCAGCTGCTCGCATCGAGACCTGAGGGCGCCATCGTCGACGAGCGCGTGTCGCCAGAAAGGCAGTTCGGTTGGTGGACCGCCCAGATGTTCCTCGAGAGTCGCTGCCAGGGCGGCATAGGTGACTCCGTCGACACGTAGGGCCCGGGCCAGCGGGCTCCGGCGGATGGTCCCGACCAGGTCTTCGGATCCGACGATGATGCCCGCCTGTGGGCCTCCGAGCAGCTTGTCGCCGCTGAAGGTGACCAGGTCGGCCCCGTCCCCGATGGCCTGCCGGGCCCCCGGCTCGTCGGATAGCCAGGACGGGACCCAAGGAGCGTCGGCGTCGAGCAGACCGGAGCCGATGTCGTATATCAGCGGGACGCCATGCTCGGCGGCGAGTTTGGCCAGGTCGGCCACCGAGGCCTCATGGGTGAAGCCCTCGATGCGGTAGTTCGACGGATGGACCTTGAGCAAGGCGCCGCACCGATGGGTCTGCAGCGCAATCATGTAGTCACCGACCCTGGTGCGATTGGTGGTGCCCACTTCGACCAGCCGGGCTCCACTGGCTTCCATCACATCCGGTAAGCGGTAGGAGCCGCCGATCTCGATCAGCTCCCCCCGGGCAACCGGAACGGTTCGCCCCCCCGCGGTGGCGGCGAGCGCGATGAGGAGGCCGGAGGCGTTGTTGTTGACCACGAACGCCGCCTCTGTCCCGGTCAGCCTGGTGAGGAGCCGCTCTACGTATGCGCCACGCCTGCCCCGTTGTCCGGTTTCGATGTCGATCTCGAGATTTCCATACCCCGAGGCGGCTCGCACGGCGCGCGCCGTTGCCGTCTCCGACCAGGGTGCCCGGCCCAGGTTGGTGTGGAGGAGGACGCCGGTGGCGTTCACGACCCTGATCCCCGCGGACCGCTCGATCGCCCTCACCATCTCACGTGCTCTCGCCTCTGGATCTGCCAATCCGCCGCCGGCTATGTCGGAGCGGGCCTGCTCCAGGGCCACCCGGCAGGCATCGACGACCAGGGCGTGAGGCAACGAGCTCTCGATTCGGTCCGCGAGAACATCGACCGAAGGAAGGTCTCGATATGCGCTCAGGCTCACCTGGTCGAGTTTGCCAGGTCTCGTTCGTATGATGCTAAGCGTGCCAGCAACCGATCCGGCGGCCACGATCCTCGCCCTGCGGCACGCGTCGATCGGGTTCGAAGTCTTGATGGTTCAACGGAACTCCAGGGGGTTCTTCGGCGGCATCGTGGTCTTTCCCGGCGGCAAGGTCGATGACATCGACGTGCCCGGGGGACACACCCCCCTAGACGATCTCTCACACAAGTACGCCGCGTTGCGTGAATTCGCTGAGGAGACCGGGATCCTGATCACCGATTCGGGGCCGATCCGCGCTCCGAAATCCCGGGATGACGGGTTCTATCGAAGTCTGCACCAGCAGGGAGTGACCATGGGAGTCGACGACCTGGTGCTGGTCTCGAGGTGGGTGACGCCCGAGCTGGCACCGCGACGGTTCGACACCAGGTTCTACGTGGTGAGATGTGATGGCGCGCCGGAGGTGGTCATCGACACCGACGAGTTGGTGGGTTTCGAGTGGATCGCCCCGCAGTCGGCCCTGGAGCGATACGAGTCAGGGATATGGGCCCTGATCGGCCCGACCATCGCCCATCTCCGGTGGCTGAGTCGGTGGAGTTCGATCGAGCAAGCGATTCGATCGGCCCGGGGAGCCGATGGCCGCACGCTCGTCGTTCCCCGCCGCGGGGACGATGGCTCCTTGCTTCCGATCCACATGCCGGCGGACGCGTCATGAAGATCGAGCGCGTACTCGCCAACAACCCCGGCCCCTTCACCGGCCCCGGCACCAACACCTGGGTGCTCGACGACGACGAAGGGTCGGTGGTGGTCATCGATCCCGGTCCGGTGGACACCAAGCATGCCCGGGGGATCATGGAGGTGGTTGGAGACCGGAAGGTGGAAGCAGTCCTGGTCACCCACACCCACTCCGACCACGCTCCGATGGCGAACCCGCTGGCCGGCGATCTCGGTGTCCCAGCGGTCGGCCATCGACCCGGACCCGGTTTCGACCCCGAGATCAGGCTCTTGGACGGGGCACGTTTCGACGTCGGGACCCTGGCCCTCGAGGTGATCCACACCCCGGGTCATGCCGATGACCATCTCTGTTTCCGGGCCGGGAATGCCCTCTTCACCGGTGACCACATCATGGGCGGGTCGTCGGTGATGGTCGAGGATATGGGCACCTATCTCGCCTCGCTTCGCAAGCTGTTGGGATCTGGCTTGGAGAGACTCCACCCGGGCCACGGGGAGGAGATGGATGAGCCCGACGCGGTCATCGAATGGTATGTCGCTCACCGGCTGCAGCGACACGAGGAGATCTATTCGGCTATCGCTAAAGGGGCGGACAACGTTCCCGACATAGTGGATGTGGTCTACTCGGACGTCGACTCCTCCCTGCATCCTCTGGCAGGCAGATCGGTCCGCGCCCACGTGACATTGCTCAATGACCAGGGTCGAATAGCCTTGCAAGGCGGCCGGATGGTCGCCCTCCCCAAAATCCGATGAAGAAACTCGCCCGAATCATAAGCGGAATCCTGGTCCTGGGTCTCTCCGTGCCCGCGTTCGCCCAGGTGACGGATGACGACGTCCGCCGCGCCCGCGAAGAGGTGAACCGGATTACCGACGAGTCCGCCGGACTCGGTCAGGCAGTCATCGACGCGTACGGACGTCAGGCAGCGCTCGACGCCGAGATCGCCGGTCTGCAATCGTCGATCGAATTCGCTCAGATCAAGATGACCGAGACCGAGGCCCGGCTCGAGGAACTCGCTGTCGAGCTGTACATGGGATCGACCAGTGGCGTGTCGTTGTCGGTCCTCTTCTCCGCCACGGACGAGAGCTATCCGGCCGGCATGGAGTATCTGCGTCAGGCCAGCGGCGTCGACGAGACGGTGCTCAGCCAGCTGCGTTTGTTCCGTGACGAGCTCGATCGCCAGACGACCCGTCTCGCAGAGGCGTTGGAAGAGCAGCAGGTGGTGGCGACCGATCTGGAGCGGATGGCCACCGAGCTCCAGGAGGACCTGGTGGCTGCTCAGCAGGTGTACGACGACCTGGCCGCCCGCCAGCAGCGCGAGGAGGAAGAGCGGCGACGCCGTGAAGAGGAGGAGCGACGCCGCCAGGCGGCCGCTGCAGCCGCGTCGACGTCGACCACCCAACCTCAGGCCACCACTTCGACGGTGGGCCCGTCCAACAACGCCCCTGCCACTACTTCGACCACCGCCGCGCCGACGACGACAACCACCACCGCGGCTCCGTCCACGCTCCCGCCGAGCGGTGGCGGGGTGTGCCCGGTGGCCGGTGCGGTCTCCTTCACCGACAGCTGGGGAGCACCGCGCTCGGGCGGCCGCACCCACAAGGGTGTCGATATGATGGCGGCGAGGGGTGTGCCGATCGTGGCCATCTTCTCGGGAGCCGTGTACCGGCTCTCCAACAGTGCCCTCGGTGGGAAGTCGGTCTATTTCCGCTCCGACGCCGGTGACATGTACTACTACGCCCACCTCGACGGCTTCGGCGACATCAGCCCGGGTCAGAGCGTCCCCGCCGGTTACGTGCTCGGCTACAACGGATCGACAGGAAACGCCCCCGACTACCTGCCCCATCTCCATTTCGAGTACCACCCCGGCGGCTCCGGTGCGGTCAACCCTTACCCGCTGGTCCGCAGCCTCTGCTGAGCAGTTGTTTCTCGAACCCTGGGTTACAGGCCCCGCTCAGCGAAGTCCAGCGCCCTGAGATTGGGTCAATGACGCGAGAAAGGGACCCTCGCGGGTCCCAATCTCAGAGGAGCCTCCCTTGCCCCCAACTCCCAGCGCGCTGTTAGGCACGTTCGAGGGTAACTATCCATCACGGAAGGTGACATCTCAATGACTGTTCGTGACTCCCTCATAGGGACTAGTCCATGACCGTGGATGACTCGAGGTCGCTGGTGACGACACGGAGGTGTCGCTCTGGTTTATGGTCGTCACGTCGCAACCGACCACGAAGGAGCCCCATTGACCACCCCCGAACCACCGGCAGCACAGCCCACCCCCGCTCCCGCCCCTCTAGCCGACTGGGGCACGAGAGCGATCGGGTTCGTGATCGACCTCCTGCCAATGATCGTGCTCAGTGCGCTCACCTTCTGGAGCGACTTCCTCGGCTTCGTGGGCTCGCTGGTCGGCATCGCCTACACGGTGTTCATGGGTTACCTCGACGGTCTAACCGGCCAGACTCCTGGTAAGGCCGTCATGGGGATCAGGCTGGTCAATGAGCGAGGGGAGACCATCGGAAGTGGTGCCGGGATCGGGCGCAAGTTCGTCCACGTCGTCGACAGCATGGTCTGCCTGTTGGGTTGGTTGCTTCCGTTGGTCGACGAAAAGCGGCAAACCATCGCCGACAAGCTGATGCAGACCTACGTCGTCACCGGAGCCGAGAAGAAGGCGTTCTCGGTCGACCTGTGGCGGCCACCCCAGCAGGCGAGCTAGGCCGCCCCGTCTTCGAGGTCGGAGATCAGCTTGGCAATGCGGCCGGTGCAGGTCTCCATGTCCGCCGGCGGCACCGCGGCCATGACGTTCTCGATCATCTTGGCGAGAGCGGCCGCAGCGGGACCGGATTCCGGGTCCATTACCACCGGCCTGCCGTTGTCACCGCCCTCGACGACCGCCTGATCCAGGGGCACCGAACCGAGCAGGGCGATGCCGAGCTCGTCTGCGAGCTGATGGCCACCGCCCTGGCCGAAGACCTCGCCTGACATGTTCTCGATGACCCCGACCACGGGCATGTGTGAGCGGCGGGCCATGTCGGCTACGCGGATCGCCACTCGCTGTGCTGCGGCCTGAGGAGTGGTGACGACGACCATCTCCGCCTGGGGGAGCATCCGGGTCAGCGCCATCTGCACGTCGCCGGTGCCCGGAGGCATGTCGAGGATCAGGTAGTCGAGATCGCCCCAGTTGACCTGTTTGAGGAATTGCTCCAATGCCTTGGACAGCATGAGGCCCCTCCACATGAGTGCGGTCTCCTCCGACTCGATGATCAGCCCGGTGGACACGACCTTCACCCCGTTGGCCTCTACCGGCTCGATCATCCTGGTCTCGGCGTCGGCCTCCAACTTTGCGTCGGCGCCGATCATCCGGGGGATGGAGAAGCCCCAGATGTCGGCGTCGAGGAGACCGACCGAGAATCCTTCCGCTGCAAGACCCGCAGCGAGGTTCACCGAGATCGAGGACTTGCCGACGCCGCCTTTGCCCGATGCCACAGAGATGACCCGGGTCGTCGAGGCGACCTGGGTTGGCTCGGCGTTCTCCCGGGCATTGCGGCGCGCCACCGACATGAGCTCGGCGCGCTGGCGCTTTGTCATGGCGGTGGTGCGCAGGTTGACGTTCTCGACTCCGGGTATGGCTTCGACCCGGCGACGGGTGTCGCCTTCGATCTGAGACCGGAGCGGGCACTCTGCGATGGTCAGGGCGAGCCCGATATCCACGGTGGACCCGTCGATAACGACATCGGTGATCATCCCCAACTCGACGACGTTGCCTCCGAGCTCGGGGTCACGTACCCCCTCCAGGGTCTTCATCACCTGATCTGTGGTGAGAGCCGACATGACAACCAGGCTAATTTCCACTATCTGTATAGGAGAATGCAGTCAGGGCTCGATGGAATGTCGATGCCCGCCACGGGCGTTACAATGGGTGAGACTTCAGGTAGGAGCCAATGACACAGATTTTGTCCATCAAGTCATCGCAGCCACAGAAGACCGTGAACCTCACGGACACGGCCGTGGCCAAGGTGCGCGAACTGATCGCCGGCGAGGAGGAAGAAGGTCTCGCCCTGCGCATGGCCGTCAGGCCGGGGGGATGCTCTGGCTTCTCCTATGAGATGTACTTCGACTCCGAGATCGACGACAGCGACATCGTCGAGGAATTCGAGGATGTGAAGGTCCTGGTCGACCCGCAGAGCGCCGACATGGTGCGTGGTGCCACCCTCGACTACAAGGAGGGTCTGATGGGCGCCGGCTTCGCCATCGAAAACCCCAACGTCACCCGCAGCTGCGGTTGCGGCAACTCTTTCAGCTGAGAGTCCCTCAGCGGCTTGCATGAAGAGACCCGGCCCGGCCGGGTCTCTTTCATACCTGGGTACCCTCGACGGAACGCCAGACATAGGAGCAGCGAAGTTGCCCAAGACCGTCCCCGAAACGCCATCGGCGCCGAAGTCGTTGGCGCCCTACTCGCCGGCCGCCGAAGCCGCCGGGCTCGTCTTTCTCTCCGGGCAGGTTGGTCTCGACCCGGAATCGGGTGAGCGCGCCCGTGAGGATGTGGCCGCCCAGGCTCATCAGGTGATGTCCAACATCGGTGCGATCCTCGGAGACCTCGGGCTCGGATACGAGGACATCGTGAAGACGACGATCTTCCTCGCCGACATCGAGGACTTCGCCACGGTCAACGAGGTATACGCCTCCTATTTCGAAGGTGAATACCCGGCCCGGACCACGGTGCAGGCAGGTGCCCTCCCCGCGGCGTTCCTGGTCGAGATAGAGGTGGCGGCAGCACGATGAATCAGCGTGAGGTATTCGACGCGCTCGGGATCGAAGCGCACAACTCCGGTACCTACGCCGGGGAGTGGCTCGAGGCCACCGGCGAGACCGTCGATGTGATCAACCCGGCAACGGGTGGTTCGATCGCCACCGTCACCATGGCCTCGCGAGACGACTATGAGCGCGTGGTGCAGTCGTCGGTCGAGACCTTCTCCAGATGGCGTGAGCTGCCGGCGCCGAAACGGGGGGAGTTCGTCCGACTCTTCGGCAACGCGTTTCGGGAGAACATCGACGCCCTCGGGGCGCTGGTCACTCTGGAGAACGGGAAGATCCACGCCGAAGGTGTCGGTGAGGTGCAGGAGATGATCGACATCTGCGACTTCGCCGTCGGTCTCTCCCGCCAGCTCTACGGGAAGACCATGGCCTCGGAGCGGCCCAATCACCGCATGTACGAGCAATGGCACCCCCTGGGCCCCGTGGGGGTGATATCCGCGTTCAACTTCCCGGTGGCGGTTTGGTCGTGGAACGCCACCATTGCCTCCGTCTGTGGTGACACGGTCCTGTGGAAGCCTTCCGAGGCGACGCCGCTGACCGCCATCGCGGTCACCAAGATCGCCGAGAGGGTCATGGCCGGGTCGGGATTCGAAGGCGTGTTCAACCTCGCCGTCGGCGACGGGGAGACGATCGGATCGGCGCTCACCGCGGACACCCGTGTTCCTCTGGTCTCGGCGACGGGATCATGTGCCATGGGACGCATCGTCGGTCCTGCGGTGGCTCAGCGCATGGGCCGCACCATCCTCGAGCTCGGGGGGAACAACGCCATCATCGTCTTGGACGACGCCGATCTCGATCTGGCGGTGCGGGCTGCCCTGTTCGCCGCGGTGGGGACTGCAGGTCAACGATGCACGTCGCTGCGTCGTCTCCTCGTCCACCGCGCCGTCGCCGACAAGCTGGTCAGCCGGCTTGCAGAGGCATACGGGCAGGT
The DNA here is from genome assembly GCA_035513335.1 of Acidimicrobiia bacterium. Classification (GTDB taxonomy): domain Bacteria; phylum Actinomycetota; class Acidimicrobiia; order Spongiisociales; family ZC4RG35; genus JANQRA01. The sequence continues at coordinate 16,190 of DATKCE010000009.1, forward strand.
GACGATCGGTGGTCCCCTCGAGGAGGGCACCCTCATGGGCCCCGTCATCTCGGAGGCGGCAATCGAGCAGATGATGAGCTCGATCGAGATAGCCCGCTCTCAGGGCGGCGAAGTGGTCACCGGAGGCAGCCGAATCGATCGCGACGGCTTCTACGTCGAGCCCACCATCGTCCGAGTGCCGAAGGACGCGTCCATCACTCAGGACGAGACCTTCGCCCCGGTGCTCTGGATCATCGAGTTCGACACCCTCGAGGAGGCGATCGAGATCCAGAACGGTGTCACCCAAGGCCTTTCGTCTGCGATATTCACCGAGTCTCTGAAGAACGCGGAGCGCTTTCTCAGCGCCACCGGCTCCGACTGCGGGATCGCCAACGTCAACATCGGCACGTCCGGTGCGGAGATCGGCGGTGCCTTCGGTGGCGAGAAGGAGACTGGCGGCGGCAGGGAGGCCGGCTCCGATGCCTGGAAGGCCTACATGCGCCGTCAGACGACCACGATCAACTGGGGCGACGACTTGCCGCTCGCCCAGGGCATCGAGTTCGGATAGGCGGCCAAAGGATGGACGCCAAAGCCTGGGACGAGCGATATCGCGCTGCAGACCGGCTGTGGTCGGCGACACCCAACGTCTTCGTCGCCAACCGTTTTGCCGAGGTCGAACCCGGTGTCGGCCTCGACCTCGCCTCTGGCGAGGGTCGGAACGCCATCTGGTTGGCGGAACGAGGTTGGGAGATGGTGGCCGTCGACTTCTCCTCCGTCGCCCTCGACCGGGGTCGGGCGCTGTCGGATCGGGTCGAGTTCGTCGAAGCCGACGTGTTCACCTGGGAGCCGGGGCGGAGTTTCGACCTCATCCTCATCGCCTACCTGCAAGTAGAGGCCGAACCACTGTCGGAGCTGGTGAAGCGGGCCCGGGGATGGCTGAACCCCGGTGGGGAGCTGTTCATGGTCGGCCACGACATTTCCAATCTCGATGAGGGAGTGGGCGGCCCTCAGTCGCCCGACCTGCTCTGGGACCTCGACCTGATGCTCGAGTGGCTCGGCGAGCTGCGTCTCATCGAAGGTGGGGTCCACCTCCGCCCGGTCGAGGTGGACGGTGACATCGCTCATGCCCGGGACACCCTGATCAGGGCCCGGCGCGTCTGAACTGGACGCAACCGTTGTCGTCGGCGAGACCACAGATCCGGTAGATCCCCGGAGGCTCGGCGAACACGCGCACCAGGTAGTCGCGCTCGGGAACCACGGCGCATGGGGGATCGGGAATCGCTGGCCGCCATGCGCTCCGGCGAATGTCCGCAACGGTGTGTGTCTGTCCCACGGTGGACCATCCCAACAGGGTCCAGCGCTCCAGCTCCAGGCAAACCCCTCCCGACCTTCGCACCGCGGCGTCTACTTCCTCGTCGACGCGGGGAGCGGTCAAGGCGAGGAAGAGAGCCAGCCCGGCCACCAGACCGGCGACCGCCAGGACTCGTCGCCCACGGCCGCTCATCGTTCACACTTTCTGAAGCGCGCGGTCGAGTGCTGTGATCAGGTCTTCGGTGTCCTCGAGGCCTACGGAGAGTCTCACCAGCCCATCGGTGATCCCGGCGGCGATTCGCTCGTCTCTGGGCACCGCGGCGTGGGTCATGGTCACCGGGTGTGTGATCAGCGACTCGACCGACCCCAGGTTCTCGGCCAGGCTCCACAACTCGATCGAGTCCATGAGCCTCTTCCCGGCGTCGACCCCTCCTCTCACCTCAAAGCAGACCATCGCACCGAATCCCGACGCCTGTCGCGTCGAGATCTCGTGTTGGGGGTGGTCTGCCAGCCCGGGGTAGTTGACGTAGTCGACCTGGTCGTGGGTCTGGAGGAACTGGGCTATGGAGAGAGCCGTGGCCGACTGTCGATCCATCCGCTCGCTCAGCGTCTTGGTCCCCTGGAGGGTCAGCCACGCCACCATCGGCGACATGACGAGCCCCGCCGAGATGCGGGCCAATGCGATCTTCTCCTGGAGTCCGGTGTCGTTGACCACCACGGCGCCGCCGAGTGTGGCGTTGTGGCCGTCGAGGAACTTGGTGGTGGAATGGACGATCACGTCGGCACCCAACTCGAAGGGTCGCTGGAGGTAGGGGGTCAGGAACGTGTTGTCGGTTACGTGTAGGACGTCGGCTTCCTGGCATATCGTCGAGACCGCGGCCAGGTCGGTGACCTTCAGCGTCGGGTTGGCCGGGCTCTCCGTGAACACCAGTCTCGTGTTCTCTTCGATCGAATCTGTCACCCGGTCCGTGTTCGAGGCGTCGATGAAGTCGACCTCCACCCCGAACTTCCGCAGGAACTGGTCGGCATAGCGGTAGGTCCCCCCATAGACGACGTCGGCGATGACGACGTGATCACCGGCCTCGAGAAGGGCGAGGAAAACGGCCACCGTCGCCGCCATGCCGGAGGCGTAGGCGGTGGTGTCCACACCGCCCTCGAGAGCGGTCAGTTTCTCCTCGAGAGCCCTTACCGTCGGGTTGCCGGCCCGGGAGTAGGAATACCCCTTCCCCATGTACTCGTCGACCGAGTCCTGGACGAAGGTGGTCGACTGGTAGATCGGGGTGAGGATGGCGCCGGTGGTGGGGTCGGGGTCGACCCCGGCGTGAATCTGTTTGGTGCGAAAACCCATGACACGATTGTGCCACGGGTGGTGAGACACCGTCCCCTCCCGGGGTCTCTCTTCCCACTCAGTGGTGAATGCCCGTCGATCAGCCCCAGCGGTAGCCGACCGAGCGAACCGTGCTGATCCACGACGCCCGCTCCTGGCCGAGCTTTGAGCGGAGACGGCGAACGTGGACGTCGACCGTGCGGGCGCCGCCGTAGTACTCGTAGCCCCAGACCTTGGACAGGAGTTGTTCCCGCGACCACACCCGGACCGGGTTTCCCATTAGAAAGCGGAGCAGCTCGTACTCCATGTAGGTGAGGTCCATGGGCTCTCCGGCGAGGGTGGCCTGATAGGTCAACGGATTGAGCTCGAGATCTTTGAAAAGGAGCAGTTCGTCCCCCGCTTTCACGGCGACGAGTCTCTGAATCCGGATCCGGAACTCGACCGGGTCGATGGGTGTGACCACGAAGTCAGCCACCGCACCGCTGCTCTCCACCAGGGCGAGATGCTCGGGGGCGACCACCAGGAGCACAGGCAGGCCGAGCATCTCCTCGATACGGGCCACCTCACGGAGCTGACGCAACGGGCCGTGACCCAGTTCCACCACCAGGAGGTCCGCCTCGCGCAGGGGAGCGCTTTCCACCCCGATGTCGTCGATGGTCTTCACCGAGACCTCTGACAATGCCAGTCCGTCGGCCAGGTTGTCGGAGTGCGTCTCGGGATAGACCGCGGCGATCACAGGACCGGCAGGTAGGTCTCTAGCTCGAAGCGGGACACGTGACTCTGGTAACGCGCCCACTCGGCCCGCTTGTTTCTCAGGAACCAATCGAACACATGCTCGCCGAGTGCTTCAGCCACCAGGTCGGAAGACTCCATGATGTCGAGGGCCGATGCCAGGGTGTCGGGGAGCCGCTTGGCGCCCACGGCAGCCCGCTCGGCGGAGGTCAACTGGTGGACGTCGGCGGCGATCTCCGGGGGAAGTTCGTATCCCTCCCTGATCCCGGCCAGCCCGGCGGCGAGGATCACCGAAAGGGCGAGATAGGGGTTGCAGGCGGCGTCGGCGGCGCGGTATTCGACCCGCACCGACGACGGCTTGCCCTTCTTCACCGAGGGCACCCGGACCAGGGCGGACTGGTTGTTGCGCGCCCACGACATGTATATCGGGGCGTCGAATCCGCCGACGAGACGCTTATAGGAGTTGACCCACTGGTTGGTGACTGCGGTCATCTCAGCGGCATGTTTGAGGAGGCCGGCGATGAACGCCTCGGCGACCTTCGACAGCCCTCCCGGAGTACCGGGCTCGTGGAAGGCGTTGATGTCACCTTCGAACAGCGACACATGGAGGTGCATGCCCGAGCCGTCGTGCTCTTGGAGCGGCTTGGGCATGAAGGTCGCGTAGATGCCCGAATGGAGGGCGACCTCCTTGACGGTGAGCCGGGCGGTCATGATGTTGTCGGCCATGGTCAGGGCGTCGGTGTACCGGGCGATGATCTCGTGCTGGCTTGGGGCCACCTCATGGTGGGAGTGCTCGATGGGGATCCCGAGCTGTTCGAGAGCGTTGATGGTCTTGCGCCGGTATTCCTGGGCGACGTCGAGGGGGGTCAGGTCGAAGTATCCGCCCCGGTCGAGGACCTGAGGCTCGGGCCCGCTGTCGGCGAAGTAGAAGAACTCCAGCTCTGGGGCGGTGAAGAAGGTGTAACCCATCTCTGATGCCTTCTCCAGGTTTCGTTTGAGGACCGTGCGCGGGTCTCCGTCGAAGGGCTCGCCGTCGGGAGTGGTGATGTCGCAGAACATGCGGGCGACCTGTTGTTCGGTTCGCCATGGCAGCACGGCGAAGGTGGTGGGATCGGGACGTGCCAGCATGTCGGCTTCCTGGATGCGGGCGTAGCCGTCGATCGACGAGCCGTCGAAGGTCATCCCCTCCTCGAAGGCCACCTCCAGCTCCGCCGGGCTGATCGCCACCGACTTGAGGAAACCGAGGACGTCTGTGAACCACAGCCGGATGAACCGGATTCCCCGCTCCTCGACCGTGCGCATCACGTAGTCGGATTGCTTGCTCATCTATCCACCGAATTCGAGGCTAAGAGGACCATATATGACCCCAGGAACCCGAGGTTCGCAAATACCAGCGTGGTTCAGGCGCTACGACGGCGTTCGGCGAGCCACTTCCGGCGGAGCGACTTGCGCTCCCGCTCGGAGGTGCCTCCCCAGATCCCGGAGCGCTGGTTCGTCTCCAGTGCGTACTCCAGGCAGTCGTCGATCACAGGGCAAACGGCGCACACGGCCTTGGCCTTCTCGACGTGGGCTTCGTCGGCTCCGTCCGTCGAGGGGAAGAAGAGCGAGTTGGGGTAACCGGAACAGGCCGCTTGGGCCCTCCAGTCCGCAACCAGCTCGGCTGCGAGTTGTGCTGGCCCTAAGGTCACCCCTTCATATTGGCGGTGCGCCGTGCGGGTGGCAAAACGAGGTGTGGGGCGGTTTCTCATGTCTGACGGCTGGTCGGAGCCCGGCTCGCACGGTCCCAGAGCCTCGGCGTTCCTGCTCGTGTGCACCTCCGACCGTCGGGCCATCGGGACAAGGGTCCCCGCCAGTGACTTTCCCGCCGCATCGAATAGCCTCTGGGATGTGCCCAAGATCCGAGCCGCCTCGATAGACGAACACAAGGAGCTGACCAGACGCTCCCTGCTCGACGCGGCCTTCCGGGTCATTGCCGAGGCGGGCACGGCCGAAGTCCCCTTGGGTGAGATCGCTTTGGCGGCGGGAGTGGGACGAACGACGTTCTACGACTACTTCGACGACCGAGACGACGTGATCGCATCGCTCGTTGAGGAGAAGCTGCCCGACGTGATCACTGGGCTGATCGATTCCGTTCCGGACCATCTCGAGACCACCGAGCGCTTGGCGAAGCTCGCCTCCGCGACGGTCGAGTTCGTGGCCACCGACCGCGTCTTCGGGGTCATCCTCCATCGCGAGGCCGGGAGGATGGGTCTGGACGCCCAGGAGCGGATCCGGCACTCGCATGCCGAGTTGGCCACGGAGTTGGCTTCGATCTACCTCACCGGTGTGACAGAGGGGGTCTTCCGGGAGATGCCGCCGTATCTCGCCGGTCGGCTCATCCAAGATACGATCATGTCCGCGGCCCGGGCTCTCATCGACGACGACTCCCGTCGAGGGGAGGTCACCGAAGGTGTGGAGTCCTTCCTGCTCGGCGGTTTGGGACGCGGGCGTTGACCCGCCGGTGAGCGAGCCGATACATGTCTGAGACCATGAGCCTGATAGCCCCGGACACCTACATCAACCGAGAGCTCTCGTGGCTCGACTTCAACAAGAGGGTTTTCGCCCTCACCGGGCGTGAGGACTTCCCCCTGCTGGAGAAGGCCAAGTTCCTGGCCATCTGGTCTTCCAACCTGGACGAGTTCTTCCAGGTGAGGGTGGCCGGCCTCAAGGAGCAGGTCGCCCATGGCCTCCGCTCCGCCACGCCCGACGGGCTCACCCCGAGCCAGCAACTCGCTGCGATCAGGTCTGACGTCGACGCGCAGTGTCAGGAGATCTCCAAGCGTTTTCTCTCGGAGATCGCCCCCGCTCTCGCCAAGGAGGGGATCGTCTTCAGCGACTACTCCACCCTGGACGATGACGATCGCGAGTTCCTCGACGACCAGTTCCGGGAGCTGGTGTTCCCGGTGGTGACCCCGCTCGCAGTCGATCCGGCACACCCTTTTCCCTACATCTCGAATCTCTCCCTGAACCTGGCGATCTTCGTGCGCAACCCGGAGACGAGGATCACGCGGTTTGCCCGGGTCAAGATCCCTCCGATCCTGCCCCGGTTCGTGGTCTTACCCGACGGCGAGCGTTTCGTTCCCCTCGAACAGGTCATCGCCTCCCATGTCGACTCGCTGTTCCCGGGGATGGAGGTGCTGGGCCACCATGTCTTCCGGGTCACTCGCAACGCCGACTTCGAGGTCGAGGAGGACGAAGGGGGCGATCTCCTCATGTCGATCGAGTCGGAGCTGACCCAGCGAAGGTTCGGTCGTGTGGTTCGTCTCGAAGTGCATCCCGACATGCCCGAGGAGGTCCTCGACCTGCTGCTCCGCGAGATGGGGGCAACCGAGGAAGATGTCTACCGAGTCGACGGGCCGCTCGATCTCGCCGGTCTCTGGGGGGTGTATGAGCTCGATCGGCCGGAGCTGAAGTTCCCGGTCTTCTCCGGGATCACTCCGCCTCGTCTCTCGTCGGGGTCGGCGTCGGGTGACCCGGTGGACTTCTTCGAGGTGATCCAGCAGGGCGACCTCATGGCCCATCATCCCTACGACTCATTTTCCTCGACCGTGGAGGCGTTCATATCCCGGGCGGCGAAGGATCCGGAGGTGCTCGCCATCAAGATGACCCTCTATCGGACCAACCGCAACAGCCAGATCATGCAGTCTCTCATCGAGGCCGCCGAGCGAGGGAAGCAGGTGGTGGCCCTGGTCGAGCTCAAGGCTCGCTTCGACGAGGAGCGGAACATCGAGTGGGCACAGCGGCTGGAAGACGTCGGGGTCCACGTGATGTACGGCGTCGTCGGGCTGAAGACCCACACCAAGATCTCCCTGGTGATGCGGAGAGAAGGCGACCGGATCGTGAGGTATGCCCACATCGGCACCGGCAACTACAACGAGACCACCGCCCGGAATTACGAGGATCTAGGTGTGTTCACCGGCGATCCGGATCTGGGATCCGATCTCTCCGACCTGTTCAACTACCTGACCGGTTACAGCCGCCAGACGCGCTACCGCTCACTTGCAGTCTCTCCCGACGGGATCCGCGACCGCATCGTCAGCCTCATCGAAGACGAGATCGCGCGCCCTGATGGGCACATCACCATGAAGATCAATTCCCTGGTGGACGAGGGGATCATCGAGTCGCTCTACCGGGCCTCACAGGCCGGTACCAGGGTGGATCTGTGTGTCCGTGGGATCTGTGGACTGGTTCCCGGCGTGCCCGGATTGTCTGAGAACATCTCGGTGCGGTCCATCGTCGGTCGTTACCTGGAGCACTCCCGGATCTATCGCTTCGGGGCGAGGGGCCGGGAGCGTCAGTACTTGTATGGGTCGGCCGACATGATGCCGCGGAATCTCGACCGTCGCGTCGAGGTTCTCGCTCCGGTCAGCGACCCCGACCTCCAGTTCCGGTTTGACGAGATCCTCGACGTGGTATTCGCCGACGACACGCTCGCCTGGGAGCTGATGCCGAATCGGACCTGGGTGCGGGTCGAGGGGGAGGGCGCGGTGGACACTCATGAAGCCCTGCAGGAATTGGCCGTGGTCCGCGGCACCGCGCAACTGATCTGACGCCACCCGCCTCCCCTTCTTGCTCAATGGACATTGAGTCAATATAATCTGAGATTATGAACGTAGAAGAGAGAGCCGCGGTCCATGCGGCTCTCGGTGATGCCCGACGCCTGATGATCGTCGACGAGTTAGCGCTCGGGGATCGCACGGTGGCGGAGCTGGCGGAGAGGATCGGGATGAGAGGCAATCTCCTCGCTCATCACCTCGATGTCTTGGCTCAAGCCGGTGTGATCGAACGACGTATCTCCGAGGGAGACCACCGGCGCCGCTACGTCTACCTGCGCTTGGCCGGGATCCCGGCTCTCACCGGTGGAGAGCCGGTTGCCCGCGGCACGGTGACATTCGTCTGCACCCACAATTCGGCTCGTTCCCAGTTCGCTGCTGCCTTGTGGGAAGACCGCACGGGTCTGCCTGCCGAGAGCGCAGGCAGCGACCCGAGCCTCGAGGTCCATCCACATGCTGTGAGGGCCGCCGCCGAGTTCGGCGTCGATCTCGCCGGGAACCGGCCCGGGGGCTATGAGCGGCTCAGCCCTGACCCCGACCTGCTCATCAGCGTCTGCGACAGGGCGCGCGAGACCGGCCTCCCCACGGCCCGTCGGCATCTCCACTGGTCAGTGCCCGACCCGGTTTCTGTCGGTACTCCTGCTTCCTTCCGCGCAGCCTTCGGTGAGATCGCCGCCAGGATCGAACGTCTGGCTGACCGGGACGGACCGGTTCGTTGAGCCGGAGCTCGATCGCCGAGGCTGTGGGCACCGGGCTCCTCCTCTACATCATCGTCGGGAGTGGAATCGCCGCCGAGACTCTGGGAGGCGATCCGACGACCCAACTGCTGGCTCATGCGCTCGCGGTGGGGCTCGGGCTCGGTGTGCTGATCGCCATCTTCCAGACCGTCTCCGGGTCACACTTCAACCCCGCCGTCACCTTTGCCTTCTGGCGATCCGGCACCGTCGATGCCCGGTCGGCGGCCGGATATGCGTTTGCACAGATCGGTGGTGCGTTTGCCGGCATGGTCATGGCCCACCTCAGTTTCGAGATGGCGGCGGTGTCCATCTCGGGGAGTGTCCGCGCGGGTCCGGGCCTGGTGTTGGCCGAGGCAGTCGCCACGTTCGTCCTGGTCTTCGCCATCCTCGCTCTGGTCCGCACCGGACGGGCCGGGTTGGTTCCCGCGACGATCGGCGCTTGGGTGGCGGCGATCGTCTTCGCCACATCGAGCACCGGCTTCGCCAATCCCGCGGTGACGGTGGCCAGGATCTTCACCGACAGCCACACCGGCATTGCACCCGGGTCGGTCGTCGGATTCGTGGTGGCTCAGGCTCTCGCCGCGCTGATCGCGGCCCCCTTGGCGCAGTATCTCTTCCCCAATCCAGTCCGTTCGACCCGATAGGAGCCCTATGCCTGTGACACTGAACACCGCCGAGCAGCTGCAGATCCGCGAAGCCGCCGAGCGGCTGAAGCGCCGCTTCGATGGACAACTCAACACGGAGACCATCGAGCGGTTTATCGCCGACTCTCTCGATACTCTCGTGCAACGAGCCACCAACAGCACATGGGTTCCGCTGATCGCAGAGCGCTTCGCTCGTGACCGCCTCCGCGCTTTGGTCCGCATGGAGTCGGAACTGAATCTCAATCCGAGCGTCCTCTTCCTCTGTGTGCACAACGCAGGCCGGTCTCAGATGGCCGCAGGTTGGATGCGACACCTCGCCGGCGATCAGGTGGATGTCTTCTCCGGCGGCTCCGAGCCGGCGGAGTCGGTCAACCGGGTGGCCGTCGCCGCCATGGCCGAGAAGGGGATCGACATCGGCACAGAGATCCCTCAGCCGTGGGCCGACGAGATCATCCGGGCCGCCGACATCGTGGTGACGATGGGTTGTGGGGATGCCTGCCCGGTGTTTCCGGGCAAGCGCTATGTGGATTGGGAGTTGGATGACCCGGCGGGCAAGCCCATCGAGGAGGTTCGGGTGATTCGCGACGACATCGAGCGACGCGTGCGCGGGCTCCTGGCAGAGTTGGGCATAACGGCACAGGGCCAGGTCGGCTGACCGCTCACGCCTCGTAGCATCGAGAGGGACGCTCCACAGGGAGTCACCTTGATGCCCGTGGGGGCAACCAGTCAAGACAAGCCGGCGCCAGGAATGGACTCGAGCGCCGGTCGGTGGTTGGCCCGGCTGGCCGCCCTGGGGCTCGGCGGCGTGTTGGCCCTAGCCTTTCCCGAGCCCGGTCTGTGGTGGCTGGGCTGGATCGGGCTTGCTCCAATCTTCGTTCTGGTGGCCATCGCCCCGAACCGACGAGACGCCCTGACGAGGAGCTGGCTGGCCGGCGCCGGATATCTCACCGCTCTTCACTCCTGGGTGATCCCGTACACCGGCGTCTTCACCATCGCTCTCTCGGCGTTCGTCGGCCTGTTCTGGCTGCCACTTGGTCTGGCTTGCTGGTGGGCTTGGGGTCGGGGCACGACATCGGAACGAAGGGGACTCGGGCTGGTCCTGGTCCCCTCGGTGTGGCTGGTAACGGAGGCACTCAGATCCTGGGAGTACCTCGGCGGGACCTGGGGTCTGCTCGGGCTCAGTCAGTGGCAGGTGGGACCCATCCTCCAGGGAGCCGCGCTCGGCGGAGTGTGGCTGCTCAGTTGGGCCATGGCCGCCTCGAATGCCGCACTTGCAGTCGCCATCACTCCGCGAGCAACCGGGAAGCCTCCATGGCTCGCCCCCGTCGCCATCGCCCTGGCACTCCCGCTGTCACTTGCCCTGTTCGGAGTGCTCCGGTCGGATCCGCCCGAGGCGGGGTCGATCACTGTGGGCGGCGTCCAGCCGGGGGTGTTCGACGACCGTGCTGCTCGCCTCGACGCCCACATCGAGGAAACTCACGCATTCGCTGGAGGCGATGATGTCGACTTCGTGGTGTGGGGCCAGACCAGCGTGGCTTACGACCCCTTCCTCGAGGAGACCGTCGGTGAGCGACTTCAGGCCATGACGGACGCGATTGGGGCCGACCTCTTCGTGAACGTCGACGTTCGATCGGAGACGGGCATCGTCAAGACCACGGTCCAGTTCACGTCGGATGGACCGGCGTCGGAGTCGTACGGGAAGCGGCGGCTGGTTCCGTTCGGTGAATACATCCCCCTCCGTCCCCTGTTTGGCTGGGTGTCCGACTTCACCCAGGCGGCGACCCAAGACCGCATTCGTGGTCAGGGACCGGTGGTGATGCGAACCGCCGGCCTCACCATCGGCCCGCTCATCTCGTATGAGTCCACCTTCCCCGACATGCGACGTGAACTGGCCCGACTGGACGTAGACCTGACTGTCGTCCAGGGAGGGACCCAGACGTTCCAAGGCACGTGGGCCCAGCCCCAACAGGCGAGCTATGAGGCGGTGAAGGCGGTGGCGTCCGGTCGACCCGCGGTGCTGGTTGCGGTGAGCGGGGTCTCGGCCGCCTTCGACTCGAGAGGCCGGCTCCTTATGTGGTATCCGGCCGACCACGTGGGGACCTTCGTCGTCGACGTGCCGCTGGGCAAGGAGGACACCCCTTATGTACGTTTCGGAGACTGGGTGGTGTGGCTGTCGCTGGTCGTGGTGGCGTTGATCATCGTCATACACGCCGTGGTCCGCCCATCTGAGAACCCAAGGTCGTAGACGCCGCGAGGCCTGGAATCCAGGGTTCACAAGATTCACCTCCCGTTCATCTCGTCATTGCCGACGGGTTAACCCCGATTCCTATGTTCCTGGGAGTTCTCAACAACATGAGGAGATGAACTGGAATGGAACAGCGAAGACTGCTCGCGCTCGTCGCCGTGCTGGCTCTGGTGCTGGCCGCGTGCGGAAGTGGCGACACCGGCGACGACGGTGGTGACGAAGTCACGACCACGGCCGCGACCGAAGAGCCCGACCCGACGGAGGCGCCCGACGACGGAGACGACATGGGCGACGACGATGACGACATGGGAGATGGGGAGACCTCCCAGTGGGGTCTTCCGATCATTGATCCTCTCGACGTGGACCCCGGCGTCGACGTCGGCATCGCCGGCTCGTCAACCGTCTTCCCCCTGTCCACGGCGGTCCTGACCCAGTGGATCGACGAGGGCGGCCCCGAGTACTCGATCGACTCGATCGGCTCCGGTGGCGGGCTGGAGCGGTTCTGCGAGCAAGGCGCGTCCGATATCGCCAACGCATCCCGAGCGATCAACGATGAGGAGTTTACCGCCTGCACGGAGACCTGGGGCGCTGAGCCGATCGAGGTTCGCGTGGGTAGCGACGCTCTCTCCCTGGTCATTTCTCCGGGCAACTACTTCGCCCAGGAACTGACCCTGGAGGAGATCGCCAACGCGTTCTCACTCACCGACGCCGGTGCCACCTGGGCCGACGTGAACCCGGACTTCCCGGCTCACCCGATCCAGCTGTTCTCGCCGGGCGCTGACTCGGGCACGTTCGACTACTTCAACGAGGTGGTATTCGAAGAGGCAGATCCGCCCCCGATCCTCTCCTCGATCGCAGAGATCGTTGGCGAGGACGACAACCTCACGGTGCGGGGCGTCGCCGAGGACGGCTGCACGGAGGGCGACCTGAGCTCGACCTGTGCCATCGGGTACTTCGGATACGCCTACTACCAGGAGAACGCCGCCGACCTGCAGGTGGTGACCGTCGACGGAGTCGAGCCCAGCGCCGAGTCGGTCAATAACGACACCTACCCGATCGCACGGCCGCTGTACATGTACACCGCTCCGGCGGTCATTCAGGAGAAGCCTCAGGTCGCCGAGTTCATGGCCTACTACCTGAACAACGTCAACGACCTGATCGGACGGGTCGGTTACTTCCCGGCACCGGACGAGAGACTGCAGGAGGCAGCCGACAACATCGCGGCCGCCGCAGGCTGGTAGTCCACCAGATGGCTGGAGCCCGGTCGCACAGGCGATCGGGCTCCACCGCCGGCGATCAGCAGAGGCAACGAGGACGGGGATGACTTCAGAGCAACGAGTCGGGATCGAAGAGCCACCGATGCCCTTCCAGAAGCGACCCAGATGGGGTGAGCTGGCGATCCGGGGCTTTCTGTTCTTCTGTGGCGTCATCTCGATCGCCATCACCATCGGGATCGTCTACGAGCTGGGGAGCGAATCGCTGCTCTTCTTCCAGGACGAACGGGTCTCGGTGGCCGAGTTCTTCACCACCACGATCTGGCAGCCCCAGGTCGGTGGTTTCGGGATCTGGCCCCTGATCCTCGGGACTCTCTACATCAGCCTCATCGCCATGGTGGTAGCGGTCCCGATCGGTCTCGCCTCGGCCATCTACCTCTCCGAGTACGCCTCGGAGCGGGTGCGCGGGTTCTTCAAGCCCGTCCTCGAGGTCCTGGTTGGGATCCCCACCGTCGTCTACGGCTTCTTCGCCCTCACTTTCATGACCCCGGTGCTGCGCTCGATGTTCGGGGCCAACGTGGTCGGCTTCTTCAACGTCCTCTCGGCGGGAATCGTGGTGGGAATCCTCATCGTCCCGTTGATCAGCTCACTCGCCGAGGATTCTCTGCGCGCGGTCCCCGACTCGCTCCGACAGGCCGCCTATGCCCTCGGTGCCTCCAAGCTCGAAGTTTCCACGAGGGTCGTGGTTCCGGCGGCGCTGTCCGGAATCGCCGCCGGCTTCGTGGTGGCCATGTCCCGGGCCGTTGGTGAGACCATGGTGGTCACCCTGGCGGCGGGAGCCTCGCCTCGGAACTTCGCCCTCGGTCAAGACTCCCTGTTCGGCTACATCCTCAACCCGTTTCAGGGTGCCCAGGCGATGACCGGCTACGTGGTCATCACGGCCAGCGGCGACCTCGGCTACAACACCATCGACTACAACTCGATCTTCGCCATCGGTCTCACCCTCTTCTTCATGACGCTGGGCCTCAACTCCTTGAGCCGACGGTTCGTCAAGCGCTTCAGGCAGGCCTACGAATGACGGTCCAAGCCCCCGAGCGCCCCTCACAAGAGCTGTTTCCCGGTCCCGACCAGTACCGCGGGTTTCTCGACAGGCGACGCCGAAAGGCGTTTGCATTCAAGATGTTCTGCCTGGCGATGCTGACCATCGCCGTGCTGGCACTGGCCACCCTGCTCTACACCATCATCAACGACTCGTTCGGTCTCGTGGCCATGATCAACGAGAACGATCCGGAAGACATCGTTGCCGGCCTCGGCTATGACCCGGAGACGACCGCGCTCGGAGATCTCGAGTACGGCGAGTTGGTAGGGCTTCTCGAGGCCAATGTCTCCAGCGGGGTGGGCCGCCGTATGGAACGGGACCAGCGTTTCTACGAGGACCGGCTGGTGTTCGAGTCGGAGGAGGTCTGGGCGGAGATCTGCGGATCGGACCAACCACCAACCGGGTGCGACCTGGGCGCGAGGGGTCAGGCCGATGTCGTTCAGCTGGTCAACGAGCGGGTCGTAGTCCCGGACGTGATCGCCTCCTACGAGCTGGTGCCCTCGTTGCTCGATCCCGAGGGCTTCGAGGAGGTCGTTGCCGCTGGCTTCGCGGCCGACCGTTTCCCCGATCTAGAACCCGACCAGGTGACCATCGAGTGGAGGGCGTGGTTCAACCCCACCTTCCTGACCACACCGCAGAACTCAACGCCCGAGATCGCCGGGATCCGCACCGCCATCATGGGGTCGGCGTGGCTGGTGCTGATCACGGTCGCGTTCGCCGTGCCGGTGGGGGTGGGCGCCGCCATCTACCTGGTGGAGTATGCGAAGCCGACCCGTGTCAACGAGTTCATCCAGACCAACATCAAAAACCTCGCCGGCGTGCCCTCGATCATCTATGGCATGCTCGGCCTGGCCATCTTCGTCCGGGTCCTCGAGCCGTTCACCTCCGGTGCAATCTTCACCGACGGCGTTCCCCCGTCGGACAACGGTCGCACTGTGGTCGCTGCCGGCCTGACCCTTGGCCTGCTGACGCTTCCGGTGGTGATCATCAGCGCCCAGGAAGCGCTCAAGTCGGTGCCGGACACAATTCGCCATGCCGGTCTGGCTCTCGGGGCCACCCGATGGCAGACCGTGCGCAGCCAAATCATCCCCGTTGCCCTTCCCGGGATCCTCACCGGCACCATCCTGGCGGTGGCACGCGCCGTCGGTGAGACCGCTCCTTTGATCCTGGTTGGGGCGGCGTCCTTCATCACCACCGACCCATCAGGCCCATTTTCCAAGTTCACCGCCCTCCCGATCCAGATCTTCCAATGGACCTCCTTCCCTCAGGATGAGTTTCGCAACATCGCCGCGGCGGCGAGCATCGCCTTGCTGCTGCTCCTGCTGACCCTCAATGCTGCCGCAGTGATACTTCGCAACCGATACTCCAGGAGAGCCGAATGAGCAACGAGACCTCGACCGAGACCACCATGAGCGATTTGATCGAGGAGCGAATGGCCTCACAACCCGAATCCGAAGACCAGACCACCGCCGAGGGTGTCCGCTCGCCCGCAGTCATCGAGACCAAGGACATGTCTGTGTATTACGGCGACTTCCTCGCCGTGGCCGATGTCTCGCTCGACTTCGGCAGGAATCAGATCTCTGCCCTGATCGGGCCCTCGGGCTGTGGCAAATCGACGGTTCTCAGGTCGCTCAATCGGATGAACGATCTCATCCCGACGGCCCGGACCACCGGCGAGGTCCACTATCACGGTGCGAACATCTACGACGACGGCGTTGACCCGGTCGAGGTCCGTCGCACCATCGGGATGGTCTTCCAGAAGCCCAACCCGTTCCCCAAATCGATATTCGACAACATCGCCTGGGGGGCGCGGATCAACGGCTTTCGCGGCTCCAAGGCCGAGATGGAGGTCTTGGTCCAGGAGGCGCTCGAAGACGCCGCCCTGTGGGACGAGGTCAAGGACAAGCTCGAGGAGTCGGGGTATTCGCTGTCGGGTGGACAACAGCAGCGACTCTGCATCGCCCGTGCCATAGCCACCAAGCCGGACGTGATCCTCATGGACGAGCCTTGCTCGGCCCTCGATCCGATCGCCACCCTGCGCATCGAGGAGCTGATGCTGGAACTCAAGGAGAACTACTCGATCATCATCGTGACCCACAACATGCAGCAGGCGGCCCGGGTCAGCGACAAGACGGCGTTCTTCAACGTCAAGTTGAACGACAAAGGGATGCGCACCGGTCGGCTGGTGGAGTACAGCCCGACCGACCAGTTGTTCACCTCACCTCTGGAAAAGGACACAGAGGACTACATCACGGGTAGATTCGGATGACGGATATCAAAGACACCAACATTCACTTCCATCAAGAGCTGGCCGAGCTCGAGCGCAAGGTTCTGTCCATGGTGGAGCGCGCCGAGCAAATGGTCGAGAAGGCGGTTCAGGCAGTGACCAGCGACGACGTGGAGCTGGCGGCGAAGGTGATCGAGATGGACGAGGGCATCGACGCCACCTATGGCGAGGTGCACCAGGACTGGACCGCGCTCATGGCACGCAACCAGCCACTCGGCTCCGACCTTCGCCGGATGACAATTCTCATCAAGCTCAACGTCACCTTCGAGCGAATGGGCGACCAGTGCGTGAACATCGCCAAGATCGCCCAGTTCAACGAGGGGTTGCCGCGTGTGGAGCGGATCTGTGAGCAGGTCAGGGAGATGGGTGACCTGGTCCGTCCCATGATCCGGACCGCGATCGGGGCGTATCTGCGTGGAGACGTCGATGAAGCGCGTCTGCTGCCGGCGATGGATCAACCTGTCGACCGGCTCAACGCCAACATGTACAAGGAGACCGTGGCGGTCAGGGACAGTCCCGAGCGGCTGGAGTGGGCGACCAAGATGCTGATGGTGTCACGCGCCCTGGAGCGCATCGGCGACCAGGCAGTCGACTTCGGGGAGCAGACGGGGTACCTGATCACAGGGGAGCGAGCCGAGTTCGACGAGGATGGCATGGTCGGGCCGATCGATGACAACCACGAGTGAGCGGCGAGCTCGCCACATCCTGATCATCGAGGACGAGCCGGGTCTGGCCGAGTCGGTGCGCTACGCCCTGGAGGCGGAGGGTTTCGAAGTCTCCGTGGCCGAGAGCGGCTTCGCCGGATTGGAGGCGGCGCGCCGCGACTCACCCGATCTGGTGCTGCTCGACCTGATGCTCCCCGAGATGTCGGGTCTCGACGTGTGCCGCCAGATCCGTCTCTCCTCCGACGTCCCCATCATCATGCTCACCGCCAAGGACTCGGAAGCCGACAAGGTGACCGGTCTCGAGTTGGGCGCCGACGACTACATCACCAAGCCGTTCTCGATGCGGGAGTTGATCGCCCGTGTCCGCGCCCATCTTCGCCGGGCCGACAAGAGCGGGCTCCTCGCCGAGTCGAACGAGGTCCTGCGCGGAGGTGCCATCGAGCTCGACATCGACGCCCACGTAACCAGGGTTGCAGGCACCGAGGTGGAGCTGCGGCCCAAGGAGTTCGAGCTGCTGGAGTCGTTGATGAGGCGCAAGAACCGCCTGGCGGCGCGGCACACGCTCATCGACGAGGTGTGGGGCCCCTCGTACTTCGGTGACACCAAGACCCTCGACGTCCACATCAAGCGACTGCGGGAGAAGCTCGAAGCCGACTCGTCGCAGCCGAAACACATCGTCACGATCCGTGGGCTCGGCTACAAGTTCGTGGATGAGTAGCCGCCCGACGACCCGGCTGTCCTCCCGCTTCCTGATCTACTACGCGGCGGCCTATCTGTTCCTGATCGGGCTGATGTGGCTCGCCGCCGACAGGACCACACGAGCCAATCTCATCGACGACGTTGACGAGGACCTGCTCGTAGCGGCCCGTCTCGCCGCCGACGGCATCCCGGGTGATCCCGACGACTACCAGATGTGGGCGGGCGACGTCTTCGATGTGACCGGGATGAGGGCCACGCTCATCGACGTGGACGGTGTTGTGCTGGCCGATTCGCATTCGGATCCGACGAGCATGGAGAACCATCTCGGCCGACCGGAGGTGGACTCTGCCCTCAGAGGAGAGATCGGAGAGGACCAAAGGGTGAGCGGGAGCACCGACATCGAGCAGCGCTACGTAGCCATCCTCGACGATGAGCTGGTGGTGAGGACCTCGCTGTCCGCGCAGGTGATCGACGACCGGCTCGGTGCGGTGAGGTCGAGCATCCTCATTGCCGCCGCGGCGCTGGGCTTGGTCGGGGTGGCACTCGTAGCCTTCCTGGCACGACGACTCACCGGTCCGATCAGTGAGCTCACCGACCAAGCCCTTGCGATCTCGGAGGGCGACATCGACATCATGCCCCACCGTTCGAAGGTGTGGGAGCTCGACCAGCTGGGTTTGGCGCTGTCGACCCTGGCGAGTCGGGTGGGATCCCGTCTGTCCGACGCCGAGCAGACCACGGCCACGCTGGAAGTAGTCCTCGGGGCGCTGTCTCAGGGCACCATCCTCTTCGATGGGTCCGATCGGGTGGTGTACGCCAATCCGTCGGCATACGCCATCCTGGGCTCGGTGCCCGATGAGCTCTCCGGGCTCGCTCCCTTCCAATTCCAGACGGCGGTGCTAACGGCGCGCCACCGTCGCGACCAGGAGACCCGCCTCGTCGATCACGGCAGCCCCACGCGGCGGTTGCGGGCAGTCGCCACACCGTTCGTGGGCGACGACCGGGTGTTACTGGCGGTGGTCGACATCACCGAGCGAGAGCGAATCGACTCGATCAGGAGGGACTTCGTTGCCAACGCCTCACATGAGTTGAAGACGCCGGTCTCCACGATCATCGCCTCCTCGGAGGCGCTGCGGATGGCGCTGGAGCGCGGGGACGAATCGGCAGTCGGCTTCGCGGCCCGAATCGAAGGCTCTGCGCGCCAACTCGACCGGCTGGTGGCGGACTTGCTCGACCTGTCCCGGTTGGAGAAGGAACACCCGGAGGTGGGGCCGGTGCGGATCGATCACTTGGTCGGCGAGGAAATGCAGCGGGTGAGGAGTGAGGCGGATTCCCAGGGCTTGGTGCTCGAGCTACTCACCCAAGACGTGACCGCGATGGTCAATCAGAGAGACCTGGCCATTGCGTTCAGGAACCTCCTCGACAATGCCATCAGATACACCCCGGAAGGTGGCTCGGTGTCGGTGAAGGTGGCCGGCGTCGGTGACGAGGCCGTGATATCGGTGACCGACACCGGGGAGGGGATACCGACGCGTGACATCGAGCGCGTCTTCGAGAGGTTCTATCGGGTGGACGCCGCCCGCTCCAGGTCGACGGGAGGCACCGGTCTGGGCTTGTCGATCGTCAAGCACGTCGCCGAGAGCCATGGCGGGTCGGTGTCCGTGGAGAGCCAGCTCGGAGCGGGGTCGACGTTCACCATTCGTATCCCCCTCGACGAAAGAGGCGCAGGAACTGCAGCCAATTAGGCTGTACCTGCCCGCCCGGCAAACCAGCCCATGCTCGAATCGATCTCCCAACCTTCGGATCTTCGCTCGCTCAGCCTGGAAGAACTCACCACGTTGAGCGAGGAGATCCGCGCATTCATCCTCGACAAGGTCTCCAGGACCGGAGGCCACCTCTCGCCGAACCTCGGAGTCGTAGAGCTCACCCTGGCCCTCCACCGTGTGTTCGAGTCGCCACGTGATCGGATCATCTGGGACGTCGGGCATCAGGCCTACGTGCACAAGATCATCACCGGCCGTGGCGGGCGGTTCGACTCGCTACGACACACCGGAGGGCTTTCCGGCTACCCGAGCCGCGCCGAGTCGGAGCACGACTTCGTGGAGAACAGCCACGCCTCGACCTCCCTCAGCTATGCGCTCGGCCATGCCCTCGCCGGATACGACGGCTGGACCGTGGCCGTCATCGGCGACGGCGCATTCACCGGCGGCATGGCATACGAGGCCCTCAACCACATCAGTGTCGCCCGTCCCGAGCGTCTGATCATCATCCTCAACGACAACGGACGCTCCTATGCCCCGACGGTCGGTGGCCTCGCCGCCCTCTCCAACATCGCCCACTACCGGATCGATCCCCGGTACGAGAAGGCGAAGCACGCCATCGGCCGGATGCTGCGCGGCATTCCCTTGGTCGGGGAGACGGCCGACGAGATGGCCAGCCGGATGAAGGATGCGGTCAAGCAGATCCTCGAGCCCGCCACCGTGTTCGATGCCCTCGACATCAAGTACACCGGAGCCATCGACGGGCACGACATCGAGGTCATCGAGGAGACCCTGGAGCAGGCCAAGACCTACCGGGAGCCGGTCGTGGTCCACGTCATCACCGAGAAGGGGAACGGTTACCGCCCGGCGATCGAGGACGAAGAGGAGAAGCTGCACGGGGTGGCAGCCTTCGACGTTGCCACGGGCAAGGCCTACAAGTCTGAGCTGAAGCTCACCGACGTGGCCGGTCGGGCGGTGGCCGAGGCGGCAGCGAGACGTCCCGACCTCGTCGGGATCTCTGCGGCGATGATCTCCAGCTCTGGTCTGAAGCAGATGGCGCAGCGATTCCCGGACCGGGTGTTCGACACCGGGATCGCCGAGCAGCACACCGTGACCCTCGCCGCCGGCATGGCGATGGCGGGCAAGCGCCCGGTGGTCGCCCTGTACTCCTCGTTCCTCCAGCGCGCCTTCGATCAGATCGTGGCCGACGTCGCCCTCCACGACCTGGCAGTCACGTTCCTCATCGACCGGGCGGGTGTCACCGGGCCCGACGGCCCGTCGCATCACGGCGTCTTCGACCTCTCCTATCTGCGCATGATCCCCAATATGGTCATCGGCGCCCCCTCCGACGCCAGCGAGCTGTGCGCCATGGTCGAGACCGCGGTCGACCATGACGGGCCGATGGGCATCAGGTACCCCAAGGGCGGTGCCGTCTCGGTCCCGGCGTTGCCGGTGAAACCTCTCGAGATCGGGCAGGCCGAGTTACTCGACGAAGGAGAGGACGTCCTCATGATCGCGGTGGGACGGATGGTGGAGGTCGCCGAGAAGGCTGCGGCCGAGCTCTCCGGCAAGGGCATCGATACCGGGGTGGTCAATGCACGCTGGGTGAAGCCACTCGACCCTCGGATCGTCGAGTGGGCGACGCCGGTGCGTCACGTGGTAACCCTCGAGGACAACGTGGTGGCAGGCGGCTTCGGTGCCGCGGTGATGGAAGCCTTCGCCGCCGCGGGCCTGGTGAAGGAGATCACCAACATCGGCGTGCCCGACCGATTCCTGCCCTTCGGATCCGCGACCGACGTGATGGAATCCGTGGGAATGGACCCCGACTCCGTGGTGGAGCGGATCCTCCTCGCGGTCTCCTGACCGTTCTGTGAACGCCAGCGGAGAATAATTCTCGCGCTCCGTTCACAGAACGGGTCAGAGGAGTTGGATTTCCTCGTATTGGAAGACGCTGCGGAAGCCGAGACGGTCGTAGAGACGCAGTGCCGGCGCGTTGCCGATCTCCACGTTGAGCCCGACGGTCTCGTAGTCGTCCGCGAGCATCCGGCAGAGGGCGGCGGTGACCCTTGTTCCCAGACCCTGGCCGCGATGTGAGGGCCGGGTGATGACCGCGCCCACCGCGGCCACACCATGTCGCAGACTGGCCACGTGGGTTCCCGCGGAGGCGACCAGCCGGCCGTCGTCCCAGATCCCCACGAAAGGGTTGCCTGCGAGCATCGCCGGCAGGAAGAACGCCCGGCCCTGGTCGGAGGCGTGCAGGTCGACCAGGGCGTCGAGATCGTCCGGACCGAGCGGGAGTGCTTGCGTCGATCCGGCGACGGCGACCGGCTCATCGAGGATCATCCGCCAGTGGGCCCCGATGTCTCTCGCGGGTCGCACAGGCGACATCGCCTCGAACATCCCGATGGGCCCGGTGACCCAGGTGCCAGACGGGATCTCATCGTGGATCTCAGCCAGCAGCTCCAGGGTCTCATCGGGGGCGACACGCGACATCGCGTATCCGGTGACCCAGCGATCTCCTACCGAGACGACGCCGACGACCGCGAGTCCATCCCGGTACCAGGTGCTGTTCGACCAGAACGGCTCCTCGAGGTCGGCCAACCCGTAGAGATGCGTGTCTCGGTCGGCGGCGAACAGCTCGGCCAGTTCGGCGGGGTCGGCGCTCGTCCTCAAAGCCGACCGGCGTCGACGATCCGCTGCAGGAACTGCCTGGTGCGCGGCTCGGACGGAGCCTCGAAGATCTGCCCGGGAGTGCCTGTCTCCAGGAACACGCCATCGTCGAGGAAGCACACCTTGTCGGCCACGTCACGGGCAAATCCCATCTCATGGGTGGCGATGACCATGGTCATCCCCTCGTCCTTGAGCCCCCGGATCACGTTCAAGACCTCGGCGACCAGCTCTGGGTCGAGCGCCGAGGTGACCTCGTCGAACAGCATCAGCTCGGGCCGGGTGGCCAGGGCCCGCATGATGGCGACTCGCTGCTGTTGGCCGCCGGAGAGTCGGTCCGGGTACTCGTCGATCTTCTCGGCCAGACCGAACCGCTCGAGGAGTTCTCGCGCCCGCTGATCGGCTTCGCGTTTGGAGATCCCGTGGACCTTCGCGGGGCTCAGGATGATGTTCTGTCGGACCGTCATGTGCGGGAAGAGGTTGAACGCCTGGAACACGATGCCCATCTTCTGCCTCACGACGTTGGGATTGACCATCGGGTCGGTGATAGAGGCGCCATCGAGGAGTATGTCCCCCTCGTCGATCGGCACCAAGAGGTTGATGCACTTGAGCAGTGTCGACTTGCCGGATCCCGAGGAGCCGATGAGACAGACCACCTCGTGTGGGGCCACCTCCAGATCGACGTTCCGGAGCACCACCTTGCCCTCGTACGACTTGACCAGCCCCCTCACCTCCACTTTCGCCGTCATACGCCCCCCACACCCTGTCGGCGTCGCCGTACCCGCTCGGTGTACCAGTCGGCGAAGCGGGCCACCGGGACACTCGCCACCAGAAACAACACTGCCGCGGCCACGTAAGCCGTGTAGTTGAAGGTGCGGGCGTTGTAGATCTGAGCTTCCCTGACCGCTTCCCGGACCCCGAGGACGAAGACGAGCGCGACATCCTTCTGCAGACTGACGAACCCGTTGAGTAGGGCCGGGATGACGTTGCGGATGGCTTGGGGCACCGTGACGTAGCGGAGAGACTGCACCTGGGTGAGCCCGAGCGACCGCCCCGCCATTCGCTGGCTCTCGTGCACCGACTCGATCCCGGCCCGGTAGACCTCGGCGGTGTAAGCGCTATAGCTGATCACCAACGCCGCCACACCCCAGAAGAGTGGACTGTTGGGCACTCCCGGCAGTTGGAGGGCAGGCACGCCAAATCCAAGGAGCAGGATCAGCAGGATGATGGGAATTCCCCTGACCAGGTCGATGAACCCGATCACCAGAGCGCGAAGCGGGAAAAAGGCCGGGCCGCGCAGGGCGCGGATCATGGCGAGGATCAGGGCGGCGATCAGGATCAACACCTCCGCGACGGCGAACATCTGGATGTTGAGCCAGAAGCCGCCGAGCACGGCAGGCCAGGCCGCCATGAAATGGCTGGGATTGAAGAATTGCCGCTGGACCTCGGGCCAGGCCTCGGACGAGAGCACCCACCACAGGATCAGCCCGAGGACCGCCACCGTGGATATCGCGGCGATGACGGCGGCACGCGCGCCCTCCTCGCGGTGGCGGCGGGGTCGTCGGATCGAGGTCCAGAGGCTTGGGCCCCGGATGTCGTCAGGCGGGCCGGTCACGCCCCGGCCTTCACCCGAACCGGGGCACAATCGTCACTGCTCGGAGAAACGACGACTACTACCCACCGATCTCCGGGATGTCCCCCTCCTGGGTGAGCCACTCCTCCTCCAAGGCGGCGAGGGTCCCGTCGTCTCTGAGGGTGGCCAGGGCTTGGTTCACGCATGAGACCAGAGGGTTGCCTTCCTCGAAGAGGAGACCGAACTCATCCGGTGATTCGGCTTGCGCTTCGAAGACGCCGGCGATGATCGACCCCTCCACCTGGACCGCTGTGATGAAGTACGCCGTCGGCAAATCGACCACCAAGCCATCGATCTGCCCGGCGTTCATCGCCGCTTCGACGTCGACGTTTTCGTCGTAGACGCTGGGTGCGGTGTCAGGTTGGATCACGTCCTCGACGAAGTCGAGGCTGGTGGTCCCGATCGCGGCACCGAGCACGGCGCCCTCGAGGTCCTCGATGGAGGATGGCTCGGCATAAGGGGAGTCTGGGAAGGTGACTAGGGCCTGTTGGGTCTCGTAGTAGGGATCGCTGAAGTCGACGACCTGGTCCCGCTCGGCGGTGATCGAATACTGCTGGATGTTGAAGTCCCAGTCTTTCGGTCCTGGTGCGATGGACTCGTCGAACCCGGTACGGACGAAGGTCACCTGGTCGTCGGAGAACCCCATTTCGGCGGCGAGCTCATAGACAAGGGCTCCCTCGAACCCGGTGCCTGACTCCGGCACGTCGAAATTGTCGTCCCCGACGCCCATCCAAGGGGGGAACACCGGCTCTCCGGTGGCCACCGTGAGTTGACCGGGGTTGACCATATTCAGGCTCTCGACCGCGCACGAGTCCGCCTCATCGGATGTGGTCGTCGTGGCTTCGGAGCCATCGTCACCACATGCCGCCAGTGCCAGTGAAAGCACCGCGAGGAGGGCGAGGAACTTGGTCCGACGAATCTCTTTCATGACCGATCCCTCCAGATCGACTAGGAGCCGGGGAGCATACTGTCCCGCCGCCGCGTCGATGCCATGTGGCCCTCGGGGCGAGCATTGGATACGCTCTTGGTCTCACAGGCCCCGGTCTGTCATCAACTGGAGGAAATGCGAATGAAGTCAAAGACACGTGCTCTGTCGGTACTCGCAGTGCTCGCCCTCGTTCTCGCCGCGTGCGGTAACGGTGACGAGGCCACTGTCGACCCCGACGATCTGGAGCTGGTCACCCCCGGAACTCTCACCATCTGCACTGACGTCCCCTTCGCTCCGATGGAGTTCGAAGACTCGGAGAGCGAGCTCGGTTACGACGGGTTCGACATCGAGTTGTCGGCGGCTATCGCCGAGGAGCTGGGTCTCGAGCCAACCGTGGCGACGCCCGGCTGGGA
Source organism: Acidimicrobiia bacterium (assembly GCA_035513335.1). Lineage (GTDB taxonomy): Bacteria > Actinomycetota > Acidimicrobiia > Spongiisociales > ZC4RG35 > JANQRA01. The sequence goes on from DATKCE010000009.1 coordinate 41,119, forward strand.
TGCGATCACCGGTGGTCTCGCCTTCCAGGACGGCCAGTGTGACATCGCGGCGGCCTCGATCACGATTCTGCCGGAGCGTGCGGAGAACATCGACTTCTCCGACCCCTACTTCACCGGAGAGCAGGCCCTGTTGGTCAAGGTCGACTCTGGGATCTCCACATGGGAGGACCTGGAGAACGTTGCCGCTCAGACCGGCACCACCGGCGAGATCTACGCGCAGGAGAACTGGGAAGGAGAGGGAGTCGAGATCGTCTCCTTCGAGGACGCTGCCGGGCCATATCTGGCCCTCGACGCCGGTGAGGTCGACGGGGTGATCTTCGACCTCGTCCCCCAGCAGGATGTCGCCGACAACGACGACACCGTGGCGGTTGTAGAGACCTACGACACCGACGAGGAGTACGGGCTGGCCACCAAGGACAGTCCCAATCTCCTGGCAGCGATCAATGACACTCTGGCCAAGTTCCGCGAGGACGGGACTTACGACGAGATCTTCAACAATTGGTTCCCGGAGACATAACCGGACACCCGACCACATGAAGAAGGGGCGACCGGTAAGGTCGCCCCTTCTTCGATGGCAATGAAACCTCGCCAGCGCCAGCGTCTCTTCAGATGGGTTATGTACGCCATCGCCGCCGTCGTCGTGGGGCTCGCGGTGTTGGTCGGAGATTGGGAGCGGATCGGCTTCAACTTCTTCAACCTCGAGGTGATGGGCCGCATGTTCCCCGAGGTGCTCACCATCGCCGCCCGAAACACGATCCTCTACACACTGATGTCATTCGCGATCGGTCTGGTCGGAGCGCTCGTGTTGGCGCTGATGAAGCTGTCGACTATCGCTCCATACCGGGCATTCGCGATCGGCTACATCGAATTGTTCCGGGGTCTGCCTGCCCTGATCACACTGATCCTGATCGGGTTCGGGATCCCCATCGCCTTCGACTTCCGGATGCCTGGTGGAAGGGTCGGGGCCGGTGTCCTCGGTCTCTCCATAGTCGCCGCGGCCTACATGGCCGAGACCATCAGGGCCGGCATCGAGGCGGTGCCCCGGGGCCAGTCCGAGGCGGCTCGGTCGCTGGGGATGTCCCAGAACCGGACCATGTACACCATCGTCCTTCCCCAGGCATTCCGCATCATCATCCCGCCGCTCACCAACGAGATGGTGCTCCTCATCAAGGACACCTCACTCTTCTTCGTGCTGGGAACCACGCCATTGACCAAGGAGCTGACCAAGTTCGCCCGTGACTTCATGGTCGAGATCCGGAATGCGACGCCGCTGACGGTGGCGGCACTGGTCTATCTCGCCATCACCCTCCCATTGACATGGCTGGTGCGCCGGCTCGAGAAGAGGGCGGCGGTGTCACGGTGACTGCCGTCATCGAGATCCGCGAGTTGCACAAGTACTTCGGCGATCTCGAGGTCCTCAAGGGCATCGACTTCCACGTCAACGAGGGAGAGGTGGTATGTGTCATCGGCCCATCAGGCTCCGGCAAGTCGACGCTCCTCCGGTGTGTCAACCGGCTCGAAGAACCGACGTCGGGGACGATCCTCATCGAAGGTGAGGACATCACCGACCTTGATGCCGACGTCGATGCGCTGCGAACCAAGATCGGCATGGTGTTCCAGCAGTTCAACCTCTTCCCGCATCTCGACGTGATGGGCAACCTCACCATCGCCCAGACCAAGGTGTTGAAGCGGAGCAAGGAGGAGGCGGCCCGGATCGCACACGACGTCTTGGAGCGCGTCGGTCTCCTCGACAAAATCGACGAGTACCCGATCCGGCTCTCCGGTGGCCAGCAGCAACGGGTGGCCATCGCCCGAGCCCTTGCCATGAACCCGGACATGATGATGTTCGACGAGCCGACCTCTGCTCTCGACCCGGAGCTGGTGGGAGAGGTGCTCGACGTCATGAGGAAGTTGGCCAAGGAGGGGATGACGATGATGGTGGTGACCCATGAGATGGGATTCGCCATGGAGGTGGCAGACCGGGTGGTGTTCATGGACGACGGGGTGGTCGTCGAGGAGGGCAAACCCTCCGAGGTACTCCAAGAGCCCAAGACCGAGCGGGCCCGTCGTTTCCTCCGTATGGTGACGGCCAAGTAGGGCGGTTTGGGTTTCGCGGGCGCACATGAGTGTCGTCCTGGGCTAGGGTCGCTCGCTACGCACGTGGACTCGGTCCACGTGTACCCAAGATCGATGGAGGACGAATGAAGAGAATCAAAATCGTGGCAGTGTTTGCCGTACTGACGATGGTGTTCGCCGCCTGTACCACCGGTGAAGGTGATGACGGGACGGACACCACCGCGGCACCGGACACGACTGCCCCCGACAACGGCGACACCGGGACCGACGGTGACACTTCCGGCGCCATCCTCGACGCGGTGCTCGACCGGGGCACCGTTCGCTGTGGTGTCAACGACGTGCTTCCCGGCTTCGGGGTCGTCGACGAAGACGGTGAGTACTCCGGCTTCGACGTCGACTTCTGTCGTGCCGTGGCTGCGGGTGTGCTCGGGGATCCCGACGCGGTCGAGTTCGTGCCGCTCACGGCCGATGCCCGTTTCACCGCGCTCCAGGGGGGCGAGATCGACGTTCTGATCCGCAACACCACCTGGACGGCCACTCGTGACGGTCAGGAGGGCGCCACCTTCCTGTTCACCACGTTCTTCGACGGTCAGGGGATGATGGTCCCCGCCTCGACCGGGTTCACCGAGCTCGAGGACCTGGCCGATGCCACCATCTGCGTGCTCTCCGGCACCACCACCGAGCTGAACTTGACCGCGGTGTTCAACGCCCGCGGCATCCCGTTCAACCCGTCGGTGTTCGCCGACAACGAGCAGCTGCAACCGGCCTACGAGAGTGGTCAGTGCGAGGCCTGGACCTCCGACGCCAGCCAGCTCGCCGCCTTCAAAGACACGATCGAAGGCGCCGGCGGTGAGGAGCAGTTCATCATGGCCGAGATCATCTCCAAGGAGCCTCTCGGCCCGGCAGTGCCCGACGGCGACTCCGCCTGGGCGCAGGCCGTGGAGTGGTCCGTGATGGCGACCGTTCAGGCATGGGAGTTCGGTCTCACCTCGGCCGACATCGGTTCGTACGACGGTGACGACCCCAACATCCTGAACTTCGTCGGCGCCGATGGGTTCGACCCGGGTCTGGGACTCGCCCCAGACATGAACGTGACCATCGTCGAGGCGGTGGGCAACTATGAGGAGATGTTCGAGCGTCACATTGTTCCGATCGGTCTCCAACTGGAAGGCAGCCCCAACGACCTGTGGACCAACGGTGGGCTCATGTACGTGCCCCCGTACCGTTAACCAACCATGATCGAGGGCGCTCCCTACCGGGGAGCGCCCTCCCCACTCCAATCAACTCACCAGCAGAGTGACGACCCCACAAACCGAACAGCGAGTTCGCCCCCCCCTCTGGCGCGATGTTCGGGTGATCCGGGTCGTGGGCCAGGTGGTGGCGGTGGTCCTGGTGTTCCTGTTGCTTCGCTGGCTGTTCGGCAACCTGGTCGAGAACAGCCGACGAACCGGGATCGGTCTC
>DATKCE010000010.1:0-54046 GCA_035513335.1 Acidimicrobiia bacterium
GAGCCTATAGCCGGGCCCCGGTTAGGGGAGCCAGTCGGTCAGCGCCCGTCGCGCGTCGTCCCAGGCCGGATGGGAGCGATCGGCGACGATGCGCCGGCCACCGACGAAGACGTCGCTGACGTCGGCCGATGTCGCGGCGAAGACGATGGAGTCGAGGGCGGTGTCGTCGCTGATTCCGGCCAGACGGGGCGAGTCGGGATCGACCACCACGAAGTCGGCGGGCCGCCGACCTGGAGGCCGCCGCCCGGGAAGCCCAGAGAGGTAGCCCCATTGCCGGTGGCGGCGGCCGTCAGTGTCTCGGGAGAGAGATTTCCGCGACGCCCGGTGGCCAGACGGGCGTGCAGTTCGATGGCCCGGGCTTCTTCGAAGATGTCGATCACCGCGTGCGAGTCGGAGCCGACGCACAGCCTGGTCCCGGCCCGATGCAACTCGTGGGCGGGGCCGATGCCGTCGGCCAGGTCACGCTCGGTCGTGGCGCAATAGCAGACCGAGGCCCCCGCCCGGCCGATGGCGGTGACGTCTGCCTCTTCGAGATGGGTGGCGTGCACCAGTGTGGTGTCCGACCCCAGCAACCCGGCACGGTCGAGCAGCCCGACCGGCGTGAGCCCGGTGGCGTCGAGACAATCACGGTTCTCGGTGGGTTGCTCCGAGACGTGGACATGTAAGGGCATTCCGTCCACGCGTTGGTCTGCGGCCCGGGTCAATGCCGGCTCGGGCACCGCTCGCATCGAGTGGGGGGCGAGACCGATCACGACGTCGGGGTCGTCCCGGTAGGTGTCCATGAGGCCGTCGACGCGATCGAGCCAGGCGTCGGCCGTCCCGTCGCTGAACCGGGTCTGGATCGGGTCCAGCTCGGCATCGCCGAAGCCGGCGGTGAAGTAGCCGGCGTCGAGGAGGGCGATGCGGATGCCGGCGGCCCGGGCGGCGCGGATCAGGGCGTGGCCCATCTCGTTGGGGTCGGAGTAAGGGACACTCCCGGTCTGGTGATGCAGATAGTGGAATTCGCCGACCGTCGTGATCCCCGCCATCGCCATCTCGACGTACACCGCGGTGGCCAGCGCCTCGTAGGACGCCGGTTCGAGAGCGGCAGCGATCTCGTACATCCGCTCCCTCCACAGCCAGAAATCCCCGCCCTGGCGATGGGTCCGTCCCCTGAGGAGTCGATGAAAGGCGTGGGAGTGGGCGTTGACGAGACCGGGAAGGACGATGCCCCGCAGCCTGGGTACGTCCGAAGGAGGTTCGGACAGCGCAATCGATGCGAAGACACCGTCGTGCACATCGATGGTAACGGTCGAGACGAGCGACGGGCCACCAAGCCATGCCCGGTCGGCCACCCAGGTCGCTGTGCTATTTGAGAAACGGGAGTACGGATGCGTGATTGGACGATCGTAGAATTTCCAAGGCACACCGGTTGGAGTACCCGGTTAAGGTTCCTCAATGTCCGGGCGACGGATCGCCCGAGGCCACCGTCGACAATCAAGGACCAGCATGGACAAGGCAAAGATCACAGCCACTGTGGATTCGACTCGAGAGTATTCGAGGTCCCCCATGAGGAGGAGCCGGTTCTTCGGGGTCATGCTCGTCGTTCTGGCGATGGGGTTGGCGGCGTGTGCCGACGACACCGCGAGCACGACCACGACCTCGCCAGACGGTGAGGAAGTAACCACTACCGTGGCAGACAGCCCCACGACCACTGCGCCGGATACACCACCCGATGTCACCACGGTCCGTGTAGCCCTACCCACCCCCGCGGTCGGCATCGATCCTGTTCTCATCAACGACGAAGGCGGGCTGGCCGTCTTCGGCCAGGCGGCTGAGTATCTGATCTTCTCCGACGACGAACTGAACCCGGTGCCTGTGCTGGCCGAGAGCTGGGAGTCGAATGACACCGGAGACGTGTGGACCTTCCATCTCAACCCGGCGGCGACGTTCCATGACGGGTCACCAATCACCGCAGATGACGTGGTGGCTACCGTTCAGGGCATCGCGGGGGGCAACGCCGGCCCTGCCTTCCAAACCTACGGCGTCGACCCCGCTCAAGTGGTGGCAGTGGACGCACAAACCGTCGAGTTCACCCTTACCCAACCAAGCGGGGCATTCCCGTTCTTCATGAGCTCGGACAACTACAACGCCGCCATCCTGCCGGCCTCCTTCTGGGCCGAGTACGAGGAGGGCGCCTACGAGCAGAGCTTCATCGGCTCGGGCCCATGGATCGTGGAGAGCTTCGACCCGGGAGTGTCCGCGGTGTACGTCAAGAACGAGGACTACTGGGGTGACAACAGCGATCAGCCAGATCGGATGGAGGTGACGTTCTTCGCCGACGAGTCGGCGGCGGTGACCGGAATCCTGGAGGGACGCTTCGATGTCATCCCTCATATCTCCTATTCGGGGGCCACGTCTCTCATCGACAACCCAGATGTCGAGGTGAGCAGTATCTCCACCGCGCAGCACCGACAGGTGTATTTCGATACGAGCAAGCCTCCGTTTGACGACAATCGCGTCCGCCAGGCCATCGCCCTGGCTCTAGACCGAGACCTGCTCGTCGACGGTCTGTTGGGTGGATTCGGCGTCGTCGGGAATGACCATCCCATCTGGGTCAACTTCCCGATGTACGACCCTGGCGCCGTAGAGCAGAGAACCCAGAATCTCGAGCAGGCACAGCAGCTGCTGGCAGACGCGGGATACCCTGACGGGTTCGAGGCTCCTCTCGACACCCTGGTGTTCTTCGAGGTGGAGGATCTCGCGGTCCTGATCCAACAGTCCGTTGCTCCGCTCGGCATCGACCTGAATGTCGGGGTGTACGACTCCGGGACTTACTACACCGACTACTGGCTGGCCGCCGATGCCTCCATGGGGATCGTGAACTACGGACATCGCGGGGTTCCCAACGTGTACCTGGGCGCGCCGCTGCTCAGTCCGGAGCGTCTCGGTGACGACTCGTGGAATGCGTCTCATTGGTCCAACGCCGAATACGACGCGCTGTTCGACCAGTTCACCAGTGCCCCGGATCTGGAAACTCAGACCGAGATCGCCGGTCAGATGCAGGCCCTGCTCAATGACGAAGTCCCGTTCATAGTCCCCTACTACGTGGATCACATCTCGGTCACGAGGCCGGGGTTCAGCGGGCTCGAGGTAACCGGTATGGGTCACTACTCGGTGGTCGACGGAAGCTTCAGCGACTGAAGACATTGAGGCAGCACGAGGGTTCCTCGCAAGTTGGGGAGCCCTCGTGCTAGCTCTCGACCGGACCCCGGGCACAAGATGACGAGATTCGTACTACGCAGGATCGGTCTGGCGCTGATCACGCTGGTCGTGCTCAGCATCCTCGTATTCATCGGCACCCAGCTCCTGCCCGGCGACGTGGGCAGGCGGATTCTCGGTCCCTTCGCCAATCAGGAGGCGGTGGACGCGCTCAACGCCCGCTTGGGCACCGATCGTCCCGTCCACATCCAGTACTGGGACTGGATCACCAGTGCCGTCACAGGTGACCTCGGCTTCTCCATCTCCTTCTCCCGCCCTGTGAACGAGCTGATGGGGCGAGCCTTGGGCAACTCCCTGAAGCTGGCCGCCCTCGCCTTCGTCATCGTGGTTCCCCTGGCTCTCCTCGGGGGCATCGTCGCCGCCCTACGACGCGGGACGCTGACGGATCGGATCATCACCGTGGGCGGGCTCTCGGCCACCGTCATCCCCGAGTTCGTCTCGGGGATCGTGCTCATCGTCGTGTTCGCAGTTGGTCTGGGATGGTTGCCGGGCACGGCCGCCGCTCCGCCCGGGTCGGGGTTCTTCACCCAGATGCGATATCTCATCCTCCCGGCCATACCGTTGGTCCTGGTCCTCTTCGGGTACATCGCCCGGATCACCAGGGCCGGGGTGATCGAAGCCCTCGACGCCGACTACACCCGGACTGCCATCCTCAAGGGTCTGCCTCGCTCCACGGTGATCCGCCGCGACGTGCTCCGCAACGCCTTGCTCCCCACCATCGCCGTGATTGCCTCACAGGTGGGCTATCTCATCGGTGGCTTGGTCGTGGTCGAGGTCCTGTTCGGTTATCAGGGGGTGGGCAAGCTCCTCTTCGACGCCGCCCGCAACGCCGACTTCCCGCTGCTCGCCGGCGGGGTGCTGGTGGTCGGTGTCGCCTTCCAGGTCTCGATGCTGCTCGCCGACATCGCCTATTCGATCCTCAACCCGCGGATCAGGATCTCCGGATGACCTCTCCCGCCACCTCGCTGGCTCATAGATGGCGGGTTCTGCGTCGGTCTCCCACCTTCTGGGTCGGCGGATCCATCGTCTCGATGTGGGTGGTGTTCGCCGTCTTGGGCGACTTCGTCACCCCCTACGACCCGCAAGGCACCCCCCAGGACATCCTCAACCGTCTCCAGCCCCCGTCCGCCGAGCACTGGTTCGGCACCGACAACCTCGGTCGTGACGTGCTCTCCCGGGTCCTCGCAGGCGCCCGTCGGGTGATCACGGTATCCGTAGCCGCCACCGTCCTCGGGACTGTCCTCGGCACCGCCATCGGGCTGGTCATCGGTTACTTCGGTGGCATCGTCGACGACATCATCAGCCGGGTGCTGGATGCCTTCCTCTCCATCCCGCTGGTGATCACCGGGATGCTCGCCCTGGCCGCCCTCGGTCCCAGCACTCTCGGGGTGATCATCGTCATCGGGCTGGTCTTCACTCCGATCATCGCCAAGACGGTGCGCGCCGCGGTGCTCGGCGAGCGCCAGCTCGACTATGTCACCGCCGCCCAGCTGCGCAGGGAGAACGCCTTCTACATCCTCTTTGTCGAGATCCTCCCCAACGTTCTCGGCGTGGTCATAGTCGAGTTCACCGTGCGTCTGGGGTACGCCATCTTCACCGTGCTCGCTCTCTCCTTCCTCGGCTTCGGGGTGCAGCCGGGGATTCCTGACTGGGGTCTCACGATCTTCGATCATTACGGCTTTCTCACCGGCAACGTCTGGTGGCCGGTGCTGTTCCCTTCCCTGGCGATAGCCTCGCTGGTGGTGGGGGTGAACCTGTTGGCCGACGCCATCAGTCAGGCGTTCGAATGATGATGAGAGACCGAATGTGAGCAACGAGCCCGTACTCGAGGTCGATGACCTCGCCATCCAGTACCGCATCGGGACGGAGTGGAAGACTGCGGTCCGTGACATCAACTTCGCCATCGGCCCGGGGGAGTCCTATGGCCTCGTCGGCGAGTCGGGATGCGGCAAGAGCACCATCGCCATGGCGATCTTGCACTATCTGCCCCGGAACGGCCGGGTGGGCGCGGGCTCGATCCGGCTCAAAGGACGCGACTTCACCGACCTGAGTCCACGGGAGTTGCGTCGAGCCCGGATCCACGACATCTCGATGGTCTATCAGGATCCGGGGACATCTCTGAACCCCTCACTCCGGGTCGGGACTCAGGTGGCCGACGTGTTCGAGTTGCTGGGTGTGCCCTCGTCGCAGCATCGCCAGCGGGTGATCGAGATCCTGAGGAAGGTCCAGATCGCAGACCCGGTTCGGGTGGTCGAGCGCTACCCGCACCAGTTGTCCGGGGGCATGTTGCAGCGGGTGGTGATCGCCATGGCCATCGCCTCCGAGCCCTCGCTCCTGGTGCTCGACGAGCCGACCACGGGGCTCGACGCCACGGTCGAGGCCGAAGTGCTCGACCTGGTCGCCGATCTCCGCGACGAGATCGGCACCTCGGTGCTCTTCATCAGTCACAACCTGTCGGTGATCCGGAAGATGTGCGATCGCACCTGTGTCCTCTATGCCGGCCGGATGATGGCCGAGGGGCCCACCGAGGACATCTTCACCGAGCCCCGTCATCCCTACACCGTCGGGTTGCTGCGTTGTCTCCCCAACCCGGATGCGGGCAGTCGCAATGAGATGAGCCTCGACACCATCCCGGGAACGCTGCCGCCGCTGGGTGCGGAGATCCAGGGCTGTGTCTACGCCGAGAGATGCGCCATGTCCGAAGACATCTGTCTCGAGGTCGAGCCCGACCTGAACGACCTGGGAGGTGGCCGGGTGAGCCGCTGCCACTTTCCCGACGAGGCACCCAACCTGCCCCGCACCGTGGCCCCGGACCCTGTGGAGCGCAAGCGGAGTGACAAGACCCTGGTCGCGATCAAGGGGGCATCGAAGACCTTCATACAGGACGGTCATCCGGTGTACGCCCTGTCGAACATCGATCTCGAGATCAAGGTGGGGGAGACCGTGGGCCTGGTGGGGGAGTCGGGGTCCGGCAAGTCGACTCTGGCCAAGGTGCTCCTCGGGATCCATGCTCCCGACGAAGGCACCGTCATCACCTTGAGCGGTGAGGAGCTGGCAGCGGAGTTGGAACGCCGGGGCCAGGAGGAGATCGGGGCCGTTCAGATGGTCTTCCAGAACCCGGACAGCGCTCTCAACCGGCGCCACAGCGTCCACCGCATCATCGGTCGTGCCGTCCAGCTGCTCCGGGGCGGAAAGCGCAACGAGCGCGAGGATCGCATCAAGAGCCTGCTGCGCGAGGTCCGTATGGGGATGCAGCACTACAACGCCAAGCCACGTCATCTCTCCGGCGGGCTGAAACAGCGTGTTGCCATTGCCCGCGCCTTCGCCGGGTCGCCCGCCCTGGTGGTGTGTGACGAGCCGACTTCCGCCCTAGACGTCTCGGTGCAGGCGGCGATCATCAATCTCCTCTCCGAGCTCCAGGTCGAGGAGAACGTGGCCTATCTGTTCATCTCCCACGACCTCAACGTGGTGCGCTATATCGCCGACCGTGTGGCCGTCATGTACCTGGGCAGGCTGATGGAGGTGGGGACGTCCCAGCGGGTCTTCTCGGGACCCAACCATCCCTACACGGAGGCACTGTTGTCGGCGTCGCCGGAGCTCGCCGACGACAAGAGGATCAGGTTGGAGGGAGAGATTCCCGAACCCTCGAATCCGCCGTCGGGCTGTGTCTTCCAGACCCGTTGCCCACGAAAAATCGGGGAGATATGTGAGACCGTCGAGCCCGAGCTCGAGGAGGCTGAACCGGGCTGGTTCAAGCGGTGCCACATCCCCGTCGAGGAACTCCGGGAGATGCAGATGGGGGTGACTGCCTGAGGAAAAGCCCACTTCGGATGGCATTTCTCGGGCGGATGTGGCTAGGGTTCTCTGCAGGGGTCGGAAGACTCCTGGTTTCCTACGTCGGCCATTTTGGCTCGTACGCAGGCAGATAACCTCGTCTGAGAGCGACGATGACAATGGCTCGAGGGGCTGGCGGGCGTGCGAGCCTCCACCCTTCACCTACGGGTCTGGCCGTTCGGAGAAACCGCGGTGGATAGACACCACCGTTGGGGGGAAACCGACAATCTGAAGCAACCCAAGGAAAATTCACTATGCACCAAGCACCAAAGCGACACACGTCGCGTCTGGTTGCCATCTTCGCCGTCTTGGCCATGATCATTGCCGCATGTGGCGGGGACGACGGTGGAGTAGGCGACGGCGAGGGCGACCTCGCAGGCATCGACATCACCGTCGGTTCGAAGGACTTCGACGAGCAGCTCATTCTGGGCCAGATCCTCGTCCAGGCCTTCGAGGCTGAAGGTGCCAACGTGACGGACAGAGTCGATCTCGGTGGTACACAGGTTGCCCGCTCGGCGCTCACGTCGGGTGAGATCGATGTCTACATGGAGTACAACGGCACCGGCTGGGCCGAGCACCTCGCCAACGAGGAGGCCCCGAGCGACGATCCCCAGGAGCTGACCGAGGCCGTGCGAGAGCAGGATCTCGAGCGCAACGACATCCACTGGCTGGGCCGGGCCCCGTTCAACAACACCTACGGATTCGTGTCTAGCCCGGAGCTGACCGAGGAGAACGGCGGGGAGGCCTACGACTTCCAATCGATGGCCGACTACCTGGAGGCCAATCCGGACGCCACCTTGTGCCTCGAGTCGGAGTTCCCGGACCGAGCAGACGGGCTGATCCTCTTCGAAGAGGCCACCGGTTACGACGTTCCGGACAGCCAGATCCAGATCCTCGACACCGGACCGATCTACACCCAGACCAACGAGAACCAGTGCGACTTCGGTGAGGTATTCACCACTGACGGTCGCATCGGTGGCCTCGACATCACATTGGTCGAGGATCCGGGTGTGATGATCCTCTACAACATCTCGATGAACATTCGGGATGAGAAGTACCAGGAGGCCCCTGAGGCCTTCGACGAGATCGCCGACGCGATCCTCAACGGCCTCACCCAGGAGAAGATGATCGAGTTGAACACTCGTGTCTCGTTCGAAGGCGAGACGCCCGAGGACGTCGCCGCCGACTTTCTCGCGGAGATCGGACTCACAAGCTGAAAAGGGTTTCGGGGGAGACCGGCGAACCGGTTTCCCCCGAGCCTGATCAGGGGATCTCATGGCGAACTTCATCGACTTTCTCAACAGCCGCTGGGAGAACGTGCTGGAGGGGACCATCGAGCACGCCATCTACATAGTCTCGGTGATCGCCCTTGCCACCATCATTGGCGTGGGCACCGGCATCCTGGTCCGCAACCGCCCGGTGGCGCGTGAGGTGGTGCTGGGCATCTACGCCGTCTTCCTGACCATCCCGTCGTTCGGGCTCTTCGCCCTGTTCATCCCCATCGTGGGGCTCGGGTTCTGGGGACCGTTCATCGCCCTCACGATGTACGCCCTTCTGCCCATCGCCCGAAACACGGTGACCGGGTTGGCCGGGGTCAGCCCCGCGGTCATCGAATCCGCCCGCGGCATGGGGCTGTCGAGCAACGAACGGCTCCGCAAGATCCAACTGCCGTTGGCGTGGCCGGTGATCCTCACCGGAATACGGGTGTCTGCCCTCATCGTCGCCGGAATCGCTGCCATCGCCACCCTGGTGGCAGGGGGTGGTCTTGGCGACTTCATCAAGTCCGGGCTTTCCCGACTCGGAGCTCCCAACTCGACAGAGTCCATCCTGGTGGGAACGATCTTCATCATCCTCCTGGCCCTCACCGTGGACGCGGTGTTCATCGCCGTCAAGCGCACCACCACCTCAGCCGGAATCCGATAGGAGTACAAATGGCCGACGACACTCTCATCCACCTCGACAATGTCAGTAAGACCTACCCGGGCACCGAATCTCCGGCCGTCAAGGAACTCAACCTGGATATAAAGCGCGGCGAGATCCTGGTGCTCGTGGGTCCGTCCGGCTGTGGCAAATCGACCACTCTCCGACTGATCAACCGCATGATCGAGCCCACGGGCGGCAGGATCATCTTCGACGGCGACGACGTCACCCACGTCAACCCCGACAAGCTCCGGCGGCGGATCGGTTACGTCATTCAGCAAATCGGCCTGTTCCCCCACCGGACCATCGCACAGAACATCGCCACCGTCCCCGAGCTGGTCGGCTGGGACGGCGACAGGACCTCACAGCGGGTCGACGAGTTGCTCGAGATCGTCGGGATGGATCCGGCCATCTACCGCGGCCGCTATCCCAAGGAGCTTTCCGGCGGTCAGGCTCAGCGGGTCGGTGTGGCCCGCGCACTAGCGGCGGACCCTCCTGTCCTGCTCATGGACGAACCTTTCGGAGCCGTCGACCCGATCGCCCGTGACCGACTCCAGAACGAGTTCCTCCGACTCCAGGAGGAGCTCCAGAAGACGATCGTGTTTGTGACCCATGACATCGACGAAGCGATAAAGATGGGCGACCGCATCGCCATTCTCAAGGAGCAATCGGTAATCGCGCAACACGACACCCCGGAGGCGATCCTGGCCGGCCCCGCCGACCAGTTCGTCGAGGATTTCCTCGGATCCGGAGCCACTCTCAAGGGCCTCAATCTCATGCGGACCCGCGACATCGAGTTGGACGATGTGGTGACGGTCAAGGACCCGACATCGCGAGAGGAAGTGCTCCGCGCCATCGAGTCGTCGGAGAGCACCTGGGTGCTCTATCTCGATGCTAACGATCAGCCCATGAGATGGCTCGATCGCAGATCCCTCGACGGCGTTGGTGATCTGCGGAACGCGGGCAAGGCCGTCCAGGTGACGGTGGAACCGGAGGACACCCTGCGTGACGCCCTCGAGAAGATGCTTCAGTCTGCCGTGGGCACGGCCTGCTGTGTCAATCCGGACGGTTCGTATCGCGGGGTGGTGCGGGTTGAGACCCTGGTGGAGATCATCGATCGCCTCCAGAAATCCGAGCGAGAGCGCCAGGCGGCACGATGACCGCCGAAGCCGCCACCACCACCGCTCCGACCTCCGAGTCGGCCCTGGCCGCCTCGATCCGGCGAAATGTGGATCTATACATAACACCGGCTTTCTTCCTGCTGCTGGCGTTCGCGGCCGGCGTGGTGTGGAATTACTCGGACTTCGACTTCCAGACGACCAGCATTCTCGAACCTTCCAAGTTGGTGACCGAGGTCGGCCAGCATCTGACGCTGACCTTCTGGTCTACGGTGATCGTGTTGACCGTGGCGGTCCCGTTGGGCATTTTCTTGACGAGGCCGGCGTACCGGAAGTTCGCCGGGCCGGTTCTAGGGGTCGCCAACGCCGGGCAGGCGATCCCTGCCTACGGGCTCCTCATCCTCTTCCTGATTCCGATGAACCCTGGTGCGGTAACGGCCATTGTCGCTCTTACCGTGTATGCCATTCTCCCGGTGCTCCGCAACACGATGGTGGGCCTCGATCAGGTCGACCAGGCGGTCATCGAGGCGGGGCGAGGGATGGGTCTGTCCAAGCGTCAGGCACTCTTCGGGATCGAGCTGCCTCTCGCCGTCCCCGTTATCCTGGCCGGAGTCCGAACCGCCCTGGTGATCAACGTAGGCACTGCTGCCCTAGCCGTCTTCATCGGCGGCGGTGGCCTCGGTGTGTCGATCAACTCGGGTCTGAAGCTCAATCGTCCGATCGCGACCTTCATCGCCGGCGCCCTTGTGGCGATGCTCGCCCTGGCGATCGACTTCACGGCCGCCATGATCGAGCGCTGGCTGCGACCCAAGGGGTTGTAGAACAGAGCCCTCCTCATCGGACCTGACTCTGATAGCCTGATTTACGTAATAGCGCCAATTTGATCGACCAGCTTGCGGGCGCTCCAGAAATACTTGCTAAAGCGGCGACTCGCCGCTCGGTTCGATGACCCGGGCGGTGACTTGTCTCTCAAGTGACCAGCCCCGCCCGGTCGATCGGGAAGGTCGGACGTGATGGGTAACAAACTCGTCGAGCTCCTCGAGAGCAAGGGCCGGCTCGTTGCCGACGGTGGCATGGGGACTTCGTTGTTCGAACTCGGCCTCCAGGCCGGGTCCACCCCCGAGTTGTGGAACGTCGAGCATCCGGAACTGGTGGCCAAGGTCCACTCCGGGTTCATCGAAGCCGGCGCAGACATCATCCTCACCAACACGTTCGGTGGGACCAGGGCACGACTCGATCTCGACGGTCTCGGCGAGCGGGTGCTAGAGCTGAACCGGGCAGGGGTCGACGTGGCTCGCGCCGCCGCCGATGAGGCGGCGCGCCCGGTGGTCGTCGCCGGTTCGGTGGGGCCGACCGGTCAGCTGTTCGAGCCTCTTGGCCCGCTGACACACGAGGACGGAGTGAGATTGTTCACCGAGCAGGTGACGGCTCTCGCGGATGCGGGGGCGGAGGCGATCTGGATCGAGACCCTCTCCTCGACCGAGGAACTTGCCGCCGCCGTCGAGGCGGCCGCCACCACGGGTCTCCCGATCGTGTCGACCATGAGCTTCGATACCCACGGCAAGACCATGATGGGTCTTCCTCCCTCCGCGCTGGCCGGCTGGTGGCGGGACGCCCAACCCGTCCCCACCGCGATCGGAGCCAACTGCGGTGTCGGCCCGGCCGACGTAGTGGTCGCGGTCGACGAACTGAGAGCTGCCGATCCCGAGGTGGCGATCGTCGCCAAGGCGAACTGTGGCATCCCGCAGATGATCGACGGCACCCTGTGGTATCCGACCGCGTCCGACGACATGACGTCCTACGCCGAGCTGGCCCTCGACGCCGGTGCCCGTATCGTCGGGGCCTGTTGTGGTTCCGTTCCAGAGCACATTGCCCAGATTCGCACCATCGTGGACAGTCACCAGCCTCGGGCCGGAGTCGATCCCTCCGAGGTCGCCCGGCGTCTCGGCGGTTCAGTTCGCACCCAGGGGCGAGAGCGCGAGCGGCGGGCACGGCGACGTGGTGGTTGATGTCTGACACGGAGAGCGTCGAACCGTCCGGCCTGGCAGGGAAGTGCCTCTGTGAGACGGTCAGCTTCGTGATCGACGGCCCGGCGCGGCCCGTCGTCAACTGCCATTGCAGCCGGTGTCGTCGTCACACCGGGCATTTCATGGCTGCCACCGCCGCCTCGGTGAGCGACGTCGAGATATCGGGGGACACACTCACCTGGTACGAAGCCGCCGAAGGGACGGAATACGGATTCTGCTCACGGTGCGGCTCGACGCTGTTCTGGAGGACCGCCCGCCGTCCCGGCCTGGTCTCGATCGCGGCGGGCACCCTGACGCCGCCAACGGGTCTGGAGACGGTGGCAGCCATCTACACCGACTACGCCAGCGACTATCACTCGTTCGACCATTCCATCCCTGCCCACGGAGACGACTTTCCCGGTTCGGGCTGATCGTGGCTCTCACTCTCGACGAACTCACGGTCGACCCTCACCCTCATCTCCATCGCCTCCGTCGTGAGCAGCCGGTGGCCTGGATCGACTCCCTCGCCGGCTGGCTGGTGACCAGTCATCAGATCTGTGTCGAGGTGATGCTCGACCTTGAGACGTTCACTGTCGACGATCCCCGTTTCTCCACCTCGCGGGTGATCGGACCCAGCATGCTGTCCCTCGACGGCTTGGAGCACAGACGTCACCGCGATCCGTTCGCCGGGCCATTCCGGCCCGGGAAGATCCAGCAGCTCGAGGAAGAGATCGAAGGTGAAGCTCGTCGTCTCGTCTCTCGGGTGGCGGCCGATGGCGGGGGTGATCTGCGTTCCACCGTGGCGGCACCTCTGGCCGCGACCGTCATGGCGGGCCTGCTCGACATGACCGACGTCCCTGTGTCCGATGTGTTGGCCTGGTACGACGAGATCGTCGACGCGGTCCATACCGTGACCGCCGGAGGCGAGGTCCCCGGGTCGGCTCTGTCGGCCTTCGACGAGCTGAAGCAGGCAGTCGCCGGGAACCTGTCCTCCAGCGACCTGCTCTCCGTGGTCGACGCCAGTGGCACCCTGACCGTCGACGAGATCGTGTCCAACGTGGCTGTGTTGCTGTTCGGCGGCATCGTCACCTCGGAGAGCAGTACTGCCATCGCCTACCGATATCTCCTCGACGACCCCGACCTGCACCGGGCGATCCGGCGCGACCGGTCCCTGGTGGCTCCCTTCGTCGAGGAGACCCTCCGCCTAGAGCCCTCCGCCTCGGCGGTCGATCGCTATGCGACTAGCGACACGGTGTTGGGCGGCGTCCGGGTGACCGAGGGCGATCTGGTGCGGGTCTCACTCAGCGCCGCCAACCGAGATCCCACGGTCTTCCCCGATCCCGACGACCTCGCCATCGGCCGGTCCAACCTGGGACGCAGCGTCACCTTCGCCCGGGGTCCTCACGCATGTCTGGGGGTCCACCTCGCCCGACTGGAGACCGTGGCAGCCGTCGGAGCACTCCTCGGTCATCCTGAACAGCCGGTAGCCGGTGGGCTCGACCCCATCACCGGGTTGGTTTTCCGTGTCCCCGAGACCGTCGATGCCGCATGGCAGCGACCCGGGGATGCGGTGAACTAGGATGAGCCGAGAGTCGAACCACGGTGGGATGGTGCCAGCAACGGTCAGTTTGGGACCCGGAGACATCGTCTCCGGACGTCCGTTCACCGCTGTCGAGATGACGGCGCGCGATCTCGGGATCCTCCACGGGATCCTGGCGGACGTCCGGTCGGTCGTGGTCGAGGTGGAAGAGGGAGTCAGGGTCCTCGAGCCGTATCAGAAACTGGCCTGGCGGGCCCGTGGTCTCACCCACCGCGTCCTGATCTGTGACGTCGAACGGCTCCGCACACACCCCGGCCCCTGTGTCGTCGGTTTCTTCGGAGACAAGCGGCCCGATGCCGACCCCTGGGAGCTCGAGGAGGCGAACACGGAGATCGTGGCCGAGTTTCCCAAATATCCGGGCATCCTCGCCTATGCGTCCGTAGAGCTGCCCGACGAGCGTTGGGCGAACCTGGTCCTCCACGACGACCCGGTCGACGTCCAGTTCTGGCGGACCTCGGAGATGCACAAGAGAGCGGTCGACATGCTGTCTCCCCAGCACTACTTCAACGTGCGCATCCACAACGGCCGACTCGCTTCTGCTCTGTTCGACCGACCCCGGATCGTCATCAGCAAGACGAAGTACTTCGATTTCTCCGGTTCCGAGGCATGGCGAGCCGAACGTGAGCTCGTCCTCTCTTGACCGTCGCCAACCAGCGGCTGAGATGCTCCGAAGCCGACCCCGCGGACTGGCCGGCAGTCTGGGAGATCATCACCGCCGTCGTCGCCACCGGCGACACCTATCCCTACCCTCCGGACATCTCCGAGGAGGATGCCCGTCGCATCTGGATGAAGGACGGAGACCGGGAGGCCACGTTCGTCGCCTGGCTCGACGACGATCTCGCCGGCACGGCGTATGTGACGGCAAACGGCGTCGGGCTCACCGACCACATCGCCAATGCCGGGTGGATGGTGGCCCCTGAACACCAGGGAAAGGGCGTAGGGCGGCCGTTCGCCGAATACGTGATGGGGCGTGCCCGGGACATGGGATATCGCGCCATGCAGTTCAATGGGGTCGTTGCCAACAACGTCACGGCCATCGCCCTGTGGGAGTCGCTCGGGTTCGAGATCGTGGGCACGGTCCCCGATGCCTTCAGACATGCCCGAGACGGGCTCACTCCGGTGCACATCATGTACCGGAGCCTGTGAGCTCCGTAGGCTGATGCCGTGAAGATCGTCCACGTCGAGACCTTCGTGGTGGCGAATCCGTCCTCGTCCCTCGGCGGTCGCTACTTCACCTTCGTCAAGCTGGTCACCGATGACGGCGTCGTCGGTTACGGCGAGGCCTATGCCGGGACGTTTCATCCTGAAGTCGTCGAGGCGATGCTGCGCGACGTCGCCGATCGCCATCTGGTCGGTCACGACCCCTTCGACATCGAGCGGTTCTGGCGCAGTGCGTACGGACGCGGTTTCAACCTCCGACCCGATGTGACCCTGATGGCGATGGTCAGCTCCCTGGAGATTGCCTGTTGGGACATCATCGGCAAGACGCTGGGCGAGCCGGTTTACCGGCTGCTGGGTGGACAGGTCCACGAGCGATTGCGTAGCTACACCTATCTCTATCCGGAGGAGGGCGACGCCTCCGACGTGTATCTCGACCCCGATCTGGCCGCGGAACGCGCTGCGGAGTATCTGGCGCGGGGGTTCACCGCGGTGAAATTCGACCCGGCGGGACCGTACACGGTGATGGGTGGCCATCAGCCGTCCCAGCAGCGTCTCGAGCTCTCGGTCGAGTTCGTCAGGAAGATCAGGGAGGCGGTGGGCACCTCGGCTGATCTGCTGTTCGGGACCCATGGCCAGTTCACCTCCTCGGGCGCCATCCGTCTCGCCTCCAGACTGGAGCCTTATGACCCGCTCTGGTTCGAGGAGCCGGTGCCGCCTGACGACATCACCGGGATGGCCCGGGTGTCGGCATCCACGACCATCCCGGTCGCCACCGGCGAGCGTCTGTCCACCAAGACCGAGTTCGCCCGGGTCCTGGAGGCTGGAGCCGCCGACATCCTCCAGCCCAACCTCGGTCGGGCAGGCGGGATCCTGGAGGGCAAGAAGATCGCCGCGTTGGCGGAGGCCCACAACGCTCAGATCGCACCCCACCTCTACTGCGGCCCGATCGTGGGTGCAGCCAACATCCAGCTGGCCACCTGCTCGCCCAACTTCCTCATCCTCGAGGGCATCCGCGACTGGGGAGGGTTCCACGCCGAGCTGTTGAAGACTCCGATCCACTGGGAGGACGGCTACGTCATCCCACCCACCGCCCCCGGTATCGGCGTGGAACTCGACGAGGACGTCGCCCGCGCCCACCCCTACACGGGTGACGGTCTCCATCTCGGCATGACGGAGCGCCCCTTCGGAGTCGACGACTGAGGCGCTCTTGTCGATTGTGCATCGAGGCGCGCTGTGCGCGTCCTCCTGCACGTTCGCTCACCCGCTTGGTTCGAGTGTGCATCGAGGCGCTCTCAGCGCGCACTAAGGCCCGCGCGATCGAGGGGGTTGATTCTGTCATCGCGCGGAACGAATGCTTCGGGCATGCATCCGGACCGCGCCATCGACGAATATGCCTCCCGCCAATACGGGACGTTTTCCCGGCGTCAGGCAGAGGGAGCTGGTTTCAGCTCGAGAATGATCCTCACCCGGGTCCAGAACGGTGCCTGGATCCGGCTGGCACCGGCGGTCTATGCCCTGGCTTCTGCCGCGCCCAAGTGGGAGACAGATGGCGGCGGCCCTGTTGACGAGGGAGGGATCCATCGTTGCCGCACGCTCCGCGGCGTTTCTCCACACATTCGATGGGTTCGGCCCGGGTCGACCGGTGATCATGGTGGGGCCCGACGGCAACGCCCGGTCTCCCCTCGCCAAGGTCATCCGAAGTGAGCGGTTCCACGACGTGGCCGTGGTGAGGAGGAAGGGGTTCCGGGTGACCGACGAGGCCGAGACGGTGATGTCCCTGGCCGCAGAGTTGGATCAGGATCGTCTGGAGGCCCTGGTCGATTCACTCCTGGCCCGTGGGAGCTGCACGGTCGGTCAGCTCGTCCGCGTTATCGCGGCCAATGGTGGAGCCCGGGGTGTGGCCCGGCTTCGCCCCATCGTCGAGTATCGCCAGCGGGACGCCTATCAGCCGCCCGCATCGGAACTGGAACGACTGCTCTATCGAATCCTCGACGACCCGCGGCTACCCGCCTACACACGTCAGATGCCCATGTCCTATCGAATGGTGGACGCCACGGTGGACGCCTACCTCCACTCCTGGCGTCTCATCGTCGAAGGTGACGGTAGGAGGTGGCACACCCGCAAGGCAGATCAGGAGCGTGACCGTCTCCGCGACAACGAGGCCGTGGCCCATGGTTACGCAGTGCTTCGCTTCGGCTACAAGGTGCTGCGCGATAGCCCCGAGACGGTCATCGACACCTTGCTCGCACCGGTCGAGTGAGACAGGCCTCCTAAACGGGAGTACACCCACGCGCGTTGATCGCGCTTGCCTGCACACTCGACCGGAACACCTCGACCAACGTGTCGTGACGCGCGCTCAGCGCGCCTGACCGCACAATCGACCAACCGCCAGAAATCCCTACACCCAGGGGGAGTGGGTGGTGCCCGACCCGTAGGCCGTGCCGTTGGCGAAACGGTCGAAACGGAACGGGGCGAGACCGTCGACGTGCTGGGACCCGGCGAGCTCCTTGGCGACCAGCTTGCCGATGCCGGTCATCTTGAAGCCGTGGTTGGAGTCGGCGACCATGTACACGTTGGGGAGGATCCAATCGATGATGGGGATGTTGTCCGGGGTGAATGCTCCAATCCCTCCGTTGCGCCGCTCTTTGAAGTCGGGTCGGATCCCCTCGAAGCGGGTCATGAACATCCCCATGCAGGCGGTGAAGTAGTCGGCGAACTGCTCGTCGGCCTGGTAATCGTCGTTGGCGTGGCCATAGGGCTCCACCGAGGCGTCCGGACCGATCACCTTGGGCAGCCCGCCGCCCTGGATGCCGGGGCGCTCCATGCGCTCGGTCCCGTTCTTCCAGTAGACGTAGACGTTGTCGTCGAGCTCCTTCCCGGTCTGGGGGTCGATGACCGGGGTGTTCATCAACTCGATGTGCAGCACCGGGGGGTTGAGATTGTCGGCGGTGTAGTAGGGCCCGTCGTAATAGACCTCGCCCTCCTCGAGGCGCCAGTAGGTCCACATGTCCGTGCCCTCGACGAACGAACCGTCCTGAAACCCGACGTTGAGGGTCATCGGCTGGCCCAGCATCTCCCAATGACGGGGGATCCACGCACCCATGCACAGGATGACCACATCGGCGCTGATGGTCCCGGCCGAGGTCTCCACGGCACGCACCTCACCAGCCTGGACGTCGTATCCGGTCACCTCGACGCCGGAGACGATGTTCACCCCGTGCCGGCGGCAGAGGTCGGCCAGACCTTCGACCGCTTGCTCGGTCCCCGCGTAACCGGAGAGCTTCTCGTGGATCACCACGTCGATGCTGTGGTGCTTGAAGTCGGGCCAGACACCGGTGAGGAAGTCACGGGCTTCCTGGCCGACGTAGAGGTCCGATGAGTATCCCACCGAGTTCTGGCTCTTGTGGATCTTCTCGTACTCGAGGATCTGGTTCTCCTCCCCGCACGATATGTATCCCACCTGCTGGAACCCGAGCAGCACCGGGTCGTAGTTCCACACGTCGACAGACTCTCGGATCAGGGCGTGGAGGGGCTCGGTCATGTAGAAGTTGCGCACACACCCACAAGCGATCCCGGTGGCGCCGGCGCCGGGTCGGGTCTTGTCGATGAGGACGATGTCCTCGCCGCCGCCCAGCTCCATGGCGAGATGCCAGGCAGTGCTCATGCCGTGGACTCCGGCTCCGACGATCAGGTACTTGGTGGATTCGGGGAGTTCAGTCATCACGGTCGCGACACTACCGCTCTGACCGGGACACACGGCGCGTAGCTTGGTCCCATGAGTGTGCCCTTTCTCCTTCCCTGTCGTTTGGCTGATCCCGAGCCCGCGCCGGGAAGGACCGTCCTCGCCAACGCTCGTGTCTTCGACGGCACCGGTGCCGATATCCACGATGGCGTTTCGGTCGTCATCGCCGACGGCTACATCGAGTCGATAGGCGAGGGCACTCCCGGCGATGCCCGCGTCATCGACCTCGAGGGCAGGTTCCTGATGCCCGGGCTGATCGACTGCCACACCCATCTCACCATCAACGCCGAGCCTGAGCTCGCCGAGGGGGAAGAGGCGCTGCGCCCCGGGGTTGTGGGGCACATCGTCGCCGCCGTCCTGCGCGACGCGCTGCGGATGGGCATCACCACAGTCCGCGAGATGGGCGCCCACGGTGACACCGTGTTCGAGGTGCGCCAGGCCGCCCGTCATGGGGCGTTGCGAATCCCTCGCCTCCTCATCTCCGGGCGTCTCGTGTCGGCCACCTCACCACAAGCCAGTCACTTTCATGACATGTACCGCGAGGCGGACGGGCCCGAGGAGATGCGCAAGGCGGCCCGGGAGCAGATCAGACGGGGTGCCGACTTCGTCAAGATCATGACCACCGGGGCGCGGTCGGTCGAGTGGGAGAACCCGGGCCCGGCGCAGATGACCCGGGAGGAGGTGGCGGCGGTCGTCGGCGAGGTTCATCGTCTCGGGTTCAAGGTTGCCGCCCATTGTGAGGGGTTGGAGGGGACCCGTCTCGCTATCGAGGAGGGGGTCGACACCATCGAGCACGGTTTCTACCTCCACCAGGAGCCCGAGTTGCTCGAGGAACTGGCGGCCCGAAAAGGCGTCCTGGTGCCGACACTCAGCTTCCTCCACGACATCGCCGACCGCCACGCCGACGAGTGGACGCCCCACCTCGTCGAACGAGGCGTTCACAACGTCGAAGAGGCGCACCGCACACTGGCTGCGGCCATCGACGTCGGAGTCCCCATCGCCATGGGCTACGACAGCGCCCCGGAGCGACTCGCCGCATCCGAGCTCGGACTCCTGGTGGAAGCCGGCATGTCACCCGCCGACGCCTTGATGGCGGCCACCTCCACGGCCGCCTATGCCCTCGGTCTCGACGATCTCATCGGGACCGTGGAGCCGGGCAAGCTGGCCGACCTGGTGGTCGTCGACGGTGACCCGGTAGAGGACGTCGGGGTCCTCGTCGATGCCGGTCGCATCCATCTGGTGATCCAGAGCGGTGAGCCGGTGGCGGGATTGGCTTTGGAAGTGAGCCTGTGGCCGTGAAGCAGTGGCTCTGGGTAGGTTTGCCGCCGGAGAAGCCACGGAGGAGGAGCAGTGTTCATCGAGCCCGTCGCAGATGATGCCGCAGAGGGCCTCACCGCTGAGGTCTACGAACCAGAGAAGGAGAGGTGGGGGTTCCTGCCGGGATTCGTCCAACTGTTCTCCCACCACCCCGAGGCCTACCGGGCGTGGCTGGAGTTGGTCGGTACCGTCTACGGGGGAATGGACCGTCGCCGTTGTGAGCTGGCCACACTCGCCGCCACACGTGTCCTCCGGTCGACCTGTTGTGCTATCGCCCACGGCAAGTTCCTGCGCGACCACTTCTATCCGACGGAACATGTGGTCCGCATCGCGGTGGACCACCACGACGCCGGGCTCGACGCAGTCGACGTGGCGATCATGGATTTCGCCGAGAAGGTCGCCTCAGATCCGGCGGGCACCACCGAGGACGATGTTGCCCATCTCCGTGAGTTGGGTCTGTCCGATCGTGAGATCTTCAACGTAGCCCTCGCGGTGGCGGCTCGTGCCTTCTTCGCCACCTTGATCGAGTCTCTCGGGACCAGGGCCGAGAAGCCATTGGTCGATAGCCTCGAACCGGAACTGCGCGGAGCGCTGACCGTGGGACGGTCGGTTTAGGGGTCGGTCCGGAGGACGACATCGACGTCAACGGTGTCCTCGTGGGCTGGTCACCGCTCGAGAGCCTCGATCTTCTTCCAAGCCCGGTAACCCCCCACCAGATCGGTCGCCCCTTCCACGCCGAGATCGAGGAGCGTCACCGCGGCCAAGCTCGACTGGTAGCCGTCGTTGCAGAAGAGGATCACCTGTTGCCCTGGCTGTACGTCGACGATCCGGGCGTCGCTGGACGGCGCCAGCCGCCACTCCAACACCACCCGGTCGATGACGAGGGCACCGTCCAGCTCGCCTTCCTCGGCCCGGTCGGCGGCTGGTCTGATGTCGACCACCAGGGCGCCACCGGCGATGGCCGACTCGAGGTCCTCGGGATCGACCCGGCTCAGGCGGGAGCGCGCCTTCTCCAGATACTCGTCGATAGCCACCATGTCGCCACGATCGTAGGGGGATAGTGTGCGCGCCGTGAAAGCCGCGGTCATGCGCCAGCTGGGCAGTCCACTGACCATCGAGGAGGTCGACATCGACCGACCCCAGCCGTACGAGGTGCTGGTCGACGTCGCCGCCGCCGGATTGTGTCACAGCGATCTCCGGTTTCTCGAGGGCTCATTCGATCATCCCCTCCCCACCGTTCTCGGCCACGAAGTGGCCGGCGTGGTCAGGGCAGTGGGCGACTCGGTGACCGCGGTGGAGCCCGGAGACCGGGTGGTGCTTTCGCTCTCGGTCTACTGCGGGAGCTGTGCGTTGTGTCTCGCCGGCAAGACCCATCTTTGCGTCGACAAGGAGGCCACCAGGAGGGCACCCGGAGACCCCCAACGACTCTCGGTCGGCGACGAGCCGCTGCATCAGTTCCTCGACCTCTCAGGCTTCGCCGAGCAGACCCTCGTGCACGAGAACGCCGTTGTCCGGATCGACGACGGGATCCCGCTCGAGCACGCTGCGGTCCTCGGATGCGGTGTGGCCACCGGTCTCGGCGCCGTCTTCAACACCGCCACGGTCCAGCGGGGAGAGAGCGTGGTGGTGGTCGGTTGCGGTGGAGTCGGCCTGAGCGCGGTGCAGGGAGCGCGCATCGCCGGTGCCGGTCAGGTCATCGCCGTCGATCCGCTACCCGCGAAGCTCGATCTCGCCATGTCCCTCGGTGCCACGGAGACGCTTCTCGCCTCGGACCCCGATCTGGTTGCGAAGACGATCGAATTGGCAGATGGCGTGGGGGCCGACCATGTCATCGAAGCCGTGGGGCGGGTCGACACCATAGAGCAGGGTTTCGCGATGACCCGTCGTGGCGGGACCGTCACCGTTGTCGGCTTGGTCCCGGCCGGGTCGAGGGTGGCGATTCCCACCGATGACCTCTACTACGAGCGGAGGGTGCAGGGCTCGGTCATGGGATCGAACGACTTCAAGGCCGACGTGCCCCGATACATCGATATGTACCGGGACGGCCTCTTGAATCTGGGAGACATGGTCACCGAGCGGATCACGCTCGAGCAGATCAACGAAGGATTCGCCACGATGATCGCCGCCCGAGACCCCCGGATACTCATCGAATTCGACTGAGTGGGTACCCTCGGCGTCGAGAACATCAAGAAGGGAGGTGACGTGTGAAACGCGACTACTCACGGCTGACCCGGCCGCTGGTCCGCAGGGACGGAGTGTTGACGCCGGTCGGCTGGGACGAGGCGATGGCCGCCGCGGCGGAGGGCTTGGGCCGCTACGGCGGCGAGTCCTTCGGATTGTTCAGCTGCTCGAAGGCGACCAACGAGGTCAACTACATCGCCCAGAAGTGGGCCCGCATGGTGATGGCCTCCAACAACATCGACAGTTGCAACCGCACTTGACACGCTCCTTCCGTCGCCGGTCTGGCGGCAGTGTTCGGAGCGGGCGGTGGCACAAGCTCGTACCAGGAGATCGAGGAGGCCGATCTCATAGTGATGTGGGGGTCGAACGCCCGTGAGGCGCACCCCATCTTCTTCCACCACGTCCTCAAAGGGCTGCACAACGGGGCGCGCATGTTCGCCGTTGATCCCCGTCGCACCTCTACCGCCGCCTGGGCCGACGTCTGGCTCGGGATCGATGTCGGTTCGGACATCGCCCTCGCCAATGCGATGGGGCGTGAGATCATCTCCGAGGGGCTCCACAACACCGAGTTCATCGAGAACGCCACGGAGAATTTCGACGAGTACGCCGAGTGTGTCGACGAGTACACCCTGGATCGAGCCGAGAAGATCACCGGTGTCCCCGCCTTCGCCATCCAGCAACTCGCCCACGAGTACGGCAGCGCCGGGATGGCGCAGATCTGTTGGACCCTCGGCATCACCGAGCACCACAACGCCACCGACAACGTCCTCGCTCTCATCAACCTCGCCCTGCTCACCGGGCATGTCGGCCGGTATGGCTCCGGCCTGGTCCCGGTTCGGGGCCAGAACAACGTCCAGGGCGGGGGCGACATGGGAGCTCTGCCCAACAAGCTGCCCGGGTTCCAGGATGTCGAGAATGCCGACCTGCGTGGCAGGTTCGAGGCCGTGTGGGGCGCCGAGATCCCGGCGCAGGCGGGGCGGCATATCAGCCTCATGCACGAGGCGATGGACGAGGGCACCCTCAAGTGCCTCTATGTCCTCGGTGAGAACCCCCTCCAATCCGAGGCCGACGCCAAGGAGATGAGGCATCGTCTCGAGAGCCTCGAGTTCATGGTGGCCCAGGACATCTTCCTCACCGCCACCGCCGAGCTGGCGAACGTGGTGTTCCCGGCCGCAGGCTGGGGGGAGGCCGAGGGCACCTTCACCTCCAGCGAGCGTCGGGTACAGAGGGTGCGCAAGGCCATCGACCCGCCCGGCGAGGCAAAGGACGACATCGAGATCCTCTGCGAGCTGGCCCGCGCCATGGGCCACGAATGGGAGACGTCGACCGCCGAGCAGGCCTGGGACGAGATGCGATCCCTATCACCGCTACACGGCGGAATGTCCTATGAGCGGCTGGAGGCGATGGGCGGCATCCGATGGCCCTGCCCCGACGAGAGCTCGGACGGTGAGCTGTTCCTCCATGGCCGGCTTTGGGACCGCCCGATGACCACACAGAAGGCACCCTTTCACGCCGTGGAGTACGCCGCACCCGTCGACGAGCTCAACGAGGAGTTCCCCACCCGACTCACCACCGGCCGTCGACTCGACTCGTACAACACCGGGGTGCAGAGTGGCCGCTACTCCTCCCCGCGCCGGATCCCCGGAGTTCTCGACCTGTCCCCCGAGGACGGCGTCGAACTGGGAGTCTCCGAGGGCGACCTGGTCCGGGTCACCTCTCGACGGGGGAGCCTGGAGGCACCCGTTCGCTTCGACCGCTCCCTGCGGCCGGGGCTGGCATTCATGTCCGTCCACTTCCCCGACGAGACCGACGTGAACCAGCTGACCATCGACGCCTGGGACCCCAAATCGGGCACGGCCGAGTTCAAGGCGACCGCGATCCGCGTCGATCCGATTGGCGTCGGGGCCGTCCCCAGCTGATGGACCTGCGACTCATGCTCGACCGGCCCACCGAGGCCGAGCGGGAGGCCGTCGACGCCCTCCTCGGGCCGGGTGACCCTTTCAACGGCCGGGTGGCACATGGTGGCCACGACGCCCGAGACCAGCGGCACCTGCTCCTGCCCGCGCTCCACGCCGTCCAGGACGTCTCCGGGTCGGTGAGCAAGGGAGCTCTCTCCTATATCTGTGACCGGCTCACCGTTCCCCCGGCGGAGGCATACGGGGTGGCCACTTTCTACGCCCTGTTCGACGTCGGCGGTCTTGGCGGGCCCAGCATCCATGTCTGTGACGACATCGTCTGCGCCCAATATGGGGCCGAGGAGTTGTGCGCCGCCCTCGAGGCGGCGAAGACCGACTACGTGCGCAGCCCTTGTCTCGGCCAGTGTGACCGGGCTCCGGCAGCGATGTTCCACCAGCCCGGTGTCGGATACGGCAACGCCGCCCCGGTCACCAAGGAGTCCGTGACCACTCCGGTGTTCGACGAGCTGCCGAATGGAATGGTCAACCAGGACGCCTCGGAGCTGACGCTGATGCGCCGTATCGGGACCGTCGATCCGTCCTCGATCGAGGCATACGTGGAATCGGGAGGCTTCTCGGTCCTGGCCCAGGCCCGGGAGATGGGCGCAGATGCAGTGATCGACGAGCTGAAGGGGTCGAACCTGCGCGGCCGGGGCGGGGCTGCCTTCCCCATCGGGATCAAGTGGGAAGGGGTTCGCAACGCTCCGGGTCCCGACAAGTATGTGATCGCCAACGGTGACGAGTCCGAGCCGGGGACCTTCAAGGACCGGCTGCTCATGGAGGGGGACCCCTTCGCGATCGTCGAGGCCATGGCCCTCTATGGCTTCGCCACCGGTGCCACCAAGGGCTACATCTACGTACGTGGGGAGTACCCGACGGCGGAGCGACGACTACGCGCCGCCGTCGGTCGAGCCAGGGAGGCCGGCTACCTCGACGAGTCCTTCGAGCTCGAGGTGCGCCGGGGCGCCGGTGCCTACATCTGTGGGGAGGAGACGGCGCTGTTCGCCTCGATCGAGGGTCACCGCGGCGAGCCCCGACAGAAGCCGCCGTTCCCCACCCAGTCCGGGGTGTTCGGCAAGCCGACCGGGATCAACAACATCGAGACTCTCCTCGCCGTCCTCGACGTGGTGGCTCACGGGGGAGAGGCCTTTGCCGCCATCGGCACCAGCCAGTCCACCGGGCGCAAGCTGTTCTGTGTCTCCGGCGCCGTCGCCAAGCCCGGGGTATACGAGGTGACCTTCGGCGCGACGCTCGGCGAGCTGCTCGACCTCGCCGGTGGCGTGCTTGACGGTCGGGGCATGGGCGCGGTCCTGCTGGGAGGAGCTGCCGGGGTCTTCGCCGACTCGTCGGCACTCGATGTTCCCCTCACTTTCGAGGACACCCGCACCGCGGGGACCACACTCGGGTCGGGCTCCATCGTCTTCTTCGACGACGAGACCGACTTCGGGCCGGTGCTCCGCCGTATCGCCCAGTTCTTCCGCGACGAGTCGTGCGGGCAGTGTGTCCCCTGCCGGATCGGGACCGTCCGACAGGAGGAGGCGTTGGCACGGCTCAGTGCCGGCTCACCGCTGGGAACCGTGGCCGAGGAGAAGAAGCGTCTCGATGACCTGGCTCTGGTGATGACCGACGCCTCCATCTGCGGGCTCGGTCAGACCGCGGCTTCGGCTATCCAGTCGGCGATGCGACTGGGATTGAGAGGAGTGCCGGCATGACGATGACCCAACGTCCGGTATCCACGGTCACCGCCACCATCGATGGTGAGGTGGTCACCGTCCCCTCCGGCGGGACGATCCTCCAGGCTTGTCGAGAGGCGGGGATCGACCTGCCCACTCTCTGCTACGGCCCAACCTTGACTCCGGCCAATGCCTGCCGGGTGTGCATGGTCGAGGTCGAAGGCTCACGGGTCCTGGTCCCGTCGTGCAGCCGTGCCCTCGAGGACGGCATGGTCATAAACACCGCCACCGACCGGGCCGAGCACAGCCGCAAGCTGGTCATGGAGTTGCTGGGAAGTGCCAGCGAGCTCGACCGGGCCGACGACGAGGTCGGTGGGTGGATGGAGGAGCACGGAGCGGATGCGAGCCGGTTCGGTCCCTCCGAGGGAGAGAAGCCGCGGCAGGCGCCACATCCCGGTCATCACCACCCCCCGTCGCTCGATCACGCGGCCACGGTCGCCGAGCCACCCAAAGTGGAAGACGACCTCTACGTCCGTGATTACGGCCGCTGCATCCTCTGTTACAAGTGTGTCGACGCCTGCGGCGAGCAGCATCAGAACACCTTCGCCATCGCCGTCTCCGGGAGGGGATTCGACGCCCACATCTCCACGGAGTTCGACGTCGCCCTCCCCGGGTCGGCCTGTGTCTACTGCGGCAATTGCATCGCGGTCTGCCCCACCGGAGCCTTGGAGGGCAGGATCGCCTGGGACATGAAAGAGGCGGGCACCTGGGACGAGTCGAGACAGGAGGTCACCAGGACGGTGTGCTCCTACTGCGGGGTGGGGTGCAATCTCGACATTCACACCCAGGACGGCCGCATCGTCGACGTCACCTCGCCCCTCGACCACGAGGTCACCCTGGGCAACCTCTGCATCAAGGGCCGCTTCGGCTGGATGTACGTGTACTCCGATGACTGACCCACCGTCAACCCAGGGTTGCAGGCCCCGCTCAGCGAAGTCCAGCGCCCTCAGTTCAACCCAGGGTTGCAGGCCCCGCGAAAGCGTTGACCGGCGCCCTCGGTTCAGCCGATGACTGAGGGGGTGACGCGCCGGCGCGTCGTGAAAGTGAGAGACGACGCGGCCGTCTTCGACGACGACCTCGTCGTCGAAGAGCCGATGGAGATCCGTCTCGACGGCACCTCCCTGGCCGTGGTCATGAGAACCCCGGGGCACGACGCCGACCTTGCGCTGGGATTCGCCATCACCGAGGGCATCGTCACTACGCCTTATGACATCGCCGACGTGGTGTTCCTGGGTGATGGTCGTTGGAACTTGGTCACTTCCGATGAGGTGACCATCGATCCGGCCCAATTCCAGCGCAACTTCTACAGCACCAGCTCGTGCGGGGTCTGTGGCAAGGCATCGATCGATGCCATACGCATCACGGGGGCACGTCCTCCACCGGGCCCGGTGGTCACGGTGGACACGATCGTGAGCCTCCCCTCGAAACTCCTCCGGCATCAGGACGCCTTCCAGTCGACGGGCGGGCTCCACGCCGCGGCTGTCTTCGAGGGGTCCGGTGAGATCTTGGCGGTGCGCGAGGACGTGGGCAGGCACAACGCCGTCGACAAGGTGATCGGGCATCTGGCCAGGCGCGGCTGGCCGCTGCCTTCGCTCGGCTTGATGGTCTCGGGGAGGGTCTCGTTCGAGATCACCCAGAAGGCAGCCGTTGCCGGGATCTCCCTGATCTGCGGTGTGTCCGCGGCGTCGAGCCTCGCCGTCGACGTGGCCGAGGAGTTCGGGATGACCGTCGTCGGCTTTCTTCGCGACGGTGGTTTCACGGCCTACACAGGCGAACAGAGGATCGAAGGTCTGAGCTGAGTTCGGATCTACGATGCCGCGCGCCATGACCCGCGGCCCCGTCACCACCTCACCGGCTGGTACTGCCCTCCTTGCCGCATGGGGGCTGTTCGCCGCGCTCACCCTTCTCATGGTGGGTAACGGCCTGGTCGGGGTCCTCATCGGTGTGCGCTCGGAGCTGGAGGGCTTCGATACCAGGGTCACCGGGCTGATCATGGCCTCCTACTTCGCCGGGTTCCTGATCGGGTCGAGGGTGACTCCCCGGATCATGGCTCGAGTCGGCCACATCAGGGTGTTCGCCGGTCTCTCGTCACTCGTCGCCGCCACCGCGCTGACGCACGCGTTGATCGTTTCCCCGATCACCTGGATGCTGCTGCGCGTCGTCTTCGGATTCGCCATGGCCGGTCTCTACGTGGTCGTGGAGAGCTGGCTCAACGACATGGTGTCGAACGCCAACCGTGGTCGGGTGATGGCCGTCTACATGGTGGTCTCGATGGGAGGGCTCGGACTCGGCCAGCTCATGGTCGGCTTTGGCGACGGGGTCGGCCCGACACTGTTCATCGTGGCCGGCGCGGTCATGACCCTGGCTGTGGCACCCATCTCGCTGTCGATCAACGACGCCCCTTTCTTCGAGTTGCCCCCCAAAGCGCGCTACCGCGATCTGTGGGAGCAGGCCCCACTCGGCGTGGTCACCGCGGTCGGAGCCGGCATCGCCAACGGTGCCCTCATCGCCATGGCAAGTGTCTACGCCACCCAGGTGGGGCTCGGCCCCGCCCGGACCGGGGCTTTCGTCGCCGCGGCCGCGCTCGGCTCGGTGGTGCTGCAGTGGCCCGTAGGGCACATGTCCGACGTCATCGGTCGACGGCAGTCGATCCTGCTGGTGACCCTGGGGGCGGTGGTGGTCGGAGCCTTGGCCCCGGGTCTGGATACAGCAGGCTGGGCGTTGATCGGGGCGATGTTTCTGCTCGGTGGGCTCTCCTATCCGATGTATTCACTGGCTCTCAGCCATGTCGTCGACGTGCTCCCACCGGGTCGGGCGGTCACCGGCAGTGTGGCCGTGGTCTTCCTCACCGGTATCGGCTCGATCTTCGGGCCGCTCACCGCCTCGGTGGCGATGGACACCTTCGGCCCCGATGGGTTCTTCTGGGCGATCGCGGTGGTTCATTTGGCGATCGGCGTCTACGGACTGACCCGATTGGCGCGTCGGCCGGACACCGAGGAGGAGACGGTCGAGCCGTGGCTGGCCGTCCCCGCGCGCTCCACCTTCGTCCTCCGTCGGAACCCGCGGCGGCGCTACAAGCGCAACCCTGGTTCCTGGGATTGACCGCTCGTCAGCGAGAGAGCGCTCCGGAGAGCTTGTAGGCAGCCTCTGCCACCGCCTCGCCCAATCTCTCCTGGCTGCCTTCGCCGGGGAACCGGTAGGCCGGACCGTGCATGTGGATGGCTGCCGTGATCAGCCCGTTTCGCTCGAGAACCGGAGCCGCAACCGAGTTGATCCCTTCGACGAACTCCTCGAAGACCCACGCATACCCGATCTTTCGGATGCCGGCGAGACGGTCTCTGATCTTCAGGGGATCGGTCACCGTGTGGGGCGTGAGACGCTCCAACTCACGCCTCAGGTACTTCTCGGTCTGCTGTTCGGGCCAGTGGGCCATGATCACCAGTCCAGACGGGACGACGTGCATCGGTATCAGCTCTCCGGTCCAGTCCCGCACCTGCACCGGATGCTCGGCTTCGGTTTGGTCGACGTAGTGGACCTTGAACCCGTCGGGAATGGCAATGCCGGCGGCCTCCCCGGTGAGGGCGGTAAGTTCATCGAGGTAGGGCCGGGCGAATGCGGTTAGCTGAGCCGGGCCACCTGCCGCCGAGGAGAGACGCTGCACGATCGGCCCCAGCCGGTAGAGCTTTCCATCCTCGTCGCGCTCCACCGCCTCCGTCTCCTCGAGCGTGGCGAGGAGACGTGCCACGGTGCTCTTGGGCAGGTCGACGCGGCGTGCCGTCTCAGAGAGCCCGGCGGGGGATTGCGCCAGAGCCTCCACGATCCTGATGGCGCGGGCCACGGATTCGACGGTTGCCATTGTGGCCCATGTTACGGCACTCGTGCCGCATGATGGAACAGGACGCAGAGGGTCGAACCGTTTCCGTGCGGGTCCATAGCGCGTGACGCGCCACAAACCCGCACGGAATGGTCTGTCCGCTCAGGGCAGGGCGGCGAGCATCTCGTGGCGCCACCTCTCGGTGGACTCGACACGGTTGAAGGTGTAGACGTGAAACCCGTGGACGTTGGCGGTGGGGTCGGCGAGGAGAGGTGCCAGCCCGAGGATCAGGTCGTCGGGGCTGTATCCGCCCGGTCTGACCAGCTTGCCGGCGAGACTCTTGTTCTTGGAAAGGAACCGGGCCGATGGCCCCACCCCGATCCGCATCGATAGGGAGATCAACTTGGTCAGTTCGGCCACACCGGGAATGCCGATGTACACCCCGAGGCCGACTCCCGAGTCCCGCAGCCCATGTACCCACTCGTCGATGGCGTCGGGCACGAAGCACATCTGTGTGGTCACGTATGAGGCGTAGGGGGCCTTGTCGTGGAGGGCCCTGGTGATGGTGGGCAAGTCGACGATGTGATGACCCTCCGGATAGCCGGGAATGCCGATCTCGGTGAGCCCGTGCCCGATCTCCTCCATCGCCCTGAGCAGGGAGAGCCCGTCGAAGAACTCGCCGGCGTCCTCGGCGTCACCGCCGACGACGAACGCCTTCCGTATCCGGGCGTCGTCCAGTCGCTCGAGGATGGTCTCCAGCTCGGTGCGATCTCGGGTCAGCCGGGCGGAGAGGTGGGGGATGGCGTCGAAGCCGCGCTCGTCCAGCTCGAGGGTCAGGTCGATGGTCTCCGTCATCCCCTTCTGGGGCGAGGCAGTGACCGAGACCACTGCTCCCTCGGGCAGGAACTGGGACTGTTCGATGACGTTCTTCAGCGGGATCAGCTCGTATTTGGGATTGAGCAGAGCGCGACGCATGGCGTCGATCTGGTCGATGCCGATTGGTGCCAGGTCGATCCTCTTGGCGCTCATGAGGTGTCCGAGTCGGGGAATGAGTCTTTGCGCTCCTGGATCCAGGATCGGAGCCGCTGGTCGGTGGCATCGTCGAGTGGAGGCGGCTCGTAGTCGGAGATCATCTGGCGCCACCGCTCGTTGGCTCGAATGGCGGCCTCTTTCGATCCTTCCGCCTCCCACTGCTCGAAGCTGTTGCTGTCGGGTGTGTCGGCTCGCCAGAAGGCGGACTCGAAGTTGGCCAGGGTGTGCTCGGTGCCCAGATAGTGCTGTCCAGGGCCGGTGGTGAGGAGAGAATCCATCGCCTGCCCGTTCTCGGACATGTCCACCCCGGAGACGAGCGCGGCCGCCATTCCCGCCATGTCGGCGTCGAGGATGAACTTCTCGTAACCCATGACCAGCCCGCCTTCCAACCATCCTGCGGTGTGGAGGACGAAGTTGACCCCGGCAGTCATCGTGGGGAAGAACGTGGCTGCGCTCTCGTAGGCCGACTGGGCATCGGGGATCTTGGCAGCGGTCAGGTTCCCGCCGCTGCGGAACGGAATCCCGAGCCGGCGGGCGAGTGCTGCCATCACCCAGAGGACGAGGGCGGGCTCGGGAGTCCCGAAAGTGGGGGCGCCGGACTGCATCGACATCGAACTGGCGAAGGACCCCAGCACCACCGGCGCTCCTGGCCTCACGATCTGGGTGAAGGCGATGCCGGCGAGCGCCTCGGCCAGCGTCTGGGCGGCAGTTCCCGCCACCGTGACCGGGGCCATCGCCCCGGCGAGGATGAATGGGGTGAGAATCGTCGCCTGGTTGTTCTCGGCATAGACCTTGGCCGACCCGAGCATCGCCCGATCCCAGGAGAGAGGAGAGTTGGCGTTGCAGAGAGAGATGATCGCCGTGTTCTCGGTGAGGAAGTCGGCTCCGAAGACGATCCGGGCCATCTCCACCGTGTCCTGCGCGCGCTCCGGGGTGGTCACCGATCCCATGAACGGTTTGTCGCTCAACTTGATGTGGCTGTAGACCATGTCGAAATGCCTCTTGTTGACCGGGAGGTCGACCGGTTCGCACAGCGTTCCCCCGGCGTGATGGAGTTGGGGGGACATGTAGGTGAGCTTGGCGAAGTTGCTGAAGTCTTCGATGGTTGCGTAGCGACGACCCTCTTCGAGGTTGCGGACGAATGGTGAACCGTATGCCGGAGCCAGCACCATGTGCGGGTCACCGATCTCGACCGATCGCTCCGGGTTGCGGGCGTGCTGGGTGAATCGGCTCGGCGCGGTGGCCGCCAGATCTCGGCACATGCCTCTCGGGAAACGAACCCTCGTGCCTGCGACATTGGCTCCGGCTGACTCGTAGATCTGCAGTGCCTCGGGGAAGTCGACGATCTCGACGCCCACTTCCTCGAGGATGGTCTCGGCGTTGGTCTCGATGGTGGCCAGGCCGTCCTCTCCCAGGATCTCGTATGGGGGAATGGTTCTGGTCAGGTAGGGGAGGGTGGCGATCGCTGCGGCACGCACTGCCCGACGTCCCTCACGACCCCCGCCGGGTCTCCGGCTCGGTCGCTCCGTCATCTCCGATCCTCTCTGCTCCGACGTCTTCTCCCCCTTGGGCCAACCCGCTCCGGGAGGTCGACGACTGCCGACAGCTTCGGGTAGACGGCAGTCTTGTGGGGTATGCCCAACGCTCCGACGAAATGCTCCTGGAACCGGGGCTCCGTGGCGGTCTCGATCTTCTCCACCCGGGTCACGAGCTCCTCGACCTCCACCCGCGCCCGCTTGCTGAGCAAAGCCATGATCGCGCCGGCTCCGGCGGCATTACCCGCTCCGGACACGGAGTCCAGGTCGCAGTCGGGGATCATGCCGAGGACCATCGCATAGAGCGGGTCGATGTGGTTGCCGAAGGCTCCGGCGAGGCGGATCTGGTCGACCGTGTCCGTCCCGTAGTGATCCATGAGCAGTCGAGCCCCGGCGAGAAGGGCTGCTTTGGCGAGTTGGACCGCGCGCACGTCGGCCTGTGTGACCAGGATGGTCGGGTCCGTCCACAGGACATAGGCGAAAGTCCGCCCGTCGGCCACCATTCGATCGGAGGCGGTCTCTCCCGAGATCGACCCGTCTTCGTCGATCACTCCGGCGAGAAAGAGGGATGCGATCGCCTCGATGATCCCCGACCCGCATATTCCGGTGACCGGTGTGGCCTCCAGTTCGGCGAAAAAGCCCCCTTCGTCCGACCAGTGCTCTCCCCCAACCACCTTGATCCGGGGCTCGAGGGTCTCCCGATCGACTCGAACCCGTTCGATGGCCCCGGGGGCGGCTCGCTGCCCGGAGGAGATCTGTGCCCCTTCGAATGCGGGACCGGTGGGGCTCGATGCGGCGAGGATCCGCTCGGAGTTGCCCAGGACTATCTCGGCGTTGGTGCCCACGTCCACCAGGAGCTGGATCGCCTCGCTGCGGTGAGGGGCTTCGGAGAGCATGGCGGCGGCGGCGTCGGCTCCCACATGACCGGCCACGCAGGGAAGGACATAGACCCGTCCGCGGGAGTGGATGCCCACTCCCAGCTCGGCGGCTTCCATGCGTACCGCGGTGTCGGTGGTGAGGTTGAAGGGGGCCGCCCCCAGGGGGGTGGGATCGAGACCGAGCACCAGGTGATGCATGATCGGGTTGCCGACGAACACCATCTCGAGCACGTCTTCCCGGCTGGCTGACGCCTCCTCGACGAGATGCCCGACGGCTTCGTCGATGGCGGCGCGTACCACGTGGGTCAGTTCGGCGGCCCCTCCGTCGTTCATCATGGCGAACGAGACCCGGCTCATGACGTCTTCCCCAAACCGGATCTGGGGATTCATGTCGCCGTGAGTGGCAAGTATCTCCCCGCTGAGCAGGTCGCAGAGGTGGCCCGCAATCGTGGTCGAGCCCACGTCGAAGGCAACACCGAGGGCCCGGTCGACGAACCCGGGTGACACCGCGGTGATGTCGACGTCATCATGGACTGCCACCGTCACCGCCCCTTTCCCCTCTATCAGAGCCGATTGGAGATCGGGGAGGGCGCGTGGGTCGAGACGCAACCCTTTCAGATCCCATTGGTCTTCCAGGGCGGCCAGCAGACGATGCTGGTCACTGGCGACGGTGCCAAGCACGGAATCGGGTACCTCGACGTAGTAGAGGCGGACGACCGGATCGACGTCGATGCTGGGAACCTCGGGGCGTTTCCGCACCACCTGGCGGTGGACGCGGCTGGATGGAGGCACGTCGATGACAACATCGCCCAGTACCTCCATTTGGCATCCCAGCCGGTTTCCTTCCCCGAGCGGACGGGCGCCCCTGTAGTTGAGCTCGGCCAGGTTGGGCTCGGTGACCCTCGAGGCGTCGAGCGGGATGTTCTTCGAGGATCCCAGCTGGACCTGGCAGCGGCCGCAGATGCCGCGGCCGCCACAGATCGAATCGAGGTCGACACCGAGCGAGCGGGCGGCCTCGAGGACGTTGACTCCTTCGCCGAAGCCCCCCTGCCGGCCTGAGGGAGTGAAGAGGACGTGTACACCGCCCTCGCTACTGCTCATCATCGGGCTCTGCGGCCGGTGCGGCGGCGGCCCCCCTCACCGCCCTCTCCTGGCTGGCGGTGGGTCTTGAGCCAGCCGCCGCAGTCTGGGTCGTTCCCGTTGAGCACATTCGCAGCCATGACCGCCTGTCGTATCTCGGGTTCGAGAGGATTGGTGATCGCCGAGGTGAGGCCGCTGGCGGCCGCCATCGTGAGGAAGGCGGCGTTGATGGCGACCCGGTTGGGGAGCCCGAAGCTGATGTTGGAGGCTCCGACGGTCGTGTTCACCTTCAACTCGTCGCGCAGACGTGACGTCAGCCGGAACACCTGCTGTCCGGCCGTCGGCATGGCGCCGATCGGCATGACCAGGGGATCGACCACGATGTCCTCCGATGAGATGCCATGGTCCGCGGCGCGGGCGACGATCTTCTGGGCGACTTCGAAGCGGACATCAGGGTCCTCGGAGATGCCGGTCTCGTCGTTGCTGATCGCCACCACCGCCGCCCCGTGCTTGGCCACCAGCGGGAGAACGGCCTCGAGTCGGTCCTCCTCGCCGGTCACCGAGTTGACGAGGGCCTTGCCCTTGTAGACCTCGAGCCCGGCTTCGAGCGCGGCGACGATGGAGGAGTCGATGGAGAGCGGGACGTCGGTGAGCGACTGCACCAGCTTCACCGTCTCGGCCAGGATCGCCGGCTCATCGGCGAGGGGGATGCCGGCGTTGACATCGAGCATGTGGGCGCCGGCTTCCACCTGAGCGATGGCGTCGGTCTCCACCCGGGAGTAGTCGCCGTTGCGCATCTCCTCGGCGAGCAGTTTGCGTCCGGTGGGGTTGATCCTCTCCCCGATGATGACGAAAGGCTGGTCGAACCCGATGACCACCTCACGGGTCTCTGAACCAACGACAGTGTGAGTCATGTCTCCTCCCCCAGGAGGGAAGCGACAATTTCCTCCCCCAGGAGCGCAGCGACGTGGGGGGAGGTGTCGCCATCAGGCGACGGAGGGGGTGAGGCCGAAGGCCGATCGGGGGAGGTGTCGCCGCAGGCGACCAAGGGGGTTTCAGGAGGACGGGGATCTCCCCCCTCCCCGGCTGACGCCGTTACTCCCCCCGCTGGGGGGAGAGACGCGGAGGGGGCGACGGAGGACACGCTGACCGTCACCAGCTCGCGCTCCAGTTCCCCGTAGCCGACCAGCAGTCTCTCGAAGCCGAGGCCGAGACGATCCGCCGCCAGCCGAGCCTCCTCGGTCAATCGCGGATCGTCGAGTTGAGCCAGATAGACCAACCGCCGGTAGTTGCCGAAGTAGTCCTCTGCCAGTTCCGGGTGGCGATCGAGCCCGAGACCCTGCCAGATCAGCCGCTCGAAGTGGCGGGCCAGGTAGTCGGTGAGATAGAAAGTGGCGGGCTCCTCGTCGTGCATGGAATCGAAAGCCTGGGCTCCGGCGTAGAACTGGTAGCAATGCGCTCCGGGGAGACGCTCGACGCCATACTCGTCCAGGACCCGATCCAGCATCCCGCCCGTGCCGCAGTCGCCGTATGCGACGAAGACCCGGTCGTATCCTCTCGCCGACTCCAGGCGAGCACGCACCGCCCCAGGGATCTTCTCCGGTCGGTTGTGGAGGATGGCGGGCAGGCACTCGACCCGGATGTTCGGAAGGGCGTGGTGGGCGACGAGGTCGAGCAGTTCCCGGGCCAGGGCCCCGCAACCGATGACGAGGACAGTTGGCGCTCCCAAGGTGGGCTGCCGGGCCCCGGACGTGGCCTCAGGCAGCGCCACGCCGCTCCGTGACCAATTGCTTGGCCGTGTCGGCGGCGACGGCGGCGTCCCTACAGTAGGCGTCGGCGCCCACGGCGGCGCCGAACTCCTCGTTGAGCGGTGCGCCACCGACCAGGACGATGTAGTTGTCGCGTATCCCCTTCTCGACCATGGTGTCGATGACCACTTTCATGTAGGGCATCGTGGTGGTCAACAGGGCGGACATCCCGAGGATGTCCGGCTTGTGCTCGTCGAGGGCCTGGATGAACTCGTCGGCGTCGGTGTTGATGCCGAGGTCGAAAACTTCGAATCCGGCGCCTTCGAGCATCATCGCCACCAGGTTCTTGCCGATGTCGTGGATGTCACCTTTGACGGTCCCGATGACGACGCTCCCGATGGTCTCGGCCCCGGTCTCGGCGAGGAGCGGCCGAAGCACCGTCATCCCTGCTTTCATGGCCTTGGCGGCGAGCAAGACCTCCGGCACGAAGAGGATGCCGTCTCTGAAGTCGATGCCGACGATGCGCATGGCCTCCACCAGGGCCTCGTTGAGCACGTTCTGTGGGCTCCACCCTCGCTCGAGGAGAATGCGGGTGCCTTCGTCGATCTCGTCCGCGAGCCCGTCGTAGAGGTCGTCGTGCATCTGGGCGACGAGTTCCTCGTCGGAAAGGGCGGACAGATCCAGCTCTTCTTCGCTCATCCATCAACTCCTACTGCCGTACCACTCTGTGGTACGAGTACTGTACAGTGGGATTCAGACCCGCAATACTATCGTGAAATTCGCTGCCTGAAAAGCAGCTTTCCGTGCACCGGTAACGGTCCACTGGACGGTATGACGCAGACCAGACGGAGAGAGGACCTATGAGCGATCTACCAACCTCGGCCAACGTCGTCGTCATTGGAGCAGGCATCGTCGGCAACTCGGTGGTCCATCATCTCGCCGAGCTCGGGTGGAGGGACATCGTCCAGATCGACAAGGGACCTCTCCCCAACCCCGGCGGGTCGACAGGGCACGCATCCAACTTCATCTTCCCGGTGGACCACAACAAGGAAATGGCCCATCTCACCATGGACAGCCAGCGCCAGTTCGAGGAGATGGGGGTGAACACCACGAGCGGCGGAATCGAGGTGGCCCGCACCGAGGCGCGGATGGAGGAGTTGCGGCGTCGCATGACCTCCGCCAGGTCGTGGGGCATAGAGTCGCATCTGGTCTCGCCTGCCGAGATCAGGGAGATGGTCCCCTTCATCGACGAGGAGGTCATCCTCGGTGGCTTCTACACACCAGCGGTCTCCGTGGTCGACTCACTCCAGGCGGGAACCCTGATGCGGGAGAGCGCCATGTCCAAAGACGCTCTCACGATGTCGCCGAACATCGAGGTGCAGGACATCGAGACCGAGAGCGGCCGGGTGAAGGCGGTGGTGACCGATCGGGGGCGGATCGAGGCCGACTACGTGGTGGTGGCCTGCGGTGTGTGGAGCCCCCGTATCGCCCGGATGGCGGGAGCGACGATCCCGCTGACACCGGCGGTCCACCAGATGATCGACGTCGGCCCGCTGGAAGTCCTCCAGGCGACCGGCAACGAGATCGGATATCCCATCGTCCGGGACATGGACACCTTCTGCTACGAGCGGCAGACCGCGGGGTCGATGGAGGTCGGCTCCTACGCTCACCGGCCCATATTCCATCACCCCGACACCATTCCCTCGATCGACGAGGCCAGACTGTCGCCCACCGAGCTGCCGTTGACCCAGGACGATTTCGACCCACAGCTCGAGCAGGCCATCGAGCTGATGCCGATCCTGGCGGAGGCGGAGATGCGTTACGGCATCAACGGGCTGCTCTCTCTCACCCCCGACGCGATGCCCCTGGTCGGGGAGACCGAGGTGCGCAACCTGTGGAGCTGTGCCGCCATCTGGATCAAGGAGGGCCCCGGCACCGGCAGGGCGCTCGCCGAGTGGATGACCCAGGGTTACCCCGAGATCGACCCCCACGCTTCCGATGTGGCCCGCTTCTACGACTATCAGCGAACCGAGGCCCACGTCCTCGCCCGGTGCGCCGAGCACTTCAACAAGACCTATGGGATCGTCCACCCCCGAGAGCAATGGGAGTCGGAGCGCAGCCTGAGGACCAGCCCCTTCCACCCGGCCACCTCTGCCCTGGGTGCGGTCTACTTCGAGGCTGGAGGCTGGGAGCGACCCCATTGGTACGAGTCAAACGCCGATCTCGTCGAGAAGTACCGGGT
Source organism: Acidimicrobiia bacterium (assembly GCA_035513335.1). Classification (GTDB taxonomy): domain Bacteria; phylum Actinomycetota; class Acidimicrobiia; order Spongiisociales; family ZC4RG35; genus JANQRA01. The sequence goes on from DATKCE010000010.1 coordinate 38,158, forward strand.
CGAGGACCGTCCCCACGAGTGGGACGCTCGCTGGTGGTCGCCGATCCAGAACGCCGAGCACCTCGCCATGCGCGAGGGCGTGGGGATGATCGACGTCACCGCCTTCGCCATCTTCGACGTCACCGGCTCAGGTGTCGTCGACTACATCGAGATGATGACCGTCAACAAGTGCGACGTCCCGGTGGGTCGGGCGGTGTACACGCCGCTGCTCACGCCTGAGGGCGGCTTCAAGGCCGACTTGACCGTGATGCGGCTCGCCGACGACCACTATCGGATCATCAGCGGAGGGTTCGACGGCCCTCGCGACAAACAGTGGTTCACCAAGCACCTGCCCGGCGACGGTTCGGTGCACTTCGAGGACAAGACTTCTGCCATCTGCACCGTAGGTGTCTGGGGTCCCAAGGCACGCGATCTCATCGCCAAGGTCACCGATGACGATATCTCTGACCCGGCTCTGCCCTACGGGCACACCAAGGCGGTGAACATCGGGTCGATCCCGTCCCGTCTCTTCCGCATCTCCTACGTCGGGGAGTTCGGATACGAGGTGTACACGACGATGCAGCACGGCCTCGCCCTCTGGAACCGGCTCTGGGAGGCCGGTTCGGACCTGGGCGTGGTGGCGGTGGGCGCCGGGGTCTACGGCACCACCGGCCGTCTCGAGAAGGGATACCGGCTGATGGGGGCCGAATTGGAGTCCGAGTACGACCCGGTCGAGGCCGGACTGGACCGCCCGAAGGTGAAAAGCGCCGACTTCATCGGCAAGGAGGCCTATCTCCGTGCACGCGAGGCAGGACCTTCCGCCATCCTCTGCACCCTCACCATGGAAGACCACACCTCTGCCGACGGCATCGCCCGATATCCCGGTGGCGGCAACGAGCCGATACTCACCGTGGAAGGGGAGAGGATCGTCGATTCCAAGGGTCGTGTCTCCCGGGTGACCAGCGCCGGGTCCGGCCCCTCGGTGGGAAAGTATCTCCTCATGGCCTATCTCCCTCCCGAGCATGCGGTCGAGGCGAACGAACTTCGGGTGATGTACATGAACGAGATGTACCCGGTGAAGGTGGCCGTGGTCGGGAGCACCCCTCTCTTCGACCCCGACAACGATCGGATGAAGTGATGAACCCCGTGTCTCCACCGTTTCTTCGTCGAATCGACACAGAAGAGTCAGGGAGCGTCTGATGAGGATCCTGGTGTGCATCAAACGGGTCCCCGCCCCCGGGGCCCGGATGGTGCTCACCGAAGACGAGCAGGCGATCGACACCAAACTGCTGTCCTTTGCGATCAGCCCGCACGAGGAGTGTGCGGTGGAAGAGGCGGTCAAGATCGCCGAGACGCACGACGGTCGAGTCACGGTGTTGACGCTCGGTCCCCCCGAGGCGGAGGAGCAGCTGCGCTCTGCCCTCGCGGTGGGAGCCCATGAAGCGGTTTTGATCCCCACCGACGGCTCCGACTGGGACCCGATGTCCACCGCTTCCGCAATCACCTCCGCGGTCGAGAGCCTCGAGTCGCATGGCCCGTTCGACCTCATCCTGTTCGGCAACGAGTCCGCCGATTCCGGGGGCTACCAGGTCGGCATCAGGGTGGCCCGCGCCCTGGGCAGACCGGTGGTGAGCGGAATCAAGGGAATCGACGTCGAGGGCGACGGAGTGCGGCTGCGCCGGGAGACTGCCGTCGGCTCGGAGATCTACTCCATCCCCCTCCCGGCTGTGATCGGGGTGAAGGAGGGCATCAACCTGCCCCGATACCCGACACTGAAAGGACGTCTCAACGCCAAGAAGGTGGAGGTGCAGCGGATCGAAGAGGAACGGGTCGAGAGCGGTCAGAGGATGGTCCGTCTCGTCACCCCGCCCCAGGATGTGTCGGCGACCACGATCCTCGACGACGCCACCGCGGTGGTCGACCTCCTCGAGGAGCTCCAGGTGGTGAAATCATGATCCTCACCCTCGTCACCCACGACCGGGGCATCATCGAGGAGACGGCGTTCCAGGCCCTGACTTTTGCCCGGTCGCTGTCAGAAGATCTCGGAGTGCCACACCATGCCGCGTGGATCGGCGACTTCGAGGTGGATGACCGTCTCGCAGACTTCGGAGTCTCCACGATCCACCAGATCGGACACGACGGACTCGACGACTACAGCGCCGCCGCCTGGGGTTCGGCGGTCGCCCAGCTGACCGATTCGATCTCGCCCACCGCGGTGGTGGCGGTGGGGTCCGATGGCGGCAACGAGGTCATGTCCAATGTAGGAGCGCTCACCGGTCTTCCCATGGTCGCCAATGTCCGCGAGGTCACCACCGGGGACTCGTGGACCATCGTCCGCACCCGCTGGGGTGGGAGCCTCCTCGAGGAGACGTCTCTCGATGCCCCTATCAAGCTGTTGACGGTCACCGAGCACGCCGTCGAGGCTGCTCCTGCGGAGACGGGAGCGACGGTCGAGACCGTTGCCTTCTCACCGGATCTCTCCGAGGGCGATCTCGTGACTCAGGTCGTGGATCGTGTGGTCACCAGCGGGGGCATCACCCTCACCACGGCGCCGGTGGTGGTCAGCGGAGGCCGGGGGGTGGGCAGCCCCGACGGCTTCGCCCCACTCGAGGAGCTCGCCGGTCTCCTGGGTGGAGTGGTCGGTTGCTCCCGGGTGGTGACCAACAACGGTTGGCGTCCGCACTCCGACCAGGTGGGTCAGACCGGGACCGTGGTCGCTCCCGACGTCTACATCGCCTGTGGGATCAGCGGGGCGATCCAGCATTGGGTGGGCATGATGGCATCCAAGACGATCATCGCCATCAACACCGATGCCGAGGCGCCGATGGTGACCAAGGCGGATTACGCGGTGGTCGGCGACCTCGGCGAGGTGGTGCCGGCCATCGTGGAGGAGCTGAAGAGCCGTCAGAGCACTAGGTGAGTCGACTCGAGCTCTCGGGCTGGATCATCTTCCTCCTGAGTGGGGTGGCGTTCCTGATATCGGGTGTTTTCTCCGGTGACCCCTGGGTGATCGTCGGAAGCGTGATGTTCGTCGTCGGTGTCCTGGCGGTGATGGTCGGGACGTCGAGGTAGGTCGCTAGCAGCCGGATGTCGGGCTGTCTCCAGGCCGGACCAACCCGTGCTCGGTTGCGAAGAGGGTCGCCGCGGCACGGGTCGACACACCGATCTTGCGATAAGCAGCCTGGATGTGATGGTCGGCGGTCTTGGTCGAGATACCGAGAGCACGCGCCACCTGCTTGGTCTGCATCCCCCTGGCCAGGTGGCCGATCACCTCCGCCTCCCGCTCGGTGAGCCCGGCGGGCCGTTCGATCTGAGGAGGGTCCATTCCGGCCGCCTCGACCACGGCAGCAACCATCTCGGCATCCAGCCTCCCGTCACCGGCTCTGTCGACGATCACCGCGGCCGCCTTGTCGGGTGAGAGGGCCACCCGGTAGGCCCGTGGCTCGATCTTCGACCTGAAGGCGTCGGCAGCTGCGAGCAGACGGCAATCCCTGGTCAGATGGGCAGCAGCAGTCCCCCGGTGGTAGCCGGAGCCGTCGAGTCTCTCGTGATGCATGCCTGCGATGTCACCCAGTGATGCCAGCAGTGGGGAGCGGGCGAGGATCCGCTCGGTTTGATAGGGATGGAGCCTGACCTCTTCCCATTCACCCCCGCTCAGCCTGCCCGGATTCGCCCAGATGCGGGGATGCACCGACACTTTCCCCACGTCCATGAGGTAGCCGGCGCGTCTGATCGCCACTGCCTCGTCCTGGTCGAACCCGACGAGGCCTGCTGCGTCATGGGCGATGTTGCCGACTGCTGCCGAGTGACCCGACAGGTACGGTGAAGCGAGATCGGCGAAGGCACCCATCGCGGCAAGAGCACTGTCTATCGACTCTCCTTCCAACGTGAGCCACGGTCGCGGTTCGGCTGCCATCACCTCGTCCCACACCAATTCGGGTTCGTCTGTGTCGTCCAGGATGTCGGCGGCGTTGTCCAAGAAGACCTTCGCCACCGAGGGATCGAAGGCATGGCCGGCGCGATCCCGGATGGTGTCGAAGACGTGGTCGTCGTCTCCCACGAGACGCTGATAGGTGGCGTCGCGGCCGAGTTGGGCGATTCTGGGCATCCGGGGCGGGTAGCGAGGAGAGTGCGCCGATCGTGGCTTGCAGCGGGCTCCCAAACATGCGAGGAACCCCGGACTCGGTCATGCTCCCTTTGAAGATTCTGACGCTGACCTCGGCGTCGACGGTGCAACCGACGTGGAGGAGTAGGGCGGCGTAGTAGGTCTGGCTGCTCGTATCGGAGTCCACCCCAAGGGCCTCGCAGAGACGCATGGTCGTCCGAGTGGCGTAAAGCCCGTGTTCGAAGGGAAAGCCCATCCCCAGGTCGGTGGCGAGGCAGAGGGAGCCGATGACCTCGGCGGCGCGGATCTGGTCCGGTGGAGGGCGATATTCGGTCACATGGCGAAACTACCGCTAGCGACCTCGACCCTGCCTGACGAGTCTCCGTCCCATGATGATCAGAGTGGGGAACCAGACCCCGAGGAAGATCCATTGGAACAGGCCCAGGTACTCATGGAGCGGGGCTCCTGCCGGCCGCACCAGGACGCCGGCTGCGAGGAACAACGAGATGAGCGCAACCCCCGTGCCTCCGACATAGCCGGTGAGGTCGCTCCACTGAGGATCTCTCTTCAGACGTGCGGCCAGGGCAAGGGTGCCCGCGGCAGCGCCGGCGAACACGGCGAACCCCATGACGACGTGCGCGGCGCGATCCTTCGTGAAGATGCCGGCCGGGTCGGTCGCCGGGAAGATCCCCGCTCCGATGAGCCCCGCTCCGGCCATCAGCCACAGGATGGTGAGGAGGTCGACACCGCGCCGGCGAGGCAAGGCGGTTCGCAGCCCCCGATAGAAGCCGAGGACGAGAAATCCGGTTGCGATGAAGGTGACGTTCTGGACCCATCCTCCGGCTCCGGCCGCGAGAGCGCTGGCGGGATGGGTGATCAGGGAGTGGTCAGCCCTGCTGAGACTGTGAGCGAGGGCCGATGCCGTGAAACTGTCGGGGCGGAGATCCCGGCCAACCCCGCCAGTGACGTCTCCTTTCGACGAGCTTCGACCGCCGCCGTCATCGGGTCTCCAGCAGCTGCTTCAGTCTGACCAGATCGCCCTGGACGTTCCGTCGGATGCTCCTGGCAACGAACGGCGACATGAGACGACCCAGGGGCCCGCCGGGCAGTCTCTCCGGCTGGGTCACCACCGTGGCGCGGGTACCTCCAGGCACCGGGTCGGCGTGACATGCCGAGTACACGACCATGTTCTCCGACACCGAACGATGACCCACTTGCCGGCCGGGCTCGTACTCGATGACCACGTCCTCGAACTCCCGCCGACCCATTGCGTCCATCACCATCCGGCCCTTGCGCCCCAACCGGGTCGATTCTCCAGGCTCCAGCCACTCCGACTCGACCACCGATGCCATCCAGCGGCTGTCGTTGGTCCTTTGGTCGAAGAAGGCGAAGACTTCCTCGTGGGGGCGGTTGATGACGATGCTCTCTTCGATTCTCATGTCCGATGAAGGTACGACCGAGTGGGAGACATGTAATAGGGAGTTCTCCCCATGTGCCCCGCGGATGGATCGGACTACGTTCCTGCCATGGCCGACCTTCGATTCGGCACCTTCCTGGCGCCCAACATGATGCCCGTCTACCAGGCGATAGCGAACGAGGTCGGCACCCGTCTCGGGTTGAGCACCGAGCTCGTCGTGGAGACCGACTACGAGAACTGTCGCAACGACGTCAACGACATCTGCTTCGTCTGCAGCTTGCCGTATGTCCACTTCGAGAGGGAGGGGGTGTCGCCGGCGGTCCCCATCGCCGCACCGGTGCTGCAGGGCGACCGATACTCGGGTCGACCGATCTACTTCTCCGATGTCATCGTCCATGCGGAGAGCGGGATTCACAGCTTCTCCGAGCTGCGCGGCAGGACATGGGCATACAACGAGCCCTTGTCCCAATCGGGCTATGGCATCACCCGCTACCACCTGGTCTCTCTCGGCGAGACCCACGGTTTCTTCAGCGAGGTCGTGGAAGCTGGGTTCCACGAGGTGGCGATCAGGATGGTCCGTGATGGTGAGGTCGACGCGGCAGCTATCGACAGCCAGGTCCTGGCCATCGAGATGAGAGACCACCCGGATCTCGTCGAGGACCTCCGGGTCATCGACGCCCTGGGTCCATCGACCATCCAGCCGATAGCCGTCTCCAAGAGATTCGACGAGAGCTTCCGCCGTGAGGTCCTCGACGTGCTCATCGGCACACACCGGAGCGACGGGTTCCGCCAGACCCTCGACCATGGCTTCGTGGATCACTTCGCCCCGGTCGGCCCAGACGACTACGACGACATCCGGGCCATGCTGCAGGCTTGCGAAGACGCCGGGTTTCTGGAGATCAGGTGATCTGAGGGGAGCCGGGTCGACTCCAGACCAGGTCTCTGAACTGCTCGGAGTCCACCAGTTCCACGGCCGAGGAGGCGATCAGTGTCCTCACGCAGGCGTTCTTCTCCTCACATGCCAGAGAGGCGATTGCCTGTATGGGCGCGGTCCCGGATCTGCGACGCATGACCACATCGAGGATCTCTTGGTCGAACTCGGTGAGCTGTATGGGATGGCCCAGCCGCCCGTCTCTCAAGAACCTGACCTCGACCCACGAAGCGTTGTCGGTGTTGACCCACGAGACGAAGTCGGTCTCGCCATCACCATCGAAGTCGATCCATTCGATGGTGTCGGCAGCCTCGAGAACCGGGCCCAGAGCCGTCGGATCGGTGAAGGACTCACCCGAAGAGAGCTGCACGAACCAGCACAGCGATTCGTCGCACGGAGCCTGGTAGACGAGGTCGTCGTATCCGTCCTGGTCGAGGTCGACGGCCATCGGTCGCAAATCGGTGTGAAGAGGAGGTGGCCCCCAATCCGCCGGATCACCGAAGCTCTCTCCCGAGCTGAGATGAACGCGCCAACACTGACGACCGTCGTTGCCGCACAGTCCGCGATAGGCCAGATCGTCCTGGCCGTCTCCGTTCCAGTCTCCGAGGACCAAGGAGTTCGTCGCTGCCGAGAAACGGGCGCCATCACCCCAGTTCTCTCCTTCGGTGACGCCTCCGCGAGCGGTGTGTACCCGCCAACAGTCGACTGAGGCGTCACAGCGACCGTGATAGACGAGATCGACCTTCCCGTCACCGTCGACGTCACCCGTGGCGAATCCGAGCCGATGGCTGTGCAGGTTGAACCACGCACCGTCTCCGTCGTGGTGGCTCGTCCTCGATCCCCGCCAGGTGCTTCGCTCCAGGAAGAAGCAGCTACCTCCGGCGCACTCGTCCCACCGCATCTGGTCTCTGTAACCGTCCCCTGTGAAGTCTCCGTCCATTGATTGCCTGACTCCTCGACCAGCGCCACATCCGATGCGTTCGGTGTCTACTGCCACCTCATCGATGGTGAGTCCGAGGTCCCTGTTCGCTACTTGTTTTCCGCCGTGGTAGACGTTGAACCAAAACGATTCGATCTTGATTTGCGGCTCGCTGGGTCTCCGAAACTCGAGCCCGGAGATGTCGAGTGCCGGGGTCTCGTCGACCCAAGCGCGGAGGGCCCCATCGGCAACGCCGGGTTTGTTCAATTCGACCTCGCCCTCGAGGCAGTACCACTCACCAGGGTTCAGCTTCCCGGCCTCGTTCCAGCGGAGACCATCGCCATACCGTCTCTCCTGGCCCAGGTGGTACACGTAGTAGCCGAGGCTGACTCTCGAGTCGCTGCCACTGTTGGGGTGGAACATGAGTCGGGCCGACCACCCCGGTTGTGATGGTTGACTCCTGAATCCTCCCTTGCCGGTTCTGCCGTAGACACCAGAGAATCCGGGGAGTTTGCCTGCTGTGGTCGTCCTCCAGTCCGCATCCAGCTTTAGGTAGTACCGGAAATAGAGGCGCTCCGGTATCTCATCTGACGCCTCCGTCATGTGCAGGTGGAAGTCGGACCCGAAGTGAGAGCCCTTTGGGATGTCTACCCGAAGGCCGGAGCCTTCGTATCCATGCTTGGTGATGGCGACGTTGTTGCGCCCGCTGGGTGTCCGCCCGTCCCAGAGGGAAAGATGGTGGAACCCATCGCCGAAACCCAGCGGTTCCAGCTTCGGGTCGGCCGAGCTGGAGCCAGTCGGCGCGAGGCCCATCGTCCTCACCACCGCGTGGATGCCTTCCTCCCGGCTCACCGTGGCCAGTGGGCACAGGTTCCGGCCGACGGGAGGGTCGCACGCTCTGATGCCTCCGCTCGCCGCCAGCTTGGCCAGAGGCTCCCGGTAGAGGGAGTCGTCGAGATCCGCATAGCGTTGTGGATCGACGGAGCGCTCCAAGTGAAAGGTTCGCGCGATCAGGGCGGCCATCTCGCCCCGGGTGATCGGTCGGTCGGGACAGAACCGATCGTCGCCGCAGCTGGTTCCCACCCCGGCCTCCACGAGAGCGTTGATCGCGCCCTCGGCGGGGTGGCCGTCATCGTCGCTGAAATGGTCTGCCTGGGCGGCAGGGGCGGCGATGGCTCTGGCGAGGATCACCGCCAGCTCAGCCCTGGTCATCTCTTCGTGCGGGCAGATCCGATCGTTGGTCGGAGCGTTGCAGCCGACGATCAGGCCCTCTGCTCGCGCCCTCTCGATGTAAGGCTCATATCGGCTGTTGTCGTCGTCGACGAATGATCCGCTCTTCGCCTCGGCGGGTTCGGCCAACACACCGACGGTTAGGACGCAGAGAACTGCCGTCAGTGTTCGGAGCCGCAACCGCATCGTTCCCACAACGTCGTCACGCCGATGACGGTTCCTTAGGCCTCATTCGAATTCTTCGTCTGAGATCGGTCACTCCGGCGGCGGGGCCCACCCGCCGTTGCGCACGTACGTCCTGATCAACTTCTGCGGGTAGGCGCCCTCGATCCGTGCCGCCTCCCGGTCGGCTTCGGCCTGCAGGTCGTCACCACAGGGTCTGGTCTCTTCACGCCACTCGGCGATGTAGTCGTCGGTCGTGGTCTTGCCGGCGACGGTGGCGGCGCCGTCGACCGCAACCATGAAACGGTCGGGGAGCGGAGCGCTGACCCGGTTCCTCCCGGAGCGCGCCTTCACCTGAGCGGGGATGTCACGCCAGTAGATGACGGTGAGACGAGGGGCTTCCCTCCCTTTGCGAGTCAACCTAGAACAACCCCACCACGTTGCCGTCGTCGTCGACGTCGACCTGCATGTAGGCGGGGTTGGCGCCCAGACCGGGCATGGTCCGCATCTCCCCGAGCAGTGGGTAGATGAATCCGGCGCCGACCGAAGCCCGTACCTCGCGCACCGGGACGGTGAAGCCCTTCGGTGCGCCCTTCAACGTAGGGTCATGGCTGATCGACAGGTGGGTCTTGGCCATGCAGATGGGGAGATAGCCGAAACCGGATCTCTCGAAGTCGGCGATCTGCGATTCTGCCAGGGGGGAGTAGTCGACGGCGGCGGCCCCGTAGACCTGGGTGGCGATGGTCTCGATCTTCTCCTTGATCGGTCGCTCCAACGGGTAGAGGTAGTCGAAGCTCGAGGGCTCCTCGCAGGCTTTGGTGACGGCGGCGGCCAGGTCGCGGGCGCCCTCGCCGCCATTGGCATGATGGTCGGTGGTCACCGCGTCGACCGCGCCGGCGGCGAGTGCCATCTCCTTGATCAGGTCGTGCTCACGCTGGCTGTCGGTGGGGAACTTGTTGATGGCGACGACCACCGGCACACCGAACGAGCGGGCGGTGGCGATATGGGCTTCGAGGTTGGGCATGCCGGCGCGGAGCAGAGGCAGGTTCTCCTCGGTGTAGGCCGAGTCGAGGGGACGGCCGGCGATCACCTTGGGCCCGCCACCATGGGTCTTGAGGGCGCGGACCGTGGCCACCATGACCACGCAGTCGGGTTTCAGCCCCGAGACCCGGCATTTGATGTCGAAGAACTTCTCCATTCCCATGTCGGCGCCGAATCCCGACTCGGTGACCACATAGTCACCGAGATGGAGCGCGACCCGGTCGGCGAGGATCGACGAGTTGCCGTGGGCGATGTTGGCGAATGGCCCCGCGTGGACGAAGGCGGCCTGGCCCTCGAGCGTCTGCATGATCGTCGGGTGAAGGGTGTCCTTCATCAGCACGGCCACCGCTCCGGCGACACCGAGGTCTTCGAGCGTGATCGGCTCGCCGTCCTTGGCCGACCCGATGACGACCCGGCCGCAGCGGTCCCGGAAGTTGCGCAGCGCCGAGGCGTAGTTGTCGCCGTCGGCCAGCGCCAGGATGGCCATCAGCTCGCTGGCCACGGTGATGTCGTATCCAGTCTCGCGTGGCCTGCCGTCGGCCGCCCCTCCCAGGCCGATCACCACGTTGCGGAGCGCCCGGTCGTTGACGTCGACCACACGACGCCAGCTGATCTTGTTTGGGTCGATGTTGAGTCGCTTGAGCCCGAGCTCCTTGAGCCGGCTGGTGGCAAGACGTCCCTCGTGGTACCAGCGGGCGTCGATGGCCGCCGCTACCAGGTTGTGAGCGGCGGTGATGGCGTGCATATCCCCGGTGAGATGGAGGTTGAACTCGTCCATTGGAACGACCTGGCTGTATCCGCCGCCGGCGGCGCCGCCCTTGATCCCGAAGGTCGGTCCCAGGCTTGGTTGCCGGATGCAGGCGATCGACTTGTGACCGAGTGCTCCCAAGCCTTGGACCAGTCCGACGGTGGTGGTGGTCTTGCCCTCTCCGAGAGGGGTGGGGGTGATGGCGGTGACGTCGACATACTTGCCCGTAGGGTTACCCCCGATACGCTTGAGGGCGTCGAGATGGACCTTCGCCTTGGTGGTCCCATAGGGGATGACTTCCGTCTCCTCCAACCCGAGCTCGGTGGCGATCTCCATGATCGGCTTCAGCTTGGCGGCGTAGGCGATCTCGAGATCGCTGGGGAATGGTTGCCCGGGGCTCAATGGGTTCTCCTCACCTGCTCTACTGCCGGTCCACGTCGTGCCGGGTGATGGTACAAGTGCCACATGACGGTACAAGTGGGAATGATCAACCGGTCCCTGTCGGGTTTGGTTAGGTTCGCGGTCCACCGTCGCAGGAGGAGTCTTTGAATACGGAATACCGGGTCGTGATCATCGGAGGGGGTGTCGTGGGTGCCAGCGTCGCCTACCACCTGGCCAAGATGGGTTGGACCGACATCGCAATCCTGGAGAGATCGGTTCTGACCGCCGGCTCCAGCTGGCACGCCGCCGGTGGGATCCACGCCCTCAACGCCGACCCCAACATGTCGGCCCTCCAGACCTACACCATCGACCTCCTCTCCGAGGTGTCCGAGGAGTCGGGTCACGACATCAGCCTCCACATGACCGGCGGGATCTCGGTCGCATCCGCCCCGGAGCGGTGGGAGTGGCTGCAGGCCACCTACCGGATCTATCAGACCATGGGCATCGACGACTGCTGGCTGATGACCCCCGAGGAGATAAAGGAACAGTGCCCGATTGTCGACACCAGCGGGGTCCTCGGGGGCCTGTGGGCCGAGCGCGAGGGCCACATCGACCCCTCGGCCGTGGTCCATGCCTACGCCAAGGCCGCCCGCCAGCGTGGTGCCGACGTCGTGGAGCACAACCGGGTGATCGAGCTGAACCCCCGAGCAGATGGAACCTGGGACGTGGTCACCGAGCAGGGGACCATCCATGGCGAGCACGTGGTCAACGCCGCAGGGCTGTGGGCGAAACAGGTGGCTCGTATGGTCGGCTGGGAGGCCCCGGTGTCACCCTTGGCACACCACTTTCTGATCACCGAAGAGATCCCCGAGCTGGAGGCGCTCGACTTCGAGATCCCGATGATGATCGATCTCGAGGGCTTCACCTACATGCGTCAGGAGCGCAACGGCCTCCTGGTCGGCATCTACGAGATCGATCACAAACACTGGAACATGGACGGAGCGCCGTGGGACTACGGCGTCGAGCTGCTCACACCCGACCCCGACCGGATCGAGAACGAGGTCGCCATGGCCATGACCCGATACCCGGTTCTGGAGCGCACGGGTATCGAGCGGTGGGTCAACGGCGCCTTCACCTTCTCGCCAGACGGCAACCCTCTGGTGGGCCCGGTGCCGGGTCTCAACAACTATTGGTCGGCGTGTGCGGTCATGGCCGGCTTCCTCCAGGGCGGCGGTGTCGGCAAGTCTCTCGCCGAGTGGATGATCGAAGGGGAGCCGGAAGAGGACCCCTTCGCCATGGACGTCGCCCGCTTCGGCGACTACGCCTCCAACCGGGAGTACATCAAGGAGAAGACCGGGCAGTTCTACTCCCGCCGCTTCGTGATGACCTATCCCAACGAACAGCTCTGGGAGGCACGTCCGTTGCGGACTCCACCCGCGTACGAGGCCATGACCGCCGACGGTGCCTACTGGGGGGAGATGTACGGGCTGGAGGTGCCCATCTACTTCGCCGCGGAGGGATTCGAGGAGACCCCCACCCTCAAGCGCTCCAACGCCTTCGACATCGTGGGGGAGGAGTGCCGCCAGGTCCGCTCCAGTGTGGGGATCATCGACATCACCGGTTTCTCACGGTACGAGGTGACCGGGCCCAACGCCGAGAAGTGGCTGGACCGGATGATGTCGGTCAGACTGCCCGGTCCAGGGCGCATCAGGCTCTCGCCGATGCTGGGCCACGACGGCCGACTGAAGGGGGACCTCACCGTGCTCAACTGGGGCGATGGGACCTGGTGGATCATGGGCTCGTACTATCTGCGCGCCTGGCACATGCGCTGGTTCGACGGGCATCTGGAGGATGGGGTCACGGTGCGCGACCTGTCCGACGCGATGGTCGGGTTCGGTCTCAGCGGGCCGAGGTCACGAGAGCTGATGGAGCGTGTCGCCCATGAGGACGTCTCCGACGGAGCTGTTCGCTTCATGGACTGCAAGGAGATGGACGTTGGTCCCATCCGGGCAAAGGTGGGTCGCATCTCGGTGACCGGCGAGCTCGGGTATGAGATCCATTGCCGGGCCGTCGAGCACAACCTGCTGCGCCGGACCCTCCTCGAAGCCGGTCGCGAAATTGGCGCCGTGGAGTACGGCTTCAACGCCATGGGCTCGCTACGGATGGAGAAGAGCTTCGGCATATGGTCGAAAGAGTTTCGCCAGGAGTACACGCCGGGGATGACGGGGATGGACCGCTGGATCGACTGGTCGAAGGACTTCGTCGGGGCCGAGGCGGCGGCCAAGGAGCGCGACGAGGACAGCGCTCCCATGAAACTGGTCACGCTCGAGATCGACTCCGTCGACGCAGACGGTTCCGAGTACGAGCCGGTGTGGTCCGATGGGAAGCGGGTCGGCTACGTGACTTCAGGGGAGTACGGCCACGTCGTCGAGAAGAGCCTGGCCATGGCCCTGGTCGACCGGGACCATGCAGATGTCGGCACGGGGTTCACGACTCACGTCGTGGGGGTGGAGCGCCCGGCACGCGTCATCGAGCCGTCGCCTCACGACCCCGAGGGGAAGGCGATGCGCGGCTGACCGGGTTGCATCGTTTCTCCGGGTCTGGTAAATCTACAACCAGATGGTTGTAGATACTGTCGACGAGCGGCAAGCCGATGTGCTCTTTCACGCGCTGGCCGATGCCACGCGCCGTGACATCGTGAGACGTGCCGTGGTTGGAGACCAATCCGTCTCTGCCCTGGCGCGCAATTACCCGATGAGCTTCGCCGCGGTCCAAAAGCACGTCGCCGTGCTGGAGCGGGCCGGGCTGGTGACGAAAGAGCGGAGCGGCAGGGAGCAGCTGGTGAAGACGGAGATCGAGACCATAAGACAGGCCAACCGGCTCCTCGAGGAATTCGAGGTCGTATGGCGGAGCCGGATCGATCGGCTCGAAGAGATTCTCTCCGAGCCAGACAGAGGAGACGAGACATGCCCGTGACCAACGTCGACAAAGACCCCCAGAACCTCACCTTCAGCATCACCTCGGAGTTCGATGCTTCGATCGATCGCGTCTGGCAGTTTTGGGCAGACCCCCGCCAACTCGAGCAGTGGTGGGGCCCGCCGACCTATCCGGCGACGGTGGTCGAGCATGAGTTCGTGCCCGGGGGGAAGGTTTCGTACTACATGACGGGGCCCGAGGGAGACCAGCACCACGGATGGTGGACGATCAGCGCCATCGAGGCTCCCCGTCGACTCGAGTTCGAAGACGGCTTCGCCGATTCCGACGGCAAGCCAAACGACGAGATGCCGACCACCACCAGCAGGGTCGAGCTCACCGAGGCGCCGGGACCGCTCGTTCGGATGACGATCGAATCGAAGTTCCCCTCGTTGGAGGCGATGGAGCAGATGATCGCCATGGGAATGGAGGAAGGCATCGCCGCGGCGCTCGGGCAGATCGACACTCTCCTGCTCGAGACGTCACCCGCGTCCTGAGCGCAGAACCCACTGGTGGGTGAGGTGGGTGCCTGGTTTCAAGATCCAGATCGGCGATGCCGATTAGCTCGGCATGGACAACGGCGAGCGCAAGAGCAGTGACGATCTGATTCGCGAGGCCAATGAGCGGCTGCGGGGATCTTCGGAGACCGGGGAAGACCCGGTAGCCCCCACGGAGCCCTCGTCGCCGGTCCCCGACCCCGAGCCGCGTGAGCTCGAGTATCGGTCGCGAGCACCTCAGTCCGATCCAGACGGGCCGACGGTGACAGATCCGATCGAGGACGATTCCGAACCCCGTTCTTGGGCTTCCGTTGGCTTGGTCCGGTGGGTGGTGATCGCTCTGCTGTTGGGCGGGGGCTATCTCTTCTCGACCTTCGGCGACGCCGACAGGGGGGAGTCGGGCGAGATCGTCTCCGCAGGCGACCTCGAAGTGATGTCCCTTCAGGTCGGAGACTGCTTCGACGACCCTGAAGACCTCGAAGATGTCGTTTACGACGTCGCCGCGGTTCCATGCATCGAGCCGCACGACAACGAGGTGTTCGCGGTGGCATCACTGGCCGATGCCTTTCCACGGGCGTTTCCCGGCCAGGATGCCTTGTGGGAGTACTCGTACGATGTATGTAGCGGGTCCCTCTTCGACTCGTTCGTCGGCACTCCCTACCTCGAGTCATCACTCGATGTGTTCAGCTTCACTCCTACCCAGGAGTCGTGGGACGATGGCGACCGGGAGTTCGTCTGCGCCGTGTTCCGTCTCGATGGCGAGCAGCTGACCGGGTCGGCCCGGGAAAGCGGTCTCTGACTTCGACAGCCGGGGTCGCAGACAGAATGTGACCAAAGACCCTGCGTCGTCCCATCACCGGCACTCATCATGAGAGTGTCATGGAAGTGAGGCCTGCTGGCATCTATCTCTTCTGGATCCCCCTCGGCGCAGGTGGCTCGGGCTTCGTCCGTTTCAACGGTCGCGTCTACGAGGCTCTCATATCGCGACGGGAGCGGCGACAACCACTGGACCTGTACCACACCGCGATCGAAGTTCGCCTGCCCGAGGGTCGTTACATCGTCGAGACCATGTGGCCCAGCCCCGACACGAATGGTTCCGCCCGCGGCGTCGCTGTCGTGGGCCCGGTCTTCGTCAACTGGCTGTCGTCGACCCGCATCTTTCGTTACGAGGTCCGTTGCTGGCGCGACGGGGAGTTGCCCGACGCCGACGAGGCCGTCGGTGGAGCCCAGCCGGTCGCCACGGAGGCTGATATGGCCCGACGTCTCGTCGGGCTGACCCCGGCAGTTCCGGTTCACATTTGGGGGAGGGATGTCACCGGCACCGGCGACATGTGGAACTCCAATTCGGTGATCTCGTGGCTGCTGGCCAGGAGTGGCGCCGAGATGGACCGTATCACCCCACCGGAGGGAGGTCGCGCTCCCGGCTGGGATGCTGGTTTGCGTCTCGCTCAGATGCCTGCGCTCACCTGAGTTTCGTCACGGGACGTACTGCTCGTCCACGGATCG
>DATKCE010000011.1:0-27371 GCA_035513335.1 Acidimicrobiia bacterium
CCGCCCTCTACACCCAGCGTCACCGCGGAGACAAACCCGGGGCCCTCGGCATCCGAGTCGGCAGGAAGATCCTCTACCGGCCATCGGACATCAACCGGTACCTCGACGAGCTACTCGCCGAAAACCAGGTCTCACTCCACCCGTAAGAGGGCAAGAAGAGCCCGCGCGGATAAACCCGGCCGTGGATCTCGCGACTATCCGTAGCGCTCGTCGAGTCGGTCTGCGAGCGCTTCCAGGTCTTCCTCGAACAGCGAACCGTAGGTGTCCAGGGTCATGGCGGCGGAGGCGTGGCCGAGCATCCTCTGTACGGCCTTGATGCTGGCGCCGGTGGAGATGGGGCGAGCGACGCCGCGGTATCTCTGAGGTCGTGTATGAACAGGTCGGGGTATCCGATCCGCTCGGCGGCGGGGTCGAAATGGCGTCGGCGGAACGTGTTGGCCCGTATCTCCCCTCCCCGGGGAGCTGTAAACACGAGGTCGTCGGGGTCTTTGCCCTCTACGAGCGGCTTTATGCGTTCCACGACGAACCGGGGGATGATGACGGTTCTCGTCTCATGGGTCTTGGGTGTTCCCCATACAAGGCCGCTCTCGGATTCGGTCGCCGACTCTTCGACCCGCACGCGACGGGTTGTCGTGTCGACGCGCCCCGCGCGCAGGGCAACTGCTTCGCCGAGTCGCAGTCCCGACCAGCCGAGAAACCAGATGAGGGGTCCGTAGTGGCCGGCTTCGTCGGCGAGGCGACCCAGTTCGAATGCGGTGAGGAACAGTTGACGTCGCGGCCGAACCGTCGGGGGCTTCACTTTGGCCACAGGGTTGCGGGCGATGAGCCCGTCGTCCGCGGCTTGGCCGAGGATGAGGGACAGCACCTGGCGGGACTGGCGGACGGTCCCCGTGGACAATCCCCGGCCGAGCAGCTCGGTCTGCCATTCCCTGGCCATCGCCGGGGTTATCTGACGCAGCTGCTTGTCTCCGAAGGCGGGGAGAACTCGAGACTGGAGATGCCACTGGTAGCCGTCGAGGGTCTTCCGTTTCAGCTCGTGGAGTCCGGCAAACCACGATTCGGCGACTTCGGCGAAGACGGTGGTGCCGCCGGCGGGGTCTACCCAGTCGCCGCGATCGACCTTGGATTCCTCGCGTCGCAGCCATTTCTCGGCGTCAATCTTCCGTCGGAAAGTTTTGGAGATCTGCCGTCCGTCGGGCGAGTAGTAGCGGGCTCGCCACGGTTTCGGTCTGTCTATCCGAGTGATGGAGCCCATTTGTGTCTTACCTGTGTCTTGAGAGAAGTCAAATGTAGCACGAGAACGCGAAACTCAGAGAGTGTTCGAAAGAACACAGGTCAGAAGAGTTGGCGTCGAAAAACCCTATCTGAACAGGGAAAACGCGCGTCAACCCTGGGTGGCGGAGGCGGACGGGAATCGAACCCGCCAGAGACCGTATCGGCCTCTCACCGGTTTTGAAGACCGGGGGACCCACCAGGCGTCCGTACGCCTCCACGGGGTGGATCGGGAAGGGTAGGCCTGCCCGAACGCGTCCCAAACTCGCGCGGAATTGTGTTGGGGAACCGTCTCGGGGGTATATACGCTCTAATGAACATGCCGGAAAGAAGCTTCGGGCGCATGGTCCGCTACCGGCGCACCAAGCTCGGTCTCAGTCAGGCAAAGCTCGGAGAGCTGGTCGGACGCTCCACCGCGACCATCCGCTCGTGGGAGCGTGACAAGAGGCGTCCCAATGACGAGAAGGTCCTCTCCGCTCTCGCCGCCATCCTCGGCGTGAGCGAGCGGCAGCTGTTCGACAAGGCAGACGTCGACCGGCCCGCGGTGGAGACCAGCCCCACTGTCGAACAGGCACTGGCATCGCTTTCGACGGTCGAAGAGACCACCGTCGTCCCCGATGAGACAGAAGTAGGAGACAGCCACCCCGGCCGCCCCTCGGCGGGTGAGCCGATTTCGGTGCCGCAAACTCCACCTCCGATCCCGGTCGTGGTGGGCGCGGTTCAGCGCCATATCGGTGCGATCGCCGAAGATGAGGGCGAGCTGTTCTCGGAAATGGACTTCCCGGCATACGTCGCCCCCCCCGAGCCCTATGTCCAGACCCCCCTGACTCCGACGCTGGCTGATGTGTCCTATGTCGAGGATCCGTCGCAGCGTCAGATGTACCGGGTGCGCACCCTCGCCACTCTGGTCGGGTTCGTGGGTTTGGTCGTTGCCTTCGTGTGGGCTCTCGGCGAGGGCGTCGGAGCGCTGGGCGTCTGGTGGGACGACTTCTTCGGCAACCTCAGGCTCTAGGGAATCCGGGAATACCCGGATCGAAATGGGGCCGGAAATCGGTTTCTCCATTTTCAGATCTGTGGCACAATCGCGTGACCAGAGAAAGGAGGTGGTCCGAACTTGCATGAATGTTTCAGGACTCTGGAGGTGGCCAAGCGCTGAGCGGCGCTGACCGCTGATGCGCCGCTCGTTCCGATGAGGAACCGGTGGCGACTCCAAACTTGGACCACCCGGCCCCGACTACCGCGGGCTTTGTCCACCCGCGGCCCACGAAGGAGCAATGTCGAGGCTGTTCGATCCGAGTGACCCCGCTGACTACGGCGGGGTCACTCTCATGTTGGGAACCCCTTCGACTTCATCCACTCGTCGTTGAAGATCTTGGATAGGTATCCCCGGCCCGAGTCAGGCACAACGACAACGACGAGCCGACCGTGGTCTTCGGCTGCGACCCGCATCGCTGCTTCGACGGCGAGGCCGCCCGACCCGCCCGTCAGGATCCCCTCCAGCCGGGCCAGTCCTCGCGCCATGGCGAACGACTCGGCGTCCGTGACCTCGATGAATCGGTCGATCGTGTCGAGATCCACTGTCTCCGGGTAGAAGTCCTCGCCGACACCCTCGACGTAGTACTGATGGATGTCCCCATCGGGTCCCTGGGTGTAGATCGACCCCTCCGGGTCGGCGCCAACCACTTCGATCGAACGCTTCTTCTCCTTGAGGAATCTGCCTGCGCCGGTGATGGTGCCGCCCGTGCCCACCCCGGCGACGAACACGTCGATCGTCCCGTCGGTTTGTTCCCAGATCTCGGGGCCGGTGCTCTCGTAGTGGGCGCGGGGGTTGGCCGCGTTGACGTACTGATTCGGTTGGAACGACCCCTCGATCTCCTCGGCGAGACGATCGGCGACGCCGTAGTAGGACTCGGGGTGTCCGGGCCCGTGCTGAGTCGGGGTCTCGATCACTTCCACTCCGTAGGCACGGAGCAGGTCTTGTTTTTCTTTGGAGACCTTGTCGGGAACGGTGCAGATCACCCGATAGCCGCGCACCGCTCCCACCAGGGCCAGGCCCACGCCGGTGTTGCCGGAGGTGGGCTCGATGATCGTCCCGCCCGGCCTGAGCAGACCGTCCCGCTCGGCCTGGTCGATCATGGTCGCCGCGATCCGCTCCTTGATCGACCCACCCGGATTCATGTACTCGATCTTGGCGACGAGGTTGCCCGGCTCGTGGAGTCTCGAGAGCCGGACCAGCGGCGTGTTGCCGATCGCCGCCACGATGTCTTCGCGAATCTCCATAGGCGGGTTCAGCGGCGCTGGTCTTCTTCGGACCGCGAGCTGAGCAGGATCACGAATGTCACTATGGCTGCGGCGACGATGGTCAGCGTCCCGGCGAACCAATATCCGCCCTGGAGGAGGGTGTTGGAGAGCACGGTCGGATGATGGCAGATCCGGAGGTGCTCCCTAACCTTGACACGTGGCCAAGCTCATCCGTTACGCCTGGTTCGTTCTCGTCTTCAACGTGGTGGTCATCCTCCTCGGTGCCCTGGTGCGGGCTACAGGGAGTGGGGCGGGGTGTGGGCGATCCTGGCCGACGTGTCACGGGCAGGTGATCCCCCAGCTCGAAGGTGCCACCGCGATCGAGTTCACCCACCGGGGGGCCAGTGGCATCGCTCTCGTACTCGTCTTCCTGCTCGCGGCTCTCATCTGGCGCAGGACCTCACCCGGCCATCTGGCTCGGACCGGGGCGGTGCTATCAGTCATCGCCATCGTCGGAGAGGCGTTGATCGGAGCCATGATCGTTCTTGCCGAGTGGGTCGCCGATGATGCCTCCATGGCCCGGGTGGTGGCCGTGCCTCTGCACCTGGTCAACACTCTCTTCCTGCTGGCGGCTCTGGCTCTAACCATCTTCTGGCTCTCAGGTGGGGGCCGGCTCGACTTTCGCCAGAACCGCAGGGTCACCCAGGCGGTGGTGTTGGGAGGGGCAGCACTCATCCTGATCGCGGCCTCGGGAGCAGTCACCGCCCTGGCCGACACCCTCTTCCCCAAGAGCGGAGTGACCGATGTCAGCGATGAGGAGCACTTCCTCACCCGGCTCCGCGTCGTGCACCCGGTGCTTGCCGTCACCGCGGCCGCGATCGGCTGGTGGGTGTCCTCCCGATACGACAAGACGAGGGGATGGGCGGCGACCTCGCTGGTGGTCCTGGTGGCGCTGATGTTGATCACCGGGCTCGTCAACGTCGTCCTGGGGGTGCCCGTCTGGATGCAACTGGTTCACCTCGCTCTGGCCGATGCCCTCTGGGTGGCCTATGTCTTCGCCTCGGCGGGCGCCCTTCAACTGTCGGCCGCCACCGCCTCCCGGCTGTCTCCCAACAGATAACGGGGCCCGGTACCCAGGCCGGAGGCCGCATCGCCCGGGTTGAAGATGGCACAAGACTTCAACGAGAGGCATCCGCATCCGATGCAGTCGGTCAGCTCGTCACGCAATCCCACCAACTCGGCGATCTGAGCCTCTAGCCGGGTCCGCCAAGACCTGGAGAGCCGCTCCCAATCTGCCTTGGTCGGAGTCTTGTCGTGGGGGAGCGTCTCGAGGGCCTCGGCCAGCTCGGCCAGCGAGAGGCCCACCTCCTGGCCGGCTCTGATCAGAGCTACCCGCCGCAGAGTGGCCCGGGGATAACGGCGCTGATTGCCGTCGGTGCGTTCCGAGGCGATGAGCCCCTTCGTCTCGTAGAAGCGGAGGGCCGAGGTCGCCACTCCGGAGCGAGAGGCCACTTCCCCGATGGTCAGCCAATCCATGGCCAGATTGTAGACGGCGAATGTGAAGTTAACTTCAACTACTCGTACACATCTAGTCTCGCTCCATGTTCGACGAGCTCGGCGATGGTGTGTTCAGGCGGCGGTACGAGTCACTCGATCTCAATGTCGGGATCGTGATCGGCGACGACGGAGTCCTCGTGATCGACACCAGATCTTCACCGCGTGAGGCTGCCCAGATCAAGGACGAGCTGGCCAGGATCACCGATCTACCGGTCAGATGGGTTGTCAACACCCACTGGCATTTCGATCACACCTTCGGCAACTACACGTTCCGACAAGCCGAGATCTGGGGACACGAGCTATGTCAGATCGCTCTCTCGCAGCGGACCGCTGAGATGAAAGAGTCGGCCCGGCGATGGCTGGGGCCCGAGCACTCCGAGGAGATCGAGACAGCGGAGATCGTCCCGCCCCACAAGATCTTCACCGATCAGGCATCTCTTGACATCGGCCGCCGGGTCGAGATGGGTTACTTCGGATTCGGCCACACCGATTCGGACATCGTCGTCTCCGTTCCCGATTCGAGTGTCGCCTTCTTCGGCGATCTGGTAGAGGAGGGCGCCCCACCGGTGTTCGGGGATGGATATCCGGTGACATGGCCCCTCACCCTTCGATTGGCGGCCCAGGACCCACCGGGCACGATCGTCCCCGGTCACGGCCATGTCGTCGATCCCGCTTTCGTCCACTCCCAACATGAAGAGCTGGTAGCGGTGGCGGAGTTGTCCACGAGGTTCGTGGACGGCGAGATCGAGCTCGAAGGGGCAACTGCTTCAGGCCCGTACTCCGAAGAGGTGATGAGATCGGCCCTGCTGCGGGCCCAGGCGGTTGCGTAGGGGCCCACGGTGACTCGGGTCAGGCGAGCTGGTCGGCGAGGATATCTGGATCCGAAGTGGGCAGGTCGCAGACGAAACCACGACAGACGAACGCCCTGGCGTCGCCTTCGGCGGTGCGTCCCTCGAGCAGCGGAACTGTCTCGCTGCCCGCCTCCGACGGGGCTAGTGCCACCTCGGGGCGATAGCGCGACCAGTAGACGGCGGCGAGATGACGCCAACCCTCCCCGACGATGGCTAGCTCTCTCGTCGAGGCCGACGAATGGGCGACGGCGAGATGGTGGCCCACCATCGAGGGATATCGGTCGGCGAGCAGTCCGATCGAGGCGAGTGCCGACTCGCTCATCTGTCTCCACTGCTCGTTCGCCGTGAAGAGACTGGCGGTCAGTAGCGACTCGGCGGCCAGCGCATTACCCGAGGGCAGCGGGTTGTCGGTGACGTCGGTCGGCCGTTTCACCAGGTCGTCAGCATCGTCGTTGGAGTTGCTGTAGAACCCACCGTCCGGTCTGACGAACAGCCCGAGGAGGTTGACGAGACCAATCGCCTGCTCATACCAGCGCTCGTCCCCGGTGGCGGAGTACAGCGTGAACAGGCCCATCGCCATGCCGGCATGGTCGTCGAGAAAGCCGCGACCGGAAGTCCTGCCTTCCCGCCAGGCACGCATCAAGGTCCCGTCGACGACCAGGCGTTCGGTGACGAAGGTCGCCGCCTGCTCCGCGATATTCAGATATCGCTGGTCGTCGAGCGCAGCTCCGGCCTCGGCAAACGCCCGGATCGCCAGACCATTCCACGAGGCGATCACCTTGTCGTCCAGCCCGGGTCGCACGCGTCGGGAGCGGGCCTCGAGCAACGTCGACTCGATCTCGCGGAGACCGGCCGGCGGCTCGACTCCCGCCACCTGGAGGATGTTGGCCCCTTCGAAGTTGCCTGCCTCTGTAGCCCCGAAGTAGGTGATCGCATCCTCTGCCCGGTCTCCCAGAGCCGCACGGAGCTCATCCACTGTCCAGACGTAGAACTTGCCCTCCTCGCCCTCAGAGTCGGCGTCCTCGGAGGAGAAAAAGCCACCCTCGGCGTGACGGAGTTCGCGCGCCATGTAGTCGAGAGTGGACCGGGCGATGTCGACGAACTCCGGCCGATCCAACTCGATCCCGGCCCACAGGTAGAGCCGGGCCAATTGGGCGTTGTCGTAGAGCATCTTCTCGAAATGGGGGACGAGCCAGTGGGCGTCGACCGAATACCTGGCGAAGCCCCCGCCGATCTGGTCGTGGATGCCACCATCGGCCATCTCGTCGAGGGTCTCGGTCAACATGGTGGTGGCACGGGGAGCCCAACTCTCGCGATGGATGCGAAGCAGGAACTCGAGAACTGGCTGTTGGGGAAACTTCGGCGCGCCTCCGAATCCGCCATTGGCAGGGTCGAACGTTGCTTCCACCCCTGCGTAGGCCTCAACCAACTGGTCCCGATCTGGCACGTCGCCGGCGGGAATCTCCCTCGAGATCGCTTCGACCAGCTTCCCCGCCTGTTCGGACACGTCCTCCCTCCTCTCCTCCCAGGCCGTCGAGACCGCATCCATCACTTGAGAGAAGCTGGCCATCCCGTGTCGCTGATCTTTGGGAAAGTAGGTCCCCGCGAAAAAGGGCCGTCCGTCGTGGTCGAGCCACACCGTCATCGGCCATCCGCCCTGTCCGGTCATGGCCTGAACTGCCTCCATATAGATGGAGTCGACATCAGGTCGCTCTTCCCGATCGACCTTGATGTTGACGTAGCGCTCGTTCATCACGCCTGCCGTCTCGGGGTCCTCGAACGACTCGTGGGCCATCACGTGACACCAGTGGCAGGCGGCGTAGCCGACGCTGAGGAGGACGGGCACGTCACGCCGACGCGCCTCATCGAATGCGTCTCCCCCCCACTCCCACCAATCGACTGGATTGTCCTGGTGCTGGAGGAGGTATGGGGAGGTGGCGTTGGCGAGGCGATTGGGCATCTGCCTCCAAACGTAGTTGAGGCCGATCCCTAGCCGCCCCGGCCGATGTCCCATCCCGAAGCCGGTTTAGCCTCCACTCGCATGACCCAGCGGAGAGCGATCGATTGAAGACACTCCTGATCATGAGGCACGCCAAGTCGGACTGGAATGCCGACTACGGCGCCGATCACGAGCGGCCCCTGAACGACCGTGGCGTGCGCAGTGCCCGGATCATGGGCCGGGTCCTGGCGGACCATGATCTCGTGCCCGACCTTATCGTGGCTTCGACTGCGGTCCGGGCCCGTTCGACGGCGACGTTGGCCAACGAGGCGGGTGACTGGAGGAGCGGGATAGAGCTGGAGTCCTCTCTGTATGGCTCCGGCACCGAAACCGCGATCCAGGTCGCAGCCGCCGCTCCTGACGTGGCTCGTTTGATGCTGGTTGGCCATCAGCCGACCTGGTCGATGCTGGTCACCGTCCTCACCGGCGAGCGTGTCGAGATGAAGACGGCCACCGTGGCGGCGATCGACTTCGAGGTCGAGGCGTGGAGAGACGTGGCGACGGCGCAGGGGCAGATCGTCGCGGTGTTCCAACCCCGCGACTACCTCGACACGGAGTTCGATCAGGACTGAGGACGGCAGGCCGTTAACGTCGAACCGATGCGCAGACTCTTCACTCTGGTGTTGGCCCTCACCCTGGTCGCCGCCGCATGCGGCGGCGACTCGGAAGACACCACAACATCGACCATCGGCGACGCGGCTACGACGACGACCGAAACACCCACTACCACCGCCGCCGAAACCACTACCACCGAGGCGGTGACCACCAGCGTGGCGGCGTCCGGCCGGGGTGGCGCGGCATGCCTGGAAGGAACATGGATCCTGGACAACGACGCCTTCGTCGAAGCGCTCGTCGCGGCCTTCGCCGATTCGGGCATGGAGCCCGAGTCGCTCGATCCGAACGACGGCACCTACACCATCGAACTGGCGGCGGATGGGACCTTCACCGGGACCAGAGACGACTGGGGTTTCTCAGTTGTGATCCCCGAAGGCACGTTCAACATCACCGTCAACGGCACCGAAATGGGAACCTGGTCCGCCGACGACGACACCCTCAGTGTCACCCAGACTGGCACTGATGTCTCGGTTTCCGCCACTGTGGAGGCCGACGGGCAGGAATTCGAGCTCCCAGAGGCCCCCGTGCCCATCCCGGAGGCGATGCAGACCGACAGCACCTACACCTGTGACGACGACACCCTCACGGTCACTACCGAGGATGTCACGACGGTGATGACCCGAGCCTGAGCTCTCAGTGGGCAACGGGTCGGGGCCGGTACAACTCCTCGAGCCGCACTGCCTCTGTCTCATCCAATTTCAGGTCGATGGCTGCCACCGCATCGTCGAGATGATCGAGCTTGGTGGCACCGACCACCGGGGCGGTGACCCCGGGACGTGATATCACCCATGACAGCGCGACCCGGGCCATCGGCACACCCCTGTCCCTGGCGACCTCCTCGACCACATCGATTATCTCGTGGTTGGAATCGGCGTACCAGCCTCCGGTCAGGTGATCGGTCCCTCCCCGTATGGTGGCGTCACCTTCCGATCGGGGGCGGGTCAGCAAACCACGGGCCAGTGGACTCCAGGGGAGCATCCCGACTCCCATGTCGCGGCATTGCGGTGCCATCTCACGCTCTTCCTCCCGGTAGAGGAGGTTGTAGTGGTTCTGCATGGTCACGAATCGCGTCCAGCCGTGCTTCTCGGCGACATGCTGCGCCTTGGCGAACTGCCAGGCAGACATGGATGAGGCTCCGATGTAGCGGACCCTCCCCGATCGCACACAGTCGTTGAGCGCCTCCATGGTCTCCTCGATCGGTGTGTTCGGGTCCCACCGGTGGATCTGGTACAGGTCGACGTGATCGAGGTCGAGTCGTCGCAGCGAGTTGTCGATCGAGTCGAGGATGTGGCCTCTCGACAGCCCGCCATCGTTGGGCCCGTCACCCACCGGAAAGTAGACCTTGGTCGCCACCACGTAGTCCTCACGCCGGGTGAAGGTCGACTTCAAGAGCCTCCCGGCGACCTCCTCACTCACTCCGAGGGAGTACATGTCTGCGGTGTCGAAGAAGTTGATCCCGAGATCGGCAGCCCGCCGGACGAAGGGCTCCGCATGGTCCTCGCCGAGGATCCAATCTCGCCACGAGGGATCGCCATAGCTCATCATCCCCAGGCACACGGGTGAGACCGAGAGCCCTGTGGTTCCGAGAGTTACGTATTCCATGGTGCCTTCGATCGGGAGTTGCGAAGGCTAGCCAGGACTCACTCTGCCAAGATCGAGCGGATGACGTGGAAACTCGATTGCGGCTCCTATACGCTGTTCGTCATAGAAGACGGCTACTACTGGCGGGATCCGGAGACCTACTACCCGGAGGCCACCGAGCAAGACTGGCGGTTCCATCCACGGAATGAGGCCGGTCAGGCTCGTCTCAACTTCGGCTGCTACCTGATCACTGACGGCGATCGCACGATCATGATCGACGCCGGCATCGGCGAGATCGCCCAGGAGGGTATGACCGTCGGGTTGATGCCCGAGGCGGTCGACGGGTTGGGAGTGTCTCGGGAGTCGGTGGAGACCGTGCTTTACACCCACATGCACTACGACCACATCGGCGGGAGCCAACGCGGGGGGAAGATCGTGTTCCCCAACGCCCGGCATGTGTTCCACGCCAAGGAGTGGGATCACTGGAAGACGGTGGACAACGACTTCGGAAGATCGGCCCAAAGGATCATGCGGCCGTTGTTCGACGCCGACGTGGTCGACTTCATCGACGTCGACACCGAGGTTCTGCCCGGGGTCACCGCGGTGCAGTCATTCGGCCACACTCCGGGGCATCTCACCGTGAGTGTCATCTCGGACGGCACCAGGACTCTCATCGGTGGCGACGCCAGCAACCATCCGTTCCAGGTGGAGCATCCGCACTGGAGTCTGCCGGTCGACAACGACCACGACATGGCGGCGCGCACCAGGGACAGGATCTTCGAGGAGATCAAGGACACCGACACCACATACCTCGCCCCCCACTATCCGATGCCAGGGATCGGCAAGATCGTCACCGACGACGGAGTGCGCGTCTACCAGCCCGGATCGGTGCCCAAGGGCTGAGTGATCGGTATCAGCTTCGCACGAGACTCGTAGCCAGTTCCCAGGCGGGGAGCGACAACATGGTCTCGCATTCGGCGCGAACCTCGTCGCTGATCACCCTCATCCGGGCAGACGCTTCCTCTGGGCTCCACTCGAACCTGGCGAGCTCTTCGGACTGTTGGAACAGCGTCTCTGACAGCGAGTCGCGCAGTGTCTCGTACCAATCCAGCGCCTCGGACTCATCTGAAGGGTCCAGCACCGCCCTGTCCAGCGCCCGGGCGCACAGCTCGGCGTCGCGCAGGGCATCGCTGATCCCGTGTGCCGAGATCGGGTCTTTGGTGTATCCGGCATCACCGACCAATACCCATCCCGGTCCCCACGCCTGGCGGATGAACCCACTGAGCCCGCTGGTCCCGTAGAATCTCTCGACTCTCGCTCCGGCCGCCACCCTCTCGGCGAGATCGAGGCCGCCTTGCTCGAGGAGTCGCCCGAACTCGGCATCGGGGTCGGAGGTGAATCGCGCCCGCAACTCGGTGGGGCGACCGGCGAACACCAGGCATCGTCCTTCGTTGGTGGGTATCAACCCCGTGTTCACTCCCGGCGTGAATTGGAACCAGAACCCGGGGAAATCGATCCCCTCGAAGTACGAGTAGTGGATTGCGTTGGTGGCGGGGTGGGAGCGGCGCATCGCGGAACCGGCCAGGTCGGCCACACGCGAGCGGTATCCGTCGGCGCCGACGACGTGGCGGGCGGTGATCGCCTCGGTAGACCCTTCGCGTTCCACGCGGACTCCGTTCACCCGTCCACTCCCATCCCACAGCAGATCCTTCATCGCAGTCCCGTCCCGAAGCTCGGCTCCGGCCTCCCGCGCCGCCTCGATGAGGATCCCATCCAGGACGTGACGGCGCGGGCCGTACAGCTCTCGGATCCCAAAGTCGTGGCGCACGTCGAATGCGATGCGATCGTCTCCGAATCCGAGCATGATCTGTCGGACCGGGGGAGTGCCGGCGCTGGCGATCCGGTCTATGAGACCCCACCTGGTGAGCTGGAGCACCCCCGTCCGCAGGATTGCATGGGTCGAGACGGTGTCAGATGGCATCGCCGCCCGCTCGACCACCAGCACCCGGTGGCCGCGTCTCGCCATCAGCATCGCAGTGGCGGCGCCAGCGACCCTGCCGCCGACCACGACCACGTCGTAGTCATAGGTCATGATTCACCTCCTTTTCGGGTGCGGGCCGGGTCCGCCCGGCCCGCACCCTCGACGCGGTCATCGAGTCGTCACGTCGACCGAGACGGCGGTGCCGTTGGTCAGCATGTCGAATACCGCGGAACGAGCCATCGAGCGGTTGACGACGGCTTCGAGCTCCTCGGCGGAACCGTCACCTTCGATGGTGAGCTGGACGTCGATGCTCTGGTAGCCGTTGCGCACCGTCGGATCGATTCCGAGCAGCCCGACCAGGTCGATGTCACCGGTGACCACCGACTCGACTAGCGTCAGCTCGATTCCCCGCGCCGCGGCGATGTTGCCGATGCCCGCGGTGATGCAGGCGGCCAGGGCGTGAAGGAGCTGCTCGGCGGGCGTCGGTGCATTGTCCATGGCCACCAGTTGGGTGGGATGATCGGCCTCGAACGTGTGCTCTTCGAGGTGTGTCTGTTCACTGCCCAGACCGAAGAAGTCGTGGATCGTGCTCCGGCTGTGGGTCCCGCGGATCCATTGGTTGCGGGCGCGGAACTGGAACTTGGCGGCTTCCGGTTGGGCCTTCACGGCGTCGAGTGCACCGAAGAGAGCTTCGGTATCGACACCATTTCTCGTCTCGGTTCTGGTCATGTCAGGTTTCCTTTCTCGTCATTGCTCATGGCTGATGGACGGCGAACTGGATGTCCGCACACTCGCCTTCTGCCGTGGGGACCGCCGGCGGGTTGAGGAAGACCTCGCAACCCCCCGCGTAAGAGCCGGTCTGGACATCCTCGAGCCCAGAGATGGCCGGGCCGTGGCTGCGAGCTACCAGGTGGATCTCCGCCTTCCGGACATCCTTGAGCAGGGCGCCCTCGCCGAAGATGACCTCCGGCCCGATCTCGTCTACACCCAGGAACGCGTTGAGGTTGGCATTCCCAGCGTTTGATCCGATCTTGCCGGTGGCATACCCGGCGACGATGTCTGCCGCTTCGATTCCGGCGAGATTCAGACCATTGGCGGGGTCGCCGCCTATGAAGATGTCGTCTTCGCCACATGGAGTCGTGCAATTCTCCGGCTCGTTGAAGATCACCCACCAGATGGTGAGCGCTTCACGAGGACCGAGCTCGGATGTCTTGAAGAGCATCCTCACTCCGTCTTCGCTACGCCACAGCTTGGACTGACCCACCTCCCGGCTCTGATCGGCGAACCAGAAGACGCCGGATGTTGATTTCTCCACCGCGTTGCCGGCCATGGCGGGCATGGCAGCGACAACGAGGAGGGCCGCGACCGCAAGGATCGCCCCGGTTCGGTGTCTGATATTCATAGCTCTCTTTCCTTTCTCACTTTCACTCGGGGAGTTTGTTCGGCCGATCGACCGATTTCGGCTACTTCTCTGATGTCTCAACTCATTGCAGTTGCTCCTCCCTAGGGGGTCTAGATGAGCTCGGCGATCATCCGGGCGGCACGTGCCGCCCCGTCGGTCTCGACGGGCCGGTAGTCCACCGGGTTTCCCAGGTGGCCGGTAATGGCGTCCGCCAGTGCACCCGGGCCGGTCGCCGAGTAGTCCATGTAAGTGCCTGCCCCGTACTGGCCGAGACGATGGCGGACATGGAAGTTCTGCTCGAAGTGATTTCTGAGGGGGAAATAGAGAAACGGACGGCCGGCCGCGGTCAGCTCCATGGTGGTGGTGAGGCCCCCCTGGACCACCGCCAGGTCGCAAACGGAGAGGTGCCGGTAGAGACGGTCGACATAGCCGTGGACCTCGAGCCCGGAATGTGTGGGGAGCGTGTCAGGGTCGATGCGCGGACCGGCGACGGCGATCATTCGGAGCTCGGGTACCGCCTCCTTCGCCATCGGGTATGAGGCGATCACCTTCTCGAGGAGGTCCTGGCCCACTCCCGATCCTCCTACGGTGACGATGCACACCTTCTCGTCCTGATCGAATCCGAGATCGTGGCGGATCGCCGCCCTTTCATCATCTGTAGGAGGGTTGAATCCGGGGATGTAACCGGAGAAGTCGAAGTGCTCCTCGGTCCAGTCTCTGATCTTGGGCAGGTCGGGGCCGAAAGTCTCCGGGTAGATGTCGTCCGGGTTTCCCACGAAGATGGCGCGGTCGCGAATGCGAGGGAATCGGGCGATGTGCTCGATCATCTCGGCGTTGTAGTCGGCGGTCAGGAAGGCCTCGTGCCCTCCGCCCCCAGGCATGGGGATGAAGCCGACGAAGTCGGTCATCCAGACGTGCGACCCCCGTTTCAGCTCAGGGTTCTCGTGCCAGAAGTGGTCGACCTCCCAGGCTTCGTCGCCCACGATGAGGTCATAGTTGCCCTCCTCCACCACCTCCTGGAAGATCATGAAGTTGGCCACCAGGATCTCGTCCATCCGTCGCAACGCCTGGAAACAGTGCAGGTCGTGTCCCGACGCCTCCGAAACGATGTGACCCGACTCGGAGGCCAGCCACTCACTGGCAGGGTGGATCGTTTCCCCGGCCGACTCGAGAGCCCGGGTCACCGGGTCCTGGGCGAGCCAGTCGACCTGCAAGTCCGGTACCAACTTCCGCAACTCCTCGACGATGGCCAGATCACGCCGGACATGGCCGAGACCGATGGGTGAGGAGAGGTACAGGGCATTCTTCGGCCGGCCGAGGCCTCGAGTCCATGTTTCGGTTCTCATCTCCGCTCCCCAGTTGATGTCGACGAACTGCTTGATGGCCAGGTTGACCTTCACCGGTTCGCGTGCCAGTGAGAGATGCCCGCCGTCTTCGATGACCAGGATGTCTCCTCCGGTCGCGGCGGCGAGATCGACACCCTTGTCGAAGCGCTGGCAGACGTCTCTGTCGCCGTGGATGACCAGGACCGGTACGTCCAGTGAATGGACCTGGTCGTAGAATTCCTCGCGCGACGGTGGATCGAGCTCCTGTGCTTCCTCGCTGTCGGCGAGGATCTCCCCCGTGGTGCCCAGCGCCCATTCGACTGCGTCTTCGAATTGCTTCGTCGAATGTGCTTCGACCAGTTGGGCATCGAAGAAGAAGCTCACCCAGCGCCGCAGGTCACCGACGATCACGTTCCGATTGAACAGCTGCCATCCCTTCGGGTCGTCCAGGACCACGTCCCAGGTCTCGCTGCTCTCGATCCAGTGGGGCTGGGGTGTGCCCAGATAGGGGACGCCGGGATCGATCGCCACGAGCCCGGCAACCAACTCCGGGTGACCGGAGGCGATGTCGACCGCCCACCAGTTGGCGTGACAGTGAGCGGCGAGGACCGCTTCGTGTGTTCCGGTGGCGTCGATCACGGCGAGGATGTCGGCGACGTTCTCGGTTCTGGTGTGTCTCTCGCGCCCGACCGGGCGCCCGGACCCTCCGTTGCCCCTCCCGTCGAGGGTGACCACGCGGAAGTGACGGGCGAGGAAGGGGATCTGGCCCTTGAAGATCCGCGAGTGCGTGATCGGCGAAGGGGGGATGAGCACGATCGTCGGTCCCTCGTTCTCGTAGACCTCGTAGTAGATCTCCACACCGTCTCTGACCAGGGTGGCGGCGACGTCTGGGACGATCGCTCTCATCAGGCCACCCTCTCGATGAAGTCCCGCAGAGCCAGATTGACCTTCACCGGGTCACGGACGTTCGGGATGTGGCCGGAGGCTTCCATTCTGAGCAATGTGCCTCCGCTCAGCCGGGCGGCTTCGACCCCGCGGGCGTACGGCGAGATGCGATCGGCGGTGCCGTGGATTACCAGGGTGGGACAATCCAGCTGACCGACGATCTCGGGCCATGGATCCGCTGGAGAAGATTTGAGCGCCTCCGCCTCCAGGATTTCGGGTCCCGTCTCGGCCCCCCACCCGACAGCGTCCTCGATCGCTTTGGTCGAGTGTCGCTCGGAAAAGCACTGCGAGAAGAAGTACTCGACGAAGTCGGGGTAGTTCGAATGCCAGTAGGCGAGGTTGTACTTGTGCCAGCCCTTCGGTTTCTCCGGGGGAGGTTGCAGGAAGCGCTGGAGAGTCTGCTCCCTCTCGGGTGAGGCTGGCGTGAGAGGTATCGACGGGCCGATCATGACCAAGGCGGATACCAGTTCGGGACGTAATGTGGCTAATCGAACCCCGTAGGCGGCGCCGAGCGACAGTCCGACCACGATGGCGCTCTTCACTCCACACGCCTGCAAGACGGCGCCGGCGTCCAACGCATAGGCGTCGGCGGTGTAGCGCGCCGGATCGGTGACCCGGTCCGATCGGCCGTTGCCCGGGCCATCGTAGGTGACCACCCGGAAGTGCCTCGCCAGATAGGGGACCTGCATTTTCCAGAACCGGGAATGGACGATGGTCCATGTCGGCAGGAGGAGGATCGTGCGATCCCCTTCACCGAACACCTCGAAGCCGAGTCGCACACCGTCACGTTCGACGTGGCCTTCGACGTCAGGGTGACGGGCGCGCATCGCCTATTCCTCCAGACTCCTGAGGACGTCACCCACTTTGCGCAGTGCCGAGCGCATCGGGAGGTCGCCTTCCTCGAAGCCGAGCAGTATGAGTGCTTCGACTCCGAGGAACGACGAGCCGGCCAGGACCGCCACCTCCTCCGGTGTGAACGGGCCGAGTCCGCGGAGCCCCTCGGAGGCTCGTCTCGCCGTGTCAGCAAGCAGATCCATCCATCCCGTCAGGTTGGCCCTCACCGCGGCAGCGATGTCGTCGTCACCCCAACCCGCTGCGGTCATCTCCTGGAGCACTCGGACGTATCCAGAGGCGAGATCGTCGTCGAGGAAGTCACAGGCCTGTTCCCACTGCTTCCAGAACGGCATGTCGCTCTCGTAGAGCCGAGCCTGCCGCTCGAGCAGTTTCCGGTTCTCCTCCTCCAGGACCGCCAGCACCAGGTTTTGCTTGGTGCCGAAGTGGTAGTGGATCTGGCTCAGAGGCACCCCCGCCCGCTGGGCGATGCTCCTGGTGGAGAGAGCGGAGTAGCCACTCTCCACCAGTGCATACTTGGCGGCGCCGAGGATGGTGCTCTTGGTGGATTGGTCGGATGTCATGCCTGTCCTAAGAATTTGGTCGATCGACCGAACTATTATTGCCATAGGTACATCGTTCTGTCAAGGGCCGGCACCGAGCGTTGACCGTCGAGCCGTGAGTTGCCGACTTACCGCCATAGACTTTGTCACATGGCAGTCGTCCCCGGAAGTCACCGAATACGGAATGATCTTCGGCTATCGAGGGTTGACTCTCATGTCCCTGCGTGCAACGGATGGAAGCCGGATGGGCTCCCCACTTCCACCGCTGTGGAAAAGTTGGGGGTTCACAACCTTCTGCCGATGCGTATAGTTGGACGTCCGGGTCGTCCGCCCATCGACCCATTCATACCCCGCTGGAGGACACGGATTACCAATGGCCGCTACTGAGACGCGTAAAGACGACAAAGAGAAGCCCAGGCGATCGCGCCTGCAGTCGAAGCTGACCGACGAGCGCGGTCGGCTCACCACCGACCTCGTCTCCCAATACCTCACCGCCATCGGCGAGTATGACCTGCTCACCGCCGAGCAGGAGGTGGAACTCGCCCAGAAGATCGAGGCGGGCGAGGAGGCGGCGGAGAAGCTCGAAGAGGGCGACTACAAGGGCAAGCGCGAGGAGATGGAGCTGAAGAGACTCGCCCGGCGTGGAGCCCAGGCCAAGGACGACTTCCTCACCGCCAACCTCCGTCTCGTCGTCGCCAACGCCCGCCGCTACGCCAACACCTCGGGCATCGATTTCCTCGACCTGATCCAGGAAGGAAACCTGGGGCTCATCCGAGCTGTCGAGAAGTTCGATTGGCGCAAGGGCTTCAAGTTCTCCACCTATGCCACCTGGTGGATCCGTCAGGCGATCACCCGGGCCATAGCCGACAAGTCACGAACGGTGCGTATCCCGGTGCATCTCCACGACACCCTCGCCGCGGTCCGTGCCGCCCAGGCCTCTCTCAAGGCCGAGCTGGGACGTGATCCCCGCCCCGACGAAATCGCCGAGGAGGCCGGGGTCACCGTCGACAAGGTCGAGCTGGCCCTGTCCGTCGCCGACACCGTCTCGCTCGAGCAGCCCATCGGCGAGGACGGCGCACAGCTCGGCGACTTCATCGAGGACGAGGACGCCGCCGACCCCGTGCAGATGACCGAGGAGATGGACGTGGCCAACTCGCTGCGGCAGTCGATCGATCGGCTCCCCGAGAGGGAAGGTCGCATCCTGGCGCTGCGGTACGGCTTCTTCGACGGAGTGCCCCGCACCCTCGAGGAGATCGGCGACGAGTTCAACCTGACCCGGGAGCGGATTCGCCAGCTGGAGAAGCTGGCGCTCTGCCGTCTGCGTCATCCATCGTTCGGAATCCGTGAGGCCGACCTGGTTTGAGCCCAAGACCACCTTCATCGAAGAGCCCGCCGCGACGGCGGGCTCTCCTTCTGTCGGGGTAGCGTGACCCCGATGCGGCTAGGCGATCTCGTCGGCGGTGCCCCCTTTGTTTGCGGGCCCGATACGACCCTGTTCGAGGCCGCTCAGGTGATGGAGACCTCCGACCTGGGCTCTCTGGCGGTGGTCGAGGGCATGAGTCTCCTCGGACTGGTCACCGAGCGCGACCTGCGCCGCGCGGTGGCCGGTGGCACGGACCTCGGGACCTCGGTCTCGCAGGTGATGAGCGACGACCCGGACACCTTCGACCCTGATCTGGACGTTTGGGACGCAGCCTCGTGGATCGCCGAATCGGGTTACCGCCACCTTCCCGTGGTCGACGACGACGGCTCGCTGCTCGGCGTGGTTTCGATCCGCGATCTCCTCAAGGCTCTGGTCGACACCGTCTAGGGCCACTGCCTTCCGCGAACCCAGGGTTCCCAGCCCCGCCCAGCGGGGCCTGCAACCCTGGGTTCGCGGGTTCCACCCAACCCCTCGTAACATGCGGCGGTTGCCCGCGTCGCTGCGGGCTTGACTTGAACCGCTCTTGAGGTTCTACGTTCTCAGTTGACCATGTCCGCACCTGCTCTGACCCCCTGGGCCGTCGTTCGCGACGGCGTGAAGCTCATCGGGCGCTTCGTGAAGACGCACCCATGGGCTTTCACTATCGCCGTCGCCGGCTCCTCGCTCTACGCGGGGGCCATCATCCTGGCCTCCTGGGTCATCGGATGGGTGACCGACAACGTCATCATCCTCATTCTCGACCAGGGTGAGGAACCCGACCTTCTCACCGTGGCCTCGGTGGTCATCGTGTCCGTGGCGGTCGTCAAGGCGTTTGGGATCGTGGTCCGCCGCACCGGCGCCGCCTACCTGATGGGCGCCACCCGGCGCGACGTCCGCAACCGGCTCCTGGCGCATCAGCTCAGCCTCAAGATGTCCTGGTTCAACCGGCAGGCGGTCGGTGACTTGCTCGCAGTGGCTGATGCCGACACCGATCAGGGAACGGGTGTCCTCGGCCCCCTGCCCTTCTTCTCCGGGGTGTCACTGTTGCTGGTGGGGACCGTGGTGCTGGTCTTCTCCATCGACTTCTGGCTTGGAGTCGGTGCGGTGATCGGGCTGGCAGTGGCCATCGTCATCGACGTGCACGGGAGCTGGGTCACGTTCGGCCTCTGGGAGCACGTCCAGCGAGAGCGAGGGCGGGTGGCTGCGATCGCACACGAGAGTTTCGATGGGGCCCTGACCGTCAAGGCCCTGGGACGGGAGGGATTCGTCTCGGAGAGGTTCGGCGAGGCCAGCGACGCTCTGCGGGACCGGTTGATCAAGGTCCTGTCCACCTGGATCAACTATCAGGTGGTGATGCGGTCCCTCCCACAGATGCTGATCATCCTCCTCCTCGTGGTTGGAGCCTCCCGGGTGATGGCCGGTGAGGTGACAGCCGGTGATCTGGTGACCGTGTCGTATCTGCTGACTTTGCTCGCCTTCCCCATTCAGCTCATCGGGTTCGTGCTGTGGGACCTGGCCGGCAGCCTGGCGGGCTGGCGGCGGGTGCAGGCCGTCCTCGACGCCGACGACCATCTCGCCTGGGGCGACACCATCGCCTCGTCCGACGGTGGGGCAGCTCCTGTGACTGGTCGGGCCGTGGGCTTCGGCTACGACGACGAACAAGTGCTCGACGACCTCGATCTCGAGTTGGATGCCGGGACGACCCTGGCAGTGGTCGGTCCCACGGCCTCCGGCAAGTCGACCCTGGGGCTGCTCCTGGCCCGTCTCTTCGACCCGGACTCGGGATCGATCTATCTCGCCGATCGGGATCTCCGCCAGTTCGCCCGGTCGGAGCTGCCCAAAGAGGTGGCTTACGTCTCACAGAACGCCTTCCTGTTCGACGCCACGGTCCGCGAGAACATCACCCTCGGCGGCCCCTACCGCGACGAGGAGGTGGCTACGGCCCTTCGCCTCGCCGGGGCCGAGGAGTTCGTGGGTGAGCTCCCGAGCGGCCTCGACGCCGAGCTCGGTGAGCGCGGGACAACCTTGTCGGGTGGGCAGCGGCAGCGTCTAGCCCTGGCCCGCGCCCTGGTGCGCAAGCCCCGGCTCCTGATCCTCGACGACGCCACGTCGGCCGTCGATCCGTCGGTCGAGTCGGAGATCCTCAAGGCGCTCAAGACCGCAGACCTCCCCTCGACCATCGTGGTCGTGGCATACCGGCCGTCGTCGATCCGGCTGGCAGACGAGGTCGTGTACGTCGATCAGAAGCGCATCCTCGGCCATGGCACCCACGACGAGTTGATCGCCACCCAACCCGGGTATGCCCGCCTGGTCCAGGCCTACGAGGAAGAAGCACGGCGGCTCAGGGAGGCGTCATGAGCGAGCGTCAGAGCACTGCGGCGCTGATCCGCCGTGCGCTGGTCGAGGCTCCCTCGCTTCGCGAGGGCCTCAAAGTCACCTTGACTCTGGCCATGGTCGGTCAGGCGGTCACGGTGGTCACGCCCGTCGTGCTCCAGCAGATCCTCGACGAGGAGATCCTCGCTCCGACCGGGGTGGATATGGGTGGGGTCTTCGCCAGGGCCGGAGTCGCCCTCGCGGCCCTGATCGTCGGTCTGATCGTGGGGAGGGTCTCCCTGTTACGTCTGACCAGGTCGTCTTCGAGGGGCCTGTCCGACCTGCGCACCAAGATTTTCGGGCACATCATGAGTCAGTCGGTCCTCCATGTGCAGTCCGAGCGCCGCGGGAACCTGCTGTCACGGGTCACCTCGGACATCACCACCCTCCAGGAGTTCATGGAGTGGGGCGGAGTCGGCATGATCATCGCATCGAGCCAGGTTCTCCTGGCCACGTCGGTGATGTTGTTCTATGAGTGGAGGCTGGCACTCATCGCCCTCGTCGGGGTCCTCATCTACCTCTTCATGATGAGGTGGTTCCAGCGAATCCTCGCCCGCAACTACGACGCAGTTCGCAGAGAGGTCGGTGCCTCATTGGGGGTGCTCAGCGAGTCGATCACCGCCATCCCGATCGTGCGAGCCTACGGGACCGAGGAGGGAACGAAGGCCAAGGTGGCCGCGGCGTTGGAGCGCCGCTTCCAGGTCGAGTACAAAACCGCCCGTTTCGGCAACATCCTGTTCTCGACCGCCGAGGTGTTCGCCGGACTCCTCACCGCCGTCCTGATCGTTGCCGGCATCCTGATCGGAGTGCGGTTGGGCACGTCGGCGGGGACACTGGTGGCGTTCCTCCTGCTGACCAATCTCCTGATCGAGCCCCTCCAGATCCTGGTGGAGACTCTCGAGTTCGCCCAGTCGGCGGCGTCGGGTCTGCGCAGGGTGGTCGATGTCCTCGACGGCGATGTCGAGATCACCGACCCGGAGCACCCCCAGCCACTGCCGGGCGGAGGTCTCAGTGCCAGCTTCGATCACGTCCACTACTCCTATCTCTCCGGCCAGGAGGTGCTGACGGACATCACCATCGACATCGCGGTGGGCAGCCGGGTGGCGGTGGTCGGGGAGACCGGTTCGGGCAAGACCACCTTCGCCAAGCTGCTGGTTCGGCTCATGGACCCGAGCTCGGGCAGTGTTCGCATCGGCGGAGTGCCGGCCGACCGCGTCCGTCTCGAGGAGGTCCGTCGGCGGGTCGCCTTCGTCCCCCAGGAGGGATTCTTGTTCGACGACACTGTCGCCGACAACGTTCGGTACGGGCGGATCGATGCCAGCGACGCCGAGGTGTGGACCGCCTTCCACGAGTTGGGTCTCGGCGAATGGGTGCAGGGCCTTCCTGACGGACTGGAGACGAGAGTCGGGGAGCGGGGCGGGAACCTCTCCGCGGGAGAGCGGCAACTCGTCGCTCTGGTGCGGGCGTGGATCGGCGGACCGGACCTGCTCGTCCTCGACGAGGCGACATCGGCGGTCGACCCCGCCCTGGATGTGGCGCTGCGTCACGCCATCGACAAGCTCACCGCCGGGCGGACGTCGGTGACCATCGCCCACCGTCTCTCCACCGCCGAAGGGGCGAACGAGGTCCTGGTGTTCGACCACGGCGAGCTGGTCGAGCGAGGGCATCATCGTGATCTCGTGGTTTGTGACGGCGTCTATGCCGCCCTCTACGCCGATTGGGCCACAGGCACCAAGAGCATCTGAGACCCGAACGTCCGGGGGAGTAGAGGTTGGATCCGTGACAATTCTGAAGGTTGCCTACGGTGAAAGAGGACGCAACAGAAAGGACAACTCGTGTTGCAGTTGTCAGAGAACGCCGCTGCCGCCCTCGAAAACATCCGGGAGAGCCAGGGGATCCCCGAGGACCAGGAGACCCGTCTCACCGCGGATGAGGGTCAGTCCGGAGGCCTCTCCCTTCGTCTCGAGTTCGTGGAGGAAGTCACCGAAGACGATCAGGTAGTCGAGCAGGCCGGAACCGAGATCCATCTCGACCCCCGGGTCGTCCAGCCGCTCGAGAACACGATCATGGATGTTCGTGACACCGAGGAGGGTCTCGCCTTCGTCTTCCGGAGCCAGGATCCCCAGTAGCGGCGGATCGGCAGGGTCCTCTCAGACGCTCGGGGGCGGGACGTAGCGCGCAGTGGTGAACCGCCCCCTCTCCAGGTCCACTTCCCAGATCGAGCCCTTGGAGCAGTAGAACCTCGACTCGAGGGTCAGTCCGGCCCACATCATCCGGTTGATCACCGCAGGGATCACGTCACCGTGGGTGCATAGCACCGCGTTGTGGCCGACGAGCTGGTCGGCCAGGTCGTAGGCACCATCGATGTCCGGCCCCTCGGCGAGGGCGTCGTGCTCGATCACCTTTGCGCCGATGGCGTCGGCGAGTGGCTCGACGGTGTGCACACAGCGGGTGTAGGGGCTGGTGTAGATCTTTTCGATTCCCCTGTCTCGCAACGACTCGGTGATGGCTACTGCCTGACGTCGTCCCTTCTTGGTCAGCGGACGAATTGCGTCTTTTCCCTCCCACTTCGACCGGTCTCGAGCCGCGGCGTGGCGGAGCAGGAAGAGAGTCCCGGTCCGGGCGAGACCCCTCAGGCCGGCGTTGGCGATCAACTGACGGTCGCTTTCGTAGTCGCAGAGCTCCTTCGCTCGCTTGCGGTTCAG
The DNA here is from genome assembly GCA_035513335.1 of Acidimicrobiia bacterium. Classification (GTDB taxonomy): domain Bacteria; phylum Actinomycetota; class Acidimicrobiia; order Spongiisociales; family ZC4RG35; genus JANQRA01. Next base: position 23,644 of record DATKCE010000011.1, read on the forward strand.
CCAGCGGATCTCGTCGACTTCCCTGTTCTTCTCGAACCCGGGGCTGTCGGGAAGGGGTCTCATGGCGAACCAGCTCACCTCTTTCACCCCGCCGTCGATTCGGTAGCGGGTGACTCCCACCGGAGCCACGATCCGGCAGTGGAATCCGGTCTCCTCGAGCACCTCCCTCACCGCCGTCTCCTCAGGCGTCTCCCCAGGGTCGGCTTTGCCCTTGGGCAGCCCCCAATCGTCGTATCGGGGACGGTGAGCCACGAGGACCTTCAGCTTGCCCTTCGCCGTCTCCCGGAAGACGAGTCCGCCGGCGGCCTGGATGACTCGGGTCACGGGCGGCAGATTAGGGCAGGGATCGCGGCAGGGCCGTGAGGAGCGCCCCTGCTGGAGCTCAGCGCAGCTCGGGCTGGTCGAGGAGCCAGTCGAGCGCTTCATCGACTCGGTCGGCGAGATGGACGTCTCCATCGTCCGCTCCCAGCTTCGTGCTGACCAGGCGGTGAAACTCTCTCCACCCCTCGCCCACCGCCACCGTCGGAAACCTGGTTCCTCCGTGGCGCCGGACGATGTGATTGATGTTCCAGGCGATCACCAGCTCGGCAGTGGTGCCGATCGCCCCCGGGAGGACGAGGGCGCCGCTGGCGATGTCGGTGAGGATCCCGATTCGCTCTGTGATGCTTCGGGCGGCGATCTCGTGGGTGACGTGGGCGTTGGCCCCGCCCCGGGTGCGAAACAAGCCGCCGGCGGTGACCCCGACCACTCGACCCCCTTCCTCGGCAGCGCCTTTCGACGCGGCCTCCATCGTCCCGCCGTAGCCACCTGTTACAACCGTTAGCCCCGCCCGGGCACAACGGGCTCCAGCATTCTCTGCCTCTGTCCATGTGGACGAGCCGGGCTCGGTCTGTGACGACCCGAAGATCGCCACCGCGCGTCGTGAGGTCAACCTGCCATTGCCTGGTCGATGCCGGCCTTCACCCGGTCGACGTCTGCCAGGGCGTGTTCCTCGATGGCGAATTGCGGCCACGGGATGTCGAATCCGGTGACCCGCACGATGGGTGCCTCCAGTTCGTACATGGCCTGCTCAGCGACCACGGCGGCCACGTCGGCGGCGACGCCGGCGCTTCCCTGCGGCTCCTGGACCACCAGCAGGCGCCCGGTCTTGGTTACCGAGCCAAGCACCGTCTCGCGATCCCAGGGGAAGAGGGTGCGTAGGTCGATGACCTCGACCGAGTGACCCGACTGCTCGGCAGCCTTGAGCGATGTCGGTGCCATCCCTCCATAGGTGACGAGGGTGAGCTCGGTGCCCTCCTGTCGCACCTTCGCCCGGCCTATCGGCAGGGTGAAGTGGTACGTGGGCACGTCGCTGCGCCCGGCCCGGTAGAGGACCTTGGGCTCGAGGAATATGACCGGGTCATCGCTCTCCAGTGCGGCGGCGAGAAGTCCCTTGGCGTCGAGGGGGGTAGACGGGCAGACCACGACCAGCCCCGGGGCGTGGACGAAGTAGGCCTCGGGAGAGTCGCAATGGTGCTCATGTGCCCCGATGCCGGCACCATTGGGGAACCTGACCACCACGGGGACCGACGAGAGCCCTCTGGTCCGGAACCTGAACCGCCCGAGATGGCTGACGATCTGGTCGAAAGCCGGGTAGACGAATCCGTCGAACTGGATCTCGGCCACGGGCCGGGCGCCGGCGAGGGCCATGCCCACCGCGGTGCCTACGATCCCCGACTCGTTCAGGGGGGTGTCGATCACACGCTCCTCGCCGTATTTCTGCTGCAGGCCTTCGGTGATGCGAAACACACCGCCGGCCACTCCGACGTCCTCTCCGAGGACGATCACGTCGTCGTCACTCTCCATCGCCTCGTCGAGCGCCGCATTGAGGGCTTCCGCCATGTTCATCGGCTTGGTGGGCCCCCCCGGCAGGTCGTCTTGGCCGACCCGCCAGATCTCGCTCTCGTCGAAGTGGGTCTCCGGCTCTCCGTGAGCCCGCTGCATCGCGTGGAGCTGGTCGACGATGTGCGGTGGTATCCGGGCGAAACCATGGCGGACGGCATCGTCTCGGGCCGGAAGGGGCTCAGCCTCGAGTGAGGCGACTGCGGCATCCACTGCGTCGGTGATCTCCATGGCCACCTTCTCGCCGACCCGTTCGTCCCATTCCCCGCGGCTCTCGAGGAAGCGCCGGAGACGCTCGATGGCATCCTTCTGCTTCCACTCCTCGACTTCCTCGTCGGACCGATAGAGGGTGGGATCGTCCGCGGTGGCGTGCGGGCCGTATCGGTAGGTCAACGCCTCGATGAGGGTGGGGCCTTTTCCCTCCCGTGCTCGTTTGGCGGCGAGCCGGGTGGCCAGGTAGACCGCGATCGGATCCATTCCGTCCACCCGGAGGCCCTCGAAGCCGTATGCCTCGGCCTTCTGGGCGATGGTCTCGGATGCTGTTTGCTTCTCATAAGGAACCGAGATGGCGTAGAGGTTGTTGGCGCAGATGAACACGGTGGGCGTCTTCCAGACCCCGGCGAAGTTCATCCCGCTGTGAAAGTCGACCTCCGAGGTGGCTCCGTCACCGAAGTAGGTCACAGTGACGGTGTCCTCACCCCTGAGCTTGCTCATGTACGAGTAGCCCACGGCGTGGGGCAATTGGGTGGCGATGGGGACGGTGACGATCCCGGTGCGGTACTTCTCGATGTCCCAGTTGGCGTTGGGGAGGCCCTTCCAATAGGCGAGCAGCACCTCCATCGGCAGCCCCCTGGTCACTTGGACGCCGTGCTCCCGGTAGCTGGGGAAGACGAAGTCGTTGGGATCGAGGGCGAGAGCCGAGCCGATCTGAACCGCCTCCTGGCCCTCGAGCATCGCGTATGTGCCGATCCGTCCCTGACGCTGCAGGGCCAGCATCCTGCGGTCGAGAGCCCGCGACAACACCATGTTCCGATACATCGCCTGATAGAGCTCGGGATCGAGGCCGGGATCCTCTCCAGCGAGGTCCCCGTGGGCGTCGATGACCCGCAGCGTCTCGAACTTGCCCATGTGTTGAGTCTGCCACAACTGGCGAGTCCGCGGGCCTGAACACCGCTATCTTCGGTGCCATGCCCAGGTTCCGTCCCGAGATAGGGGCGCTCAAACCCTACAAGGTGGGTCGGCAACTCGAGGATGTTGCCCGCGCCCACGGTCTCGACCCCGCCGACATCGTCAAGCTGACCGCCAACGAGGCCCCTGAAGGCCCCTTCCCGGGAGTCGTCGATGCCGCAGCGCGGGTCTTGGCCGGGTCCAACCGGTATCCGGACAATGCCTGCTGGGACCTGGGCCATGCCCTCGCCGAGGAGATGGGGGTCGACTTCTCCAACCTCATGTTCGGTGCCGGAAGTGTGGCCTTGCTCGCCGAGATCGCCAACGCGGTCGGCGGCCCGGGCACCAAGATCGTCTACGGATGGCCCAGTTTCATCATGTACCGCTTCGCCGCCATATGGGCCGGCTCCGGATACGTCGAAGTCCCGCTCGGCGAGGGCCTCGAGCTCGACCTCGATGCGATGAGAGCCGCCATCGACGACGAGACGACCTTGGTCGTGGTGTGCAACCCCAACAACCCGACCGGGACGGTGAAGCCCGCCGAGGAGGTCGAGGCGTTCATCGAGACCGTGCCCGAGTCGGTCCTGGTGGTGGTCGACGAGGCCTACCACGAGTTCGTCACCGACCCGCGCTACCGCACCGAGGTACCGTTGGCGGTGACCCGCCCCAATGTGGTGGTA
>DATKCE010000012.1:0-131318 GCA_035513335.1 Acidimicrobiia bacterium
CAGCGCCTCCTCGATGTCCTCTCGTGTGAGCTGTGGATAGTCATCGAGGATCTCGGAGAACGTGATGCCCTCAGCCACCATCCCCACCACCGTGGCCACGGGAATTCGTGTCCCCCGAACGCAGGGGACACCAGCCATCACCTGATGATCGATCTCGATGCGCTTGAAAGCCATGCTCTCAGAATACGGCACTCGAGCCACGACAACCCGAGTTTGAGTCGGCGAGAGGAGGTCCGCGGGCGACACAACCGGCCATCCGGGGCGTTGGGTGTCCGTCAGGTGTCCGTCAGAGAATAGAAAACGGCGGAAATCGTCGAGAAGCGATAGACACCTAAAACCCCAGGTAGATGTGGGTTTTTAGACCGAACTGCCAGGTGGCGAAAACCCCCTGATCTGCCCTTAGGCAGGGGTCGGCGGTTCGAGTCCGTCAACGCCCACAAACCGTCGTGAGGGGACGGAAGGCCGAAAAGCCCCGTCCCGTCGGGCTTTCTGGACCCAACACTCGAGCATCTGTGAGCGTGAGCGTGGGTCGGAATAGGGGTTGTCGTGCGGCTCGGGTCTCAAGTACGAACGACGCCACGGCGGCCCGACTAGCCAACGGCCCTTGAACCCCAGACCACGCACGTGCGGGAAGAATCCGGTTGGCATCGAATCTGCCAGGTTCCGCGTCGCCACGAAGTCGGGCGATGCACATTTCAAGGCCCGAGTGACGAGCGTCCGGAGAAGCTCGACGACGGACTAAATGGACGACCTGGGATCGTCCTGTGGAAACCGAAGGGTCCATGAAGTCATCTTGATCGTTCGGGGGTAGGCATGATCAGGTAGTCTCGAATTGGTGGGTATACGGCATTTTTCGAGTCGCACCTGCTGGAGGAGACCCTGGCGAGGCTGCCGCTGACGACACGACTACCCGACCCGAGGACAGCGAGACAGCCATAACACAGCCACCGACCGAGTCGACGCCAGCCGAGACAGCACCGGACGAAGGCACCGATACGATAGACCCGCCGCTGGAACTCGCAGGTACCTCGTGGGTCGTCACCAAATACGACTACCGCCCAAGTGACACGGGGATCACCAACCCCCTCGGGGAGGAGGCTGTCCTCGTTTTCGGCGAAGATGGGACGCTGACGGGCCACTCCGGCTGCAACGAGTTCACAGGCACGTGGGAGACGACCGGCCCGTATTACGTCGACGATGGCGAAAAGGCCTTCGAGGACAAAGTGGACGGGCAGCCGGTCACGATCACGGCCGACGTGGCCACTTCGGTCGAGTGCGAGGGTTGGGTTGCAGAGCAGGACGTCGACGTCGTCGGTGCGCTGGTCGCGGCCGAGATCTGGTACATCGGGAACATCCTCGGCGACAAAGAGGGTGGATCACACTCCACTCTGAGACCGGGCAAGTGTATGCCGATCCCGCCTGAGCGCGTTCGACTCTCTATCAAGTCCCTTCAGAGAGCAGCCCCGGTTCGCAGTAGCATCGGCAGCGTGGAGCGGAGCGACCGGGATCCTGATGACTTCCTGGCCGGTCTGGACGGGCCGTTCACTGAGGATCTGCGCCAAGCTCGACGCTGAGATCGCTGAGCGGATGCCAGGCAGGGCTCGGATCCTCTGGGAAGGGCCGATGTGGGGCGGCACTCACCTGACGATCATCGGCTACGGCGACTTCTCCTACACCACCAGCCGCGGGGACACGGTCGAATGGTTCATGGTCGGGCTCGCCTCCCAGAAGGACCACGTCTCGGTCTACATCAATGCCGCTGACGTGGACGGCTACCTGGTGAGAAAGCACGCCGATCGTCTCGGCAAGGTGACGATTGGATCCGCGGTCATTGGATTCAAACGGCTGGAAGACGTGAACCTGGACGCACTCATGGCCGTTGTCGAGGAGGCGAACCGCCGGATCGACAGTTAGCGGGGATCCCGCCATAGCTGGCAAGTTCGTCCAGGGGTCGCCGGTTCGATTCCTTCAAGGCCCACCATCCCTGTCGAGCAGCAACCTCGATATCTCCTCGACGTTCTGCTCTGACAGATGACCTTTGAGGTCGGCGAGTCGGGCGTAGATGTCGGCTGCTGCGATATGAAAGCCATCGGGCAATCCAGCGTCACCGTAGGTGCGGGCGATCTCCTCCATCTCTGCCACGAACCGCCAGGCCTTCCTGCCGATGCGGCCCGAGACCTGCTCCAGGCGCTCGCGGAGTTCAGGCAGGGACGAGTCCCACTCGTCGAACAGCTCCCCGGTCACTTCTTCTGACCCGGCCAATGCCGCCACCGAGAGGAGGAGGGCCGACGACCCTTTGGTCCAGGCGGCGTATGCCATCTTGACCGCGGATGCCCGGCCGGGCTCAGGGCCGACCACTCGAGCATCGACGGCGGATCCGGCGAACCACTCCGCCACCACCGAAGCCTCCTCACCCGAGAGGTACAGACGCGTGTCAGCGGCTGGGGCGCTTCGGTCTCGTGTCGCAGGCCGCGGTTCTGGAGGCGGTCCAACGATTCCACCGTCGACAAATCGGGCAAAGAGCTCGCCGATCCGACGGGCCGTGTCCGGGGACACGGCGTTGACATCGACGTACAGGCCGTCGAAACCCAGAGCTCTGACCTTCTCCGCCACGTCTATGGCTGAGCCCGGGGGACACACCGAGACCAGCGCCTCGGCCATAGTCACCACCGACTCCAGGCTGCCGAGGTCAGACATGGAGGCATCCCTTGCCCGAGAAGCTGTCTCTGGCGATCGCCCCTCACTCGCCCAACAGACCTCACCGGCGAGACACTTCGCCAGGGCAGCTCCCATGTTTCCCGGGTGGAGCAAGCCGATCCTCACACTCCACATGGTGCCAGATTCAGCGTGTGCGATCTGAGAAATCTCGATGGGAGTCAACGCTGTCCACAGGGTCACGTCCAGAGAGGTTGACAGCCACTCTGATCAAGGTACTATACCCCACTAGGGTATTAAGGAGATGTCATCATGAGAGGGTATGAGATCAACAAAGACGATTACCTGCGGCGACTGGCCCGTATCGAGGGTCAGGTGAGGGGGCTCCAGCGGATGATCAACGAGGACAAATACTGCATCGACGTTCTCACCCAGGTCAACGCAGTGTCGGCCGCTCTCAAAGGCGTGGCAGTGGGGTTGCTCGACGAGCACGTGCGACACTGCGTGAAGGAAGCGACCGAGTCCGGGGACGCCGAAGGCGCCGACCGCATGGTCACCGAGGCAACCAAGGCCATCGAGCGGCTCGTTCGCGCCTGACCATCGGATCGAGGATCACATGACTGATCATCACGACCACCACGAAGGCAACCATCATTCCGGTCACGGTGGCAACGGTGGCCACGACAAGCACGCCGGGCATAGCGTCGCCATGTTCCGGGACCGGTTCTGGCTCTCACTGGCGCTGACTCTGCCGGTCGTCTTCTACTCGGAGATGATCCAGGACTGGTTCGGTTACACCGCCCCCACATTTCCCGGCTCCGATTGGGTCGCTCCCGTCCTCGGCGTCGTCATCTTCGTCTATGGCGGCTCGCCATTCCTGAAGGGGGCCGTCCAGGAGGCGCGTGACCGTCAGCCCGGCATGATGCTGCTCATCGGCATGGCCATCACGGTGGCGTTCGTAGCATCCGCCGCCACCACGCTCGGGTGGTTCGACCTCGAGTTCTGGTGGGAACTGGCCGCCCTGATAACGATCATGCTTCTCGGCCACTGGATGGAGATGCGGGCCATCGGCCAAGCCAGAGGTGCTCTCGCCGCGTTGGCCGAACTGCTGCCCGACGAGGCCGAACGGGTCACCGACGATGGGCTCGAGACCGTTTCGATAGCCGACCTCGGCGTCGACGACACCGTCCTGGTTCGGCCGGGAGGTCGGATTCCCGCCGACGGGGAGATCTCCAGTGGAGAAGTCGAGATCGACGAGTCGATGGTCACCGGGGAGTCGAAACCGGTGGCCAAACGACCCGGCGACGAGGTCGTGGCCGGGACTGTCGCCACCGACAACTCAATCCGGGTTCGGATCACGGCCGTTGGAGACGACACCGCGCTCGCAGGTATCCAGCGTCTCGTCGCCGAGGCGCAGGCGTCGAGGTCTCGGGCTCAGGTCCTCGCCGACCGGGCTGCGGCGTTGCTCTTCTATATCGCCGTGGGAGCTGCCGTGGTGACGGTGGTCAGCTGGCTGGTAGCAGACCAGCCGGATCAGGCCGTGGTGCGGACCGTGGCCGTGCTGGTCATCGCCTGCCCCCACGCACTGGGCCTGGCCATCCCTCTCGTCGTTGCCATCTCAACGGGCATGGCAGCTCGCAACGGGATCCTCGTGAAAGACCGGCTCGCCCTGGAGCGGATGCGCGAAGTCGACACCGTCTTGTTCGACAAGACGGGAACCCTGACCAGGGGGAGCCACCGGGTCACCGCCGGCACCTCGGTCGACGGAGACGAGGATCGGCTGCTGGCGGTCGCCGCCGCCGTCGAGTCCGATTCGGAGCATCCTCTCGCCCGCGCCATCGTCTCGGAGGCATCGGAACGGGGTGAGATCCCGTCTGCCGAGGGATTTGAGTCGATGAGTGGCCGGGGAGTGCAGGCTCGGCTCGGTGACTCCGAGGTCGCAGTGGGTGGTCCGGCGCTCTTGCGGGAGCGCAACCTGGACCTCCCCGACGAGATCGAGAAGACGACTGCGGGATGGAGAGATCGGGGAGCGGCAGTGCTCTACGTCATCGAAGACGGACGGGTCACCGGAGCGCTGTCCCTGGAGGACGAGATCAGGGCGGAGTCACGGGAGGCGGTCGACGAGCTGCATCGGCTCGGAGTTCGCGTCGCCATGATCACCGGGGATGCCCGCCAGGTGGCCGAAGCCGTCGGTGCCGAGCTGGACATAGACGAGATCCACGCCGAGGTCCTGCCGGAGGACAAACACTCCCGGGTGGCAGCGCTCCAAGAGGACGGGCGCCGCGTGGCGATGGTGGGCGATGGCGTCAACGACGCCCCTGCTCTCGCCCAATCCGACGTGGGGATAGCGATCGGGGCGGGAACCGACGTGGCGATCGAGTCCGCCGGGATCGTGCTCGCCTCCGACGACCCCCGTGGTGTCGTCAGCATCAGACGGCTGTCCGGTGCCGGCTACCGCAAGATGGTCCAGAACCTGGTGTGGGCAGCCGGGTACAACGTCGTGGCCATACCCCTTGCCGCCGGGGCTCTGGCTTGGGCGGGGTTCGTCCTCGCACCTGCGGCCGCTGCGGTGCTGATGAGCGCGTCCACCGTGATCGTCGCCATCAACGCCCAGTTCCTCCGTCGTCTCGATCTGCGGCCGGGGCAATGAGTCGTCTCACGGTCCTGGCCCTCACGCTCGCGTTGGTAGCAGGGTGTGCGGGTGAGGGCGGGGAGGAGGGCTCCACCCCCGATGATCCGACTCAGGTCGCCGGAGGCGAGGGCCTGTACATGGCCAACTGCGCGCAGTGTCACGGTGAGGATCTCAGAGGAACCGACCAGGGCCCTTCCTTTCTCTCGGTGGTCTACGAGCCCGGCCATCACCCCGATCAGTCTTTCCACCTCGCGGTGTTGCGCGGGGTCCAGCCTCATCACTGGAACTTCGGGCCGATGCCGCCGGTCGCAGGTCTAACCACCGATGAGGTGGATGCGATCGTGGCGTTCGTACGTGATCGTCAGAGCGCTGAGGGCTTCGAGCCGTATCCCCCGTGACCAGGTAGCCGGCGCCACACCCGGGACCGACCCTTCAACCACCGATCTCCAGCGGATACTGAAGGACATGGCGCTGGCTCCCGTCGTCCGCCAGCTCGAAGACGACTATCGACCCCATCCCGGAGCCTGCCGTCGTCGAAACCTGGATGACTGTCCGGAACTCACTCCACTCCTGCGGCGTCGTGGAAATCTCGCCCTCGGCGACGATGAGACCGTCGGCGTCAAGGACCGTATAGGAGATCGTTCCGGATTCGGTCCGGGCCAGACCCGACATCGTCAGCTGATGATCCACCGTCGCGCCCCACAACGGCTCCTCGACGAGAATGGCGGGGATCAGGTCGCGGTAGCCCTCACGTGTCTGAGGCTCGTCCACGATCAGCCCTTCACCGCTGAGGACGTCGATTCGGGTCCCTTCGATCAGAAACTCGACCGCTTCCACCCCGTCGAATCGAGTGGCGGTGTAGACCACTTGCGCCACCCGGCCGAGGACGCTCAGCGAACCACCGCCGGATTCGAACTCGCGGCTGAAGTCGATGGCAGCTACCCCACCTTGGACGGTCACGCCCAGGAGGCGGGTGCCCTCCGGAATTTCGGACGACAGCCCCATCTCGGCATCGGATGCGGAGACGCCCCCGAGGAGCGAGCTCAACGCAATCTCGAGACCCTCGCCGCCCGCCCGTGCCACCGGCACCACCCAGGGGCCGGGATCGGTGGGGTAGCCGGCGAAGAAGAAATAGACCGGAACCTCGGCGGGCACCTGGGCAGTCGTGGATGTGGTGTCCGGAACCGTGGTGGTGGAGGTCGGCGCCGGGAGCGACGTGGAATCGGGGGGAGTGACGGTGGTCTCGGTCGTGTCGGCGACGCAGGCACCGAGGACCAGCACGACGGCGGCGGCAATGGCAAGGGGTCTCATGGGATCAGCTCCGGGATGGTGACGAAGTGGTATCCGGCTTCGGTGAGCCCATCGATGATGGCGGGCAGGGCGGCGTAGTCGGTGGAGGCGGCGCCCACGTGTGCCAGGATGATCGCACCTGGTTTGGCTCCGTCGAGACTGCGATCGACCACCTCCGCCGGAGAGATTCCTTTCCATCCCAGGGTGTCCACCGTCCACATCACCGAGTATCGATAGCCATCCCTTCCCACATCGATGAGGACCTGATCGTTGTACGCCCCGTAGGGAGGTCGGAAGTAGGGCTTGGTGGTGGTCCCGGTCAGCCCGACGATGATCGACTCGGTGATATGGAGCTGATCCAGACGCTGCTGGGTGGTGAGGGTCTCCATGTGGGGGTGGTCATAGGTGTGGTTCATCAAGGTGTGGCCCTCGTCGATCATGCGTCGGAGCAGGTCGGGGTGGGCTTCGGCCCACCTTCCGGTCATTCCGAAAGTCACCCTGATCCCCGAGGCGGCGACCAGATCGAGGATCTCCTCGGCGTAGCCGCGGTCGGAGCCGGCATCGAAGGTCAGTGACACCACCTGTCGATCGGTGTTTCCCTGCCACACGGTGCGGGCCGGGGTAATCGTGGCCCCGGTCGTCGTGGTGACGGGTGGCACGGTCGTCGTGGTGGGTGGTGGGGTGGTCGTCGTGGGGACGGTGACCGTCGTGGTGGGCGGTGACAGCGTGGTGGTCGTCGTGGGGATGGTGGTCGGCGGAGCGATGGTGGTCGTCGATGTCGAAGTGGAGAGCGTCGGTGTGGTGGAGTCCGACGACGGTGAGCCTCCGCACGCGGCGGCGATCAGGGCCAGAGCGATCAGCCAGGTCGAGAGAGACCCTCTCATCACAGTCGATGATGCGCTTCCGCGACCGATTTCGACAGGGGCGATCGACCGTATCTGACCGTCCAGAGGTCACTTGACGGAAATCGGCGGGCCCAGGCCAGAGGGGACTCAATGGAATTTTTCGCGTTCTGTTGCCACCTCGGGCCGGCATGTGTATATTCCGTTTCGGAAGTGCCGATGGGCCCTCGGGTCTGTCGGCACTTTCACTTGTCTGGACCCTCAGACCCGCTCGAACACCACCGCGTTCCACGAGAGGTCCCGGTCCCGGAACACCACCTCGAAGCCTCCTGAGCGAGCCGTCTCCACGATGGCCTCCGGATCGTGGACGTAGCCGCGGAAGTCGACGCCCCGGATCTTGTGCCAGGTGTTCTCGAGCCATATGACAGCCTTCACCCCGAGCCGGTCGCGGGGAAATGTGGCCGCGACGAAGCGCTTGCTCGACGACATCGCCGCCTCCATCAGACGATCCATGAACGGATAGCAGCAGATGACCCGGTGCAGGACCACGTCGTCGGCCTCGAGCCCTGAGGCGAGCTCGGTGAAGTCGCCGATCCTCCGCTCGACCCGGTCGGCGATACCTCGCCGGGTGAGCAGGTCGGAGGCGACTTCGTCGTACTCACCCGACAGCTCGACATTGACCGCGGAAGCCGCCCCGGATTCGATCAGCTCGACCTGGAGGGCGCCGATCCCACCTCCGGCCTCGAGGATCGTGCGCCCCTCCAACCCTCGCGAGATCAAGTAATCGACCAACACGCGCCCCATCCCGTCGAGACCGCGCTTCTCGTACCTGCGCAGGTTGCGCCGAGCCTCCTTGGCGTCGAAGAGATCGGGGTAACTGGAGGCGTTGCAGCAGTCGGACACGGAGCCAGGATATTCCGCCGGATCCGTCCGCTGGGTTGCGGTAGCGTGATACCCGTGACTCACGACGAGGTCCAGCAGTGGCTCGACCGGTACATCGAGGCGTGGGCATCCAACGACGCCGACGCCATCGGCGACCTCTTCACCGAGGATGCCGTGTACAGCTACCGGCCCTGGGAGAACGAGCAGGTCACGGCTCGGGGTCGCGACGCCGTAGTGGCCAGTTGGCTGGAGAATCCCGACGACCCCTCGACCTGGGAGGCGCACTACGAGCCATATGCGGTGGAGGGTGACAAGGCGGTGGCAGTGGGATCGACCCACTATCAGCCGATCGGTGACCACCCCGAACGCACCTATCACAACGCCTACCTGCTCGAATTCGGGGAAGGGGGCCGCTGCTCCTTCTTCCACGAATTCTGGGTCCTGAAGCGCTGAACCAGGGTCCCCGAACCATTCTGTGAACGGAGCGCGAGAAATACTGTCAGCCGGCGTTCACAGAATGGTTCAGAACCGGCCCAGCATCTGGTCGACCGGGGCGTAGTCGTCGGTCAGGATTGGTGCGGCACCGATGAACCTGTCCAGAGCATCGCCTTCGATGGCGTTCTCGACGCCACCCCGGGCGCGGATCGCCGAGACGATCCCTGCCGTGTCGATCTCGTGTTGGGCTGCCACGAGGACGAAGTTCCCCCCTCCCGCACCCGTCAGATAGGTGGGCGGGGCGAACAAGGCCACGTGGGGGAACACCTCCACCAGGGTCGCCGCAGCGGACCTGACGAAGTCGAGGTCGTCGTAGTCGATGACGTTCATCGCGTAGACCCCGCGGGGGTCGAGGATGCGGTCGATCTCCTCAGTGAACTCGACTGTGGTGAGATGCCAGGGGACTGAAGCTCCGCTGTAGGCGTCTCCGACCACGATCTCGGCGTGACCGTCTCGGATGTCCCGGATCGAGATCCGCGCGTCGGCCACCATCACCTCGGTCTCGTCGCTGAGCGCCAGCTCCGTACGCCCGATGTCGACCAGCTTGGCGTCGATCTCGAGCACGATGTTCTCGCTGCTCGGTCGGGTGTGCTCGATGTACCCGGGCAGGGTGAACCCGCCGCCGCCGATCGAGACCATGTCGACCGGCCCGTCGGGCGCCATCACCTCGATCACGTCGACGATCAAACGGATGTACCGAAACTCCAGGTAGGTGGGGTCTTCGAGGTCGACGTAGCTGTTGCGGATCCGGTCAAGGATCAGGGTCCGCCCGGTGGGTCGATCCTCGTCCTCGGCGACGATTGCACACGAGTATGTGGTCTCGTAGTCACATGGCCCACCGAAGCCGAAGAGTGCCGCGGTGAGGAGGACCATCGCCAGCGACGACGAGAACGCCCACTTCGACCGTGACGTCCACAGCACCAGTCCGGCCACGGTCAGGGCGACCCCAACCACGGCCACTATCGGCCGGGTGGGGAACGCGGCGATGAGCACGAAGCCGGTCACGAATGTGCCGAGGATGGCTCCTGCGGTGCCGATCGCCGAGTACGACCCGACGACGCGTCCGGTCTCGTCGAGCGAGGCCAACTGGATCTTCACCACCACGGGAGGGACCGCCGAGAGCAGTGCCGCCGGGACGAAGAACCCCGCCGCCGACGCCAAGATGATCGACGTCGCTCCGGTCGTCAGCGCCGGTCCGATCCCGTCGATGATGAGAGGGGCCACCAGGGCGGCCAGGCCACCGGTGACGAGGAGCGGCCCGAGGAGACGGCTCGGCTCGCCCCGGTCGGCGGCGGTTCCACCGGCCCACGCCCCCAACGAGATCCCGGCCAGGATCACGCCGATGATCCCGGTGAAGACTTCGAGACTCACACCCACGTAGGGGGCGAGGAGACGTGCTGCCAGGATCTCGATGACGAGAACCGCGGCAGAAGTGAAGAAAACGAGAGAGCGGGCGAGCAATTGGTTCAACGGCCCACAGGGTAGATCGAACCACCGGTTCTCACCCCGGGTGGCGGCTGGTGGCAAAGCGTGGACATTGACCAGGAATCAGGGGTCGGTCCACTTATCGTGTCTCGAAGTTCCCCCAACGACCCCATGAGCAAATCACAAGCCCACACCCGTTCCAATCGCGCCGTCGAGCAGTTCCTCCGCTACACACGGCTAGCTCGTCAACTAGGCATCAGCCGCCAGTTGATAGAGGACGACGAGTTCCACGGAGACACGATCGTTCTGCGCGGGCAGGAAGTCGGGAATTTCGGTCTGTGCTCCTATCTCGGGCTGGGAGACGACCCTCGGCTCATCGACGCCGCCATCGATGCGGTTAGTCGATACGGCAACTCATATTCGTCTTCCGCCGCCTACACCGCTCTCCCGCTCTACGGCGACTTGCGGGAGCGTTTCGAGGCGATGCTCGGCGCGCCGGTCGTGATAGCCGCCTCGACGACTCTCGCTCACATGAGTGCCCTGCCGATCCTGGTGCGTGAGGGCGACACGGTGGCCATCGACGCCCACGCCCACGCCTCGTTGCTCGGGGTCATTCCGTCGCTCTCGGCCAACGGAGCCACAGTCCATCATCTTTCCCACAGCGACCTGGATACTCTCGAGGAGCTGGCGGACGACGCTCCTGGCCGAACCTGGTACCTCTTCGACGGCCTGTACTCGATGAAAGGGGTCACCGCTCCTGCCGAGGACCTCAGAGCGATGCTCGACCGGCACCAGGAGCTCTGGCTCTACTGCGACGACGCTCACAGCTTCGGCTGGTCGGGTGGGAGTGGGGGTGGCCAGTTCCTCGAGAGAGCAGGCTGGCACGAGCGCATCGTCATGACCTACGGCCTGGCCAAGTCGTTCGGCACCATGGGCGGCATCGTGGCCAACCCCGATGCCGAGCTGATGGAGATCGTCGAGACTGTCGGTGGCCCGATGATCTTCGGAGGGCCGCTACCCCCGGGCACCCTGGGAGCCAGTATCGCCTCGGCTGACATCCATCTCTCCGATGAGCTGCCCGGGCTTCAGGAGGACCTGATGGAACGGATCCGCCTCGTGAACCGGTTGTCAGAGGAGCTCGGGCTTCCCATTGCCAGCAGGGAGGAGACCCCGCTCTGGTTCTGCGAGATCGGCCCCGCCTTGAGTGCCATCTCCGTCGGGGTCTCGATGCTCGAGAAGGGATATTTCCTCAA
Source organism: Acidimicrobiia bacterium (assembly GCA_035513335.1). Taxonomy (GTDB): domain Bacteria; phylum Actinomycetota; class Acidimicrobiia; order Spongiisociales; family ZC4RG35; genus JANQRA01. The sequence goes on from DATKCE010000012.1 coordinate 11,475, forward strand.
CGCCGCCGTCTTCCCAGCGGTGCCCCGCAACCAGGGGGGTGTGCGTTTCACGGTTACTCGCTACAACGGCATAGACCAGATCGAGGAGATGCTGACGACTCTCAACGATGTGCGACTCGCACACGAGGACGGTGAGAACGTGATCGACCTGACAGCTCTCGAGGACGAGCCTGCGATCGATTCAGCGGAACGCTAAACAACGGCCCACCCGGGGCCGATAACACCCATGTGGGTACCCCATTCTCGGGGGACGGCCGCAGCTGGCTCTTCCCCGGCATAGTCATATTCATCCTCGCTCTGTGCATCGGAGTCGTCGCCACAGGTTCGGACCTGGCTGCGTATGTCGGCTTCTTTGGGTTGCTGCTCGGCCTGGGCACGGCTGCGGCGCTCTATCGAACCAGGTCTGCCCATCTGCCGGCGAAGGAGCGACGGGCGTGGCGGTCGATCGGGCTCGGGCTCACCTTCATGTTCCTCGGCGTCCTCGCCGTCGGGGGGCTCTCCGGTGCCGGTGTGGACGTGCCCTCGTTCGGCGTTCTCGACGTGTTCTTCCTCGGTGGCTACACGGCCATCATCGTCGGCATCTATCAGTTGATCCGCCTCGACAGCGACGGTCAGGAGTGGGTGCTCACCATCGTCGACGCTCTCGTCGGGGCCATAGCCCTCGCCGCTCTGGTTTGGAACTTCGTCCTCCACGATCTCATCGACTCGGTGACCGACACCAGCTGGTGGCAGACTGTGATCGCCTCGGTCTACCCGTTCTTCGACATGGGTCTGGTCATCGCCATTCTCATCCTCGTGCTGAGGAGATCCTCCTACCGGCTCGACATGAGGCTGATGTTCTTCGCAGCCGGTGCGGCGAGCCAAGTCATCGCCGACTTCGGTTTCTTGAGAAGGGGCCTAGGTCAGGACTTCGGCGTCGCTGAGCCGTTGTGGACCCTGAACATTCTGGCGAGCCTATTCTTGGTCCTCTCCGCCGCCATCGTGTACAGGATGCCGGAGAGACGCGAGCTCCCCGAGGCCCCCACCCCTATCTGGGCCCTCATGTGGCCGTATCTGCTCGCTGCTCTCCTGCTCGGGGTCCACTCCACGAACTACCGCCAGCTCAACTCGGGTACCGACGAAGTCTTGCTCCTCGACGCGGTCATCGCCATCGCCGTCGTCATCCTGATCCGACAGGTCTATGTCATCTATCGAGACCGCAACCGGGTCGAGCGAAAGCGTGCCGAGTTGGTCGCCTCGGTGTCTCACGAGTTGCGCACGCCGCTGACCGCGATGGTCGGATTCCTCACCCTTCTCGACGATCATCCCGACGAGTTCCCCATGGACGCCCGTCAGGAGATGATCTCCGAAGCGGCAGGTCAGGCGCGCCACATGTCGCGGCTGGTCTCCGACCTGCTCATGCTGGCCAAGGGAGACACCAGCTCGCTGAGCCTCGAGATCCAGGAGGTCAGGGCGATGAGCGTCGTCACTTCGGTGATGCGCAACACCGACACCGCCGGCACCAAGATCGAACAAGAGCTCGACGCCGAGGTGGTGGCGCGTCTCGACCCCGACCGCATGCAACAGGCCCTCGGGAACCTGCTGACAAATGCGGTGCGCTATGGGGGAGACCAGTGCCTGGTGGTGGCCAAGGTGGTGGGACGTGACCTGGTCTTCGAGATCCACGACAATGGGGCAGGGGTGCCCAGCCGCTTCGAATCGGTGATCTGGCAGCACTTCGAGCGCGGAGCACATCGGCTCGACGCCACCACTCCCGGGCTCGGAATCGGGCTCTCGATCGTCAAGGCCGTGGTCGAGTCTCATGGCGGACGTGCCGAGTACCGGGTCTCCGAGCGGCTCGGGGGCGCCTGCTTCTCCCTGGTCATCCCGGGCCGGGTGGTGGCGGTGGAACCGACCCGCACCAAGGTCCCGGCCGGAGCCTGATCGAGTGCCCCGACAACTAACGTTCGCCGCGTTCAGGACGGCCAGATGACACCGCTTGCTGCGTCCTCGTCCTCGACGCACCTACGGGTGGCGCCTGCGTTCTGCGTCCTTGCCATCGGTGCCCCTGGCTCGCCCTGAACATCGCCAACGTCAATCGCCAGAGCACTAGCGGACCAAGAATCCCTCGCCGAGCCGGTCGTCGGGATCCAGCCACATCTCGGCGCGCCCGGTGATGTAGGCGGAACCCTCTATCTCCGGGATGATCGCCTCCCTGCCTCCCAGATCGATGGTCTCGGCGAGCCGACCGGTGAAGGTGCTGCCCACGAGACTCTCTATGACCACCGGCTGGCCTGGAGCCACTTCGCCCCGCGCCGACATCACGGCGAGCCGGGCGCTGACCCCGGTCCCGGTGGGGGATCGGTCGACTTCTCCATCGGCGAACACGCAGACGTTTCGGCTGTGGTGGGCCGGATCGAGGGCGGGGCCGGTGAAGATGACACCGTAGAGAAACTCCAGGTCGGAGTGGTCCGGGTGCTCGAACTCCCGGGAGCCGGAGATCGCCTCCTTGATGACCCGGCCGGCGGCGATCAACGAGGCGGCGTCATCGAGATCGAGCCCCGCGGCGGCGACCTCGACGAGGGCATAGAAGGCTCCACCGAATGCCAGGTCATAGCCGATCTCTCCGAGGCCAGGGACTTCGATGGTGGCATCCATGGCAACGACGAAGGAGGGAACGTTGCGGAATCTCGTCGCGGTCACCAGCCCGTCGCGCATGCTCGAGATCGACACGACCCTCCCGGCCGGGGTGTCGATACGGAGAGTCGTCTCGGGTTCGGAGGCCGGCATGATCCCGGTCTCGAGCACCACCTTGGAGAGGGCGATGATCCCGTGGCCACACATCGTCGAGAAGCCTTCGTTGTGGACGAACAGGACGGCGATGTCGCCATCGGGTGAAGCAGGCGGGCCGATGAACCCGCCATACATGTCGGCGTGGCCTCGAGGCTCCCACATCAGAGCCTTGCGGAGATGGTCGAGGTTCGACTGCGCGTAGCGCCGGCGGTCCAGAACGGTGTCCCCCGGGATGTCCACCACCCCCTCGACGACCACCCGGAACGGCTCACCGCCGGCGTGCGACTCGATCACCGTCAGACGATGCCAATCGTCGGGGGGCGCCCAGATCAGGGCAGGTGTCAGATCCATTTGTCGGAGCCTACGATGTCGACCCGTGCCCACGGTCCAAGACATCTCCTCGGCCATCGCCTCCCGCACCAATCCCGAGAACAGCCCCGACTGGGACCCGGTTGGGATCCAACTCGGGGAGAGCTCAGCGGAGGTTGGCCGGGTCGCGGTCTGTCATGAGGTCACCGAAGGGGTCGTGGCGACCCTCGAGAACGATCCGGTGGATCTCCTCGTGTCGTACCATCCGCTCCTCTTCACTCCCACCAACCGGATCCTGGCCGGTAGGTCGGCCGGAGCCCGCTCCTACCGATTGATCAGGGCGGGGATCAGCCTCCTCGTCACCCACACCGACTTCGATGCTGCACCGGGAGGTTCGGCAGACGCCCTGGCCGGATTCTTCGACCTCCACGACGTCGAGGAGTTCGGCGACGACGGAGAGAGCGGGCTTCCTGCCATCGGCCGTTTCGGAGGCTTCGAGGGCACGATCGGCACGATCGACGCCATGCTGGTAGACGAGTTCGGGCCTGCCGGACTCCGGGTCGGTGGCGACCGGAAGCGGCGGGTCGAGAGTCTGGCGGTGGTTCCGGGCTCCGGCTCCGGGCTCATCGAAGCTGCGGCCGATGTGGCCGACGTGCTGGTCACCGGTGACGTCGGCCACCATCGGGCGGTGGCGGCAGCCGACCTGGGGCTCGCCGTGGTGGACCCGGGCCACATCGCTACAGAGCGGCCCGGGATGCGCGCCCTCGTCGATCTGGTCACCGAGCTGGCCGATGCCGAAGTGGTCGATCTGACCGTTATCGACCCGCAGACTTGGGACTGACGCCGGGCTACCCTGCCTGGTCCATGCAGCTGACCAGCCTCGCCGATCTCCTCGACCTCCAGGAGATCGATCTGCAGATCGATCGACTGTTGGAGCGGCGGCAATCGTTACCCGAGCTGGAGCGCTACAAGGCCGCCCATGAGGAAGCCGAGGCAAAGGAGAAGGACCGTCAGGCTCTCGCCGCCGAGCTCAAACAGCGTGAGCTCGACCTCGACAAGGCCGAAGGCGAGTTGGAGATACTGGAGAACAAGCTGCAGGAGCACGAGACCCGTCTCTTCGCGGGCGGCATGAGCGCACGGGAGACCGAGCACATGCGTTTGGAGGTTCAGAGCCTCAAGGGCCAGCGCGGGGCCATGGAAGAGCGCGTGCTCGGAATGCTCGACGACATCGACCCGGCCCGTTCTGCCCTCGAGACTGTCGAGACAGATATCGGGCAGATCAACGAGAGGAAGTCAGAGCTGGAGGCCTCGATCAAAGAGCAGTGGAAGTCGATCGACGCCGAGCTCGCCCGCCGAGAGGATGCGAAGGCCAGGGCTCTCGAACCCATCGACGAAGACCTGCTCGAGCTGTATGAGAAGCTGCGGGGGATCAAGGAGGGGGTGGCGGTGGCCGCCTACGACCACGGTGTCTGCGGTGGATGTCACATGTCGCTGTCCCCTGCCGAGCAGGAGGAGGCGTTCGCCGCCGATCTTCCCCGCTGTGTGCACTGTCGCCGCATCCTGGTCGCCTGAGGTCAATGCCCGATGCTCTTGTGGCATCTAGGGGCGACGCTGTGGCTGTTCCGCTGGGTCTTCAGGGATCCCAAAGTCGACGTCAGATTCCTGCTGGTGGGCGCGATACTCCCGGACCTGATAGACCTACCGCTCGGCACATTCGTCTTCGCCGACCGCTATTCGACTGGAGAGCTGTGGTCCCACTCTTTGCTCGCCGCCACCGTGTACATGAGCGTGGTGCTTCTCGTCACGAGACGGGGGCGCCGGCGGCGAGCCTGGATGGCGCTGGGCGTGGGCTGGCTGTTCCATCTCCTCCTCGATGGAATGTGGGTCAACGAGCAGGTGTTCCTGTGGCCGTTCTTCGGGTTGGAGATCCATCCTGGGGAAGCGCCCTATTGGCAGTTGGCCTGGCAACGGGCGCTCCAGGGCCCCTGGCGGTGGATCACCGAGGTCATCGGTGGCGGCTACCTGGTCTGGCTCTGGATTGCCTTGGGGCTGTCCGATGCGGGCCGCCGTCGGACGACGATGGACACGGGGAGGCTTCCTGAGCATGTCGCCTCGACGTAGCGCGGTATGGGTCGCCCTCGCCCTCGCCGTGGGGTCTTGTGGCGGGGGTGAGACGGAGGACACCTTCCCGGAAGGTCTCGGATCCGGCGCTGAGACTTCGGTCGGTGCCGTGGAGCAGTTGGTCGATGCGGTCAACGCTGCTGACTTCACCTCCGCCGGGCGGATGGCAGTGCCCGGCCAGGCAGCTCTCGCCGCGCTGGCCGAAGGAGCGCCGTTTGGCGATGTCGCCGATGCTCTCGAGACCGGCGACGGCCAGGTGGCGGTCAACTTCTGGTCGGGTTTCGCTCAGGGTGCGGGAAGCTTCCTCGCCGGCGACGTCGGCACCTCCGAGGGTGATGTGATCCAACAAGAGGATGTCGAATTCCACGTCGTGAGCCTGCAACCTGCGGACGGGGAGACGCGGAGTCTCATCGTCAGGGAAGCCGACGGGTATCGGGTGGACATCTTCGCCTCGTTCGGGTCGGGCCTGGCCGACAAGATGATCGGTCCGGTGGAACGTCTCCTCACCACTCAGACCGACGACGCCCGGCTGATCCTCGCCGAACTCCAGCGTCTTGTCCCATCGCTATTGGTGGCCGCATCGCTCCCGGGGACCACGCCGGAGGCGTCGCAGCAGCTGCTGGCATTGATCGAGGTGATAACCCGGGTCGGCTGATCAGGTAGACCGACGCAGCCGGGGTAGCACGTCATCGCCGAGGAACTCGATCAAGCCGGGCTGGTCGAGCGAGGCCATCTGGAAGGTGACGACGTCCGCACCGAGGTCGTCGGCGAGCGGGCGATATATCTCCAGGATCTCGTCGACGGTGTGCACCAGGCTGTAGCGACCCAGCACCTCCTCGCGGGGCATCTCGTCGGCCCTCTCGCGCAACTCCTCGGGGTCTACAGCCTCGAGACGGCCCGGGGCGCGCAGGCCCCTCCACGGATAGAGCGCCTTCCAAGCCTCGTCCTCGTCTTTGGCGAACAGAGACCATCGAGTGGCCAGGACCGTCGGGTCGGGGTTTCCGGACTCGGCGGCGGCGGCCCGCAGCGGGTCGGTCACCCTCTCGATGGTCTCGGCCGGGTCCTTCACCGACGTGATGACGCCCTGCGCCTTCTCTCCGGCGAGGGTCGCCGACTTCGGCCCTCCGGCCGCCAGGTAGATCGGGACGACTCCGAGGGGAGGGGAGTAGAGCTTCGCCCGATCGGTCCGGTAGTGCTCACCCTCGTAGGTGAGTTTCTCCCCGTCGAGGAGGCGACGCATGATCTCGAGTGCCTCGGTCATTCGGGCGTTGCGCTCTGCGTACTTGGGGAACTCGTAGCCGAGGGGGCCCTCGTTGATGTTCTCGCCGGTTCCTACCCCGAGGTTGAACCGGCCCCCGGAGAGACGGTCGAGAGTGGCCGCCGCCTGGGCCACCACTCCCGGATGGTACCGGAACAGTGGCGTGGTCACTCCCGTGGTGATTTCGATCTTGTCGGTCTCGGAGGCCATCGCACCGATGGTGGAGAAGGCGAAACCGGAGGCGGAGTCGTCGTCGACCCAGGGGTGGAAGTGCTCCGAGACGACGACCATGTCGAACCCCGCCCGCTCGGCGAGTACGGCGTGTTGGACGAGTTCCTCCGGCTGCCACTGCTCGTGACCGCAGAAGTAGGCAAACTTGGTCATGACCCGATCATACGGGTCCGACCAATACTGCGAACCCTGGGTTGCAGGCCCCGCTCACCGAAGTCCAGCGCCCTCAGATCGCGGAAGAGAGACCGCCTACTGGTAGCTGACATAGACCGGGGAGGGCTCCTTGCCCATGGTGCTCTCGGGCGAGGGCGGTCCCCCCTCGTCACGGACGAAGAAGTTCTTCCAGCCCCACGCCCAATGGGCGTCCTCGGCTCCTTGCAGCAGTCGCCCCCAGGTGGCGTCCTTCAATGGTTCGCTTCCCTCACCGTCCATCTGGATGATCACCTGGATCTCGGGGCGGTCGATGAGGTCCTGACGGTTCTGGATCATGCGGTTCTGGAACTGATGCACGATCAGCATCTTCTGGGGCAGGCCGTTGTCGCGCACCAGGTCGGCGACCCAGTCGATCACCCCGTTGACCTCGGCTGCCTCGACCGAGCCGATCTGCTCGAGATGGACCTGGTCGGGGAGGAGACGCCACTCGGGGTCGAGGGCGAGCCCGACGTGAGGCTCCCGAAGAAGCTCCTCATACCGAACTGCTTGGCTGAGGAAGTTGGACCGCCCCGGCTGGAGGTCGAGGATCACGTACATCTCGTTCTCACCGGCGAAGTCGACCCAGGGCCGGAAGGTCTCCACCGGCCACTCGTAGCTGTAGTTCCCGTCGTCGGTGGGTCCGGCGCTGGCGACGGAGGCGATCATCTCGAATGTCGGGATCACCTGGGCCCCGTCGCCGGTGTAGGCCTCGACGAGATCCTGCATCACCTCCAAGGTCTGGGCGGGTCCCTGCTGTTGTCCGAGGGCGCCCAGAGCCTCGGACTCCGGGTGCCCGTAGTAGGCGAGATAGCGCCGCTTCTGGTCGCGGGGGAGGATGTAGAAGCCACCGCCCGGTAGCTGTTGCCCGTTGGCTAGCGCGGCCAGCTCCCACCCACTCGCCTCCGGTGCGCCTCCGATGAATCTCGTCGCACCCGCAGGTCGCCCGTCGAGGGCCACTCCGACCTCCGGATAGCCGAGCACGTCCTCCCCGTCGATGGCAACCACCGACGCCCCCAGCGTCCTGCCCACGGCAGCGGCGAGAAGGATGGTTCGCGGCTTGCCGGCGTCGACCATCCAAACGGAGGTGGACTCGGTGGCGACGGCGAGACCACTGACGATCTCGGTTTCGTCGAGATCGGGCCCGGAAGTGGTCGTGGTGGTGTTGGGGGCCACCTGGGGGAGGATCACCCGACTGCGGGAGTCGATGGCCAGGACCGTCTCCACGATCGTCGACGAGTCCGGCACAGCCGGAACACGCACCTCGTCCTCCGTGCCGAGAACCACTTGCGCCCACTCGACGGCGCTGATCACGTCGTGTTCGATCCTCTCCGCTCCGGAGGGGACGTTGACTTCGGGCTCGCCTATGAGATGGACCCTCCGGGCGTCGAGCCTCCCCAACTCTGCGGCCAGACGAGGATCGGGGAAGAGGAGAGGGCCGGCGACGGCGGCGGCGAGTTGGGCGGCGGCGGCTACCTCGTTGAGGTCGCCCTCGGTCACGATCACCACGTCGTCGGCGCAGATGAAGGCTTCTCCAGACAGATGCAAGGCGTCGGTGGCCAAGGCCCCGGTGTCGATCGGGCTGCTGTGGTCTCCGGTGAAACGGACACAGCCTGCCGACGATGGCTCAGTGGTGGAGCCGGGGTCATCGTCAGACGTCGAGGTGGGACCGTCGGACCCCGCTCTGGTGTCGTCGGGAGTCTCCCCGACGAAGGTTGAACAAGCCGTGACCAGCACAGCTATCGGAACCAGGGTGAGTGCAGTGGACCGCCTCAAGAACGGTCGGATGCTAACTAGGACTCTTCGCATAGACGGCCTTCCATCCCAGACCGATCAGGATGAGGGCGACTCCGGTGATCCAGACTCCGAAGGAGACGAAGAAGCTGAGGAACACACAGCTGCCCAGTCCCAGCCAGGCGGTGGCACGGCTGCGATCCAGGGCGAGGGCGGCGAGGTTGGTGATCCCGTAGTACAGGAGCACGGTCATGGCCGAGAAACTCCAGGCGAGCCCGATGTCACCGATCAGGGTCAAGGCGGCCACGGGAAGCGCGGCGAGGACGATGGCACATATCGGCTCAGACCTGTGGTCGAGCTTGGCGAGAGCGCCGGGCATGTCTCTTCGTCGACCCATGGCCAGCCAGACCCGGGAGAGGCCGAGGATCAGGTTGAGCAGGACGCCCAACATGGCGGCGAGGGCGCCGGCCGTCACCAACGGCCCGCCGGCTTCGACGATGCCGGCATCGATACCCCAGAACGGGCCCCCGACTGCCCTCCCTCCGATCTCGACCAGCATGTAGAGGGCGGCGGCGACAGCGAGAGTGATCACCACGGCTCTCGGGATGACCACCTCCGGCTCCTTCACCTCCTCGCCGAGAGTGGCGATGCGCCCGTACCCGGTGTAGGCCACGAACAGAAAGGCGACCGCGGCGAGGAGGTCGTTGCCGGTCCAGCCGGGGTCGGGGATCCCGAGACCGCCGGCTGTGACCAGCGATGAGGTGGCGAACCAGACGATGGCGCCGGCGGAGACCATCACCAGGACGGCATTCAGCCAGGCGCTGCGCCGCAGGCCGGCCAACACCATCGCTGTCACCGCGGCCACCGCTCCGACCGGCAGCCACGGTCCTTCCACCTCGAGGTAGAGGGCGACACCCAGCGCCGCCGTCGCCGCGGAAGCGGTCTTTGCCAGCACGAACAGCCATCCGGCGGAGAATCCGAGCCAGGGGTTGAGAGTTTGGTAGCCGTATTCGTAGGTCCCGCCTGCCACCGGGAATCGACCGGCGAGAAACGCCGAGGACATCCCGTTGAAAACGGCAACCATCGCAGCCAGGGGTATCGCCCAGAGGAGGGCATCTCCCCACCTGCCCGCGGCCACTCCGATGGCGACAAAAGCACCCGTCCCCACGATCGATCCGAGACCGGTGACGACGGCACCACCGAGCCCCAGCTCTCGTTTCAGCTCAGAAGAGGGTCTCGGGCTCGATACGGTCATGGAGGTCGGAAGTGTTGTTCCTCACCGAATTCACCTTGCGGGACACTACGTGCTCCATGATCGAATCCGGATCGATCGGCTGCAGCAGCGCCAGTGCGGCCTCGGGATTCTGGACATCGCGGTCCAGCCACGTCTCCCACACTTCGGGCACCAGGACGACGGGCATCCGGTCGTGGATCGAGCCGATGGCCCCTTCGGCGTCCTTCGTGAGGATCGAACAGGTTCGATGCCACTGCCCGGTGTCGGAGTCGTGGCGGGAAGCCCAGATCCCGGCGAACACCATCGGATGCCCGTCTGCCCGGTAGACCCAGTGTGGAGTGCGTCCGCTCTCGGGCGCTTCCCACTCGTAGAACCCGTCCGCGGGGATGAGACAGCGTTTCCGGGCGAACGAGTCGCGGAAGGCGGCGGTCGTCGCCACCGTCTCCGAGCGAGCGTTGATGTGGAGTGTCTTGTTGTCCGTGGCCCAGTGAGGGACGAGCCCCCACGCCATCGATCCGAGCTGTCGCTTTCCGCCGCGCTCGGCAATGACGTACACCGGGTCGGTGGGGGCCACGTTCCAGCTCTTTTCGAGCGGCTCGGTGAGCACCTCGTCGACACCGAAATACTCGGCGTAGAAATCGAGGTCACCGGTGATCGAGAACCGACCGCACATCAGGAGTCGTCGCGATTCCTCATGTGGAGGGCCAAGGGGCCGAGGCGCTCCTGGAGAAAGGTCCGCAGCGGCTCTTCGACCTCGACGCGGTTCATGGCGATCCCCATGCAACGCATCCACTCGTCGGCCTCGGCAGTACCTATCGAGAACGGCATGTGGCGCATCTTGAGCCTGGGATGACCCCACTTCTCCTCGTAGAGTGGCGGTCCGCCCAGCCAGCCACTGAGATACATGGCGAGCTTCTTGCGAGTGTTCCTCGTACTCGCCGGGAGCATCGCCCGCAGTACGGGTGACTCTTCCTCGATCACGTCGTAGAAGGCGTTGGAGAGCTCGAGCACCTCATCGGCACCTCCGATCTCCTCGTATGGATTCTCGGCGTCACCCCAAGGATGCGTGGTCTCGGAAGGACGCGATGGCATCATCGTCGCGTTCGAGGGTAGGGCCGTTTCAACCTCGGGCCGCTTCCAGGCAAGTCACGCCATCGGGGCCCACGGTTGCCGCGTGCGGGGTTTCCGGGGGCAGGTCGAGACGATCGCCGGGCACCATCTCGATGTCACCTGCGGGCGTGTGGAAGATGATGGAGCCGTCGACGCAGAAAAGGACCTTGTGGTACGGGTGTCGATGCTCGAAGTAGACGTAGCCGGGCCGGTTCGACCAGGTCTCCGGCGTCAGACCTTCGGCGCGGAAGGCGGTCTCGGCGCTCTCTCTGGGCTCGTCGATCACAGGTAGTCGTCGATGGACGATGCGTAATCGGGGAAGTACTGCGCGATCACATCGAGATCGAACTGACTCATGATCGCCTCCTTGGTCTCCCGGTCGAGGAGGAACCGGATCGACGCTTCCACCAAGTGGGCGGGGTCGCAGTCCCCGCACAGGAGCTCGACGTGCTTGGCCGTCGCCGTCACCAGGTGCGTGCTGGTTGAGCTGGTTTCGTCGATCGTCACTTCGAAGGTGTCGTCGCTCAGGGCTCTTACTTCGATGTCAGCCATATGCCTTCCAAGGTAACGGAACCCGTCACCTCTTCCGTCTCATGGCCCTCACCGACGGTGGCAGCGGGGGGAGTGGTTTGCGGCGCGGGTCTCTGGTGAACACCCACCCCCCGATGGCCAGGGCCGCGATGGCGACCCCGATGCCTTGCACCACATGACCGCGTGCCGGTTTGACGCACAGGTCGCCCGAGACGACTCCCCGGGGTTTGGCTCCTTCGCTGAGCACCGACCACGGCGGTGGACAGGTTATGTGGGTTATCGGTGTGCGCTCACCGTTGACGAATTCCCACTGGAAGAGGACCCTCTGCTCGAAGGTGGTGAACACCAGCGAGTAGGCGAGGCCAGCCCCGATGACGATGATGCCCAGGCCGGCGATGCGGCTGACCAGCAAGTCCGACCGCTGGGCGGGTCGCTCCTCGGTGGCTGTCGTTTCCGTGACCATCGGGTCTCCAAGTGTAGATCTGGGATGAGCTCCTTGTGGTCCGCCTGACCGCTGGTACCGATTTCCCCCCTGAGGGAGCAAATCCGTACCACAGACCCTCGGACAAATACAAGACGAGCCGGAATAGACCGGGTCTGCTCGGCGATGGTCGAATGAATCCGGTGAACGCGACCTCGGCATCCTCCCAGAAGCACCAGACGGTCAGGTTGGCCAGTCCCTTGTCCTGGCGATCTCAGATCTCCATCACTAGGGCGTCTTGGTTATCCGTGATCGCCTATCGGTTGGACTCTGGATCCTCGGACGGCTGGAGTTTCAAAGGTGTTGATCGCTGTCGAGTCAGCGGTCTTTAGGCGATGAGTCGTTTCCACCGTTCGGCCGACGTTGGATCGGCTGGCCAGAATGTCTCGAGTCGTAGCTCGGCGAGCGTGAGGTCGTGAGCGTCGCCGACGATCGCGATCGTGGTGAACAGTGAGACTTCCTCGCCGTGAATGGAGTAGGTGACGGGGACCAGCAGGTCCCCTGCTTGTGGTCTCGGCGACCGGCGGGGGAGCATCCCGACTTGGGGATAGCCGCGGACTTCGGTGAGGAGTTCTGCCAGGTTTGGGTCGTGTGGGTGTGACGCGACGTCTCGTTCCAGCCGTCGGAGCAGTGCGGCAGCGGTCGGCTCCCAGTTGGACATGTGGCGTCGCATCCCTTCTGGATGGAAGTTCAGTCGCATCACGTTGAGTCGCGGAGCGGCCCAGCTGGGCGGCTCCGGAAATAGAATCGAGGTGAATCTGGTCGCCGCTCGATTGGCACGGACCAGGTTCCACCCCCGGTCGACGACGATGGCGATATTCGGCTCGTGAGCTTCGAGAATCAAGTCGAGGACACCTGCAATGTGTTCCAGATCGTCGAGGGGGGTCTCGGTGAACTCAGGGGCGTGGGCGGCCGCCAGGAGGAGCAGGTTTTGCTCACGCGGAGGCACGTCGAGGGCCAGGCCCAGGTGGATGACCATCTCTCGGCTGGGACGGGAGCGTCCCGTCTCGAGAAAGCTGACATGACGCTGGGACACGTCGGCACGGGTGGCGAGTTCCAACTGGCTCAGCCCTCTGGCGTGGCGCCAGTCGCGCAGCATGGCGCCGAAGTCGGTACGGCTCACCGGCCGGAGCCTACGACGTGGATGAGTCGGCTCTACTACCTGTCACGTAATTGCTCCGATGACTTTCGCCGCAGAGGATGCGGAGAGATGCGAAAGGAGCACATTGAATTCGAACCTTCTCTCCCGAGTCCTGATGGCCAACGCCGCCTTCAGCGCGGTCACAGGGGTGATCCTCGCCGGCGGCGCAATCCCCTTATCCCGCTGGCTCGGGATCCCCACGTGGCTTACGGTCGCCGTCGGCGTCGGACTGTTGCCTTTCTCGCTCGCCGCAGCTGTGGTTGCCCGCCGTCCCAAGCCGTCCATCGTTCGTTTGGTGGTCATCGCTGACTTCGCCTGGGTGGCCGGCGCCGCGATAGTCATCTTGGGCTTCCCCCAATCGATGTCAACTCCCGGGCTGTGGGCTCTTGGCCTGGTGACCGTCGCCGTTGCTGACTTCGCGGTCTTCCAGACGGTCGGACTTCGTCGCATCGAGACGGCAACATGACGTTGACCGTGGAAGCCAGTCGGGTTGTCGATGCGCATCTGCCGCTGGTGTAGGGGATCGTCTCGGATTTAGGCGGCTATGACCGGCACACCGACACCTTGACCGAGACGACCGTGATCTCGGCCGAGGGTCAGGGAGCGGTGCATCGGTGTGTCGATGCTTCGGGAAGCCACCGGGAGGAGACATGCACCATTTGGGATCCGCAACGCCGGTATGTGATGGATGTCGACGTGTCGACCTATCCAGCCAGATACCGGACGCTGTTCCGGAGTTTCACGGGGACTTGGAGTGTCTAGACGGTCGATAGACGAACACGGGTGACCATCCGGTTCGAGGCCGACCTTCGGAGGGTCCCTGGAGTGGCGAGGGTTGCCGAGAAGCTCGCTGAACGAAGCGCCACTGAGATCGATGCCATCCTCGAGAGCTACGCCACGGAGGTTGTCTGACGCAGTCTTTCCAGACCGTCGAGGATCAGATCGAGCCCAAACTCGAACTCGGTCTGGTCGTCGCACCATCCCAGCGTCGAGTCTGGGTCATCGTGAGCCACCTCCAACATCATCCCGACCAGATAGGGCAGCTCGTCGGCCATGTGTTCCAACATTTCCGAGGTCTCGGCGTCGTCGCCGTCGTCCGGTTCGAACAGCTCTTGAGTGAATCCGAGCGCTCGGCTCCCAAGGGCATGCATGGCGTGGTGGGCGAGATCGTTGGAGAAGCCGCCCTTTCGGAAGATGCCGAGCACGGATTCGAAATAGCGGACGATCTGGGGGCTCATGGCGGATCTGGTCTCGATGACGCCGGGTGCCCAAGGGTGACACAGAAGCACCTCTCGCGCGGCAAGGATTCTCATCCGCATGGCCGTCTTCCAGTCTTCTTCCGGAGAGGGGGCGTCCATCTCCTCGGCCGCCTCGTTGATCTCAGCGATCACCGCATCCACCATGCCATCGAGGACGGCCTCCTTGTTCGCCACGTGGTAGTAGAGCGACATCGCTTCTGCGCCGAGCTTGTCGGCCAGATTGCGCATTGTGACGGCCTCGATGCCGTCGCGGTCTGCGATCCGAACCGCAGCGCGAAGTACCCGCTCTTTGCTCAACGGGGTCCGACGCTCTGCTTTCGGTTCGGTGGGAGTAGCCATGGGACGAGGATTGTTCGACCCTGACAATCTTACCTTGTATGAACACCTTTGCCCGGTTATCTTACAGTGTACGAGTCAGGGTTGGGGTGGGTGACCAGTTCGTGGCCGCGCATTCCTCCCGCATCTAGCCGCTTCGAGGCAAGCGACTTGGTCCGAGAAACGTTGGGGGACGACGCTCCCAAAGCATAGATGGAGTCGTCGAAGAATCTCGTCGTCGCCCGCTGATCGCTCGCAGAAACGCCCGAATGAGACCTTGCAGCTCTCAACTTGACAACCTTACGCTGTACGAGATACCTTACGGCGTACAACTCACAACGTATGACCTACGAGAGGACAAACAATGGACGTCGCTGCAACTGACAGGCGGGAGCCAGGAACGAGCCCGCTCAGAAAGACTGGCCGGACAACCGGCCTCTGGTATTTGGCGCTGGGCATCACCGGGATCCTGAGCTATTTACTCATCCGACCGCAGATCTTCGTGGCGGGAGACCCGGCGGCAACCTTCACCAACCTCGTCGACCGGGAAGCGCTCGCTCGACTGGGATTGAGCCTCGAACTCGCCATGATCGTCATCCAGGCAGCCCTCGCCGTCTCGTTCTACAAGCTGTTCCGCGTCATCAACCACACCGCGGCATGGGCCCTCGCCGCGTTCGGTATGGCCAACGCCATCGCCATCCTCGGCAGCGCTTCCTACTGGGCAACCTCACTCTCCGTGGCGAACAACCTGGCCCTGGCGCCGGGTGGAGACACGGTTGCCACCATCCAGCTGTTGCACCAGCTCAGCTCGAACACTTGGGGAGTGGCCGCGGTCTTCTTCGGGCTGTGGCTGATCCCGATGGGACACATCGTCCTCACCTCGGGTCTCATGCCCAAGTGGCTCGGACGAATCCTCATCGTGGGAGGCGTCGGATACGTGGCCAGCGCGCTCGTCAAACATGGCGTCGTCGGCTCGCCCACGTGGCTCGTCGAAGGACTCACTGTCCCCGCCACCGTGGGCGAGTTCTGGATGATCGGCTACCTGCTCATCAAAGGCGTCAAAACCCCTTCGTCCGACCCCGACACCGTGAATGCGCTGTGACGCCCCGAACGAGCTCACAGCGACACGGCCTTGGCTCCCGTCCATCCAGAGCCTCACGACCCAGAGGGAGGCATCATCATGAATACAGAACGAAAGGACAATATGGCTACGGGAAGCAACCCCTACCCAGCCCGCCTGAATGTCGACTACACAGCGAGACTCGACCGGCTCACCACCTTCTTCCGGCTCATCTGGGTGTTACCTATCGTCGTCGTCCTCAGCTTGATCAGCGCCACCGGCAACGAGACGGTCGTGACTGAGACCGGCGAAGAGATGACCCGATCCGGTGGAGGAATCGGAGCTGGACTGTTCGTCGCCACCATGTTGATGATCGTGTTTCGGGAGCGCTACCCGCGCTGGTGGTTCGACTTCGCCCGCGAACTGGCCCGCTTCACGGCGCGGGTCGGCGCCTATCTGGCACTACTCACGGACCGCTATCCATCTACTGTCGACGAACAGGCCGTTCATCTCGACATCGACTACCCCGACGTCGAGCAAGATCTCAACCGATGGCTTCCGCTCGTCAAATGGTTCCTGGCTATCCCGCATTACATCGTGCTGGTTGTGCTGTTCATCGGTGCGATCCTTGCCGTGGTCATCGCATGGTTCGCCATCCTCTTCACCGGGAGATACCCGCGTGGCTTGTTCGACTATGTGGTTGGTGTTGGCCGATGGTCCCTCCGTGTCCAGGCATACGCTTTCCTACTGGTGACCGACCGATACCCACCGTTCAGCCTTCAACCCTGATAGGCGTCTTATCCTCGGCATCTCCAGAAGCGTCGGTGGGAACCACTTTTCCTCCTGCCTGCCCGGACTCGACGTGAATTGTCACGGTCGTCGGCCGGGTGTTTCCAACGCGCAGAAGACCCCCGAAGGGGCCTTCTGCACGCTGCGAGCCCGTCTGTAAGCCGGATTCTGTCGAGGACGGTCATCCATCTGGGCAGTGTCGTCACCGACACGCTCATGCGGCCTACCCGGGACCATTCGGCGGGCAACCGGGTCCCTGCTTGGCCTTGCTCCGGGTGGGGTTTGCCGAGCCGCCGTCGTTGCCGACGACGCTGGTGGTCTCTTACACCACCGTTTCACCCTTGCCTGTGCCCCGGTGAGGGGGCCATCGGCGGTCTGCTCTCTGCTGCACTTTCCGTCGGGTCACCCCGCCTGGAAGTTATCCAGCACCCTGCCCTGTGGAGTCCGGACTTTCCTCGGTCTCTCGACCGCGACCGTCCGACGGGCTCGCCACCGGAATTCTAGTTCCGATTGGCCTTGCTCCTACCTGCCAACCATCCGGACAGCCCGGATATTGCAACACTCAACACGGCAAGCCAGAGGACCACCGGGGTGGATGCAGGGCTCCCTCCGAGACGGGCGACAACGATCACGACGAAGGCGAGGACCAGCCCCGTCATCATCCCGTGGAACCGTTCGGAATGGTTGGCGCGCCGGCCCGCCACCCAACCTCCGGTGAACAACCCGGCGACCACCCCGAGCACGAGCCCGATGTCGGGGCCGGTCTCCACGCCCAGGATCGCCAGCCCTCCGCCGATGGCCAAAGCCAGTAGGGAGGCGGCCAATCCACCGGCGGCGACGCCGAAGATCAAGGCGAGGAAGTTGAGGGCAGCCAGCATCGGTGTGGATCTTGGCAGGTCCGTTCAGATCCGGAATCCGCAAATCCGGGACGGTCGAACACGCCGGCAATAGCCTGACCGAGAAACTTTCGAGGCGGAAGCCGGGTCATATGCCCGACTCGACGTAGAGGAGGAAAGTGCTGTGGTCGTAAACAAGTATCTGGGTGAGCTGCTGGGGACACTGATCCTGGTGGGTCTCGGGACCATGGGCATCCTGGCCATGGGTGGTGCCGGAGGTCCTGCCGAGGTGATCGGTATCGGTCTGGCCTTCGGTCTGGCGCTCCTCGCCGGAATCTGGGTGGTCGGTCACGTCACCGGGGCACACTTCAACCCGGCGGTGACGCTCGCCGCTCTGCTGGACAAGCGGATCAGCTTGAGCGACGCCATCGGCTACTGGGTCGCCCAGTTCGCCGGTGCCACCGTCGCCTCTCTGATCGTGCTCCTCGCCATGGGCAGCCAGGCAGACGTGGCCGCCACGGCCACCACCTATACCGATCTGTCCACGGCCATCGTGTTCGAGATCGTCCTCACGGCGGTGTTCGTCTGGACGATCCTGGCCGTCACGAGGACCGGCAACAACCATGCACCACTCGCCATCGCCTTGGTCCTCGCCGGGGTGCATGTGGCCGGGGTCCCGTTCTCGGGATCGTCGGTCAACCCGGCCCGCTCGTTCGGTCCCGCCGTTGTCGGCGGGGAGGTCGGCTCGTCGCTGTGGGTGTACATGTACGCACCCCTGATCGGTGCGGTGATCGCCTGGGCCCTCTACCGGTTGTTCCCGGCAGAGGAGAGGTAGGGCCCTCCTCTACGGGAAGAGCGGGTCGTCGGAGAGATCCTCGAGACCCATCACCCAACCGGCGGGGAGATTCCAATGCCGGGCACCTTTGATCATTGACTCGAGGTATCGGGCGTTGGGGCGATGGTCGCCGTTGGCGCTCGCCACCGCGACGAAGGTGAGGCAGTCATGCTTGTTCCCTTCACGGTCCACCGCCTTGAGGTCGAATCCAGGTCTGCGGCCTTCTGCCTCCTCGGCGAGGGTGAGGGAAGCCACCGACTCCTCGGGGATCTCGAATACCCCGCCCCAGACGGTGTGTCCACTCTCCTTGGTGAGAGTGGGGACGGCCCCGTTCTCCTCAGATGCTACGAAATCGAGCTTGGTCTCCGGGTAATGGGCTATGAACATGAACCGGGCGCCTGGGGCGGCCTCATTGATCTTGTCCGGGTCGAGTAACGATCCGTAGGCGAAGTACAGTTTCCTGTCTGACACGGGACGGCGATTGTACAAAGAATCCGCGGCATCCCGGGACTTGGGCAGATTTACGTCGCTTGTATCCCGGGCGTTCTAGCGTTTCCTCAGTGTCTCGTTCCCAACTGCTCCTGGTGTCTCTCGCTATCGGCGTCGCCGCCTGCTCCGGCAGCGCCGACGAGCCCACCACGACGACCGGAGACGACGCAGTGACGACCACCGCGACATCAGCCGACACCAGCCCCGCCTCCGAGACCACGACCACACCGGGCCCGACCACCACCCTCTCCGACCGTCCCCTCGCTCCCGACTTCACTCTCGAGCTCGCCGATGGGGGTGAGTACACGCTCTCACAAGGTGCCAAGCCGGTCTACCTGGTGTTCTGGGCCGAGTGGTGACCGACATGCAGGCGGGAGTTGCCCGTCGTCGACAGCCTGGCGGCTGAATACGCAGACGAAGTCGACTTCGTCGCTCCGGCCTGGCGATCGAGCTTCGAGGCGACCCAAGCCCGCGCCGACCAGCTCTTCCAGTCGGGAGACGTCATGTGGGGTCTCGACGAGGATGAGGAGATCTTCCAGCTCTACGGTGTGCCGTATCAGCCGGTCACCGTGCTCATTGCCGCCGATGGGACCGTCGTCGAGGCCTGGGACGGGCTGAGAGCCGAGCAGGAGATTCGCGCCGCCCTCGACGGGCTGATCGCTCTCTCGGGCTGATCGCCTCTCGGGCTGATCGCTCTCTCGGGCTGATCGCTCCTAGCCTGGGTGGCCCATGACCGGCATCCCGCGAGACCGAGGCGATGAACATCCCTGGTTCCAGACGCTGAAGGAGCGGGAGATGGCGTTGCTCGATCCCGAAATTCGGGCCGACCGGAACATGGCCAGCCGATTCCTCCATGACGACTTCCTGGAGTTCGGCAGCACCGGCCGGGTGTACAACCGGAAAGTGCTTCTCGACATGCTCGAAGGCGAACAGCCCTCTCCGGTGGTGATCCGGGACTTCGCGGTGCGACAGCTCTCTAACGACACGGCCCTGGTCACCTATCGGACGGTCGGACAGGGGGGCCAGGAGGCGAGACGCAGCTCGGTGTGGGTACTCCACGACAGCGCCTGGAAGATGATGTTCCATCAGGGGACGCGGATCTCGCACCGATATTGAGCCTGCTCTCGTTCATATAGTCACGTCCCACTTATTGTCGCCACGCCTTGAGACGTCTCGAGCTCGCCCTCGTCTTCGCAGCGGCCTTCGCCGTGTTCTGGCCCGTCGTCTTCGGAGTGCGACCGAGACGGGGGTTCGTCGCCGTGGCCCTGGCGGCGGCGTTGTTCGTCCAGATCCAGTTCGAGGGATTCCGCTGGCAGCTGATTCCTCTCTACCTGGCCGTGGCTGGTCTCGCCGTAGGGGACGTGTTCTTCCTCGAGCGCAGGTTCGACTGGCAGGGAAGGCTGGTTCGACTCCTGCTCGGGGCGATCGGTCTCGCCTCCGTGACCGCAGTGCCAATACTTCTCCCGGTGCCGGAGATCCCGATTCCCGCCGGTCCCGAGGACATCGGCACCTTCGCCGTGGAGCTGCGCGACCGAGATCGTGATGAGTTGTTTGGCGAGCGCCCGGGCGGGCCTCGGGAGTTCATGGCGCAGGTCTGGTACCCGGCGCGGCTGCCCGATGATGCCGTCCGTTCCCCCTGGACTGAAGACTGGGAGGTCGTGGTACCAGCAATCTCCGAGCAGATGGGATTTCCCTCCTGGTTCTGGAACCACACGCAGTTCACCCTCTCGCACACGTCGGATTCTTCGCCGATCGCCGAAGGGACCTATCCGGTGGTCCTGTACAGCCACAGTTGGGGTGGGGTCCGCACCAACTCGTTGAATCAGGTCGAGCATCTGGTGAGCAACGGTTACATCGTGATCGCGCCCGACCACACCCATATCGCTTCAGCGACGGTTCTCGAGGACGGGGAGGTGGCGTATCAGGATCCCGAGGCGCTTCCCGATCCCGACTCCGTCGCTGAGGACGACTTGGAGGAGGCGGCCACCGATGTGGTGGCCACGCTCGCCGCCGACCTGGTGACCATTCTGGATGCCCTCGAGGAAGGCGAGGATGGTCCCTTCGGCGCGGTGACCCTCGCCGCTGATCTCAACCGGCTCGGGATCTACGGCCACGGGGCCGGGGGAGGGGCGGCGATCAAGGTCTGTCTCGAAGACGAGAGATGTCATGCAATCCTCGCGATGGATCCCTGGGTGCGGGCCTTGACGCCGCGAGACCTGCAGAACGACATGACCCGACCTGCCCTGTACATGAGGTCGGACGACTGGGTCGGCACCAGCGACGATGCCCTGCTTGCCGGAATCGCCGCCCGAGGAGACTCCATCACTTACACGGTCGGCATCCAGGGGGCCGCCACCAACGACTTCATGATGATTCCTCTGCTCACACCCCTTGGCTCTCAGCTTGGGTTGAAAGGCCCGATACCTGCGGGTCGGATGATGCCGATCGTCGACAACTATCTGCTCGGCTTCTTCGATGTGTTCCTACTCGGCACCGGCCCGGCGCAGCTCGACTCGATCTCGTTCCCAGAGGCGAGCGTCTCCGTTTTCGACGCT
The DNA here is from genome assembly GCA_035513335.1 of Acidimicrobiia bacterium. Classification (GTDB taxonomy): domain Bacteria; phylum Actinomycetota; class Acidimicrobiia; order Spongiisociales; family ZC4RG35; genus JANQRA01. Next base: position 32,724 of record DATKCE010000012.1, read on the forward strand.
CGGGAGTAGGTCCAAGAAAAGATCTTTGGTCTTGGGTCAGGTGGGGGTTGTTTTGTCGTGGGTCGAACGTATGTTCGGGTTACCGGATTTGGGGATAGTTACCAAATCTTCTTCCACCCCCACCACCAACGCATCCGCTTCGCAAACCAACCGAGCACCGCCAGGGAGGGGTCCCGGCTAATCCGGTCCATTGCGATCGAATACCAACCCCAAGCAATCCCCGTGTGCTCAGCCCGGGAGAACCTCGACGATCACGTGTCCTGGAACCGCGTCGTCGTCGACGATGATCTCATCCTCGATGCGATAACGCCCGGGATCGACCGGCGGGATGACGATGGGGTAGCCCTGGTCGAGCTCGAGCCCGATCGAAGGCACCCTGATCTGGAAATTGGCGTTGACCGGGATGGTCTGACCTGCGTTGTCGCCGAAGCCCCGGTAGACGATGTGGGTGGTGACCCAACGCGTTCCGTCCCAGCACTGCCAGGCGGCGTCGACTCCGGCCAGGGCGCTGTCGGGTAGACCAGCCGGAGTGACCACGAGGTCCACGACCTGTTTGGGGGTGACCGGATCGGGCTCCACCAGCATCTCCAGCTGGGAGGGCTTTTCGATCTCCTCAGGAGTCGGCTCAGTGCAACCGGCGGCGGTCCCGTTGCCGGCGGGCGTCTCCCCGGCCGGGTTGCACGCCACCGCCACCAGCAGGAGACATGCCGACAGTGCCCTCATCTATTCATCCGGACGCTGCTGGGTGTCGCCGGTGACACTCTGGCCCGGAGTCTCGCCCCGTTTGATGGCGTCGATGGTCGCACCGAGCACGAAGGCATCCGACTCACCGATGATCTTGCCGACGACGATCCCATCCTCGTCGATGAAGAAGGTCTCCGGGATGCCGAAGACGCCGTAGGCGATGGCGGTGCGGCTGCCGGGGTCGGCCAGGTAGCGAGCCGCATCGGAGCGACCGGCCGTCTCCAGGAACTCGAGAGAAGCCGGCGGGCTGTCCTGGTAGGCGATGTGGACGAACGTGACCCCCTGATCGGAGAAGGCGTTGGCCGTCGAGGTCAGGTCGGCATGCTCGTTGCGACACTCGAGGCACCAGGAGGCGAAGAAGTTGACTACCACGATGTCACCGCGTAGGTCCTCCAGGGAGACCGTTTCGCCTCCCTCCAAGGGGGCGAGCTCGAAGGTAGGTGCGGGCTCTTGGAGAAGTGGGGAGTCGACCAGTCCCGGGTCGCTCCCGAAGCGAGAGGCCAGCACCACGGCGAATGCCACCGCGGCGAGAGCCATCCCGTAGCCGACCCAGCGAAGCCCCCGGTTCATGCGCAAGGCTCCCCCGCTCGGATCGCGGCGAGGTCGGATTCGACGACCTGACGCGATTCGGGATTCAGCTCCGAGTGGTCGAGGACTTCTTCGATCAGATCGGCGGCTTGCTCCAGGTCCCCGTTGCCACACCAGAGCACCTGCGCTTTCAGAAAACGCGCAGTGTCGGAGTCAGGTTCGATGGCCAGGGCCTCGTCGAGGAGGTCGATGGCCGTGGTGGCTTCGCGGTTCCCCTCCCACGTCATCCAACCCAGTCTGATCAAGGCGGTGACAGCCTGAGGATCGGATGCGGCCCCCGAACCGGCGACTGCGAGGTAGTGGGGGAAAGCAGAGCGAAAGTCGCCAACCTCGTAATAGCGCTCGGCGAGTGCCAGTCTCATCCCATCCACCTGTGGGTTGTCGACGTTGGCGGCGATTACGGCTTCCATGGTCTCGTTCGACACCTCGTCGAGGTCCTGGCCGGCGAGATCGGCAACTCCCGAGGCCGGACCGGCCCGGTCCTGGAGGAAGAACCCCGCCACCACCACGATGACCGCGAAGGCGCCGGCGAGAATCAACAGTGGCGCCAGCCGCCATGCCCGGGAACGTTCCAGAGACGGAACTGCCGGGGTGGCATCGGGAGGATGTCTGCGCCACCACAGGATCACTCCAATGCCGATGAGCAGCGCCGCGAGCGGCGCGATCCAGAGGATCAGTGTCAGGCCGCTGCGCGGGGGGTCGAGAAGCACCGCGCCGCTGTACGAGGAGAGCAGTTCGTCGACGATGGCCTCGTCGCTGTGGCCCTGGTCCACCCTTTCGGCGACGAGAGCCATCATGTCGCGGGCCATCGGCGAGGGCGAGGCGGCTATCGACTCTCCCTGACATACCGGGCACTTGATCCGCTCTCCGATCGCCTCGATCCGATCGGGGCTGGAGGGGTTGGTGGCCACCAGGACAACGAGAAGCGCCGCCATCGCAGCCACGGCGATAACGGTGAGGGTGTTGCGAGCTCGCTCAGACATCGACCGAGGCACGCTCGTCTGCCGTCACCCTCTCCCGACGCCGGGCAGCCATCGCCAGAAAACCTCCCGCCACCGTGACCACGCCACCGAGCCAGAGAATCCAGATCAGGGGGGAGGTGTCGAAGGTGACACTCACCGCCCCGGTGTCGTCGGGCAGGTCGACGAGCGTGAAGTAGAGGTCCCCTCCGGGCCGGTGGAGGACATCGGGTGTGCCGACCCCGGTCTGGCCCCCACCGAAGAAGTTCCAGGATGGCTCGACGGTGGCGATGAAGAGGGCATCCCTGGTCACGGTGAACCGAGCACCGATCACGGTCCGGGCAGGAGAGGTCCGCTGGAATGGCGACTCGTAGGAGACGGTGTAACCCTCGAAACTCGCCGAATCTCCGGGAGCGAGCCGAGTCTCGGAGTGGGTGCCGAGATTGGCGGCGAAGGCGATGCCGATGGCGATGAGGACCACGCCGACATGACTCAGCTGACCCGCCCAGAAGGGGCCGTCGCCAGTGGCCACGGTCTTCAGCGCCTTCCATTTGGTCTGGCCGGTCTTGGCTACGCGGCGCTCCGCTTGGTCGAACAGCAGGCCGGTCATCGTGCCGACGACGAAGACGCCGAGGGTTGTGGCCAGCACCACCCAACCGATGCGAGTCACCAACAGGGCGGTGAGCAACCCCGCGGCGAGGGCCAGAACCGCCGGGTTGCGGATCCGGCTCCATATCGAGCCGGGCTCGGTCGTCCGCCAAGGAGTGATCGGTCCGAATCCCATGACCAGGAGGAGCATGAACGACAAGGGCACCGCGAGCCGGTTGAAGAAAGGCTCTCCGACTCCTACCTGGGTCCCTGTGAACGCCTCGAGGGTCAGCGGGTAGGTAGTCCCGATGAGGACGACGAAGGCATAGACACTCAACAGCAGATTGTTGGCGAGGAAAGTGCCCTCGCGGGAGGCGAACGAGTCCAGACGGGGAGAGGAAGCAACCAGGTCGGACCGGGTCGAGAACAGCACGAACGATCCCACGAGGACCAGGACGAGAAAGCCGAGCAGGGCCGGCCCGATCGCCGACTGGGTGAAGGAGTGGACCGAATTGATCGTCCCGGACCGGGTCAGGAACGTGCCCAGGATGGTGAGAGCGAAGGTGCTGATCACCAGGATGAAGTTCCAGGCCTGGAGCATGCCCCTGCGCTGCTGGACGATCCCGGAGTGGAGAAAGGCCGTGGCCACCAGCCAGGGCATGAGGGACGCGTTTTCGACAGGGTCCCACGCCCAATACCCTCCCCAGGACAGGACCTCGTAGGCCCACCAGCCACCGAGCAGGATGCCCGCGGTCAGGAACGACCACGCCAGCAGGGTCGAACGGTGGCTACGGCGCAGCCACTCCGGCCCGGGGACTCCGAGAGCGAGCGCGCCGATGGCATATGCGAAAGGCACCGTCATCCCGACGTAGCCGAGATACAGGACCGGCGGGTGGATGGTCATCATGAAGTGGTTCTGGAGGAGGGGGTTGGGCCCGAGCCCGTTGGCGGGCGCGTCTACCGCGGCGAACGGCCAGGGGCTCGATTGGGCGCACCCCACCTCCAGCGCCTGCACGCAGACCTCGAACGGGTTGGCCACCGTCACCATCAGCCCGAAGAAGAAGATCGACACCGCGCCCATGACGGCCAGGGCGGCGGCACCGAGGCGGTCGGGGGAGCGCCGATAGCGGCGGAGCACGAACCAGGTGAAGCCCGCGAGAACGAGGCCCCAGAGCACGATGGAGCCTTCCAACGCAGCCCAGGCGGTGGCGATGTCGTAGGGGAACGGGGTCAGCGAGGAGTGATGGTTGGCGGTGTAGACCAGGGAGAAGTCGTCGGCCATGAGAGCCAGCACCAGTGCCGCCATCGCCACGACTGCACCGGCGAGCAACACTCGTGCCGCTCCCTCGAGGTTGGTCGGCCGCTCGGTTCGGGCCGCCACCACCCCCCGGCCCACGAGGAGTCCCGCTCCCAGCAGGGCCACCAGCATGCCGGCGGAGCCCAGAAAGGACAGCATCAGTCCTCGTAGTTCCCCTCGGAGGGGATCTCGTAATTCTCGTCGTGCCGGATCAGCGCGTTATCGGCGGTGAAGAACTCACCGCTCCAGTAGCCCTCGAGCAGCACCGGGACCTCTTCGTTGAACAGCGGTGGGGGAGTGTTCACCAGCACGACAGGAACCGTGGCCGAGCCGTCGGTGACGTCGAAGACCAGATCGTCATCGTCCTCGGTGAGAGAACCCTCCACCACCCGTCCGGCGAGGCGGAACCTCTCTCCGTCGGGAAAGTCGGCTCTCTGGGTCACCGCCTCGTTGGGGTACAGGTAGTACGTCAGGTTGTCACTGATGCCGGCGACGGTGATCGCCACCACGAGGGCGATCACCCCGGCGATACCGAAGAGGACGAAGTGACGCTGTCCCATCGGATCAACTGCGGGCGCGCCGTCGACGCAAGTGGAGGTAGACGGCGTAACCAGCGATCAGGCCATAGGAGATGAGATAGGTTCCGGCGACGACGACGGTCTCAGACATCCTCCACCTCGCTGAGTCGCGGCGGTCGGACTGCTTCCCCTGCCAACGTGCTCTCGGGTGCCGCCGCTGCCTCGTCCTTGGCCACTTCGATGCGCGCCGCCATGAGGGCGACATAGAGGATCAGGAACGCTCCCATGTTGACCAGCATCGCCAGCGACATCTCCCTCGGCATCGTGGAGCCGTCGGGGCGGATCGACTGGGTCTGATGGAGGGTGCGGAACAGGTTGACCGAGAAGTAGACCAGCGGGACCTGGACCACGGCGATGGTACCGAGGATCGCCGAGCGCCGTGCCCTGATCGCCGGATCGTCGATGGCGTTGCGCAGAGCGATGTAGCCGAGGTAGACGAAGAACATCACCGCCGTGCTCATGAGACGGGGGTCCTGCCAGTCCCAGGCAGTTCCCCAGACCGCCTGGCCCCAGACCATCCCGGTGAACAATCCGATGGCGGTGAAGATGACTCCCACTTCCACCGAGGCGGCCGCCAGCCGGTCCCAACGCTCGGTCTTCTTGACCAGCCACATGATCGACCCGAATGCGGTCACCCCGAAGGCGATGAATGCGACCCACATCGAAGGTGGGTGGATTCCGAGCAGCCGGGCATACTCGCCCTGGAGAGCGTCCGGGGGCGCGGTGAGAGCGAACCACAGGCCGACTCCCACCGCCACTGCGGCGAGGCTCAACAGCACTCTCACTCGCGTCATCGTGTCGCTTTCTCGAGGGGTCTTGCCAGCGCCACCCCGGCCACCGCGAGGGCCAGGTCACTCGCTATCAAGAGAAGTATCCAGGCAAGGATACCGGTGTCCCGTTGTAGTGCCTCAACCGACTGCGAGGCCCCGATCACCAGGGGCAGGGCCAGCGGAGCGACGATCAGCGAGGCGAGGACGGTGCGGTGGGAGAGACCCGTGGTGATCTCCCCGGCGAGAGTCCCCAGTTCGGTGAGGCCGATGGCCACGAGCAAAGTCGACAACACCAGCACCGGCCATCCTCCCTGAGGGATGTCGGGGTCGAACAGCACAGCCATCGCCACCAGCATCGTGAGGAGGAAGCCGACCATCAGGAGACCGCCGGAGAAGAGCCGGCCGACGAAGCGTGCCGCCGGATCGACGCCGAGGAGCGCCTGTAGGTCTCTGCGCTCGCGGGTGTCACTGGCCGACTGGCGCAACGCCACCTGCATCCCGAACAAGATCCCGATCGCCCAGAACACGCCCAGTCCCGTCGCCGAGACCACCCCGAGCTGGAGTCCGAGCGCCAACGGGAACACCATCAGGGCCACGACGGCGAAGGGCAGAGTTATGCGGATCGTGTTACCGACCCTGCTCTCCACGGTGAGGTCGACGCGGGCGATCTCCAAGGCCTGTCTCCAGAAGGTCACTGTGCCGCCTTCAGGGTGCCGTGGGCGAGGGTCAGAACCCGGTCGGTGAGCGTTTCCAGCTGTCCCCGGTCGTGGGAGACGACGAGGCACCCCCCATCCCGGGCAAGGACCGAGTCGACCAGGGCGCCGATCAGATCGCGTGCGGCGTCGTCGAGCCCCGAGGCGGCCTCGTCGAGCAGGAGCAACCTGGGGCGGGCGAGGAGGAGATGGGCGATCTCCAGCCTCCGCTTCATTCCGAACGAGCAGACCTCGACTTTCCGTCCGGCAGCCTCTCCGAGACCGACGACCTCCAGGGCTCTGGTCACCCGCGACCGGTCGAAACCGCCGAGCCGGGCGATGTGATCCAGATTCTCGAAAAGGGTCAGTTCCGGGATCGAGGCGGGTTGGTGGCCGATGAGCCCGATGGAACGTCGGACCGCGGTGAGGTCCGGGGCTCCCGTGTCGGAGCCGAGGACGCTGAGACTGCCCTGGTCGATGGAGACCAGGGTGGCCGCCGCCCGCACCAAGGTCGTCTTGCCCGACCCGTTCGGGCCGGCGATCCCCACCGCCTCGCCGGGGCCGACCGCGAGTTCGACGGCTCGCAGGATCGGACGGCCACCCAGCGACACGCCCGCGCTCTGGAACGAGAGGATGGGCTTCACGGAGCTGAGTGTCACCGGGCGAACCGGCCGTCTCAAGTCGGGACGCCGGTCTTCTGTGGCGGGAGCCTCGGCCCCAGGCCCGCCGCCAGCGACCCGGCGACGATTCCGGCGACATACCACCAGACGGGACCGCCCGTGATACTCGGCCGCAGGGGCTCGGTAGCCAGTCGCACCATGGCGGCCAGGCCCAGAGCGACACCGGAGCGCAGCCATCGTCGCCAGCCGAGACGCGACACCCACCAGGCTCCGACGGCCAGCGCCAATGCGGCGTAGATCTCCACCGGATGGCGAGTGATTTCGCCTGCCCCGAGCGTCCAGGCCCAGGGCAGATCCGACTGAGCTCCCAGACAGGCGTCCCGCGACAGGCACCCGCCGTGCCAGCCGGCGAGACCCAAGAGCACCGCCGGCGCCACCGCGTCCAACGGTGAGGGATGTGACCTCGTCGACCAGTACAGGGCGGCGATGAAGGCCAGAGACGCCGCACCCGTGAGGACGCCGCCCCTGATGACGATGATGTCGCCGGGATTGATGAAGGGGTTGATCCCTTGGGAGAGCATGTCGGCCAGCCGCCCTGCCACGAGACCGGCGACACCAGCCCCGAGGAGCCGATCGAAGGCGTGGTCGGGAAGACGATCGGGCCAGAGGCGAAGCCCGATCCAGGCCAGAGCGACGGCGGTGAGTGCCGCCCAGAGCAGGGTGAATTCCACTATTCGTCGGCTCCGGTCAACTCGTCGATGTTGATGGCGAGAGTGCGCTCGTCGATGACGCCGTTGTGGATGGTCACCAGCTCGCCGTGTGGGGCGAAGAACATGGTGATCGGCGTCCCGATCCCACCATAGGAGTTGGGCACCTGCCGGTTGCGGTCGAAGAAGTGGTCGAACTCGAGCCCGAACTCGGCGAGGAACTCCTTGGCTCCTCGTTGGCTGTCCTGGACGTCGACGCCAATGAATTCGATGACGTCGCCATGTTCGGCGTGGGCCTGGTTCAACAGTGGCGCCTCGGAGCGACAGGGGAGACACCACGACGCCCAGACGTTGACCACGGCGGGCCGGTCGAGTGCGGCGAGATGGGCGGCGAACTGTTCGGCGCTCGTGGCGGGAAGGTCGGCTCTTTGGGTCACGTCGATGCTCTCGCTTCCGCACGACGAGAGGATGAGCGCAGCGAGCATCACCGCCAGACGGCGGATCAGGCGGCGGCGCGTAACGGGCGTTCGAGCGGTCGTGCCCGCTCCAGCGGTCGTGCCCGCTCCAGCGGAAAAGAGAGAGTCCCGGTGCATTCCACCAGTTTGACCGGACTTCCCTCCAACCAGCGCCACACCAACGCCGCCTCCTCGGCGGCCTCAACGCTCGGGGGCACCGTTGGCATGTCGGCCAAAGCGGTGGGGGAGTGGTCGAGCCGTGGTAGCCGATGCGCTTGTCGGGTCTCCACCAGAGTCCCGTGGTCGATGACGGCCACGGTCCCGTCGGCGTGCTCCAACTCGAGCCAACCGGCCCCGGCGAGTGCCCGCCACTGCAACCGCTGCTGCAGGGCGCGGGCCAGAGCGTCGTGACGGTCACGTGCCCAAGCCGCCTCCTCGTACCGCTGGTCGTCGGCCAGCCGGGCCATTCGCTCCGCCAGTGGATCGAGAAGCAGGTGGGGTGACCCGTCGATAGCGGTGACGAGCCTGTCGACGACGATGCGGTAGGTATCGGGGTCCAGCCGCCCGTCGCAGGGGCAACTCGCCAGCCCCATTTGCGCCGACGCGCACTTTCCGGAACGTGAGCCGGAGCGGGTGCGACACCTCCTCACGGGGATTGCGTCCCAGATGGCGTGCATCACCTCGTTTGCTGCCCTTTTCGACCGGAAGGGCCCGAGATAGGCGAGGGCTCGCGCCTTGAGCGTCCGCACCACCGAGAGGCGGGGGTATATCTCGTCGGTCAGCTCGACGAAGTGGGACGTCTTGGGGGGACGGGACCTCCGATTGTGCCGGGGCCGGTGGGTGTGGATCAACCTGATCTCGGCGACTTCGGCCTCGAGGGTCGACTGGCACACCTGGAGGTCGACCGAGTCGAGCTCTCTCATCAAAGTGGCCACCGACTTGCGCGTGTCGCCATAGAAGTACTGACGGACCCGGGCCCTGAGGTTCGAGGCCTTCCCCACGTAGATGACCCGCCCGTCGCGGTCTTTGAAGAGATAGACCCCGGGTCGGCGGGGGAGATGGTCGGTCAGCCCGATCTTTGAGTAGTGCGGGCTTCCCTTTGCCGTGGGCAGTTGCATGAGGTCGTCGAGGTTGGTGACTCCCAGAGAGCCGGCCCGTTCCAGGAGGGCATGGAAGACGTGGGCAGTGGCCCGGGCATCCTCGAGGGCGCGGTGATTGGGAGTCACCGGGCTGCGAAAATGCGCTGCCAGGCTGTGGAGCCGCAGGTCGCGGACCTCCTCCCTGACCAGCCGTCGGGCCAGGGCGGCGGTGTCGGCCGACTGGTTGGGGAGTCGGCCGTAGCCGAGACGCATCGCCGCCGCGTTGAGGAAAGACAGATCGAAGCGGACATTGTGGCCGACTATCACGGCATCGCCGATGAACTCGAGGAGGGAGGGCAACACGGTCGATATCGGAGGCGCGTCGATGACCATCGCCTGGGTGATCCCGGTGAGGATCGTAATCGAGGGCGGGATCGGAAGACCTGGGTCGACGAGTGTCTGGAACGTCCCAATCAGCTCCCCGCCCCGGTGCTTGACCGCGCCGACCTCCGTGATCTCGCACGACGCCGGAGATCCGCCGGTGGTCTCGAGGTCGAGCACGCAGAAGTCGACATCGAACAGAGGAGTGGAGAGGTCGTCGAATGAGGGCTGGAAGACAATGGCGTCGGGCACTGCGGTTGGAGGTTAACTCGAACATATGTTCGAGTCAATGCCTCCGTCAGTGGGACTCAGTTGCGCTGACGCCGTGCCTCGAAGAGGAGTATGGCGGCGGCCACGGATACGTTGAGGGAGTCGACGGCGCCTGGAGCCTGAGGGATGAGGATCGTCTCTTCGGTGGCTTCGAGGGCACGGCGGGAGAGCCCGCTGTCCTCCGCGCCGAGGACTAGGGCCACCGCAGCGCGCAGGTCGGCTTCCCACATCGTCCGGGTGGCTGTGGGAGTGGCGCCGAGCACGCGGATACCGGCTGTTGCCAACCAGGGATCGAGCTGGTCCCAGGTGGTGACGACCGAGGGCACCGAGAAGATCGCTCCCGTCGATGCCCGCAGCACATTCGGGTTGTGTACGTCGACCGTGTCGCCGAGGGCGACCAGGGCGTCCGCACCCGCGGCAGCGGCGGTGCGGAGCATGGCTCCGAGGTTTCCCGGCTTCTCGATGCCTTCGGCGATGAGGAGCAGGGAACGTGGTCCGGGCAGCGACAGGGCAGCCAGGCTGGTGTCGAGCTGGGGGAAGACTCCGATGACGCTCTGTGAGCGCTGCCGATACGAGGCCCGGTCGAGAGCAGCCGGGTCGACGGTGACCGTGGGCCCTGTGGTCGCGATGGAGCGATCGGGCTCGACGAAGGTGATCTCAGGGATGAGACCGGAGCGGAGTGCCCGGGTGTAGAGACGCTCGCCTTCGACCACGAATACCCCTTCGGCATCGCGATGACGCCTCTGACGCAGACGGACGAGCCACTTGATGCGCACGTTCGCCGGGGATGTTATGTCGACAGGCACCGGGGGGAGTATCGCACCGGCCTGCGTATCCTCCGCCTATGGATCTGGTCCAACTGGGCAGCTACAACTCGAAGACCGAGGCGAACCTGGTCAAGGCGAGGCTGGCCAGTGCGGGAATCGAGGCCATCGTCCAGTCCGACGACCTCGGCTCGACCACGCCCATGTTGGGAGGCTTTCGAGGGGTACTGGTGTTGGTGCGCGAGGACGACCGGATCGATGCACTCGACGTGCTCGAGCGGATGCTCCCCGCGGGCGACTAAACCCAGGTGTCTCGAAACACCGCGTCGTCGGGGGTCTTCTTGGGCCGGTCGAGGCTCCCGGAGCGCCGGTCGGGGGCAGGGTGACCAACTGTGATCACCCCGATGGGGTGAAAATGCTCCGGTATCTCCAGAAGCGCAGAGAGCTCCGGGAGCGAGTGGACGCCGAGGAAGCCGGCCCCGAGACCCTCATCGACGGCGGCGAGGAGCACGGCCATCATCGACGCCCCCGCATCGACCCACCAGTAGGGGACCGGCCACTCGATGACCTCGCCGTCCGGTCCCAGCTTGTCGGGCTCCGAATAGCGGTCCCGATAGACCTGCTCGCTCACCGAGATGATGAGGTGAGCAGGGGCCCTGGAGATCCAAGGGTCGAAACCGGCGCTGACATAGGAGGCCTCGTGGGCGAGCTGGGCGATGTCCTTACGGAGCGACTCGTCGGTGACGACCACCACCGCCACGGCCTGGCTGTTACCCGCCGATGGTGCCCGCAGGGCGGCCGCGGCGATTCGATCCAGAGCCTCCCCGGAAACGGTCTCTTCGGTGTAGTTGCGGATCATGCGGCGGCGCGCGAGGACATCTGAGAACTCCATGCCCCGATTCTGTCACGACGGGAAGGGGCTGTCGCATTGGGAACCGGACCCGCAACCAGGAGTTGATGTCTATGGTGGCAGCCGTGGTTGTAACCCCAGGACGACACCACCAGGAGGCGTTGTGATCCTCCGCCCTGCGGACGGTGACCGGCCCAAGGTCGTCTGGACCAGAGGAAAGGGCTGTCACGAGTTGGCCGAGGTGCTCGGCGGCGAGGGAGCCGACCGGGTCACCGGGGACATCGCCGAGAGCTGCATCGACGAGCGCGCCGACTTCCTGGTCACGAAGAAGCTTCCCACCGGGTTCGACCTGGTGAACGTGGCGGTCCCGGTCGACTTCGAGCGCGATCGAGTGACCAAGGTCGTGGCCACGGTCGCGGGCGGACCCCACTCTCTTCTCGCCGCCGACACCGCGGTAGCCCTCGCCGCCCGGCTCGGTGTCGACGTCGAGTTGCTCTCTGCTGCCAAGGACGAAGGGGAGATCGAGTTCGCCCGGGAGATCCTCGACAAGGTCGGAGCCCACATCCCCGAAGTCGGACGACGCGTCGTAGCGGTGGACGGGATCTCTGAACTGGTGGAAGACCTCGACGAAGGTGCTCTGGTGGTTCTCGGCGCCTCCGGAGGTTCCTGGCTCAACAGGTTGCGCACCGGTCCCGGAGCCCGGCTCCGCCGTACCGCCCAGGCCGGATATGTCATCGTCCGCAGCGCACCCGACCGCGTCTTCCGGTTCATGGGCGAACCGGTATACGTCTCGCCGCTGCGACATGCCGACGACACCCTGCGTATCCACACCGAGAGCACGCTGGCAGTCGCCGATGCCGGTCGCCTGGTGGGGCTGGTCAGACGGGAGGGGCTGATCAAGGCGGGTACCAGCCCGGTGGCTTCAGTCATGGAAGATGCGCTGTCCGTGAAACAAGACGAAACCATCGTCCAGGCCCGCAAACTCGAGCCGACGTTCGGCCCCGATCCGATACCGGTCACGGATCACGACGAGCACCTCGTCGGAGGTTTGTCGTTGCCTACGGGCTGATTTCGACAAGAATTCAACCCTCATGTCGGCGCGCAGCGTGTTCCGTGGTGTCTTTTGGGTCGTGGTGGCGGTCGTGTTCGTCGCCCATGTCGCCGGCGGCTGGATCTACTCGGACCGGATTATCGAAGAGGAATTCACCCCAAGCCCGAGCCCGATCGTGGTCCCCAGCGGTGACTACGAGCTGGTCGAGGTCACTTACGACAGCCAGCACGGTGAGATGGATGCCTGGTACTTGCCCGCACCCGGGACCACGTGGGTGATCCACATCCACGGTCTCAACGCCACCCCGGCGGAGCCGGAGGCTCTCTTCGGTCCGCTCCAGGAAGCCGGATACCAGCAGCTCGCCATCACCTACCGCAACGACGAGAACCAGCCTGTCGACCCGTCCGGCTACCACCAGTACGGCATGACCGAGTGGGAGGACGTCGCCGGTGCGGTCGAATTCGCCAGGGACAGCGGCGCCTCCGTCGTGGTCCTCGCCGGGTACGACACCGGCGCATCTCACGCCCTCTCCTATGTCTACCGCCACAACTTCGACTATCTGGCAGGAGTGATCACCGACTCGGCGAACATCGACCTCGGATCGACGATCGACTTCCGAGCCGGTGAGGGGCCGCTGCCCTTGCTGCCGATGAACATGCCCCCGTCGATGGCGTGGGTGGCCAAGTTCTTCACATCGCTGCGTATCGACGTCAACTGGAGGTCGATCGACTACATCGACAAGGCCGAGAGATCCCTCCGGGTTCCCGTGCTCGCCATCTACGGGACCGAGGACGAATCGGTCCCCACACAGCAGAGCGTCGACCTCGATGGGGCCAACACCGAGCGGGTACGGCTGGTGGCGGTCCCCGGGGCGGGTCATGTCCAGTCCCTCGAGACCGATAGCGAGAGCTATCTGGCTGCGGTGCTCACATTCCTCGACGAAGTCTCCTGATCCCGGGCAGAAAACTGTCCCTGCCGCATCCTACGTTGTGCGCTCAGGAGGTCGACATGCTGATCGATTGCAAACAATGTGCGATGCGGGACACCAGTGCGTGCGACGATTGCGTGGTGACGTGTCTATTGGGTGAAGGTCCGGTGGATCTCAGCGACTCACAGGCCGAGGCGGTCTCGAACCTGGCCGAGCAGGGCCTGGTGCCGGTGCTGCGTCTGGTTCCCGCCGAGCGCCGTGTCTCCTAGACCACGAGCCTGGCCGTTACCCTCCCGTCGATGGTCAAGGTCTATGCGGTGGCGCTCGCCGTTGGAGTCGTGGGGCTGCTGGTGATGGTCCTTGGGGGAGCTCTTGCTGCCAACGTCGGGCGGAATGATGCCGACCCCGGGCGACGTTGGGGCCTTCCCGGTCGATCCGTGGTCGGAGCCCTCGTCGGGTTCGGCATGGGTGGCATGTCGGCCGAGTTCTCCCCTCTTGACCTCAAGTGGCCGGTGGCGCTGGCCATCGCCGTAGTCGCCGCCGGCCTCTCGGTGTTCTGGGTTCGCTACGCGAGTCGCCAGATCGGGCCCTGATGCTCTTCATTTCCGACGTGCACGACGCCCCCGAGGCGTTGCGACGTCTGGTCACGGTCGGAGACGAGATCGTGATCCTCGGTGATCTCGTCAACCTGACCGACTATCGGACCGGCCGGGGCGCGGTGGCCGACGTCCTCGGGCTCGACTTTGCCGCTCGCACCTCGGCGGCGCGTGCCCGCGGCGACTATCCCCGGATGCGCGCGCTCTGGCGCGAAGAGGCGAAACTCACCGGGGACCACCTGCGGACGCGGATCAGCGCCGTGCTCACCCGCCAGTATGAGCGGGCCGCCGAAGCGCTCGTCTCCGGTCATGGTCTGGTGATCCACGGCAACGTCGACCGGCCCGACGTGCTGGCAGCGTCTCTTCCAGCGGGGTTCCGCTACGTGCACGGCGAGGTGGTGGAGCGGGAAGGGCTGCGTTTCGGGTTCGTCGGCGGCGGCATCCGCACCCCCCTCGGGGCCGACGGCGAGGTGTCCGACGACGAGATGGGCGAGTTGCTCGCCGGCATCGGTGAGGTCGACGTGCTGTGCAGTCACGTTCCCCCGGCGCTGCCGGAGCTGCGAACCGACGTGGTCACCGGGCGTCAGGAGCGAGGCTCCGAGCCCATCCTCGCCTACCTGCGCCGGGTGCAGCCTCGGCTCCATCTCTTTGGGGATGTCCACCAGCCCAAGGCCTCGACCTGGAGAGTCGGCCGGACCCGTTGCCACAACGCCGGCTACTTCCGGGCGACGGGGCGATTCCTCCGCCTCCGGGACGGGGCCCTTTCTCTCGGGGCGGTCGACTAGCTGGTCTCGCAACCTCACACGACCACTAGATTCTCCCCAATGGCCGAAGGCACCTTTTCGACGCTCGAGATCGACGCCACTCCCGAAGAGCTCTATGACGTGGCCGCCGATGTGTCCTCCTACCCGGAATGGGCCAGCGGCGTGAAAGAGGTCGAGATTCTCGATGTCGACCCGGATGGACGGGTGGACCGGGCACGCTTCGTGCTCGAAGGCTTCGTCAAGGAGATCGAGTACGTCCTGAAATACACTCACGACCGTCCCAGTGTTTTGAGCTGGGTGGCCGAGGAGAGTGCCGATCTCGAGATGCTCGAAGGCTCGTACCAGTTCGGGCCGGCCGAGGACGGGGCCACTGAAGTCGTCTATTCACTGTCCGTCGAGCCCAAGTTCATCGTGCCCGGCTTCATCAAGCGTCAGGCCGAGAAGCAGATCGTCACGACTGCGCTGCGAGGGCTGCGGAAGAGAGCCACCCGGGACACCTGATCATGCGGATCGTCCTGGTCACAGGCAAGGGGGGAGTGGGGAAGACGACCATCGCAGCCGCCACGGCCCTGGCATCGGCCGACGCCGGGAAACGGACTCTGGTCACCTCGACCGACCCGGCCCATTCACTGTCGGACGCCCTCATGGTCCGACTCGGCAGCGAGCCCACTGAGGTGGTCGAGGGACTCGAGGGTCAACAGATCGACACCCAGCAACAGCTCGACCGGTATTGGGGCTCGATCCGCAACCAGCTCATGGAGGTCCTCGATTGGGGCGGGGCCGCCGGCATCGAGGCAGAGGAGTTCCTCGTCTTTCCCGGGATGGACGAGTTGTTCGCCCTGCTCGAGGTGAACAGACACGCCCGCTCCGGCGAGTACGACGTGCTCGTCGTCGACTGCGCCCCCACCGCCGAGACTCTGCGGCTCCTCTCGCTGCCGGAAGTCCTCTCCTGGTACTTCGAGCGGGTGCTACCGACCGAACGGAGGTTGATGAGGGCGGCGCGCCCCCTGCTCAACCGGCTCACCGACCTCCCTATCCCCGAGGACGAGGTGTTCACCGCCGCCCAGTCGGTGTTCGAGAGCGTCGAGGGCGTCAAGGAGCTCATGGCGAACCCCGAGGTCACTTCGGCGCGACTCGTCGTCAACCCGGAGAAGATGGTCATCGACGAGGCGCGGAGGACGTACAGCTATCTGGGACTCTTCGGATACGGCGTCGACGGGGTGATCGTCAACCGGGTGCTGCCCGATCTCGTCCAGGACCCCTACTTCGAGCGTTGGCGTGCCATCCAGAAGGGCCATCTCGACTCGGTTGACGATGCCTTCGCCGAGGTGCCCCGGCTCCGCCTGCGTCTGTTCGACGACGAGATGGTGGGGGTGGAGCGTCTCCGGGTCATGGCTGAAGAGCTCTACGGCGAGCAACATCCGATCGATGACTTCGAGGCCACCAGCCCGTTCCGTGTGATCCAGAGCGGCGATTCTGTGACCATGGAGCTCGACGTGCCGTTCTTCGACAAGTCCGAGCTCGACGTGTTCCGGCACGGCAACGAGCTGTACGTGCAGCTGGGCTCCTATCGCCGCTCCTTCCTGCTTCCCGATGCCCTCCATCGCCGCAACGTCACCAGGGCCCGACTCGAGGACGGCACCCTGCAGGTGTCGTTCGATGTCCGGGAACCAGCCGATGGATGAGCAGTCACCGACGGTGGCCGCGCTGGGCCGTGCCGGAAGGCGGGCGGCCTTTCACATGATCCAGGCGGCCATCGAAGGGCTGAAGGCGGTGGAGGCAGTCATCGAAGAGATCGGTGGCATTGGCGCCGACGAAGACCATCATGTGGACCGGACCAATACCCGACAGAGGATCGAGATCGAGTGACCAGCGGTGATTCACGGAGGGTCAGGCCGGACGAAGTCTTACCACCACCCGGCAGTAGGAGCCTCCAGGGCCGGCAGCTGATGGCCGACGCCGTCTCGATGCTGCCCAACATCGTCAAACTGGTGTCGCGTCTCATAAGGGACCCGCGCGTGCCACGTCGAGCGAAGATCACGCTCGGTTTGGCGGCCGCATATGTGGCCAGCCCCATCGATCTCATCCCGGATGCGATCCCTGTCATCGGTTGGGCCGACGACCTCCTGATACTGATGTTCGCCATCGACTCGCTCATCGAGCGAGCCGGCGACGAGGTCGTCGTCGAGCTGTGGGACGGTCCCGGCGATCTACTCGGACTGGTTCGTGACGTGGTAGCGCTGTCGCGCAGCATCGTCCCCAAACAGCTCGCCCGGATCATCGACAGGCTCAGCGGGTAGATCACAAAGCCGGGTTCAGCGGCAAGTCTGTTCTAGCTTGAGCCCTGCGATGGACTTCCGCAGGATCGGTTCGCTTCCCCCGTACGCATTCGCCGAGGTGAACCGACGCAAAGCCGAGGTGATCGCCGACGGCCGTGACGTGGTCGACCTCGGATTCGGCAATCCCGACATCCCCTCACCGGAGGTGGCGGTGCAAACCCTGGTCGAGGAGGTACAGCACGCATGGAACCATCGCTACTCGGTGTCGCGCGGTGTCGACGACCTCAGGGTCGCACTCGCCGGCAGGTACCGGAGGCGGTTCGATGTCGAGCTCGATCCCGAGACCGAGGTCATAGCCACCATCGGAGCGAAGGAGGGCCTCTCCCACCTCCTCTGGGTGCTCCTCCAGCGTGGCGATGTGGCCATCGTCCCCGAGCCTTCCTACCCCATCCACATCTACGCCCCGATAATCGCCGGAGCCGAGGTGCGCCGGGCTCCCATCTCCTCCCAGGAGGACTACTTCGAGGTGGTGGATCGGATGTTCCAGAACTCGTGGCCTCGCCCGAGGGTGATCGTGGTCAGTTTTCCCCACAACCCGACGACCAAGGTCGTTGACATCGGGTTCTTCGAGAGACTGGTCTCTTTCGCCCGCGAGAACGAGGTCGTGGTAATCCACGACTTCGCCTACGCCGACATCAGCTTCGACGGTTATCGGCCACCGTCGATCCTGGAGGTCCCCGGGGCGTCAGAGGTTGCGGTCGAACTCTACTCCCTCACCAAAGGTCATTCCATGGCCGGGTGGCGGGTCGGGTTCCTGTCGGGGAACGCGGAGATCGTCGCCGCTCTCGCCAAGCTCAAGTCGTATCTCGACTACGGCACCTTCCAGCCCATCCAGCTCGCCGCCGCCCGGACACTCGAGATAGGCGACGGGTACGTGGAACGAGTCTGCGCCATCTACCGGGAGCGGCGCGACACCCTGGTCGACGGTCTCGGCAGCGGCGGCTGGAAGGTAGACCGCCCGACGGGCACGATGTTCGCCTGGACTGAGATACCCGGCCCTTACGCGGAGATGGGTTCCCTCGACTTCTCCATCTACCTCCTGGAGCAGGCTGGGGTGGCGGTCAGCCCCGGGGTGGGTTTCGGTCCGTCTGGGGAGGGTTTCGTGAGGTTCGCCCTGGTCGATGACAGCGACCGGATCGAGGTGGCCACCCAACGCATCGCCACGGCTCTGGACCGTCTCTAACATCGGCGTATGCCATTTCCAGACGGTCTCGCCGACTTCAGGTCCGACACCGTGACCCGTCCCACCCCGGCGATGCTCGAGGCCATGACGTCGGCCCGCCTCGGAGACGACGTCTACCACGACGATCCGACGGTCAATCTCCTCGAGGAGGAGTCGGCTGACGCCACCGGCAAGGAAGCGGCGATCTTCGTCCCCACCGGGACCATGGGCAACCAGCTCTCGATCATGTACCACACCTCACCGGGGGAGGAGATCCTGGCCAACGGAGCCAGCCACCTGCGCTCGATCGAGGCCGGGGCCGCCCAGGCCCTCTCCGGCGTGGCCTTCCGCACGGTGGATCGCCCTGGCGGCCAGATACACCCCGAGGACGTCGACGACGCCCTGGAACTGGCCGGGTTCTTCCCGCGGATCAGCCTGATGACATGGGAGAACACCCACAACCTCTCGGGAGGCAAGATCATCCCCTTCGAGTTGATGGAAGCCACCTCGGCCCGAGCCCGCAGCCACGGGCTCGCCATCCACACCGACGGTGCCCGCATCTGGAACGTCGTCGCCGCCACCGAGATCGACGGCACGGCCTGGGCAGCGCTGTCCGACACGATCCAGTTCTGCTTCTCGAAGGGCCTCGGAGCCCCCGTGGGCTCGATCGTCTGTGGCCCGGCCGACGCCATCGACGAGATCCGCTATCTGCGGGAGCGCATGGGCGGGGCGATGAGACAGGCCGGGGTGATCGCGGCCGCGGCCCGGGTCGGTCTCGCCGAGCGGGGCCGTCTCGTCGAAGACCACGTGCTCGCCCAGAAGCTGGCCATGGGCTTCGCCGAGCGATACCCGGGCTCGCTCGACCCCGCGGAGGTCGATACCAACCTGGTGCTCGTCAACTTCGCCACCCTGGGGATGAGCTGGGACGAAGTGTCCGGACGGCTCGAGGCAGAGCACATCGAGGTCAACCCTCCCCTCAAGGGGAACTGGCGGATCGTCACCCACCGGGACGTGGACGAGTCCGATGTCGAACGGCTGTTCTCGGCTCTCTCGTAACCCGTCCCGGGTCCCACGGGTCGAACCGATCTGATGAGTGTCGCCATTCTCTTCCCGGGACAGGGAAGCCAGTTCGTGGGCATGGGAGCCGAGTTGTTCGATCAGCGCCCCGACCTGCTCGGCGACGCCGCCGACGAGGTGCTCGGCTGGTCCCTGCGCGAGCTGTGCCTCGAAGGTCCCGAAGAGTCCCTGACCCGGACCGAACACGCCCAAGTGGCGTTGTTCGCGGTGTCCTATGCCCTCTGGGTGGAGTTCCGCCAGGGCTACCGCGGGGCGATCGCCGGAGCCGCCGGCCACTCGTTGGGGGAGTACACCGCCCTCTGCGCAGCCGAGGCGATGTCGTTTCCGGAGGCTCTACGCGTGGTGGCGCGCCGGGGTGAGGCGATGGCCCAGGCGGCGGACCTCGAGGCGTCGGGGATGGCCGCACTGATCGGTGCCGATGCCGGCCTGGCCGTCGAGATGGCGAGTAACCGTCAGAGTGACGGCGGGAGGCTCGAGGTAGCCAACATCAACGCACCGGGACAGGTCGTGGTCGCCGGCTCCCGAGACGACATCGAATGGCTCGTCGAGAACGGTCGGGATCTGGGAATGAGACGAGTGCTTCCTCTGAAGGTCGCCGGCGCCTTCCATTCCCGTTTCATGGAGCCTGCCGCCGAAGAGGTGAGCCAGGCATTGAGCCAGATCACCTTTGCGGCCCCCTCCTTCCCGGTCTGGTCCAACACCACCGCCCGTCCCCACCAGCCGGAGGAGATCCAGGACACCCTCACCTCCCAGGTGGTGTCCACCGTCAGGTTCGAGGAGAGCCTCCTCGACATGGCGGCCACCGGAATGGACACCTTCGTCCACATCGGGCCCGGTGACGTGACCGCTGGGATGGCCAAGCGCACAGTCGAGGGCATCGAGGTGCACGTGATATCGGAAGTGGCCGACATACCGGCCGTTGCCGACTCCCTCGTTACAGTTACCTGACGCAGGAGAGACCGATGACCACTTCAGAGATAACAGGCTGGGGCAAATGCATGCCCCCCAACGTGCTCTCCAACCACGACCTGGAGCAGCTCGTCGACACATCGGACGAGTGGATCACCACCAGGACGGGGATCAAGGAGCGCCGCATCAGCCATGTCGAGACCTCGGACATGGCGGCCATCGCCGGGTTGCGCGCTCTCGCCGCCGCCGGCAAGAAGCCGGAGGACGTCGACCTCCTCCTCGTCGCCACTTGCACCCCCGACTCTCTCATCCCCTCCACTGCCTCCCTGGTCCAGAACAAGATCGGGACCCTCAACTGCGCCGCCATGGATCTCAACGCCGCCTGTTCGGGGTTCGTGTACGGCTTGGTCGTGGGGTCGAACATGATACTCGCCGGCACCAACCGGACAGTGCTGCTCATTGGTGCCGAGAAACTCCACTACGTCACCGACTTCACCGACCGGACCACCTGTGTCCTCTTTGGCGACGGGGCCGGCGCGGTGGTTCTCGAGCCGACCGATGGGCCCCACGGCCTGCTCGCCTCGGACCTTGGGCTCGACGGCTCGGTCTATCACATCCTCGAAGTCCCGGTGGACGGGACCATGGGTGACCGCGGCCATCCGAACCCGGCCACCAGCGGAGTCTCCATGGAAGGCCAGGAGGTCTTCCGGCGGGCCGTCACCAAGATGAGCGAGTCGTCGGTCGTCTCGCTGGAACGGGCCGGCGTTCGTCTCGAAGACGTCGACCTCCTCATCCCGCATCAGGCCAACGTGAGGATCATCGACGCCACGGCCCGGCGGCTTGGGCTCGACGAGTCGAAGGTCTATGTCAACATCCACTCCTACGGCAACACCTCGGCGGCGACCATCCCGGTGGCCCTGACCGAGGCTCTCGAGGAGGGCAGGATCCAACCCGGCGACACAGTCGTCTTCGCTGCATTCGGCGGCGGGTTGAGTTGGGGGTCGGCGGTCTATCGCTGGGGCTCGAGAATCCACCCCATCGAAGAGACCGACGCCGCCCTGCCGCCTCCCGACCGAGACACCATGGAGCTGCTTCAGCCCAACTTCGACTTCTTCGGCTTGCCGGAGAAGTTGTCGTGACCGAAGCCGGGGAGAAGAGAGTCGCACTCGTCACCGGAGCCTCTAGGGGGATCGGCCGCGCCATGGCGCGAAGCCTCGCTACCGACGGACATCGGGTGGTGATCAACTACTCGAGCAACCAACAGGCCGCCGACGAGGTCGTCTCCGAGATCGAAGAGAGTGGCGGCGAGGCGGTGGCGATACAGGGCGATGTCGGCGACGAGTCGGCAGTTGCCGACCTGTTCGCCGCGGTCGAGGAGATCTACGGACCCCCGTTGGTCCTGGTCAACAATGCCGGCATCACCCGTGACCGGCTCTTGTTGCGGATGAGCCCCGACGACTTCGATCAGGTGATCCAGACCAACCTCCGCTCGGTCTATCTGTGCACCAAGACCGCGTTGCGCGGGATGCTGCGGGCCAAGTGGGGCCGGGTGATATCTATCGCCTCCGTGGCCGGAATGGTCGGCAACGCGGGCCAGTCCAACTATGCGGCCTCGAAGGCGGGGATGATCGGATTCAGCAAATCGGTGTCCAGAGAGGTGGGCTCGAGAGGGATAACGGTCAACGTGGTCGCCCCCGGATTCATCGAGACCGACCTGACCGAGGGTCTCGTAGGCGAGGTCAGGAAAGGAGCCAGGGAGTCGACCAGCCTGGGCAGGTTCGGGCGTCCCGACGAGGTGGCCGGGGTGGTTGGCTTTCTCGCCTCTGACGCCGCTTCTTACATAACCGGACAGGTGATCGCCGTCGACGGCGGCCTGGCACTGTAAGTTCTCGCAAGCAAACGAGAAGGAGAGAAGAAATGGACAGGAGTGAAGTCTCCGAGCGTCTCACCGGGGTGCTGGTGTCGGAGTTGGGTCTCGAAGAGTCGAAGATCTCCGACGATGCCCACTTCGAGGAGGACCTCGACGTGGACAGCCTCGGTGTGGTCGAGCTGTTGATGGCACTCGAGGACGAGTTCGACGTCAAGATCCCGGACGAGGAGGCCGAGTCGATCGTGACCGTCGGCCAGGCGGTCGACCTGGTCCATCAGAAGCTCAACTAGCTCCAATCCTTTTCCGCGCATCAAACCCCGCGTCCTGCGCTCGGCGGTTTGACGCGCGAAAACGGTGGCGAATCTTCTCCGTAGGAGAAGTCTCTCATCGCTGCTGTCGTTCTCGCCACTCGGTCAGGCTGCGGAACACCAAGACCAGCAGTATCGCCACTCCCACCGTGACCACCAGGAACCCAAGCACGGCGAAGAAGACCGACCACCCGGGGCAGGACCCCCCCAGGCCGGTCACCCCGGGTTGACGACAACTGACCTCGGTCACCACCCACCCCAGCGCCGCGGCGAGAAGCCCCAACGTCAATGAGGGCAGGACGATCCACAGGTTCGGCCGGCGTCTCAATGGCGGCGACGGCCCTTCTCGTCGATGTCTGCCGCCTCGAGCACCTCTTTGGGTGCCAGTTCGGGCGGGATGGGGAAGGTGGAACCGGTCTCCCGGGGCGGGTGATACGACGCTTTCACTGACGAATCCCAGGCACTGACCGCCACCGTGGCGGCCAGAACCGCAGCGGTGGTCCCGGCCAGCCAGCCGAGGAGAGGTGCCAGGGCGAGTGCCAGCAGGGGCCAGGCCAGGCGGATGGTGAGGAGGCCGCCAGGCAGGACGCGGCTGTAGAGGAAGGCGGCGTTGGGGGCGGTGATGCCCACCACCAGCAGAGCCCAGGCGACGGCGTCGTTGCCGACCAGCCCGAGGACCGCCGGTGCCACCAGCAGCACGAGGGCGGGGGCCAGCGCGCGCGGCGGCGGGCCGGACGCCGAAGGCAGCTTGCGGATCGTCGAAGTCAGCGTGGGGGAGAGGAGGGCGACGAATCCGAGCGTGGTGACCGCGGTGGCGAGCACCCACATGAAGTCGACATCCCTCGCCACCGCCAACGGAACCGTGAGTGCCAGTGTGACCAGGCCGAGCCCGTGGGCCCAGCGACCCCCGACCACGATCATCCCGATGGTGGCCACCGTGGCGGAGGTGAGCAGGCCCAACCCGATGAGGAGGGTCGGCGCTCCAGCGAACGGGCCGCTGTCGACGATCAGGGCCACGGTCCAGACCAGTGCGGAAGCCAGGGCGACGGCGGCGAGCAGACTCGATCTCACACCGGGAAGTGTCGCATCGACCGGTCCGAAGACGAAGTCCACCCCCTTGTCGAGAACCCCGACCGGTACCGAGACAGGGTCAGGCCGGGCTGGGGCCCTGTGGGGAGGCGGTGGTGACGACGCGAAGGTCGGATCGCTCGCCGAACCGTGGGGTGTCGCCCGGCTGCCACGAGGTCTCTTCCCGCCAGGTCTGACCGGGACGCAGCGTGATCACAGCCGCGTGAGAGGGCCGGTCCTGGTGAAACGAGTCGAGCCCAGCGCCGGTGAGATGGAGTCGGGCGGCCTGGATGACGTCCTGATGCGAGACGATGACCACGTCGCCGTGAGGGTGCTCGGCGTCGAGCCGCCGGGCCACAGCAGCTATCCGCTCGGCAACGTCGCCGATCTGCTCGTCGACGAACTCGAGTCTGGTGGGGTGCTCCAGGTATGCCTCGAGCTCGCCTGGGAATCGTGACGAGATCGAGTTCCAGGGATTCCCCTTCCACCGTTCCACCAACTCCCAGTCGGTGAGATCGGGGTGCACCCGCACCGGGACCGTGGAGCGGGCGGCGATCTCCTCGGCAGTACGGAGAGAGCGCTGCTGTGGCGAAGACCAGATCGCCACCACCGGTCTCGGACCCAGATAGCGCCCGACGCGACGAGCCTGCTCCAGACCATGTGGCGACAGGTCGAAGCCGGGTAGCGACCCGCAGACCAGGTGGTCCGGGTTGTCTACCTCGGCATGTCTGACCAGATGAACCAATGCGGCCACGGCGTCCAGTTTGGCCGCTGCGGGCCCGAACACCGGGTAATAGGTTCTAACTTGGTGCTCGTGGTGTGGACCGAGCCCATCCTCCATGTCGACATGGACAGCTTCTTCGTGGAGGTGGAGCGTCTCGCCGACCCCGCTCTGGTGGGCCGACCGGTGGCGGTGGGTGGGCCGGGCCCGCGTGGGGTCATCGCCAGCGCCTCCTACGAGGCGCGCCGGTTCGGTGTTCGCTCGGCGCAGCCCACGTCCACAGCCAGACGACTCTGTAGGCACCTGGTCGTCGTTCCCGCGGACCACCGGCGCTACGACGAGGTGTCCGCAGAGGTCTTCGCCATCTTCCGCTCGTTCACACCACTGGTCGAAGGACTGGGCCTCGACGAGGCGTTTCTCGACGTGCGCGGCCTCCGGCTCCATTTCGAGTCTCCGACGACGGTGGGCGAAGCGATCAGAGCCCGGATCACATCGGAGCTGAGTCTGCCTGCCTCGGTCGGCGTGGCGGCCGTGAAGTTCGTAGCCAAGCTCGCTTCCGAGTCGGCCAAGCCGGACGGGTTGCGCCACATTCCCGCCGACGAGCAGCTCGGGTTCCTTCATGGTCTCCCAGCCTCGGCGATGTGGGGAGTCGGACCCGCCACCCGTGCCGCCCTCACCAGGCTCGGGGTGGAGACCGTGGGCGACATCGCCGCCCTCCCCGAGGGCGTCTTGAGGGAGTCCCTCGGTCCCTCGGCCGGCCGGCATCTCCACGACCTGTCCCGAGGGGTCGATCCTCGAGATGTGGTCCCTGACATCACCGCCAAGTCGATCTCGGTGGAGGAGACCTATGAAGAGGACCTCGATGGTCGGGACGTCGTGGAAACGGCGCTGCTGGCCCATGCCCAGCGCCTTTCCGGGAGACTGCGCCGTTCCGGTCTCAAAGCGAGGACGGTGAGCCTCAAGATCCGCTATCCGGACTTCACCACCCTGAGCAGGTCGCAGACAATCGCCACCGCGATCGACGGCGCACGCCCGCTGTTTCAGGTGGCGACGGAGCTCCTCCACGGGTTGGGCGATCTCGAACGCCCGGTTCGCCTGCTCGGGCTGGGAGGCTCCTCGCTGGAACCGGCCGCGGCACCCGCCCAGCTAGGACTGGAGGTGGACGCCGACTGGGATCGGGTCGAGGAGGCCGTGGCCGAAGTGCGGCGACGATTCGGTGATGCCGTAATCGGCCCGGCCCGTCTCTACGGTGATCAGCCGCCGGGGTTCCGCAGAAAACCCTGATGTCTGTTTCTCGGGGCGGTGTATTGTTTCTAGAGAGCACCTGATCCGGTCAGGGTGAATCAATGCCATTGGACGACAAAGAGCAACGGATTCTCGCCGAGATCGAGAAGCAGTTCTACGAGGAGGACCCCGAGCTGGCGCGCGCCGTCAAGAAGATCGAGCGCCCGGTCAAGATCGGTGTCCGTCTCTCGCTCCTGGGAGTGATCTTGGGGCTGGCGATCGTGATCGCATACGTCAGTTACACGTGGGTCGCGGTGGCGGGTTTCGCGCTCCTGGTCGCGTCGGCTACCTCGCTCGTCAATGCGCTGCGCATCCGGGGATGGCGCTACGAGGAAGCCGAATCCGAAGACTCGCTGCCGGAGTGAGACTCCCTCCGGTCCGATCTGCGGTCGCCATCGCGAGTCGCTAATGTTCCGGCCCCCGTCGGCCATTTTCACCGGGTTTGGTGCCGACCGGGGAGAGAAGCGCGAACCATGCCCCGGTTCGCCCGACGAGGTTTTGGAAGGACAGAGTGGAGCAAGCATTCACCGCCGAGCAGGCATGCCGGCTGAGCAACTGCACCCATCATCAATTGCGGTACTGGGACAAGGTAGGACTCGTAAGACCTTCGATTCAACCCACCGGGGGCCGGCCCGGAGTCAGACGTCTCTACAGCTTTCGTGATCTCGTAGCCCTGCGCGTGGTGCGCAGTCTCCTCGACAACGGGATGTCGCTGCAGCGGGTCCGTCGGGCGTGGGACTACCTGCGTCGCGAGGGCGACATGGATGCCCACCTGTCCGACGTGAAGCTGGTCACCGACGGCCAGAGCATCTTTCGGGTCAGCAGCGACGAGGGCGAGCTGATGGACGCGCTCCGCGAGGGGCAGCTCGCATTCTTCTTGGCCATCGACGAGATCACCCGTGAAGTCCAAGAAGACGTGACCCGATTCGAATTGGACCGCGACAAGTTCCTCACCATGTTGCGTCGGGTCGAAGACGACATCGAGGAGGAGCGCCAGGCCTCGGGCAGCTGAGCCCGGCTCCGCCTCACCATTTCCGCATCAGCGATCTCAGGCTGAATGCCGCCCGTACCCGCTCGGGGCCCTGATAGGTCCGCTGGATCCACCATTCCACCTCGATCAGATCCGACTCCCGCCCCTGGCCACCCCGTCCTCCATAGATCGTCGACGAGTAGTTGTGGGCCAGGGGGAGGAGGGCGTGGTCGGTGGCGTGAGCCAGTTCGATCGGAGTCGACGAGGGTGGCACCGCGACACGGAGGTCGACGAGGCGGTCGACGATCTCGTCCCAGGCCGCGGTGATGTCCCCGTTCTTCACCTGTGACAGGCGACGGCGGCGTCTCATCCGCTTGAGGAGCGGGATGACGCCGGAGAAGGGGACCACGGCGATGATGGCGATCAGCCACCAGCGGATGCCATTCGCACCGGCCCCCTGGAATGGCTCGGGGGCGAGGTCGACGAAGTCCTGTCCACCGTCGGTCGGATCGAAGGGGGTGTCGGCCGGGTTGCTCACCGGCGCGTCCAGGTAGAGGTCGGGATCGACTCCGACAGTGAGGCTCGAAGGCTGGGAGGTGAATCCGGTCTGCTCGGCACGGGGGGTGGGATCGAATGGGTACCAGCCGTAGGGCTCGAGCCACAGCTCAACCCAGGCATGGGCGTTGGTGTCACGCACGGTGATGACGCGGTTCTCGTCGATGTCGCCCGGGGTGAACCCCCAGACCACCCGAGCCGGGATGCCTGCGGCTCGCGCCAGCACCGCCATGGCGGCGGCGAACTGCTCACAGTACCCGGTCCGAAAGTTTCTCGAATTGGGGTCGTTGAGCCAATCGTCGAGGACCAGAGAGTCATGCCCCGTACTCACCTCGGTCGAGTAGACGAACTCACCAGAGTCGCGAAACCAGGATTGGAGCATCCAG
The DNA here is from genome assembly GCA_035513335.1 of Acidimicrobiia bacterium. GTDB lineage: Bacteria > Actinomycetota > Acidimicrobiia > Spongiisociales > ZC4RG35 > JANQRA01. The sequence continues at coordinate 60,054 of DATKCE010000012.1, forward strand.
GCCGCCTCGAAGTCGGTACTGCGCCCCGCGGTCACCGAGCGGGCGACATTGAAGATTCCGGCGGGGGTGTCGGGTGGGAGTTGTACATACCGGTCCCGATCTCCCAGGAGAGCCACGTCGGTGGGCCCAATCCCGGGCTGATGCGGGAACTGGCCGGCTTCGGCGGCCCGGGCGAACATGGGGCTCAGCTCGCCGGAGGCGTCGGTGGCCAAGGCCCCCAGGTCGGCCCTCCGGTCGATCAGGAGGGTGCGCAGCTGGTATTGGTCGAGACGGCCGAGCCCCCCGGACACGCCGATGGACACATCACCGATCGCGTAGAAGTCACGGGCGAATCTGGGGCTCTCCACTGTCGAGGCGGGGTCCTGGATCTCGATGGGGGTTCCTGCGGTCGGGGCGATCACACTGTTCAGCGCCTGGATCTGAACGGTCTGCAACAGCTCCTCGGTGGTCCCCAGATAGATGTCTTGCGGGTCCACGATCGGAGTGTCGGGCTCATACCGCCGGCTGCTCGAGTCCGACCTGCGCCACTCCTCACCATTGAACGAGTCGAGGGTGTCCATCCTCCAGTAGGGATTGATTCCTGGTGGTGTGTCCGAGGCGAGACGGGCGGTGAACACCGGGACATCACTCTGATTGAGGATGCGTTGCCTCAGCTCGATCAGGCCGTCGTAGGACACCCCGCTGCCCGGCCCGGGACCGAGCCCGTTGCCGGTGTGCCAGGGAGCGTTGCCGTATTCGGGGACGACGCCGGCTGCACCATATGCGACGGTGATCGAGCCGACGGCGAGCAACGAGGCGGTGATGGCCGCCAGGGTGACCGAGCGTCGACCCAATGGCCGGCCTTCGATATCGCGCGCGCGACCGGTCTCCTCCCGTTGCTCGATTGCCAGCGAAACGACGGCTAGTCCCAGGGCGAGGCCGGAGAACAACATCCAGCCGAGTCCGGCGTCGACGCGGTCGAATACGGCGAACTGGAAGTAGACCACCAGGGGTGGGACGAACAGCGCGGCGTTCGGCCCGCGAGCGCTGCCCCAGGCGAAGAAGCCTCCGGCCGTCCACATTAGGACGGCGAGGATGGCCAGGATCCCGGCATTGGGCTCCACGGGCGGGATTCCGGTCTGGATGGTGGCGAAAGCGAGGCCGAGCTCCTCGGCCAGAGCTCCGGCCGTGTCTCCGCCCGGCAGGATGCCGGAGACGAGTGTGCTCGGGACGCTGATTCGAAGGGCGAGCAGAGTCGCACCCGCGGCGAACACCGCCACCCGTGGGCGAAGCGCCGATATCAGCTCCGAGAGCAGCCACCAGGCGACACCGCCGAGGAACGCGGCCGCGGCCAGTATCAGCTGCCACGGCGGCTGGCCCGGGCCCGACTCGAACAACCTTCCCGCTCGGCCGATGGCGAGCGTGAGAGCGAGCAGACCGGCTAGACGGCCGAGGTTGCGCCCCATGTCTCTCCAATCGCGGTCATCCAGGTCTCGGCCCAACTCTCTCCCGGCTCCACGGTCATCGTGGTCACACCGAGGCGGTGGAACCCGGCCAGAGTCTGCGGTGTGGTGCTGGCCACACCCAGGAGCAGCGAGGTCGGGTACTCACGGGCCAGCAGCTGATGAACAGATATCAGGGTGCGGTCGGCGGTCCCGGTCACCATCACCAGGGCTCCGCCTCCGCCTCTCTGGCGGATGCGCATGGCCGCCGACTCGAGATCGATGGCTTCGCTGATGGTCACCAGTGCCAGCCGCTCCATGGCGGCGGCGTACCTGGAGGCGTCGATGGCGTGTGGGTCACCCGCCCAGAGGTCGGCGTCGAAGCCGGACTGCACCAGATGGGTGACCACCGACGCCGTGCCGGACACTGCGGTCTCGAATGCCTCCGATGACTCGTACACCGCGGAGCGCACGTCCAGCAGAACCAGCGCCCGTGACTGCCACGGAGTCTCCAGTTGACGGATCATCAGTCGCTCTGTCTTCGCCGACGACGGCCAGTGGATGCGGCGCAGGTCGTCGCCGCGCTGGTACTCGCGGAGGGTGTAGAAGTCCTCGCCGCCCCGCTGGGCGTGCTCTGGCCGTGACACCGCCAGCGTGGGGTCCTGGCCCCTGACGACGGGAAACCCCTCCAAACGCTCGACGGTGGGGTAGACCACGAGCTGATCGACCGGGCCGGCGGCCGCGTCCAGCTCGGCGAGACCGAGAGGGTCGGAGGCGGTGGCTCTCGCCGGCCCTACCCGGTAGATGCCGCGGGGGCGGCAGACGATGCGATAGCTGGCGGTGACCGTCGCTCCGGACTCGACTCCCGCGATCTCGAACGAGGCGACGCCGAGACTCTCGACCGTGTCGACAACCGAGAGGTTCCGGATCGACCTCCGTCCCTGGTTGTCCAGACTCAAGGTCACCTGGACCGTGTCTCCGTTGTGCACCGCCGTCGAGCCCAGTCGTCTCCCGATGCGGAGGGCGGGCTGGTGGAGTTGCACATATGCCAGCGCCACTCCAGTGCCGATGATGCCGAACAAGGCAGTGAGGAGGAGCTCTTCCTCCCCAAGGAGCCACCAGAGAACCACCAGCGCCAGGCCGGCCCCGAGCAGAGCCCAGCCGCGCGTGGTTGGCATCAGGTGGCGATCCGGGATGTGGTTCCGGGCACCCGGAGCCGGCTGAGGACGTCTTCGAGGATGGAGTCGATGGTCTCACCGCGCATCTGGGCCTCGGGCCGGAGCGCGAGCCGATGCACGAGGACGGGGGAGGCCAGATGCTTGATGTCATCGGGCATCACGTAGTCGCGGCCGTTGGCCGCCGCCCGGCTCCTCGAGATGCGCTGTAGGTAGAGGGCGGCTCGAGGGGATGCGCCCAGCATCATGTCCGGATGGAGCCGGGTCCCCTCCACCAGGTCGACGATGTAGTTCTTCACCGAACTGGATACCGAGACCTGCCGGGCGATTTCCACCATCTCGGCGACATCGGCCAGGGACGCCACAGGATCGAGGTCGAGGAACGTCGACCTGATGCCATGGGCGTCGAGGATCTCGAGCTCTTTCTCACGGCTCGGATATCCGATCACGACGCGCATCATGAACCGGTCGAGCTGGGCCTCTGGCAGCGGATAGGTGCCCTCGTGCTCCAACGGGTTCTGGGTGGCGATCACCATGAACGGCGGGTCGAGGGCGCGGGTGACCCCATCGGAGGTCACCTGTCTCTCCTCCATGGCCTCGAGTAGCGCCGACTGGGTCTTCGGGCTCGCCCGGTTGATCTCGTCACCGACGACTACATTGGCGAAGATCGGGCCCGGCTTGAAGTCGAACCGCCCCGCGTTCCGATCCCAGATCGAGACCCCGGTGACGTCGGAGGGGAGCAGATCGGGGGTGAACTGGATGCGATGGAACTCACCGTCGATCGTCTTGGCCAAGGACTTGGCCAGCTGCGTCTTTCCGACGCCGGGCACGTCTTCGATGAGCACGTGCCCCTCGGAGACCATGGCGAGCACGAGGAGCTCGACCACGTCACGCTTCCCCTGGATGACGGTCTCGACGTTGCCGACGATTCTGTCGAACCTCTTGCCGAACAGGTCGATTGCGTTGGATGATGACTCGGCCAAGCCGTTTCCTCCGTCACTCCGGGTCTCGAACTCTAACGGTGATGTCGGCGTGTGAGAGGCGTCGCACCCTGCCCCGGCGGCGAGGAATGTCGGGTGATTCGAGTGGGGTGCCACTAGAATTCACCCAGGGAAGACGTCGGGAGGCACGATTGGGTTTCGAGCGAGGGGCGATCACGACCCTCATGCTGCGTCCGCTCCTCTCATGGGAGGCGGTGCGGTCTTGGTTTGCCATGCGCCGCAAGGGAGGTCTACGCATCTCCAGCGCCTATCTGGCCTGGCGCCGTGCTACTGCATACGGTGACACAACGACCACTATGAGCGCGCAAGATCTGCTTGACTACCTGTCCTGGCGCCGGGAGATGAGGAGAATCCGAAAGTGGGTGCGGGAGGCATGACATCGACTCTGGCGAGTCGTCTCGAGGACATTCCCGGGGTGGCCTCGGTCGTGGTCGATCTCGACGGGTTCGGTCGGGGAATCGACGTGCGTTTAGAGCCCGATGCGGACGAGGCAATGGTGATGGAGAAGCTCCAGGCCCTGCTCGCCGCCTACGGTGTGAAGCGTGACCGTCAACCGGCGATGAGCCTGGGACGAGAGCGCGGGCCCCATCCCAAGACCGGAGTCCAGGTGAGTATCACGCCGCTGGACACCGGTGCCCGGGTCGAGGTGGCCACTGCCACGGTCAAATCGTTCCGGATCGTGGCGGCGACACCGCTGTCGATCGCCCAGGGTCTCAGCGACGCCTGGTGCCAGGTGATAGGGCGAGTGCCCATCGAGATCGTCGGTGTCTCCGTCGACGAGTCGCAGCGTCTGGTCATCGAGGCCGACGCCGACGGGCGGAAGCTCACCGGGACCGCCGACGTCTCCCACGGGTGGTTCGACGCCCTCACCGATGCCATCGCCGCCGTGCTCGACGACGGGTCGTCCGATGTCCGGAAGGCCGCCAGCTAGCCTACTCGGACCAGTCATGGGTCAGTGTGCGGAGCAGGTATTACCCTTCCCTTCTTTAGGTCGTTAACAGATGACGCGAGCACTGGTACTCAACGCAAGCTTCGAACCGCTGTCGGTGGTGAGCGAACGGCGGGCGGTCATCCTCGTCCTCAACCACAAGGCCAGCGTCGTCGTGGGACGTGACGAGATCTGGGCGTCGGAGTCGATGGCCGTCGAGCTGCCCTCCGTCGTCAGGCTCAACCGCTATGTCAAGGTGCCTTATCGACGGGTCGTCCCGGTGACCCGTCGGGCGGTGTTCGGCAGGGACGGCCACACCTGTCAGTACTGCGGCGGCCCCGCCGAGTCGCTCGATCACGTCCAGCCCCGCTCCCGCGGTGGCGACCACAGCTGGGAGAATGTGGTGGCGTGTTGTCGCCCCTGCAACGTGCGCAAGGGCTCCCGGACCCCAGACGAGAGCGGTCTCCGGCTCCGCAGCCAGCCCGGCCCGCCCCGCCGCTTCGCCTGGATCTACGCCTCCACCGGCTTCCAGGTCGACCCCTCCTGGCACCCCTACCTCCTCGCCGAATCCGCCTGACCGATAGCGGCCGTGTCGGGTCTCCCCATCGAGTGTGTGTTGACGCGCGCTGAGCGCGCCTAGGTGCACAACGGACTGCTGTCTTGGGCCTCCCTCCATCGAGTGTGTGTTGACGCGCGCTGAGCGCGCCTGGGTGCACACCGGGATGCGAAGTCGGTGACCCATGAAATGGAGCATGGTGGGGGAGAAGGGTTGACAAGTGGGGGGAAGTGGGTCATAGTGGCGGGCACGTCCCGGCAAGGGGGCGTAGCCCCACAGAGGGGAAACGGACAGTGAAGACGAACGGAAAAGAGGAGAAGTGTTCCTCGGCGAGTACTTCCACAGCCTCGACGACAAGGGCCGGGTGGTCATGCCCTCCGGGTTTCGCCGTCGTCTCGAAGACGGTTGTGTCATCACCAAGGGACAGGACGGCCAATTGGTCATCTTCGCTGCCGACGACTTCGAGCAGAAGGCGGCCGAAGTGATCGAACGACCCCAGGACAAGGCCGGACGCCGGTTCTCCCGGACCCTCTTCGCCGGTGCGGACCTCCAGACCCCGGACAAGTCGGGTCGGGTGCTGGTCAAGCCGGATCTCCGCCAGTTCGCCGGGTTGGAGACGGGAACCGAGATCGCCGTGCTCGGGCTCTTCGACCACATCGAACTGTGGGAGCAGGACAGACACCTCGCCGACAAGACCTCGAGCGATCAGATCTATCTCGACGAGGAGGAGGACTAGCGACAGACACGGTCTGGGCTCATTGCGAGCCCCCCGGAACCAATTGGAAGGCCCCTGACTCCGCCCGCCTCTAGTTGGTACCAGCGCCCGGGGGGCTCGCAATGAACCAGGACCTGAGCAAGGAGGAGGCCGGCTTCCACCGGCCGGTCCTGGTCGAGGAAGTCGTCGAGATGATGGCTCCTGTCACGCCCGGGGTCGTTGTGGATGCGACCTTCGGGGGCGGGGGGCACACGAGACGGATGCTGGATGAGTTTGGAGACGACGTGACGGTGATAGCCATAGATCGCGATCCCGATGCCCTGGCAAACGCCGCGCAGATGCGGGTCGACGCCATCGAGGGCAACTTCGCCGAGATCGACACATTGGTCCGCTCGGTCACGGACGAGCCGGTAGCCGGGGTCCTCTTCGACTTCGGCGTCTCCTCACACCAGCTCGACGAGGCGAGCCGCGGATTCTCCTACCGTCACGAGGGCCCTCTCGACATGAGGATGGGGCCCGACGCCACGGTCTCCGCCGTCGAGATCGTCAACCAGTGGCCCGCCGACGAGCTGGCCCGGATCATCCGGGCGTACGGCGAGGAGCCCCTCGCCAGACGGATCGCCTCTGCGATCGTCGCCGCCCGCCCCATCGACTCCACTGCCACCCTGTCCACCGTCATCGCATCGGCGATGCCCGCGGCCCGGCGTCGGGCAGGTCATCCTGCCCGACGCACCTTCCAGGCCATCCGGATCGCGGTCAACGACGAGCTCGCCGCGGTGGCTGCAGGGGTCGGCAGGGCCATCGATCTGGTGCGACCCGGCGGCCGGGTCGTGGCCATCTCGTACCACTCGCTCGAGGACCGCATCGTCAAACAGGAGTTCGCGGCCCGCGCCCGCGGCTGCACCTGCCCCCCCGACATGCCCGTATGCGGCTGCGGCAACACCGCCGAGGTCCGCATCCTCACCCGGAGACCCATCCGGGCTGGCGCCGAGGAAGTGGCGGTCAACAACCGGGCCCGTTCGGCAGTGCTACGGGCCGTTGAGAAGGTGGCGGCATGACCGCCCAGACACTGCGGCGTCCCGGGGTCGACGAGCGCCTCCGGGTGCTCAAGGGGAGAAAGCTGCGCAAACCGTCGGTGGCGCCCTGGATGTTCATGGTGCTCATCGCCATCGTCGCCTTTCTCGGCCTCGGTTTCGCCCGGACCAGCCTCGACCGCTCCGCATTCGAGCTCGCCGAGCTCAACAAGGGCATCGCCGAGCAGTCGGCGCTCAACGAGCAGTTACGACTGGAAGTGGCGCGTCTCGAGAACCCGGCTCGGATCGCCCCTCTCGCCGACGAGATGGGGCTGGTGATTCCGAGTGACACCCATCAGTTGCTGGTGAATCTGGACGTTCCGTCGCCCGTGGTGGCGGAGGCCGATCACGACGGAGCGAACCAATGAGATCCCGTGGACGCGCTGGTGCCGGGTCGAACTGTGGGGCCCCGCCCCTCCGGAGATCCAGCCGGAGAGTCGGTGGCCGTGTCCGGGACTAGATCTCCGCGCTCCACCGCCGCCAAGGCGCGTATGGCCCTGATCGGGCTGGTCGTGGTGGCCGCCTGGCTGGGGATGGGCTACCGGCTGTTCGAAATCCAGGTGGTGCGGGCCGAAGAGCTCGCCGAGCAGGGGCTCAGCCAGCGTCTCGTCACCAGGGAGATGGCCCCACAGCGGGGAAAGATCTACGACCGCAACGGGAATCTGCTGGCGATGACCGTGGAGTCGAAGAGCCTCTTCGTAGTGCCCGACCAGGTCACCGAGCCATTGTGGGTGGCACAGCAGATCGGCGGCCTGTTGGGAGTGGACTCCGAGACCCTCTATGAGCGGATCACCAGCGACCGCGACTTCGTCTACATCAAGCGCCAGGTCGACGGGGTCCTGGCCGAGGAGATCCTCGCCGAGGGCATGGCCGGCGTCTTTGCCCACCCCGAGCCGACCCGGATCTACCCCGCCGGATCCGTCGCCTCCCACGTCACCGGGTTCGTCAACATCGACGGCGACGGCCAGGAGGGTCTCGAGCTGGTCTACGAGGACGAGCTACGCGGCGTCCCCGGCCACGCCGAGTACGAGCGAGACATCGCCGGACGGGTCATCCCGCAGGGTTACACCAACATCGTCCCCGCCGTGCCGGGCACCGACCTTCTCACGACCATCGACCTCCCGCTCCAGTACCAGGCTCAGGAGTCGTGTCTCAGCGCCCTGGAGCTGACCGGGGCGGAATCGTGCTGGGCGGTGGTGCTGTCGGTGGAGACCGGCGAGGTGCTGGCTCTGGTGGGCGCCCCGGTGTTCGACCCTGAGACCCGTCAAACCCTCGACCCGTCGTGTGTCGGATCGGACGACCCGGTCGCCTGCCGGATGTTCGCCAACTTCGCCGTACGCGGCATATACGAGCCGGGCTCGACACAGAAGATGATCACCTTCGCCGCCGCCCTGGAGGAGAACGAGGTGCAGGTGGGGACCGTGATCTCCGACGTCGACGACGAGCTGGAACTGCTCGAGGGCGCCTGTCGTTCTGGCAATGACGACGTGCATGGCTGCTACGTCGATTTCGATGAGCACGAGACCGAAGACATGACGGTCGCCGAGATCTTCACCAGGTCGTCGAACGTGGGGACCATCCGGGTGGCCGAGACCTTGGGCCAGGCCCGGCTCGTCGAGTACATCGAGAAGTTCGGCCTCGGCGAGACCACCGGCATCGACTACTCGGTGGAGGCGCCCGGGATTCTGCGCTTCGACCCCGGATGCCAAACCTGTTGGGCGTCGGCGGCGATCGGCTACTCCGTTGCCGTCACCCCGCTGCAGATGGCTGCCGCCTACGCCGCAATCGGCAACGACGGAGTGTGGATGACCCCTCACATCGTCAGGTCGAAGGTCGACTCCGACGGTGCGACCGAGGTCGCAAGAGTGGAGACCCGCCAGGTGGTCAGCCCGGCGACCGCCCTGCTGATGCGCGAGCTGCTCGCGTCGGTGGTGGAGAACGGGACCGGTCGCAACGGCGCTGTGGACGGATACCGCGTGGGTGGCAAGACCGGGACGGCCAACAAGCTCGGTGACGACGGGCGCTACACCGAAGAGACCCGCGCCTCGTTCGTCGGCATGGCGCCGATCAACGACCCCGAGGTGGTCGTGGCGGTGGTCATCGACGCACCCGAGCACGACTACCGCACCGGTGGCCTCTCCGCCGCTCCCGTCTTCAGCGAGATCATGGAACAGGCGCTCCACAGACTCGGGGTGAGCCCGGATGGCCGAGAGCGGTAAAACGGTGTCTGCCCTGGCAGAGTTGGTCGACGCGACGTTCGAGCCCGGTGACGACCCGCTGGTCACCGACGTGACCCACGACTCGCGTGAGGTTGAGCCCGGATCGATGTACGTCGCGGTGCGGGGCGGAAACGTCGACGGCCACGTCTTCGTGCGAGCAGCGGTGGATTCCGGAGCGGTGGCGGTTTGTGTCGACCACCCCATGGAGAGTGGTGTCGCCGAGCTGATCGTCGCCGACACCCGACAGGTGATGGGAGAACTGGCCGCGGCGGTCCACGGCCACCCCTCGCTGAGCCTGGACGTGGTCGGTGTCACGGGCACCAACGGGAAGACCACGGTCACCCACTACATCGAGTCGATCGCAACGGATGCCGGCTCAGCCACCGGTCTGGTGGGGACCATCCACACCCGCACCGCGGGCGCGTCGGCCCCCGCCACGCTCACCACCCCGGAGGCACCACAGTTCCAGAGACTGCTCGCCGGGATGAGAGACCAGGGTGTGGGCCTGGTCGCCGCAGAGGTGTCCTCACACGCCCTCGAGTACGGGAGGGTGCGGGGCACCCGGTTCGCGGTGGCGGCGTTCACCAACATCTCACAGGATCATCTCGACTTCCACGGTGACATGGAGGCCTATCGGGATGCCAAGAAGCGGCTCTTCACCGACTACGAGGTCGGCACCGCGGTGGTCAACGTCGACGACCCGACCGGGGCCGAGATCGCGTCCACGTACCGGGGGCAGATGCTCACCGTCGGACAAGGCGGGGACTTCTCGATCACGGAGATCGAGCCGGCGAGAGGGAGGACTTCGTTCACCGTCTCGTCGTCACATGGCAGCCGTCGGCTCAACGCCCCGGTGATCGGTGACTTCAACGTCTTCAACCTGGTCATGGCGGGAGCGTGCTGCATCGCGGTCGGCATCCCCGCCGGAGAGGCCTACGAGGCGATGACCGGAGTCCGTGGTGTGCCGGGGCGGTTCGAGTTGGTGTCGGGTGAGGACCCGATCACGGTGATCGTCGATTACGCCCACACCCCTGAGGGAGTGGCCACCGCGGTCCGGACCGGCCGACGTCTCGGCCAGGGACGCGTCATCGCGCTGCTGGGGGCCGGTGGCGACCGTGACCGTCGCAAACGTCCCGCGATGGGAGCGGCCCTGTCGCGCGCCGACCTCGCCGTGGTCACCAGCGACAACCCGCGGCGCGAGGACCCTGCCGAGATCGCCGCCGCGGTGATGTCGGGAGTCGAGTCCGACACGGAGCACATCCTCGAGATCGACAGACGACGAGCCATAGACATCGCCATCGACCATGCCGACGAAGGTGACATCGTCCTCGTCCTGGGACGGGGCCACGAGCCGTTCCAGGACCTGGGCACCGAGAAGGTGGAGTTCGACGACCGCCAGGTGGCGGCAGAGTCACTGCGGCGACGACGGAGATCCTCGGGATCGGGGGGCCGATCGGGGAGCATGTCCACGTGATCCCTCTGTTGATCGCCGCGGCCCTGGGGCTTCTCCTGTCGATCTTCGGCACTCCCTACGCCATCAGGGTCTTGCGTCGCCGGGAGATCGGCCAGTTCATCCAGGAGGACATCCAAGGCCAGCACGGCCACAAGCAGGGAACCCCGACCATGGGCGGGGTGGTCTTCGTCGCCGCGGCGGTGATCGGCTGGTTCCTCGCCCACTTCCAGTTCTGGACCCCGGAGACCGGGATCACCTTCATCACGAGACCGTTCGGAGTCGGGGGTTGGCTCGCCGTGCTCGCCCTGGTGGGCATGGCCCTGGTCGGATTTCTCGACGACTGGGTCAAGCACACGCGCAAGCGAAGCCTCGGTCTCTCCAAGGCGGTCAAGTTCGGAGGGCAACTGACCATCGCCGCCCTCTTCGCCTACTTCGCCGGCGAGGCCGGGATCGTCACCGAGATCTCGTTCGTCCGCCCGCTCGGCATCGACCTCGGGGTGTTCTTCGTGGTGTGGGTGCTGCTCATGCTCACCGGGGCCGCCAACGGGGTGAACCTCGCCGACGGGATGGACGGTCTGGCCGGAGGGGCGTCGGCACTGGTGGTGGGGGCGTACACCGTCATCGCCTTCTGGCAGTACAGGAACTCCAGCGTCTTCCGCGACGATGCCATCTACCACGCCCTCTCCCCGCTCGAGCTGGCGATGATCTCGGCGGCGATGTTCGGGGCCCTGCTCGGCTTCCTCTGGTGGAACGCCCCTCCGGCCCAGATCTTCATGGGCGACGTGGGCAGCCAGGGGATCGGAGGGCTGCTCGCCGCCCTCGCCCTGATGACCAACACCCAACTGCTCCTGGCCCTGGTGGGGGCGATCTTCGTCGCCGAGACCCTGTCGGTGATCTTGCAGGTCGCCAGCTTCCGGCTCACTGGTAGACGCATCTTCCGTATCGCGCCCATCCACTTCCACTTCGATTTGGGCGGCTGGCCCGAGACCACCGTCGTGATCCGGTTCTGGATCCTCACCGGGATCGGCGTTGCCCTCGGTCTGGGTCTCTTCTACGCCGACTTCCTCCGTCTCGAGGGGATCCTGTGATGCTCGGTGAAGCGAGTCGTGTCCTCGTTCTGGGAGCGGGTGTCTCCGGGATGGCAGCAGCCCGGCTCGCCTCCGCCCAGGGCATGTCGGTCACCGTCTACGCGGAGACCGCCCCCGCCGAGTCGAGGGGCGAATTCGGGATGGCGACCGGAGAGTGGGACCCGGTGCTGCTCGAGGGATTCGACCTGGTTGTTGCCAGCCCGGGGTTCTCGGAACGGTCCGGCCCGGTCATAGACGTCATGGAGCGCGGTCTCCCCATATGGAGTGAGATCGAGTTCGCCTACCGCCACATCGAGAGCCCGGTGGTGGCCATCACCGGGACCAACGGGAAGACCACCGTGACCGAGGCGACCGCCGCCATGCTCGATGCTTCGGGTCTCGATGCCCCGGCCACCGGGAACATCGGCGCGCCCCTGGCCGACTTCACCGACGGCGTCTACGACGCGCTGGTGGTCGAGGTGTCCAGCTTCCAGCTCCGATTCACCGAGTCGTTCCACCCGGTGGCGGCGGCCATTACCAACGTGGCAGTCGATCATCTCGACTGGCACGGCTCCGCCTATGCCTATCAGTCGGCCAAGGCCCGCATCTTCGCCAACCAGACCAGCGACGACCTCCTGGTCTACGACGTCGACGACGAGGGAGCGGCCAAGCTCGCCGGCGACGCGCCGTCCGAGTTGTACCCGGTTTCGGGGATACGGATGCCAGAGGGTGGCGGAGGAGTCGACGGTAGGTCGCTTCGTGTCGGCGACGTCGCCATCGATGTGTCCGACCTGGTCTCGGACGACCCCATTCACCTGGTGAATCTCGCCTGTGCCGCGGCCCTCGCCCTCCGCGTCGGCGCAACCGCCGACGGTGTGGCCCGAGGGGCCATCTCCTATCGCCCGGGTGCCCATCGGCGCACGGTGGTGGGGGAGGCCGAAGATGTCATGTGGGTCGACGACTCCAAGGCCACCAACCCCCACGCGGCCCTAGCCTCGATACGGGCCCACGGTCCAGTGATCCTCATCGCCGGCGGGCGGGCAAAGGGGGTCGATCTCGCCCCTCTCGCCGGCGAGGACAACGTCCGAATGTTGATCGGGATCGGGGAGGCGGGCGCCGGGTTGGTCGCGGCGGCCGGAGACCGGGGACGGCTGGCGGGCACACTCGAGATCGCGGTGGAGATGGCCGCCGGCGCTGCTCGACCCGGGGACACCGTCCTGCTCGCCCCCGGCTGCGCCAGCTTCGATCAGTTCGACTCATATGTCGCCCGCGGGGATCGATTCGCCGAACTGGTCAGGGAGAGATTGGGAGGGCCCTCCCAGTGACCGCCAACGTGACCTCGCTCGCCAAGGTGCGCGCTGCCGCCCGGGACAAGATGGCGCGTCAGAGGGTGAACGACCGGGCAACCACCACTCTCCTGGTACTCGTGGTCGTGCTGGTCGTCGTCGGGCTCGGAGTCACCATGTCGGCCTCGTCTGCCTATGCCCTCAGCCAGACCGAGTCTCAGGACCAGTGGCACTTCCTCAAGCGCCAACTGGTAGGGGTCGGGCTGGGGACGCTTTTCCTCCTCGTCGTCTCTCGCATCCCATATCGCGTCTACCGGAAGCTGGCTCTGCCCGGTTTCCTGATCACCATCGGGCTCCTGGTGGCCGTCGAGTTCAACGGGATCACCGAAGGTGGCGCCACCCGATGGCTCCGCATTCCCGGACTCACCTCCTTCCAACCTTCGGAAGTGGCGAAGATCAGCGTCGTCATGACCCTCGCGTTCCTCCTGGAACGGAAGGCCAAGCTCCTCACCAGGTTCGGCCACTTCATCGTGCCGGTCGTCGCCACGCTCGGCCTGGTCGGCCTGTTGGTAATCCGTCAGCCCGATCTGGGGACGCTGATCGTCATCGGGGCGGCGGCGATGGCGGTCATCATCGCCAGCGAGACCCCGATGCGATTCGTGATGGTGCTGGGCGTCATCGCCGCGCTCGCCACCGTCTTCTTCGCCTTCGACGTCGAGTACAGGGCGAGTCGCATCGACTCCTTCCTCGACCCGTTCGCCGACCCGTCGGGAGGCGGATATCAGGTGATCCAGAGCTACTACGCCCTCGGCAACGGGGGACTGTTCGGGGTGGGCCTCGGTGCCTCCCGCGCGAGATGGTTCTATCTCCCCAACGCCCACACCGACTTCATCTTCGCCATCATCGGCGAGGAGACCGGTCTCATCGGCGGGCTTACCGTGATCGGCCTGTTCATCGCCCTCGCCGTCGCCGGCTGGGTCGTGGCCAGCCGAGCTCCAGACGGCTTCGGGAAGATGGTGGCCTCGGGCATCACCGTCTGGCTGTCGATCCAGGCTCTGGTGAACGTGGGCGGGGTTCTCGGTGTCATCCCGATCACCGGTATCGCCCTCCCGTTCGTCTCCTACGGATCGACCGCCCTGATCGTCTCGATGGCCGCGGTAGGGGTGCTCGTCAACATCGCCCAGAGCGGTGTCGATCGAGGGAGATGACTTTTCTCATCGCGGCCGCCGGCACGGGAGGGCATGTCTTCCCGGGTCTGTCGGTGGGCGAGGCCCTCGTCGATCTCGGCGTATCCCGCGACCAGATCGTGTATGTCGGCGGAGACCGACTCGAGGCGACCGTCTATCCCGGAGAGGGATTCCGATTCCTCCAGGTCGAGCTGGCCGGGCTGAAGCGATCGTTGACCCTTGCCAATGCCCGGATCCCGGGGGTGGTCCTTCGGGCACGGAAGCGCATCTCGGAGGAGATCGGTGCCATCGGGATCGACGTGGTTCTCGGGATGGGAGGCTACGTCACCATTCCGGCCGCTCTCGCCGCGCGCAAGCGCAGGATCCCGTTCTTCAACGCAGAGCAGAACGCCGAGGCGGGGCTGGCCAACAGGGTGGCGGCACGATTGGCGGAGGAGACATTCGTGGCGTTTCCCGACACCGGGGGTCTCCCCGACGGGTCGTGGGTCGGCAACCCGGTTCGGCGTGTCTTCTGGGAGTTCGACCGACCCGTCCTCCGGCCGGCCGCGTTGGACAGATATGACCTCGACCCCGATCTCCCCGTGGTCGGGGTCTTCGGTGGCTCACTTGGCGCCGGAGCCATCAACGAGGCGATCGCGGCGACGCTGGCGGTGTGGGGCGGTCCGCGGATACAGGTCCTCCACCTCACCGGCTCTGATCACCTGGAGGCCATGTCCGAGAGGCCGGCATCACCGGATGTGACCTGGAGACGCATCGGCTTCGAGAAGAGGATGGACGCCTTTTTCGCCGTCTCCGACCTCGTGGTCTCCCGGGCCGGGGGAGCGGTCGCCGAGTTGACCGCCACTGCCAGCCCCTCCGTGCTGATCCCGGGACGGTTCGGCTCGGGAGGACATCAGGTGGGCAACGCCAGGTTCCTGGAGGGGGCCGGAGCCGCGGTGGTGGTCGAAGAGGACGATCTCGAACGTCTCGGCGCGGTGATCGTCGACCTTGTCTCCGACTCTCACCGACGGCTGGCCATGCAGGCGGCAACACGAGCAATCGCCAAGCCCGATGCCGCCCGTACCATCGCCCGGGTCATGATCGAGGCATCGATATGAGCCTGCCCGAGGGACGGATCCACCTCGTCGGAGTCGGTGGCGCCGGGATGAGCGCACTGGCCAAGCTCTTGGCGGCCCGGGGACATGTGTTGTCCGGGTCGGACCTGCGTCACGGAGCGCTGCTGGACGTCCTCTCTGACTTGGGAGTCGCCGTCCATACCGGGCACGACACGGAGGCGGTCCGGGGAGCGGCCCTGGTGGTGGCCTCCTCGGCAGTGCCGGACTACGACGAGGAACTGAACGCGGCGCGCGAGTTGGGGATCACCGTGTGGCGACGGCCCGAGCTGCTCTCGGCACTCACCGCCGAGATGCCAACCATCGGAGCTACCGGCACCCACGGCAAGACGACCACCACCGCGATGCTGGTCACCGCGCTGAGATCTCTGGGCGAAGACCCCTCGTTCGTGCTCGGCGGCGACATGGTGGGCCTCGGTACCAACGGCCATTTGGGGAAAACCGATCTCTTCGTCCTCGAGGCCGACGAGGCCTTCCGCACCTTCGAGAGCCTGCATCTCCGTGGGCTGGTGATCACCAACGTCGAGCACGAGCACGTGGACCACTTTCAGTCGGCCGAAGACCTGATCGACAGCTTCATCGGGGTTGCCCGCGGCGTCGACGGGCCGGTGGTGGCCTGTGCCGACGATCCGGGCGCGCGTCGGGTGGCGGACCGGGTGGGGGCCATCACCTACGGATTCGACCGACGGGCCGAATGGCGGATAGGAGAGCTGACCTCGGGCTCGGGAGGTCTGGGATTCTCCCTCAGAGGGCCCGGTGGAGCGGCGATCGTGCGGATGGCTCAGCCCGGTCGTCACATCGCCCTCGACGCATCGGGTGCCCTCGCCCTGCTCGTTGAGCTGGGATACCCGTTGGAGGACGCCGCTGCCGGGCTGTCGGGGTTCCGCGGAGTGGGTCGACGCTGGGAGCACCGCGGCACCGTTGCCGGTGTGACGCTCTACGACGACTACGCCCACCACCCCACCGAGGTCGCGGCCATCATCGAAGCGGCGGCGGGGACCGCGCCGGGTCGGATCTGGGCCGTTTTCCAGCCCCATCTCTACTCGCGTACCGAGCGTTTCAGTCAGGAGTTCGGCCATGCCCTCGCCGGCGCCGACGTTGCCGTGGTGACCGATGTCTTCGGTGCCCGCGAGGAGCCCGTCCCGGGGGTGACGGGGGAGCTCGTGACGGAGGCGGTCGAGGCAGCGGGAGGGATTGCCCACTACGTGCCCCGCCGATACGACCTCGCCGGCTTCCTGGCGCCGCTTCTCGAGCCGGGAGACCTGGTGGTCAGCATGGGAGCCGGCGACATCACCCTCCTCCACAACGAGCTGGCCCCGATCCTCGGGGGACGATGATGACCGACGTCGAAGGTCTGGTCCGCTCGGGACTGATCACCCGTGACGTGCCGCTGGGACCGATGACCACCTACAAGGCGGGAGGCCCGGCTGCCTACTTCGCCGAGGTCAGCGAGGTCGAGGAGCTGGAGAAGCTGGTTGCGAGTGGGCTCACCACCCGGCACGAGGTCCTCGTAATCGGTCGAGGCTCGAACCTTGTCGTGGCCGACGCCGGGTTCGACGGGCTCGTGGTGAAACTGGCTGGCGCGTTCACCTCGATCACGATCGAGGGCGATCGCGTGCGAGCCGGTGGCGCCGCCCCGCTGCCGAGACTGGCGCGCCAGGCCGTCGAGGCCGGTGTGGTCGGTCTCGAGTTCTTCGTCGGCATCCCAGGGTCGGTCGGAGGTGCCGTGCGTCAGAACGCAGGATGCTTCGGCACCGAAACCCGGGATCGTCTGCTGAGCGCAGAGATCATCGACCTGATCACCGGGGACCGAACCCGGAGGACCCCCGAGGATCTCGAACTGTCTTATCGCCACTCCAACCTAAGACCCAGCGAGTTGGTGACCGGGGCGACCTTCCAGGGACGTATCGGAGATCGCGAGGCTGCCAAAGCCGAGATGAGGGAGATCACCCGGTGGCGGAAGGAGCACCAGCCGGGTGGAACCCTCAACGCCGGCTCGGTCTTCAAGAACCCGCCCGACATCGCTGCTGGTGAGCTGATCGACCGCCTCGGCCTGAAAGGGACCACGGTCGGTGACGTCTCGGTGTCCGAGAGGCACGCCAACTTCTTCGTTGCCGGCCCCGATGCGACCGCCGACGACATCTACCGATTGGTACAGCAGGTGAAAGACGCGGTATTCGAGCGTTCCGGGACCATGCTGGGGCCCGAAATCCAGTTCGTCGGATTCGAGAGATGAGCATCGATCCACGTTTGATGGAGCGACGGAAGAACGTCGCCGAGGACAATGCCAAGAGGAGCATCGGCAGGCTCCTCAGATTCCTGCTGCTTCTCGTGGCTGCAGGCTCGTTGGCGTGGTTGCTGTTTTCCCCCTGGCTGAGCGTGAGTCAGGTCACCACCAGCGGTGTCACCCAGAGTGACACCAATGCCGTTCTCGTCCACCACAGGGTCACCGCCGGGACACCGATGATCTTGCTCAGCGCACCGGTCGTGGAGGAATCTCTGCTCCGCGACCCCTGGGTGGCCGAGGCCGAGGTGATGTTCCATTGGCCGAACGAGGTGACCGTGGACATCGTCGAGCGGGTTCCGGTGGCATGGACCCGGAGTGGGGATGGATGGACCAGGCGAGCGATCGACGGCGTGGCGCTGCCCTCCGCCGAGCAGCCCGACGATGAACTGGCCCGCATCGACATGCCCGGGGTGGGGGACGACGAGGCCACCGACTCTCTCGACATGCTCGGTGCTCTCGAGTTTCTCGCCGCTCTGGACCGAAGGCATCACCCTGGCACGGTGGTCACCTATCACGAAGGGGAGATTTGGGCGACGGTCTCGGGCTACCAGGTGCGTCTGGGGCGGGCGGATGCCATGGCGGAGAAAGCACTGAGTCTGGGGGCTCTGCTCGACGAGGACGTCCCCGAGGGCTCCACTCTGGTGTTGCTGGCACCGACCAACCCGGCGGTGATGACCCCACGAGCCGACGACGTCTCGGACCAGGGCACAGACGAGCCCGGGGACGACCGGGATACCGGTGAGGGACAAAACGATGATTCTTGAACCTCAACTAGAGGCTGAGAGTTAGGGGGGTTTACTTTGCAGATGTCTAAAGGTAAACCTCTAGTTCAACCTTTGCTTGTCTTATTTGGATTCTGGAGGTGCACTTGAGCAACGGAAGTGGCGGTTATCTGGCCGTGATAAAAGTGATCGGGATCGGTGGCGGAGGAGTCAATGCCATCAACCGCATGGTCGAACAAGGTGTCCGCGGAGTCGAGTTCATCGCCCTCAACACCGATGCCCAGGCACTCCTCATGAGTGACGCCGACGTCAAGTTGGACATCGGCCGCGAGGTGACCCGCGGCCTGGGGGCCGGCGCCAACCCCGAGATCGGTCGGGCCGCGGCCGAAGAGCACCGCGCCGAGTTGGAAGAGGTGCTCAAGGGCTCCGACATGATCTTCATCACCGCTGGTGAAGGCGGGGGAACCGGCACCGGAGGTGCTCCGGTGGTGGCCGAGGTGGCGCGCGCGGTTGGTGCCCTCACTGTCGGTGTCGTCACCCGGCCGTTCGGGTTCGAGGGGCGGAGACGCGCCGTTCACGCGGAGCAAGGCATCGACGCCCTCAAAGACGCGGTCGACACGCTGATCGTCATCCCCAACGATCGGCTCCTCGACGTCGGTGATCCCGACGCGCCGATGGCCGAAACGTTCCGGCTCGCCGACGAGGTGCTGATGAGCGGTGTCACCGGCATAACCGACCTCATAACCACCCCAGGATTGATCAATGTCGACTTCGCCGACGTCCGCACGATCATGGCCGACGCCGGCTCCGCGGTGATGGGCATCGGCAGGGCCACCGGTGAGAACCGGGCCCGGCAGGCGGCGGAGCGAGCGATCGCTTCTCCGATGCTGGAAGCCTCGATGGACGGAGCGAAGGGTGTGTTGCTCAGCGTTTCCGGCCCCAATTCGATGACCCTGCACGAGGCGACCGAGGCGGCCCGGGTCGTCTCGGACCACGCCGACAGCGAGGCAGACATCATCTTCGGCGCGATCATCGACGACGACCTCGGTGAGGAGATGAAAGTCACGGTGATCGCAGCCGGGTTCGAGGGTCGGAGACGTCCCACACGGTCGACGGCCCGGACGGCCGAAGAGCTGGAGTCGACCCGGTCCGGTGAGGACACCCTCGACATCCCGAGTTTCGTACAGGGATGATTCGACCCCCCGGCTGGGACGGGGTGGTATTCAGCGACGCGTCCGACGGCGACCTGCGCAACGATCGGGATGCCCGGAGATCGGTGGCGCGGTCTCTCGAGCTGAGCCCCGACTGGGCCGAAGTGCGACAGGTGCACCGAGGAGACGTCGTGGAGGTGAGCTCACCGGGGAATGCCGGTGAGGCCGACGCCCTCTGGACCAGCGAGCCTGGCCTGCCTCTGGCGATCTTCACCGCCGACTGCTTCGGCGTGGTGCTCTCCGCCCCCAGCGCGGTAGGGGTCGCCCATGCCGGCTGGCGGGGCGCCCGTGTCGGGCTGGGGGCGCGTTTGCGCCAGGAGATGACGGCGAAGGGCCATGAACCGCAGCGGGCCGCGATCGGCCCGGGGATCGGCCCTTGCTGTTTCGAGGTGGGTGTGGAGGTGTCCGGGGAGTTCCCGGGACGGGTGGCCAGCACCACCTGGGGGACGACCTCGGTCGATCTTCCCGCCGTCATCGAGGCTCAGCTCACCGGATTGGATACCTGGACCCTCGGCGCCTGCACCCGACACGAGCCAGGGTGGTTCAGTCACCGCGCCGACGCCACCGAGCAGCGTCTCGCCACCATAGGGTGGCTGCCGTGAGCTATCGGGAGGTATTGGACCGCGTCGCCACCGTCGCCGAGCGAGCCGGACGCTCGCCCGACGACATAACAGTGGTCGCCGTCTCCAAGACGATGAGCCGCGACGACATCATGGCGGTCTACGACCAGGGCCACCGGGACTTCGGAGAGAACCGGGCCGGGGAGCTGGCCGAGAAGGCGCCTGCACTGCCCGGGGACATCCGTTGGCATTACGTCGGCGCCCTCCAATCGAACAAGGCGCGCATGGTCAGGGGAGTCACCCATCTCCTCCACTCCATGGACCGCCGATCGCTGGGTGAGGCGTGGATGAAAGGCCACGGCCTCCCGCCGCCGGTGCTGGCCCAGGTGAACATGGGTGACGAATCGCAGAAGTCGGGGGTATCCATCGAGGAGCTCCCCAGGGCGATCGAGTGGATGGTCGGGATGGGCCTCGACGTGCGCGGCCTGATGGCGATCCCGCCCCTGCCCGACCGGCCCGAGGACAGCCGTGTCCACTTCCGGACGCTCCGCGACCTCAGAGACCAGGTGGGCGTAGGGCATCCCTCGGTGGCCGAGCTCTCCATGGGGATGACCGACGACTTCGAAGTCGCAATCGACGAAGGTGCTTCGATGATACGGGTGGGACGGGCTATCTTTGGTCCTCGCAAACCAACCGGAGCGTGAATGTCCTCACTGTTCTCGAAAGCACTCGTGTACCTCGGGCTGGTGGATGAGGATCAAATCGAGGCCGAGGCTGCCGAGTATTCCAACCACCAGACCAGCTACCAGGAGCCGACCACCCAGCCTCGGCCAGCGGAGGCGATGCCGGAGAGCCGCAGGGTGGAGCCTCCGCCCACCGCCCGGGCCGCCAACCGTCCTCAGAGCAGGGTGGAGCCGCCCAGCCTCGGGGAGACCAGCCGCCGGGTCGAACCACCCCCGACGTCGCAGATGGTGCGGCCGGTGGAGATCCAATCCGACATCCTCGTGGTCGAGGAGTTCTCCGATGCGAGAGCTCTCGCCGACCGCGTTCGGGACCGGGTGCCTGTGGTGCTCGACATGCGTGGCACCGATCCCGACCTGGTGCGTCGGGTCGTCGACTTCTCCTCGGGCCTCATCTACGCTCTGGACGGGTCGATGCGTCGGGTGGGCGACGGACTGGTGCTGGTGCTCCCGCCCCGGGTCACACTCAGCCGCGATGAGAAGCGGCGTTTGGCCACCCTGGGCGCCTATCAGCTCGACGACATCGACTGACAGTGCGCGACGCCATCGTCACCATCCTGGAGCTCTACTTCTACGCGGTCTTCGCCTGGGTGATTCTCTCCTGGATCCGGGTCTCCTCGGCTCACCCCCTGGGTCGGGTCCAACACTTCCTCGACCGCATCATCTACCCGTTGATACTCCCCATTAGGAGGGTGATCCCCCCGATCAGGCTGGGCGGCGGGGCGCTCGACCTTTCGCCGATCGTGCTCCTGGTGGCGATCAGGATCTTGATCGGCATAGTCCGCTAGTCCTTGGTGCCAGCCCGCAGTTTTCTTATCCTGCCCGACGAACACGAGAGGTGCATCGATGCTGACTCCAGCAGACGTTGAACAGAAGACATTCTCCACCGCACTGCGTGGCTACGACCTCGACGAAGTCGACGACTTCCTCGACGAGATCGTGGCGACCATCAAGGATTTGAACGAGCAGCTCAACGAGGCCCGGGCCGCGGCGCGGGCGACGACGACTTCCGCTCCCCAACCGGAGCCGCAGGCAGCCGTCGAGCCCGAGGCCGCCCAGCCGGAGTCTGCCATCGTCGAGGCCCCGGCCGGGATCGACGAGAGTGCCATCGGGCGGGCCCTGGTCGCCGCGCAGACCGCGGCCGACCGTCTCGTCGAGGAGGCCGAGTCTGAGGCGGAGCGCATCCTCGAAGAGGCCAGGAGCGATGCCGACTCCTGGAGCGAAGAGCGAGAGGCGAAGCGACGCGAGGCCGAGGCCGAGATCACCGCCCTGACCACTCGGGTTGCGGCGGTGCGGTCCGAGCTGGCGGTGCTGGCCGGGGAGGTGTCCGAGAAACTCGACGACATGGAGGCGGTGATCGAGAGGTCGGGCCAGGAGCTGACCGCCGAGGCTTCAGTCATCGAAGCCGAGGTCGGCGATTCGGATCATTCGGCTGACTGGGTGGACTCCGTTGACTCGGCGGACTCGTTCGACTCTCCCGACGACCAGGGCGGCGATCACCTCGACGAGATCCTCACCGGTGTGGCCACCGATCTCCAACTGCACTCCGACGACCACCCCACAGAAGGGGACGACGACTACCCGGAACCGCCTGACGAAGACGAATAGGGCTTCGCCGCGGGCCGTTCCCGCGAGAACGCCGGTTGCCCTCAGACCGCGGGGGCTCGCTCGGGCCCGAACAGGAAGTGGTCGAGGACGAAGAACTTCACCAGCCAGACCATGCCGAATGCGGTCAGGTTGGCCAGGTTCACGACCACCGGTGAGGCGGCCCAGTGGGTGTCGACATACCAGACGGCCGTCGTGGAGGCTACGAACCCGACCAGGGCGAGAGTCCAGAACGGGACGAGCTCTCCGAGGACCCGGTTCCGGCCCCGTTTCTCCCAAACCCAGTAGCGGCTGAGGAGATAGGCAG
Organism: Acidimicrobiia bacterium; assembly: GCA_035513335.1. Taxonomy (GTDB): domain Bacteria; phylum Actinomycetota; class Acidimicrobiia; order Spongiisociales; family ZC4RG35; genus JANQRA01. Next base: position 82,679 of record DATKCE010000012.1, read on the forward strand.
GGACGGCACCCAGGCACACCGAGACGACATTGGCCTGCACTGCCGGCCATCCCAGGAGGACCTGGGCTCCGTAGAGCATCGCCTGGCCGGCCAACACGTTGAAGGCACTGACCGCGGCGAATCGAATCAACTTGCGGCCGTGGCTGTCACGCAATCTCGCCGTCACCTCGAAGAAAGTCGCTGACACGTGCAGTGATATCGGCAGCGCGGCTCCGAAACCGAAGCGGGTCTCAGCGAGCTTGCTCGTCCCGAATCATCACCGGGCCCTCTATCGCGTCGTCGATCTCGATGGAGGTGGCCAGGACTTCGGCGGCGATCCAATCGCGGTATGACTCGACCAGATCGGCGTGCGCGGCGGGGAGACGCAGCTGCACCCGGTCGGTCAATGCCAACTGCTCCTGTTTCCGTTGCTCGTTCAAGGCCCTGATCATCTCGAGGGCCCGACCTTCGAGGATCAACTCCTCGTCGAGGGTCGGATCGATCGCCACGCTGACATTGCCGTCATGGGCCACCACCCAACCTTCCAGCACGACTCGCTCGGTGCGGTGCACCTCGTCGGCACTCAGCGTCTCGCCGGCGACGAGAACCCCACCGTCGTCGAGGTCCTCGTAGTCGCCGATGGCCAGGGCCGCGGCGACCTCCTTGATCTTGGGCCCGAGGCGGGGCCCGGCGATCGGGAAATTCGGCTTCACGGTGACCTCGACGGTGGTCTCCTGGTCGAAGCTGACCTTCTTGACCCTCAATTCCTCCTCGATCTGCGCGACGTGGGCGCGGGCCCGGTCGGCCCCGCGCACCACCACCCGGCGGATCGGTTGGCGAAGCTTGATGTTGGCCTCCATACGCGCCCGCCGACCCACCTCCACCACCCGACGCACCGTGGCCATCTCGGCGAGGAGATCCTCGTCGATGGGCCCGGGTTCCTGGGGCCATCCCGCCAGATGCACAGACTCGGGGGCGTCGTCGCAGGCCCCCGCCACCAGATTGGACCAGAGGTGCTCTGCCAGGAAGGGCATCACCGGGGAGATGATCCGCAACGCGGTCACGACCCCGACCCAGAGGGTCCGGAACGCAGGCTCGTCGAACTCGTAGAACCGTCTCCGGCTGCGACGGATGTACCAGTTGGAGAGGTCGTCGAGATAGGCCTCGAACGACTGGATCACCTCGTCGGTCCGGAGACGGTCGTAGCCGGCGGCGGCGTCCTCGATGGCCTGGCCGGCCCGGGCGAGCAGCCAACGGTCTGTGGTGGTGAGGCCGAGCTCGCCGAGCCCACCGTCGAGGTCGGAGTAGGTGGGCGCGAACCCCTCGATGTTCCCGTAGTCGATGAGGAACCGGGCGGAGTTCCAGAGGGTGAGGAGCCGGCGGCGGACCTCGTGCGCGCCTTCATATCCGAACAGGAGATTGCGGTCGGGCGGATGCCCGCAATAGAGCCAGCGCATCACGTCGGCGCCCATGCGCTCGAACGCCTCCTCGGCGCTGATCAGGTTTCCCCATGAGCCATGCATCTCCCGCCCGTCCTCGGCGAGCATCCTCTCGTAGCCGAGCACGGTGCGGAACGGAGCCTGTCCCACCAGCGCCACCGACATGAAGAGCTGGGAGTAGAACCAGAGGCGAACCTGCTCTCTCATCTCGGATACCCAATCGGCGGGGAACCACTTCTCCCAGTAGGCGTGGTCGGGGAGGTCGGCGTTGGTGAGGCCCCGGGCCGCTCCGTTGGCGTTGCCCTGCGGGACCCACTCCGGGTTCTGCCAGCCGAGCGTGGAGAAGGGGACGATCCCGGCGTCGAGCCACACGTCTCCCACCTCTTCGATGCGGGTCAGGTCCTGACGTCCACAGTGGTCACAGCGGATGGTGACCCGATCGATCCAGGGGCGGCGCAGCTCCTCGAGCTGGTCCATCCCCGCCGTGGCCTTCTCCTCGAGCTCGGCACGTGAGCCGATCACGGTCACCTCACCGCACTCGCAGGGGTAGAAGGGGAGCGGGAGCCCGTAGTAGCGACGACGGGAGATGTTCCAGTCACCCATGTTGTTGAGCCAGTCGTCCATCAGCTTGCCCATGTACGCCGGGGTCCAATTCACCGTGGCGTTGGCGTCCTTGAGCGGCTGGCGGATCTCCTCGACGGCGATGTACCAATCGTCGGCGACCCGGAAGATGAGGGGGGTGTCGCAGCGCCAGCAATGGGGGTAGGAGTGGACATACTCGCCGGCCTCCACGAGGAAGCCCTTCTCCTCGAGAGCGTCGATGATTGGCTGTTTGGCCTCGGCGGTCGACATCCCCGCCAGCCAGCCGTAGTCGGAGTAGAAGCGACCGGCACCGTCGACCGGGACGAGCACGGGGAGGTCGTGGAGCGGGGCCAACTCAAAGTCCTCCGAACCGGCACCCGGCGCGATGTGCACCACGCCGGTGCCCTGTTCCAGGGTGACCTCGTCCCAGGGGATCACGCGGTGCTCGATCCCTGCTCCGGCCGCCAGGTCCTCGAAGGGTGCCTGATAGGCCCAGCCCACCATCTCGCGCCCCGGCTTGGTCTCGACGAACTCGTCTTCGGGGTAGCGCTCGACCGCCACCCAGTCGCCGTTGGGGCGCCGACCGTACGTGTACTCCGGGTGGACTGCTGCCGACACGTTGGCGGGGATGGTCCATGGGGTGGTGGTCCAGATGACCACCGCCTCGCCGGGGCGCTCGGTCAGCGGGAAGCGCACCGACAGCGAGGGATCGGTTTTCTCCTGGTAGACCCCCGACTGGCCGGTGATCTCATGCTGTGAGATCGAAGTCCCGCAACGGGGGCACCACTCGGTGGAACGATGCCCGAGATAGAGCCAGCCACGCTCGTTCAGAGTGGCCAGGAAACGCCAGATGTAGTCGATGTTGTTGTCGGAGAAGGTCAGATAGTCGTTGTCCCAGTCCATCCACATGCCGAGACGCTGTGATCCACGCCGCAACTCCTCGACCGACCAGGCGACCTTGTCCCGGCACCTTCGGGCGAACTCCTCGAGGCCGAACTCCTCGATCTCCTTCTTCGAGTCGAGACCCAGTTCCTGCTCGACGCCGACCTCGATCCACAGACCCTGACAGTCGAAGCCGTTCTGATAGCGGAGATCCTTGCCGATTGCTGCTTGGTACCTCTGGATGACGTCTTTGAGGGTGCGCCCCCACGCGGTGTGCACCCCGAGGGTCTTGTTGGCCGTGACCGGGCCGTCGATGAAGCTGAACGGCTCCGCCCCAGAGTTCTTGGAGCGAAGCTTCTCGAAGGTCTCGTTCTCGTCCCACCACGCGAGGATGCGTTGCTCCAGGGCGTCGTGGTCGGGCTGGTTGTCGAGTGGCGTGAACACCGTCTCGTTGGTGGTCATAGAGACCGGCAGGGTAACGGTCCCACCTGGGCAACTGCGCTCGACGACCCGGTAGCTTGACCACGATGCCCGACGACGCACTCACCGCCACCGATGACGGCGTGGTCATCTCGGTTTGGGTCGTTCCCGCCTCTTCCCGGTCGCGCATCGACGGTCGCCATGGTGCGCGGCTCAAGGTGAGGGTCACTGCTCCACCCGAGGGCGGCAAGGCGACTCGTGAGGTGGCGAGGCTCCTCCATGACGTGCTCGGCTCGGATGTGACCTTGAAATCGGGAATGCGCAGCCGGTCCAAGGTGTTGGTCGTCCGCAAGACCGATGTCGAACACAGTGCGCAGGAAACTCGACCTGTGATTGTGGTCGTTGGTAGGGTCTCCCGCCTTCGTGAGGTGTTGAAGTGGCTAGAAAACTCGCCAAGTCCACCCTCGAGCGCTTCAAGAAGAAGCTCGAGGAGGAAAGAGAGCGGCTGGAAGATCAGATCGCAGATTACCAACGCGATCTCGAGGAGGCGCGTCTCACCGAGAGCTCGTCCGACCGCAGCCCCGACCCGGGCAACGCAGAAGCCAGCTCGATGAAGCTCGAGTACGCCAAGGAGCTGTCTATCGAGCAGAACACCCTGGACCTGCTGAGCAAGGCCAATCGGGCCCTGGAACAGATCGACGCCGGGACATACGGGACATGCGAGTCGTGCGGGACGGCGATACCCGTGGAGCGGCTGGAAGTGCTTCCGTACTCGACGCTGTGCGTCGAGTGCGCCTCACGTATCTCTTGATCAAGCGCTACCTGATCGCGCTCGGAGTGGGCGCGGTGGTGTTGACGGCCGACCTCCTCACCAAACGTCTCGCTGCCGTCGAGTTCGCCGGCAATCCCGTCGAGGTGATTCCCGGATTCTTCGGTTTCACGTACGTGGAGAACTTCGGGAGCGCGTTCGGTTTCTTCCAGGACGGGGGAAGGGTGGTGGCGATCGCAGCCATGCTGGTCACCGTGGTCGTGATCGGTGCCATCGCCATCGAGCGCCAGGTGTTCGAGACCGTGATCCTCGGCCTGGTCCTGGGCGGTGCCATCGGCAATCTGGTCGATCGCTTCGCCCGGGGTGACGGTTTACTCGACGGGGGAGTGATCGACTGGATCGAGCTCTGGTTCATCCCCACCTTCAACCTCGCCGACGCCTCGGTCACGGTGGCGGTGGGCCTGCTACTCCTCAGGTCGTGGCAGACCAGATAGATCTCCAGGTCCCGGCGTCGCTCGACGGGGCGAGAGTGGACAAGGCGCTGGCCGAGCTCCTCGACCTGAGCAGGGCCAAGGCGTCGCTCATGCTGCAGGGAGACGTCGAGGTGGACGGGATCCCGGCACGGCGGTCCGATCGGGTCCGGGCCGGTCAGGTCATCCGCTGCACCCGCCCGGACAGTGATCCCCGGCTGGAGGCCGAAGACGTCGCTTTCGAGCTGCTCCACGAAGACGAAGACGTGATCGTGGTCGACAAGCCGGCCGGGGTGGTGGTGCATCCGGGGAGCGGGCAGACGTCGGGGACTCTGGCTGCCGGCCTGCTCTTCCGTTTCCCCGAACTCGAAGGGGTGGGGGCCGAGGGTCGCTGGGGGCTGGTTCACCGGCTCGACAAGGACACTTCGGGGGCTGTGCTCGTGGCACGGAACCAGCCCGCGTACCAGACCCTCACCTCCGATCTGAGGCTGCGCCGGATCGACAGGACCTACACCGCGCTGGTCGAGGGCCGCCTCGGCGCCCCGACCGGCACCGTCCACGCCCCGGTGGGGCGGGACCCGGCCCAGCCGACCCGACGCGCCGTGATCCATGGCGGCAAGCCGGCGCAGACCCACTACGAAGTGGCCAGGTACTTCGAGGATTCGGACCTCTCACTCCTCGCGGTCACCCTCGAGACCGGGCGCACCCACCAGATCCGGGTTCATCTGGCGGCAATCGACCATCCCGTGGTCGGTGACCGCGTCTACGGCGCCCTCCGCAACGACATCGGCGCTCCCCGGACCTTTCTCCACGCCTCACGTCTCCGGTTCACCCACCCGAGGACCGGGGAGCACCTGGAGGTGGAGGTTCCGCTCCCATCCGACCTGCTCGCTGTCCTCGAAGGTCTGTCCTGATGCCTAATACCTGCTGCCTAGTACTTTCGGAATCGTGACCCAGGACCACACGACGGCGGCTCCGACCTGTTACCGACACCCCGACCGTCACACCCTGCTCCGCTGCAGTCGTTGCGAGCGGCCCATCTGTGCGTCCTGTTCCATCGACGCCTCGGTGGGGCAACGCTGTCCCGAGTGTGTGCGTGAGGAGGGGACGCAGAAGGTGATCCCGAAGGAGCGGATCGTGTCCCCGACCGGCGGGGCACCGGCCACCAAGACCTTCATCGGCATCGCGGTCGGGTTCTACCTGCTGACCATGATCGGGTTGCGCGAGCCCCTGTTCCAGATGTTCGCCCAGGCCAACTTTCTCGTGGCCGAAGGCGAGTGGTGGCGCATCTTCAGCCCGATCCTCCTCCACGCCGCCGGATTCACCCACATCCTGTTCAACATGTGGGCGCTCTGGGTGCTGGGGCCGCAGATCGAGCGCGGTGTCGGCACCTGGCCCTTCGTCGGTGTCTACCTCGCCTCCGCCGGGGTCGGGGGCGCATTCGTCTACGTGATGGGCAGCCCCGGAGACGTGGCCGTCGGGGCCTCGGGAGCGATATTCGGGTTGTTCGGAATCTGGTTGAACTGGGCGGTGCGGCGACGCAACACGGCGCAGGGACGGTTCCTGCTGCGTCAGATCGGGTTTCTCCTCCTCCTCAATGCCGCGCTTCCCTTCATCATCCGCAACATCGCCTGGGAAGCGCATCTGGGGGGTTTGATCGCCGGGTTCGTCATCGGGGAGTTGTGGGCCAGGGCCCGCAACGAGTCGGCGCGGATCGCGGTCACCGCGGCGATCGCTGGTCTCGCCATCCTCGCCGTGCTGGTGCTCTGACGATGGGCGGGGACTGCGTATGGGCGGCCGACTTCGACCGTTTGGCTCCCGGGTGCTGAGGTGTCGTTGGGCCAAGGGGGCCAACCGCAGCGCTGTTGTGTTGGAGGGCACCATCGTCGGTCGAACAGACGCCGGTCGACCGCCGGCTACCGCGCCCGCCTGGGGTAGACAAACGAGGCAAGGGCAAATTTCCCGGCCTCCCGAGCCCGCTTGACTCAGGTGCTACATTCGAAGAACTACATGCTTGTAAGTCCAAGCCTGAGCTGAAGTGTCGTTCTCACATCTCCATCTCCACACCGAGTACTCCCTCCTAGACGGTGCGGCGAGGATCAGCGACGTCGTCGCCGCCGCGGCTCGCCTGGGCCAGCCCGCGATCGGCATCACAGATCACGGCAACCTCTACGGAGTCGTCGACTTCGTCAAGGCAGCCAAAGACCATGGCATCAAGCCGGTCATCGGCATCGAGGCCTATTTCACCGACGGCTCGAGGTTCGACCGCCCACCGGCCGACCAGAACAAGCGCTATCACATGCTGCTCTATGCCGAGAACGAAATCGGGTATCGCAATCTGCTCCACCTCTCGTCGAAGTCGTTCCTCGAGGGCTACTACTACAAGCCACGCATGGACCTCGACCTCTTGGCCAGTCACGCCGAGGGAATCATGGCCACCTCCGGTTGTCTCGGCGGGCTGGTCCCCCAGCTTCTCGGACCCGATGCCGTCTCCGAGGAGGGGAACAGGGGCACCCACCGCGACTTCGAGGCCGCCGTGGCGGCGGCGGGGAGGTTCCAGGACATCTTCGGGAAGGACAACTTCTTCATCGAAGTCCAGGACCACGGTCTCGAGGCGCAACGGCGCATCATGGGTGACCTCCTCGACATATCCAAGAGGATCGGTGCCCCCCTGCTCGCCACCAATGACGCCCACTACACGCGCCAGGACGAGCACGACGCCCACGACGCCCTCCTCTGCATCCAGACCGGGTCGTTGCGCAACGAGCCGGGCCGTCTCCGGTTCGAGGGATCGGAGCACTATCTCAAGTCTGACGAGCAGATGCGGAGCATCTTTCCCGAAGATCGGTTCCCCGGCGCTTGTGACAACACCCTGTGGGTCGCCGAACGCGCGGATGTCGACCTCGAGTTCGGCAAGATCCTCCTGCCCCAGTTCCCCGTCCCCGAGGGCGAGACCGAGGTCACCTATCTGCGCAAGCTGGTGGAGCAGGGAACCCGGGAGAGATATGGGGGCGACCCGAGCGGTGAGGTCTGGGAGCGGGTCGAGCACGAGCTGAAGATCATCGAGGAGATGGGCTTCCCCGCCTACTTCCTCATCGTCTGGGATCTCATCCGCCATGCCAGGGAGAACGGGATCAGGGTCGGGCCAGGACGCGGCTCCGCGGCCGGGTCGATCGTGTCCTACGTGCTCCGCATCACCGACATCGATCCCCTTCGCTACGGGCTCATCTTCGAGCGCTTCCTCAACCCTGGCCGCAAGTCGATGCCCGACATCGACATGGACTTCGACGAGCGTTACCGCGGCGAGATGATCCGATATGCAGCCGAGAAATACGGGCACGACCGGGTCGCCCAGATCATCACCTTCTCCACCATCAAGGGGAAGCAGGCGATCCGCGACTCCGCCCGGGTCCTCGGCCACCCCTACTCGCTCGGCGATCGGGTGGCCAAGGCCATGCCACCGTCGATCCTGGGCAAGGATCCCACTCTCGACCAGGTGCTCGACCCGCCCGACGCCTCCGCTCCTTCCGACGTCAAGGACTGGTACGCCAACGCCCAGGGTCTGCGAGAGATGTACGAGTCCGACCCGGGGGTCAGAGAGGTGGTCGACGTCGCCAAGGGCCTCGAGGGTCTTCGGCGCCAGGATTCGATCCATGCCGCCGCGGTGGTGATCGCGCCCGAGCCGCTGACCAACATCGTCCCCGTCCAGCGCAAAGGGGACGGCGCCGAGACGGTCACCCAGTTCGAGATGCACGGCGTGGAGGACCTCGGTCTCCTCAAGATGGACTTCCTGGGCTTACGCAACCTCTCCATCATCGAGCGTTGTCTCGAGCTGTTGGAGAAGAGCACCGGCGAGCGGATCGACATCGACAACATCGCCCTCGACGACCGGAAGACCTTCGAGCTCCTCCAGACGGGCAACACCATCGGGGTGTTCCAGATGGAGGGCACTGCCATGCGTGCCCTCATTCGCTCGTTGAAACCGGACAGCTTCGACGACGTCATCGCCCTGGTGGCCCTGTACCGCCCCGGCCCGATGGGCGCCAACATGCACAACCTCTACGCCGACCGCAAGAACGGCCGGGCCCCCGTCGAGGAGCTGCACCCCGCCGTCACCGAGAGCCTCAGCGACACCTATCAGATCATGGTGTACCAGGAGCAGGTGATGGAGGTGGCCCAGGACCTCGCCGGCTACTCGATGGCCGATGCCGACAACCTGCGCCGGGCCATGGGCAAGAAGATCAAGCAGGTGATGGAGGCCGAGGAGGAGAGGTTCGTCGCCGGCTGCATCGAGCAGGGGCACACCGGGGAGACCGGGCGGGAGATGTTCCGCCTGATCGGCCACTTCGCCGGGTATGGCTTCAACAAGTCCCATAGCGCCGGATATGGCCTGGTCGCCTATCAGACCGCTTACCTGAAGGCCCACCATCCGGCCGAGTACCTGGCCTCGCTGCTCACCGCCACCAAGCGAGACAAGGACCGGACCGCGGTCTACCTCAACGAATGCCGTCAAATGGGCATCGAGGTCCTCGTCCCCGACGTGAACGAGTCGGAGTCCGACTTCACCGTGCTCGACGGTCGGATCAGGTTCGGGCTATCGGCGGTGCGCAACGTCGGCGAGGGCGTGGTGGAGAAGATCGCCGAGGCGCGAGCGGAAGGTCCCTTCGAGTCGTTCCTAGACTTCGTCAACCGGGTCGACGTGTCGGCGCTCAACAAACGAACCGTGGAGTCTCTGATCAAGGCCGGGGCCTTCGACGCCCTCGGTCAGAGCCGCAAGGGACTCACTCTCATGCACGAGCTGATCCTCGACACCACTCTGGAGAGACGGCGAAACGAGGAGATGGGCCAATACTCCCTCTTCGCCGGCGAGTCACCCGAGACCTCCGAAGAGGACTTCGAGGTCACCGATCAGGAATGGCCGCAGAAGATCAAGCTCTCCTTCGAGAAAGAGATGCTGGGTCTGTATGTGTCCGACCACCCCCTGTTGTCGGTGGGCCCGTCACTGGCCGCCGCCGCCACCACCACCATTTCCGAACTCGACGAGCTCAACGACCGCTCCTCGGTGGTCGTGGGCGGGCTGGTCGGCGCGATCACCAGGCGCTGGACCCGCAACGGCGACCCGATGCTCTTCTTCCAGCTCGAGGATCTCGAGGGATCGGTCGAAGTCATCGTCTTCCCCAAGACGGTCCACGACTTCGGGCCTGTGATCGTCGAGGACGCCATCGTGGTGGTGTCGGGGCATCTCGATCATCGCGGGGACGACGTCAAGGTGGTGGCCCGCGAGATCAAGGAGCTGTTCGTTCGCGATGACTCGACGGTCCGATTGTCGGTGGCAGCCCAGCGGCTGACCCCCGAGGTGGTCTCGAGTCTCAAGTCGATACTCAAGAACCACCCCGGCTCGGCGACGGTGCTACTGAGCCTGGCAGACAACGGTGACACCAAGACCCTCAAGCTGGGGGACGATCACAAGGTCGAGCCGCGCTCAGCCCTGTTCGCCGAGCTCAAAGAGCTCCTCGGCCCTCGCGCCATCCTCTAAAACGGTCGGGGAAGGTCGAAAACGGCCTGTCTAGCGGCCCAGGGTCGATCGGGTGAGACGGGCCAGTGTCGAGGTTCTGCCGTGACGGCGTCCCAGCATGTATCCGATGCCGGCCGCGGTCGCGGTCATGGTGGCGACTCCGCTCACCGCCATCGCACGCTTGGTCTTGCGGGCGAAGATGACCACTGGCCAGCCCCGGTCGTGGGCGATGGACGCCAGATCCGAGTCGGGGTTGACGGCCACCGGGTGACCCACCAACTCCATCATCGGAAGATCCGAGATCGAGTCGGAGTAGGCGTAGCTGAGCGCCAGGTCATAGCCCCGGTCCGAGGCCAGCTTCTCGATCGCCTCTGCCTTGCCCGGCCCGTAGATGAATGGGCCGCCGAGACGTCCGGTGAAGCGGCCGTCGCGCACTTCGCCTTCGGTGCCGATCGCCCCTGTCATGCCGAGAGAGGTCGCCAGGGGCTCGACGATCGCGTGCGGGCTGGCCGAGACGATCCAGGTGTCCCGGCCCGTCTCGTGATGCATCGCCACCAGTTTGCGCGACTCGGGACGGACCCGCGTGGCCAGCTTGGGGAGGATGGCCTGTCCGATCTGGTCGAGATCAGAGACAGACGCCCCCTCGACACGGGCGAGGAACTCGCCCCGGATGTCGACAGAGGCTCCATTGCCCTTGTCCCCGGCGATGAGGAAGCTGAGGGCGGCGATCGTCCACTTGAGGATGTCGCCGCGGGTAGCCAGGCCCTGGCGCCAGGCCTCAACACCAAAGGGGAAGGCGGACGCTCCTGAGATCAGGGTGCGGTCGAGATCGAAGAATGCGGCTGAGTTCGCCATGCCCTCAGCCTATTTGGCATCCGTGCTCAAGGAAGCAGGTCATCCCAGGGGAGGCCATCAGATTCTGCCAGGAGTGCAGCCAGCCTTTCCAGGTCGTTGGGTGGGTCGGGGCGCCAGGGCACCGTGGCGACACGCGCCCCGTATCGGGCCGAGAACTCCTCGCGGGCGTCGGCCTGTCGCAACGTCTCCGCGCTCCACTGTTCCGCCAGCCGGGCCAACTCCGCGGGTAGATCCGGGTCCGGTCTCACTGCCGCCCACTCGGCGGGGAGGGCGCGGTTGAACACCACTGCGGCGGGGATCGAGGCAAGGTCGGGGAGCTGTCGATAGAACCGCACCGCTTCGGCCACCGGGGCCGGGTCGGCCGTGGTGACGACGAGCGTCGACGCGGCGCGGAGGACCTTTTCGATCTCCCTGCCCCGACGAGCCACCCCGTCGTAGGTGGTGCGCAGGTCGAGCAGGAACTCGGAGACCCGCTGCAGCAGATCGGAGCCGAGGATGGTGTCGGCGATTCGCAGCATCGGGCGGGCAGCCCGGTTGTAGAAGAACCTCCGGCCCGGCAGGGGGCCACCGGTGATCCAGCGGAGGAGACGCCCCCCGACCAGATCGGCCATCTGCGCCGGCGCGGTGAAGAAGTCGATCCCGCCTCCCGACGGCGGGGTGTCCACCACCACCAGGTCCCAGGCGCGTGCCTGGACGAAAGTGGCCGCCTGGTCGGCGGCGGCATACGACTGTGACGCGGGGAAGTGCTCCGACGCCGCCTTGAAGAACTCGTTGTCGGCGAGCCGGGTGGCCACGTCGGGGTCGGCATGCCTCATCGCCACCGCCCGCCACGAGGCTTCCGAGTCGAGCATCGCCGCCCATAGGTTCTCCTCCTCGCCGTGAGGCTGTGGCTCGTCCCCGAGTTCCTCAACCCCCAGCGTCGAGGCCAATCGCCGGGCAGGGTCCACCGTCACCACCAGTGTCCGCACTCCCTCGCGAGAAGCCTTCACCGCCAGGGCCGCGGAGAAGGTGGTCTTGCCCACCCCGCCGGCACCGGTGACCAACACGATCCGGGTCATGCGAGGGCCTCGAGGTCGTCGCTGATGTGGGCGGCCACCTCCCCGGGCGTGAACAGCCCGAACAGGTAAGGGATGGACAAGTCGGCGGGCAACAGTTCCAGCCACTTGCGCTGCTCGACAACCAGCGACCGGTGCAGGGTGATCATGTCGCCGATGGGGCCGGTGGGGGAGCTGGTGGAGCCGACCTCCTCGAGGACCCGGTTCGTGACCACCAGCGGCTCGGTCACCACTCCGGTCTGTCTCACCCAATCGATGGTCTCGAGGGTTTCCACGGTGGGCAGTTCCTCGGCGAGCGTCACCAACAGGAGCTGGGTCGAGGCAGGGTCGCCGAGGGTCTCTGCCATCCAGCCGGCCTGAGCCCGGATGCGCCCGGTGGTGACGAGCTCCGATATGGAGGTGGGGGCGCGCAGATAACTGGCGATCTGACCTGTGGGCGGGGCGTCGACCACCACCATGTCCCACCGATCCTCACGCACCTCCCAGAGGATCTTGCCGATGGTGACGATCTCCCGCACCGCCGGGGCCGCGGTGGCGAGAGCGTCGAAGGCGCGCGCCACGGCGCCGAAACGACCGATGCCGGGGAGTCGCAGCTGCAGGGAGAGATATTCCAGAAGGGCGTCGGAACGCACCATCTGCATGGCGTGGAGCCCGGGTCTCACCTCGCGCGGCTCGAAGGCGAGCGGCCCAGTGCCGAAGTGGGAAGACAAGCCACCGCCACCGGACTCCATCTCGACGGCGAGGATGCGGAGTCCGTGGCGTTGACCCATCAAGGCGAGACCGGAAGCGACCGCGGACTTGCCCACCCCACCCTTGCCGGACACGATCACCAGACGCTTGTCGAGCATCCGGTTCGACTTTCAGCCGCTCGCCTGGAGCGGGATCTTCAACACCAGGTGGTCGTCGTCGATCTCCCAGGAGGCGCTGGCCACTAGGGCATAGTCGGTGTAGTCGGTCTCAGCCTGGTCGATGAACTTCTTCCGCTCCTCCCCGGCAACCGGCGGCAGCGGCCGATCACGGACGGCTTTGGCCCGCTGGGCATACCGCTCCAACATGGCGTCAACGTCGAACTTGGCCATGGGAGGCACCATAACCCCGGAGCGGGAAAAGAACGCGTTGGAGAGACACCGGCGGGGATAGCACGGCCGGTACGATGGCCCGGTGCGGCAGTACCACGAACTCCTCGGCCGGGTGCTGGACGAAGGGGTGGAGAAGGCGGACCGGACGGGGACCGGGACCCTCTCCGTTTTCGGGCACCAGATGCGTTTCGACCTCTCTGCCGGCTTCCCGGTCGTCACCACGAAGAAGGTCCATCTCCGCTCGGTCATCGCCGAGCTGTTCTGGTTCCTGCGTGGCTCCACCAACGTGGGCTGGCTCCAAGAGCGCGGGGTCACCATATGGGACGAATGGGCCGACGAGCACGGCGACCTCGGGCCGATCTACGGCTATCAGTGGCGCTCGTGGCCGACACCGGACGGCGGCCATGTCGACCAGATCGAGAGGGTGGTGGCCTCGATCAAGGAGAGGCCCGCGTCCCGCCGTCACATCGTGAGCGCCTGGAACGTGGCCGACGTCGAAGATATGGCACTCCCGCCTTGCCACACGCTGTTCCAGTTCTATGTAGCGGACGGCGAGCTGAGCTGTCAGCTCTATCAGCGCTCTGCAGACATCTTCCTGGGCGTCCCGTTCAACATCGCGTCATACGCCCTCCTCACCCACATGGTCGCACAGGTGTGCGACCTCGGGGTCGGTGACTTCGTCCACACCCTGGGTGACGCCCACCTGTACCTCAACCACATCGAGCAGGCGCGTCTCCAGCTGGAGCGGGAGCCCAAGACGCTGCCCACGCTCCGACTCAACCCGGAGCGCCGTTCGCTGGACCAGTTCGACGTCGATGACGTCGAGGTGTTGGGCTACGACCCACATCCGGCGATACGCGCCCCCATCGCCGTCTGAGCGGGTGACGTCCCGCACGGTCATCGTCGCCGCCGTGGCGCGTAACGGTGTGATCGGTGTCGACGGTGGCCTTCCCTGGCACATTCCCGAGGACCTGGCACGGTTCAAGCGAATCACCATGGGCCACGCCTTGGTGATGGGGCGGGAGACCTTCCAGTCGATCGGTCGCCCCCTGCCGGGCCGGGTGAACATCGTCCTCAGCCGTCGGCCTGATTGGTCTCATGACGGGGTCGAGGTGGCCGGGTCCCTCGAGGAGGCGCTGTCGATGGTGGCATCCTCGCGGATGGACGCCTTCATCGCCGGCGGTGCCGAGGTCTATCGGACCGCGTTGCCACGCGCCGACCGGATGGAGCTGACCGAGGTCGAAGCAGAGCCCGAGGGCGACACCTGGTTCCCCGAGTTCGACCGGTCACGATGGCGCGTGGTGGCGCGGGAGGACCATCCCGGGTTCAGCTTCGTCACCTACGACCGGGTGTGACCCGCCCAGGTACCGGCCCCAGGTTCCGGCCCCGGTTTGGCACCGGATTGTGGGCGGTTCCTGTTTACCTTGTCTGTCGTGGCTGTCTTCTTCGTGAGGCTTGCGGTCTTCATCCTGGTGCTAGTGGCGATAGCCATCGCCATCGTCCCGATCCTGGTTCTCATCGACCTGCTCGACGGAGGCACCGGCTGGGGCCTCTGTCCCGGTGGCCTGGAGTTCTGCGACAAGCCCTTCTCCACGGGTCCTGAGATGATCATCATCCTGACCCTCGGTCTGTTCCTCACCGTGGCCGGGATCCGTCTCCTCATGCGGCTGGCGCGCCGTCTGCAGGACGACACCTATCAGGTCAGTCAGTGAGCCGGAGTGACCGCCTCCGCCTCGCGTGAGGCCCGATCGCGCTGCTTGGTCACCACCACGTAGATTGCGGCCACGATCAGGGCGGCCCCGAGCCAACCCTGGGGGGTGAGCCGCTCCTCGAGCACGATCCATGCGGTGGCCACCCCGAACACCGGCTCCGCCGAAAGGACCACGGCGGCGGTGCCCGCACCGACGACCGTCTGGGACCAGATCTGGAGGAGATAGGCGCCGACGGTCACCCCGATCGCGGTCAGGGCGATCGCGCCCCACACCGAGCGGTCGGGGATCCAAGGCTCCGACTCGAAGCCCCATGAGACCAGGACGGAGAGCACCGCCGTCACCGCCAGCTGGACGGTGGTGAACGGCACCACCGGATGCTGGTGGGCGTAGCGGGCCAGGAGGACGATGTGGACGGCGAAGGCGAACGCGCATCCCACGGTGAGCAGGTCGCCGGTCTCCAGTGTGAGCCCGTTGATCCCCGTCACCAGCATCAGGCCGACAAATGCGGTGACGGCCCCGGCCACGACCCAAGGGCTGGGGCGTCGCCTGCTGAAGGCGGCGGCGAGGAAAGGGGTGAACACGACGTAGAGGCCGGTGATGAGGGCCGACTTGGCGGCGGTCGTGTAGACCAGGCCGAGGGTCTGTAGGCCGTAGCCGGCGAAGAGCGCCACTCCGGCCAGCAGGCCGTGGGCCCAGAGGGTCTTGCCGCGCGGAAGCGCCAGTGCCGCCAGCAGCGCCGCCCCGATGGCGAAGCGCCAGGAGATGAAGGCGAAGGGCTCTATCGACTCCAGCGCCGACTTGACCACGACGAAAGTGGCGCCGAACAAGAAGGCGGCCGTGACCAGGGCGAGGACGGCACGGTTCTCTCTCGAGGCGAACACCGCCGGGAGGGTAGGGCCCGGCGATACCCTGCTCGAATGCCAGGAGAGAGAGCGGACGGGTCGACACCCAGCCCGGCGGAGCGAGGCAAGGCGCGCGCCGTCCTCAACCGGCTCGTTGAGCGCTACCCGAAGATGGGCACCGCCCTGGACTACGAGGACGCCTGGCAGCTGCTCGTCGTCACCGTGCTGTCGGCGCAGACCACGGATGAGAACGTGAACCGGGTGGCCCCACGATTGTTCGAGAGGTATCCGACGCCGTCCGACCTGGCCGAGGCCGATCCCGAGGACGTCGAGGAGATCATCTTTTCGACCGGGTTCTACCGGCAGAAGACAAAGTCGATCATCAGCCTGGCGCAGGATCTGGACGAGGTGTATCAGGGTGAGGTCCCCGGGACCATCGAGGAGTTAGTGAAGCTGAGGGGGGTTGGTCGCAAGACCGCGTCCGTGGTGCTGGCCGAGGTCTGGGACGTTCCCGCGATCGCGGTCGACACCCATGTCAAGCGGGTCGCCGCCCGCCTCGGTCTCACCGAGCAGTCCGACCCGGTCAAGATCGAAGTCGACCTCAAGGCTCTCTACCCAACCGAAACCTGGTCGGGGCTCTCGATGCGGTTCATCCAGTTCGGGCGGGACGTCTGCGATGCCCGCCGGCCCGACTGCGGGGCGTGTGAGCTGTTCGGGCTGTGTGAGTGGCTGGGGCGGTACGAGGCGGCGGGGAAGAAGCGCAGGTGACATCACGGTTGGGTCGGATCGATCGAGAGATACTGGCCCTGGCCATCCCGGCTCTGGGCGCCCTCGCCATCGACCCGCTGCTCACGCTGGCCGACACCGCCTTCGTTGCCCGTCTCGGGACGGTCGAACTGGCCGCGCTCGGAGTCGACACCGCCATCCTCGGCTTTGCTTTCTTCGCCTTCAACTTCCTCGCCTATGTGCTGACGCCGTTGGTCGCCCGTGCCCTCGGGTCGGGTCGGGTCGACGAAGCGCGTCGCTGGGTCGGCGATGCCCTGCTCCTGGCGGTCGTCCTGGGGTTGGCTGTGTCGATCTTGCTCGAGATGGCAGCTCCGCTCTTCGTCGATCTGATGGGGGCCGGTGGGGCCGTGGCCGACCCGGCGGTCAGTTACCTCCGCATCCGGGCACTGGCCACGCCGGCGGTGCTGGTGGTCACCGTCGGCCACGGTGCCTTCCGGGGCCACAAGGACACCAAGACCCCGCTCAAGGTGGCACTGGGGGTGAACGTGCTCAACTTCGTGCTCGACCCGATTCTGATCTTCGCCGCAGGTTGGGGTCTCGAGGGAGCTGCCATCGCCACCGTCATCGCCCAGTACTTCGGCGCGGTGTGGTTCCTGCGTCTCATCGTGACACGCCGGATGGCGGCCCGGCCCCAGGGGCTCCGCACCAGCTTCCCCTCCCTATTCGACCTGGGCCGTAACGGCGCCCTCCTCTCGATGCGGAGCGGGTTCCTCCTCGCCGCGCTGGCGGTGGCCGCCTCGGTCGCCACCCGGCTCGGTCCAGCCGAGATCGCCGCCCATCAACTGGTTGCCCAGGTGTTCCTGCTCTCGGCACTGTTGGCGGATTCGTTCGCCATCGCCGCCCAGGCGATGGTTGCCGACACCGCGGGACGGGGCGACCTCGATGCGGTGCACGCGCTCAATCGGAGACTGGTGCTCTGGGGTGTGGTCGCCGGTGTCATCCTCATGATCGGTGTCGGGTTGGGCAGGTTCGGCCTGGCGCTCCTGGCCAGTGAAGACGTGGTGGCCGAGTTGGCGGTCGAGGCGGCGGGAGTGGTGGCACTCGCCGAGCCCGCCGCGGCGGTGCTGTTCGTCGCCGACGGCATCTACCTGGGCTTGCTGGCGTTGGGGACGATGGTGGTCTCCACAGGAGCCGGGAGCCTCGCCGCCATCGCCCTCATGTTGTGGACACCACTGGGGGACACGATCAACGGCATCTGGTGGGCACTGGCGGCGATGCTGGTGATCCGCGGTCTGGTGCTCCTGGCCGGCTACCGGCGGTCGGCGCTGACCGCGGTGAGGTCCTGACCCCGGGTCTCGTCGAGAGTGGCGGTGAGGGCAGCGGCGATGGCGACGCCCGCCGACAACAGATAGATCGTGTTGGAGAGCCCGAAGGTGTCGATGGTGTAGATCCCCGAGATCAGCCCCAACGCCGAGCCCACCAGACCGGCGTTGGAGGCGGCAGTGTTAGCGCTCGAGCGGAGATGGGTGGGGAACAGTTCGGCGCGATGGGCGCCGCCCGAGGGGACGAACGCGAAGGTGCCGAACGCCGACACCATCGCCGCCACCACGATCACCGGCACCGACGTCGAGGTATACAGGGTCAAGCCGCCGGCGATGGTCAACAGCAGGCTGGTGATCGAGGTGCGGCGGCGCCCCCAGGCATCCGACAGGTGACCTCCGACGAAGAAGCCGACCGCGCCAAGGGTCCCACCACCGAGAAGCACGGCGACGGTGCCTCCGGTGCTCATGCCCACGCCTTCGATGAGTCGCTCGGTGGAGAAGGCCGCCCCCACGGCCCCGAAGGCGGCGGCGAGGAGGTTGATGACGATGATGGTCCAGAACCGGCGCGCCCACGGGCCCGACACCAGCTCTCTCCAGTGGCCTCCCTGCGGATCGTCGCGGTAGACGTTGCTCTCGGGGACGTTCCGGAACAGGAAGGGGAGGAGGAGAAACCCCACCCCCACCAACAGATGCGGGGTCCGCCACGCCTGGCCTCCGCCATCGGCGAGGGGAAGGGCCATCAGGGCCAACCCGCTCCCCAACGACACCGCGGCTCCGAAGAACGAGATGGCGTAGGACCGGATCCGAACGCTCACCGTCTCGGCGAGGATCACCACCGCCAACGCCGATGCCGCGGCGGTCCCGGTGCGGAGGAGTGCGTGGAGCAGCCCGAACTGCCAGGCGTCGGCGGCCAGCCCTGCTCCGGCGCCGCCTACCACGACCACGGTCATGGCGATGAGAAACGGGCGGCGGCGTCCCCGGTGGTCGCCGAGCCAGCCGATGGGGAGGGCGGCGAATGCGGCGAGGCGGGCGAGGCCGAGCATGAGGCTCATCTCGCCCTCGGAGAGGCCGAGGCCCACTCGGGTGAAGGGGAGACTGGCGCTGGCCTGGGACTGGCCGAACCCCTGGATCACCCCCGCCACCCATATGATGAAGACGACCCGCCTGTCGTATGCGGTGAAACGGCCGACGGGGAGAAGGGGGTCGAGAATCCGCCGCAGGCCAGATCGCATTTAGCGAGAGTAAACACCGACCGTGGGAAGATCGTCCCGTAGGTCTCCGTTTGAACTGCCAGGAGTCATGTTCGAGAACGTGGGCGACGCCGCCTTCATAATCCAGCTAGTGGTCGCCTTCGGTGCCGGGGTGATCTCTTTCGTCTCGCCGTGTGTCCTTCCTCTCCTTCCCGGCTATCTGTCGATGATGTCCGGCTACTCGGCGACCGAGCTCGATCAGGGTCAGGCCTCACCGCGACGCATGACCTGGGTGATCCTGTTGTTCATCCTCGGGTTCACCGTCGTGTTCGCCGCCCTCGGGGCCGGAGCCACCGTCATCAGCGGTTTCCTCAGGCAGAACCTCAACGCATTGACCAGGGTGGCCGGCCTGGTGATCGTGGTGTTCGGATTGCTGATGGTGTCCATGGCAGTGTCGAACCGGGGCCTCCTCGGGACGCTCAACCAGGAGCGCAAGGTCCATGTGCGTCCGTCCCGGCTCGGAAGGTGGGCGCCGCCGGTCATGGGAGCCGCCTTTGCTTTCGGGTGGACGCCATGCATCGGCCCGGTGCTCACGGTGATCCTGCTCACCGCGGCGACCCAGGAGACGGTGGGTCAGGGCGTCCTCCTGCTGGTCGCGTACTCGCTGGGTCTCGGGGTTCCGTTCCTCCTCGCCGGCCTCGGGCTTTTCAAGGTGTTCGGCAAGCTCCGGCCGTACCTGCGCCCCATCAACATCGCCTCGGGTCTGCTGCTCGCCGGTTTCGGCGTGGTCATGGCAACCGGAAGCCTCGGCGACGTGTCGGCGTGGTTTCAGAGGACGTTCTACGAAATACCATTCCTGCGTGAGATAGCCGATGTCTGACACCGCTTGGATCGCCCCCGAACGACCCGACCTCGTCTGGTTCACTGGCTCCGACAGCCTGCGCTTCCTCAACGACATCATTAGCCAGGAGCTCGGTGACATGGAGCGGGGGGACACCCGTCGCTCGTTCCTCCTCGAACCTCAGGGGAAGCTCCGCTTCCTGCTCTGGGTGGTCCGCGACGACGACCGGATCGGTCTCGTCACCGATGGCGGGCGGGGCGCCGAACTGGCCGAGGCCCTTCGCCGATATCGGATCAGAGTCGACGTCGAGATCGAAGAGGAGCCCGACGAGGTCTGGATCGTGGTCGGCGAGTGGGAGGGCTACGACCTATCGTGGCCGGATGTGGAGCGCCGGCTCGTCATCGGTGAGCGCCCCGCGCTCGAGATCGGGGACCAGACCGAGTATGAGGCACTCCGGATCGCCGCCGGGGAGCCGCGTTGGGGTGTGGACGTCGATGAGAGCACGATCCCCCATGAGTCCGGTCTCGTCCCGGCGAGCGTCGACTTCGACAAGGGATGCTTCCTCGGCCAGGAGCTGGTCGCCCGAATCGACAGCCGGGGCGGCAACACCCCGAGGAACCTCCGCCTCCTCGAGACCGATGGCGAAGTGGTCGCCGGCGACCCGGTGCGCCTCGACGGTGCCGAAGTGGGGAACGTCACCTCGGCGACCTCCGGCGCCGCTCTGGCGATGCTGAAGAGGACGGTTTCGATCGGCGACACCGTAGAGGCCGGAGGCTCACCCGCCGTCGTGAAGCCCCTCCCACCGAAACCACTTCCGCGTTCCTAATGCACCAGGGCCGGTATATCGGCCCTCGTCCACACAGAAAGGGTCAGAGCGGCGGAGCGATCACCCAGTGTCCACCTTTCATCACTGAGAGAGGCTGTTGCAGGAGGCCGACATCTTCGGTCGGGTCGCCGGGGACGACGATCAGGTCGGCGTGCAGACCTGGCTCCAGGGCGCCGACCCGGTCCTCCCACCCCATCAGCTCTGCCGCCCAACGGGTGGCCGACTGGATCGCCTGAGCCGGAGTGAGCCCGCATTCGACATAGTGGCCGAACTGGATGGCGTTGTTCCCGTGAGGGAAGACACCGGCGTCGGTGCCGAAGGCTATGCGAACCCCGGCTTCGACAGCCTTGCCGAATCCGGCCCGCTGCGCGTCGGTCGTCATCTCCGACTTGCGGAGCACCTCTTCGCTGTAACCCATCGAAGGTCCCAACTGGTTGATGTAGTCCCCGTCGTAGAGGTCGGCGACCAGATAGGTCCCGTGCTCCACCATGAGGCCGATGGCCTCGTCGTCGAGAAGGGAGCCATGTTCGATGGATCGGGCTCCTGCCCGCACCGCCCGTTTGATCCCTTCGGTGCCGTGAGCGTGGGCGGCGACGTGGGTGCCGGCCTCGGAGGCCACCTCGACGGCGGCGCGGATCTCGTCCTCGGTGAACTCGGGCGCACCCGGGTTGGTCCCGGAGGTGAGTACCGCCCCGGTGGCGATGACCTTGATGAAGTCGGCTCCGAAGCGGAGGATCTGACGGACGTTCGCCCTCATCTGGTCGGTGCCGGTGGTCACCCCGAACCTCAACTCCCGGGGCACCGAGGCGTCGACGTCGACCGCCAGACCGGTGATGTCGCCTCCTCCGCCTGGGCAGGTGACGTAGGCGCCTGCCACCATCATCCGCGGCCCGGTCACCCATCCGCTGTCGATGGCCTCCCGGAGGGCGACGTCGGTGAAGGCGCGAAAAGTGCCGATATCGCGGACCGTGGTGAATCCCGCCTCGATGGTCGTCGCGGCGTGCGCGACTCCGATGAGCGCGTCCTGGGCTGAGTTTCGCATGACCAGTCCTGCGTAACCCTGACCGTTGTCCACCGGCCCGGTGAGGTGGGTGTGACAGTCGATGAGGCCGGGGAGGATGCTGTGGCCGGGGAGGGGAGTGGCGTCTGTGGCCTGTCCTGCCGGCACGACGGCTGCGATGCGGTCGCCGTCGATCACCACGGCGTGGGCCTCGAGCATCCGGCCTCCGACCGAGTCGAACACCCGATCGGGTAAGAAGGTCTGGCGGGTCATCCCGGGAAGTTACCGGATGACCCGCTCGACCTCCCCCCTCAGCGGGGACCGATCAGCTCCCCACCGATCGCTCAGCTCTGCTTGGGGACCTCTTCGTAGACCACCCACGTCTTGTCGCGGAAGTCTTCGCCTTCGACCTCGACCATGGCCTCGGTTACCCGCTCGATCATGGCTCTCTTCTGCTCGTCGGTGAACACCGCCTCAGGGGTTTTGATGGTTACCAGTGGCATGGCACTCCTCCCTCACGCCGGACGGGCCATCGAGAGCGCCTGCTCGTTGGAGAGCTCCATGTCGTGGGTCTCCTTGGCATGGCTCTGGGCCTTGGTGACGACGTCCTCGGTGGACTCTCCGTCGACGACCGCCCCACACGGGCATTCGATCACACTTGCGCTATCCGGCACTCCTGGACCTCCTCTGTGTCGTGTCCCATTCGGATACGGTATCCGGCGGACTTTGGCGATTGGTTGGAGACGGATTGGCACATCGCATCTACTTGCTGGGCCGGGTCGGCATCCAATCGAACCACGGCCTGATCGAGGCATCCGACTTCCCGGGCCGTCAGGGGAGGCTGGCCTTCGTCTTCCTCGCGTCCCAGCAACACCAGGTCGACCGACACCGTCTCGCCGACGTCCTCTGGGACGACGACCTGCCCGACCAGTGGATGCCGGCGCTGGCGGCGATCGTCTCCAAGCTGCGGAAGGTGCTGACCCCCGCCGGGATGGATGGGGCCTCGGTGCTCGACGGCCGGGACGGATCGTACGAGCTTCGCCTGCCCCCTCGGACCTGGGTCGACCTCCAGACGGCGATCAACTCCCTCGATCGGGCCGAAGGTCTCTTGCGGACCGGCCCGGCCCCCGGGAGGCATGGTCGGATGCCTCGGTGGCCTCGAGCATCTTCCGGCGGGCTTTTCTGCCCGGAGAGTTGGGGGGTGGGTGGAGCGGATGCGCCGCGATCTCCACGAGTACGAGGTGCGCACCTTCGACGCCCTCTCCCAGGTGTGGCTGACCCTGGACGAGCCGGTGGCCACTCTGCAGGCTGCGCGCCGGGTGCTCGACCTGGTGCCGTTCCGTGAGTCGGGTCACGCTCGGGTCATGGAAGTGCCATCTCGCCTCAGGCGACCGGGCCGAGGCGGTACGGGTCTACGGGCGTCTCTGCGACATGCTGAAGAGACGATGGGCCTGTCACCCAACGAACAGACCGAGGAGCTCTACGCGCAGGCGTTGGGCTGAAATGGTGCGGGAGGTGGGATTCGAACCCACACGCCCTTACGGGCAATGGTGTTTGAGACCATCTTGTCTACCGTTCCAACACTCCCGCGAGATGGGGAATTCTATCGGTCAACTCTTCGGACCGACAAAGGTGTCGAGAAAGGCAACATCTTCCCGTCTCGACACCGAGACATCACGCTCGCTGTTTCGCGTCCAGTGAATATCGAGGGCATCGAGTGCGTCGGTGAAGATGGCCTGGATGTCACTCGACTTGTTGCTGAACTGATAGCGCGTATAGCGATAGGTCTTGGGGCCAGTCGAAAGAGTTCGAGTTACCTCATTGATGTGCCGATTCCCATCAGAGTGAATGAGGCCACGGATGAGTGCCTTGGGCTGGACGATGGCCTCTTGCCACGCCTGGAGCTCGATCAGTGGCTCGCGTTTGCGTCCCGGACCATGTTGCGGAAACAAGCAGAGCCAGTGCTTCCAATAGGCGGAAACCTCGACACATCCCTCCTTACGTGTGAAGGTGGCTTGGTCAATGCCACGCATGATCACGATATGGGTGGCGACCTCCTCGATGATGTCGGGATGTTTCAGGTCACAGTACAGTCGTAGGCGATAGACCCCTCTGGGTCCAGGCGACAGACACCCGTCGCCCAGATACATGCCCAGAAGGTACGAATACGCCTCCTCGTCGATCGAGCCGCCGTCGCAGCGGAAGCATGGCCCCGATTTGCGCCGTCCCGACCACTCCTTGGTGCGTCCGCCGCTGTCCTCCTGAAGGCCGACCCGCCAGGTCCGGATGGTGCCTCGGGGGATTCCGAGGCGTCGGCCCACCTCGCAGTCGTTGATCCCGGCTTTGATCAGCTCGAGGGCCTTCTGATATTCCCTTTCCGGCCACATGACTTCACCGTACGGAGCGGGTGTGACGAGAATTGGACACGCCGTGAAGCGCATCCATCGTCGACTGTTCCGACTCAACGAGAAGATCGCCGACCTCCAAAAAGAGGTGGAGCAGGTGGCCGCGGAGTTGGATTATCACCGCTCCATCAACGACGACGCCCAGGAGGATGCCGCCTTCGGCAACTACATCGACCGCGAGGAGGCAGGCCTCACCGCGGCCGACGTTCGCCGCTTCGAGAAGACCCTCTCCCACCTCGAGGCGAAGACCGCCAAGCTGATCGAGAAGCGGGACCGCCTCCTCACGAAACTGTCCTCCTGACCACCGCTTTCACGAATCGAATGGGGCGGGATCAGCCCATCTGATGCGCGCAAGCGGAGGGGCGACCATGTCCCTGTCGGCTAGTACCGTCGGTGGGGTGCCGACTCTCGCCCTGATCGACGGCAACTCGATCGCCTATCGCGCCTTCTATGCCCTGCCCGAGGACCTCGCCACCAAGTCGGGGCAGGTGACCAACGCGGTGTTCGGCTTCACCCGGATGTTGATCCGGCTGATCAAGGACCATCATCCCGAGGGCGTCGCCGTCGCCTGGGACGTGTCCCGGGAGACCTTCCGCACCGAGTCGTACCCCGACTACAAGGCCAATCGCGCCAAGGCGCCCGACCACTTCAAGAGCCAGCTCCCCCTCATCGACGAGGTGCTCCAGGCCCTCCACATCACCCAGCTGAAAGAGGAGGGGTACGAGGCCGACGACATCATCGCCAGCCTCACCAGGCAGGCCGTCGCCGACGGCTGGGACGTGCTCATCGTCACGGGCGACCGCGACGCCTTCCAGCTCGTGGGCGGGCCGGTGAAGGTGCTCTACACCAGACGCGGCATCAGCGACACGGTTCTCGCCGACGAGGACTGGGTCACGGAGAAGTACGGCATCACCCCTGCGCAATACGTCGAGTATGCCGCCCTCCGCGGTGACAACTCGGACAACCTCCCCGGGGTGCCCGGAGTGGGGGAGAAGACCGCGGCCAAGCTCGTCTCCGAGTACGGGGGCATCGACGGTGTCTATCAGGCGGTGGCCGACCAGACCCCCAAGCTGAGGGAGAACCTGTCCGCCCACAGGGATCAGGTGTTCTTGAACCGCGAGCTGATGGCACTGGTCGACGATCTCGAAGTGGGCCGGCCAACCGGCGAGTTCGCCACCAGGGAGTGGGACAAGAAGACGGTGAAAGAGCTCTTCGACAGTCTCGAGTTCCACACGATGTGGAACGACCTCGAAGAAGCCCTCCCCTCGACCGGAGGCGCCACCGAGCTCCTCGACGTCGACTCCGAGCTGACCACCACGCCCGACCGTGTCGCCACGTTCGCCGGGATGGACCATCTGGTCCTCGGTCTGGTCAGTGAAGGCGGGCACCCCTACGGGCTCGCCGTGTCGACCGGGCCCAATCAGGCGGTGGTGGTCCCGTTCGAGAGTGCCGAGCCCATCCTCGAGGCGATCAGCGAGGGGAGAGCCGGCGTGTCCGGCCACGACCTCAAAGCGTTGGCGCGCGCCCTGCTCGAACTCGGTCACGATCTCGCCACGCCGGCCATGGACACCGCATTGGCCTCCTACATAGTCAACCCCAGCCAGCGCACCTACGGGCTAGAGGAGATCGCGGAGCGGATCCTCGGGCTGGAGCTGGTGTCACCCGACGGGGAGGAGAGCGACGACGGCATGCTGCCTTTCGACGGGGGACCCGACGTCGAGCTGGAGGGGCGACGGGTCGAGGCGGTCCGCCAATTGGTCGACGTCATGCGCGACGAGCTGTCGGAACGAGACGAGCTGGACCTCTTCCTCACCTACGAGCTCCCCCTGGTGCCCGTCCTCGCCCGGATGGAGCACGCCGGGATCGGCGTCGACCGTCCCTATCTCGAGCAGATGGGAGCGGATCTGCGCGAGAAGCTCGCCGAGCTGGAGAAGAAGCTCCACCAGCTCGCCGGTGAGCCGTTCAACGTCAACTCCACCGACCAGCTGCGTGCCATCCTCTTCGACCAGATCGGTCTGCCGGTCCTCAAGAAGACCTCCACCGGGAAACCGTCGACCGATGCCTCGGTGCTGCAGAAGCTCGACCACCCTCTGGTGACGGCACTGCTCGAATATCGCGAGCTGGAGAAGCTCCGCTCGACCTACGTGGACGGGTATCTGCCCTTGATCGACCCCGACGGGCGCATCCGGACCCGCTTCAACCAGATGGCGGCCACCACCGGCCGGCTCTCCTCCGACAGCCCGAACCTGCAGAACATCCCGGTGCGGTCGGAGTCGGGGCGGACCATCCGGCGCGCCTTCATCGCCGGTGCCGGCAACGAGTTCCTGGTGGCCGACTACTCCCAGATCGAGCTTCGCGTCCTGGCCCACATGAGCGGCGACCCGTTCCTGATCGAGGCCTTCCAGTCGGGGCTCGACATCCACACCGCCACCGCCGCCCGGGTGTGGGGGGTCCCCACCGACCAGGTGAGCGCAGAGCAGCGGCGCCGGGCGAAGATGATCAACTTCGGTCTGCTCTACGGGATGGAGGCGTATGGCCTGGCGGACCGTCTCGGCATCGGCCGTGACGAGGCCAAGGAGCACATCGACGCCTACTTCTCCCAGTTCCAGGACGTGAAGGAGTACATGTCGTCGGTGGTCACCGCCGCCCGCAACCAGGGTTACACCACCACACTGTTCGGCCGGCGCCGATACCTGCCTGAGCTGAAGTCGGACAACTTTCGCATTCGTCAGATGGGGGAGCGAATGGCGCTGAACGCCCCGGTGCAGGGCACGGCAGCCGACATCATCAAGGCGGCCATGATCGAGTTGGACTCGGAGCTGCGTCGGGAGAAGCTGGGGGCCACTCTCCTCCTCCAGATCCACGACGAGTTGATCCTCGAGGTGCCGCTCGATGAGAAGGAGATCGCCGAGAAGTTGGTCACCGAGACCATGGAGGGCGTCACGGGGCTCGACGTGCCCTTGGTGGTGGATGTCGCCTGGGGTCCAGACCTGGCCGCGGTGAAACTCTGACACTGTCCGCGAACCGAGGGCGCCAGACTTCGCTGAGCGGGGCCTGCAACCCTGGGTTCGCGGAGTCGGGGGGCCGATGCGGCTTGGCGAAACGCGGGTATCTGCGTACACTTTCCATGCCTGTCGACCAATGCGTCGACAGAGATCTTCCCAAGAGGTAACTACCCACACATGTCCAACCCCCAAGAGAACGCGCCCGTAGCCCCCTCGGAGCACGAGGAGACGGCAGAGGCGCCCGAGACCCCGGCTACCGACGAGGCCGTCACCGCAGCCACCGAGGAGTCCGCGACTCCCACCCCCGAGGCAACAGCCCCCGAACCTCCCGCAGAGTCTTCCGGCGACGAGACGTCCGACGACACGGCCCCCGAGACGTCCGACGAGACAGCCCCCGAGACGTCCGACGACGAGGCGGGCGAGACTCCCAGATATCAGGAGCGGGAGGCATTGGTCGCACCCGACCTCAGCGACCTGCCCGACGACATCGGAGACGACTTCGAGAAGGCCATCGAGGCCACAGTCCTCGAGTTCCGGGAAGGTGACATCGTCGAGGGGACCGTCGTCAGCGTCGACTCCGAGGGGGCTCTGGTCGACATCGGATACAAGTCCGAGGGGTTTATCCCTACCCGCGAGTTGTCGATCCGCAACAACATCGACCCCGAGCAGACCGTCTCGGTGGGTGATCGAGTCGAATCGGTGGTCCTCGACAAGGAGGACGACGAGGGTCGTCTCGTCCTCTCCAAGAAGCGTGCCATGTACGAGCGCGCCTGGGGTCGCATCCAGAAGGTCGCCGACGAGGAAGGCACCGTGGAGGGGACCGTCATCGAGGTGGTCAAGGGTGGCCTCATAGTCGACATCGGTCTGCGTGGTTTCCTCCCCGCGTCGCTGGTCGACCTGCGCCGGGTCCGCGACCTCGACCCGTTCATCGGCGACACCATCACCGCCAAGGTGATCGAGCTCGACCGGGCCCGTAACAACGTGGTGCTGTCGCGCCGGGCCCACCTCGAGGAGGCGCTCGCCGAGGAGAGGACCGAGTTCCTCGACAACCTGCAGGAAGGCGAGGTCCGTGAAGGCACCGTCTCGTCCGTGGTCAACTTCGGCGCCTTCGTCGATCTCGGGGGCATGGACGGCCTGGTGCACGTGTCCGAGCTCTCCTGGCAGCACGTCAACCATCCCAGCGAGATGGTCAAGGTCGGCGACGAGGTCAAGGTCAAGGTGCTCGAGGTCGACCTCGATCGAGAGCGCATCTCGCTCTCCATTCGCCAGACCACCGAGGATCCCTGGGATGTGTTCGCCAACGAGAACGAGGTCGGGGACATCGTGGAAGGCACCGTCACCAAGACCGTCCCCTTCGGGGCGTTCGTGTCGGTCGCCGACGGTGTCGAAGGTCTCGTCCACGTGTCGGAGATCGCCGTTCACCGGGTCGAATCTCCCGAGCTGGAGCTGTCCATCGGCCAGAAGGTCCAGGTGAAGATCACCGAGAAAGAGGACGAGCGCCGTCGGGTCTCGCTCTCCATCAAGCAAGCGCTGCCCGATTACAAGGAGCGCTCCGCCCAGGCGGAGGAGAAGAAGAAGCCACGCAAACAGCGCGAGTTCGAGCGCGAGTTCGGCGCCGAAGCCGAAGAGAGGCCGCCGATGCCGGTGGACGCATCCCTCGAGGCGATCCTCAAGGAGCTCAAGGAGCGCGGTATCGGGCGGCGGTGAGACTGCGGCCCGTACCTCGACCTCCCGGAGCCCGCGTCAGATACGAGCTCAAACCTTCTCTGTGGTCCTTTGGAGTGGGTCGCCATGCCCATAGATTTATGCCCGAAAAACTCAAGACTGATACTCGCAGGTCCGACAATCACAGTGTTATCGAACCTGAAAAGCAGGGCGGGCTCCGGCCCGCCGGTACTATACCCTCTCACCTCGACGCGGCGAGCGCGCTGAGCGTCGGAGGGGACAACCGAAGGGGACTCAATGGGTAGGAGAGCCATCGTTCTTCTAGTGGCCTTGATCTTGGCCGGACTGGCGGCTTGGGCTGTCTGGAACTTCATGCAGAACGTCCGCGAGGATGCCACCGCAGGCCAGGAGCAGGTAACAGTCTTCCGTGCCGGGGCCGGCGGCATAGCTGAGGGCACGCAGGGCGACGTACTCGTCTCCGACTTCGACGGCGGCGGCGCTCTCATCCAGCAGAGTGTCGACGTGATCGAGAACACCCCACCCGACGCCATCCAGAGCGCCGAGGAGTTGCGTTCGGTTCTCGGCGGCCGCGTCGCTGCCGGCCCGATCTCACAGAACGGGATCTTGACCAGAGCACAGTGGACTCTCATCACCGTCGACGTGGAGCCACTCTCTACCAAGATCGCTTCGGGCAACCAGGCCATCACCATCTCCACCAGCGACATCCAGGGTGTCAACGGATTCGTCGAGGCCGGTGACCGGATCAACATGATCATCTCCCTCGACATCGAGTTCGATCTGATCCCGATCGAGGGAGTTCCCACCCTTCCCGATCCCGACGCAGAGGCACCGGATGCAGCGGAGGAGGAGACGGTGACCATCACCTACACCCGCTACGTCCTCCAGGGTCTCAACGTCCTGGCCGCCGGACGCGACGTGCGTGTCGAGGAGGACGAGGATCTAACCGGGCAGATCGACGTGACGCCCGAGACGACGGACCCGGAAGCCGCCCAGCAAGGCAACTCCACGGTGTTCACCCTCGAGGTGACCCCGGATCAGGCCGAGCGCATCGTGTACGCGTTCCAGAACGGAGCGATCTGGCTTACCCTTGTACCGGAGGACTTCGTCGAGATCGAGACCGATGGTGTCACCATCGATAACCTGTTCGGCGGAGATCTGCAGGACGCAATCTTCGGGGACAACTAGAGGCTGATTTCTATGTCAATGGCCGAGCACAACCTCCTGGTAGTCGACCAGGACGACGACTTCGTCGCCAGCGCCAAAGAGCTGTTCGACGGCAGTCTCCCGGTTGCGCGCTCGCTAGAAGAGGCCAGCCAGACCGTCAGCTCGGGTGATGTGCGGATGCTCCTCATCGGGCCGTCGTACGGCAGCGACGAGGCCATGGACGAGATCCGTCAGCTCCACAATCAGGATCCCTCGCTGGTGCTGATGCTGGTGGCCGAGGAGGTCACCGCCGACCTCCTCCGCAAGGGGATGCGCGCCGGTGTGTCCGACGTTCTGGAGTCGCCGCTCGACGAGGCCAAGATCGAGGCCGCGGTCGAACAGTTCGCCCACGACGTGCTGCGCCGCAAGTCTTCTTCTGCCGCCGCGGCTCCCCCCACCAAGGAGTCGTCCGAGAAGAAGGGTCGGATCATCACCATCAGCTCGGCCAAAGGTGGCAGCGGCAAGACCGTCCTGGCCACCAACCTCGCTCTGGTGCTGAACCGGTTCCCGGACACCAAGGTGTGTCTGGTCGACGCCGATCTCCAGTTCGGTGACGTGTGTCTGGTGCTGCAACTCGAGCCCCGCTTCACCATGGTTAACGCGGCTCACGAGCTGCACCATCTCGACGCGGAGCTACTCGACTCGCTGCTCACCGAGCACCCGAGCGGGCTGAAGGTCCTCGCCGCCCCGCTGGAGCCGGCATTCGCCGACGACATCACCACCGCGGCCCTCATGCAGATGCTCGACCTTCTCAAAGAGAACTACGACTACGTCATCGTCGACACCGCGGCGATGCTCGACGAGCTGATCCTGTCGCTGATCGAGAAGTCCGACGACGTCCTGATGCTGGTCGACATGGACCTGCCGTCGGTGAAGAACGCCAAGTTGGCGTTGGAGACTCTCCGACTGCTCAAGTTCTCCACCGCCAACGTGCAGTTGGTGATGAACCGTTCCAACTCCAAGGCGAAGCTCGACAACAAGGAGATCGAGGGCGCGTTGAAGATGGAGATCGCAGCGTCGATCCCATCTGATGCCGTCGTCGCCGCCTCGGTCAACGAGGGGCGTCCCGTCGTGGAGACCGATCCGAAATCGAAAGTCGCTAAAGGCTTCGAGTCAGTTGCCGAGTTGATTGCAGGCAAAGTGCCAGAGGCTCAAGTCAAGTCCGGCCTGTTCGGGCGCAAGTAGAGAAGGGGGCCAGCATTGCCATCACTATCCGAGAGAGTTGCAGCAGCACGGCAGACCGAATCGACCGATACGAGCATCAATCGCTCCGACGCCCTCAGCGAGCTGAGGGGCCGGCTCCACTTCAAGGTCGTCGAGGAACTCGGCCCCACGCTCTACGACCGGGGCATGTCCGACGCCGAGTTGCGTCTCCGCGTCCTGGAGATGCTGGAGTGGGCAGTCGACCAGGAACAGGGTCTCCCGCTCACGTCGGCCGACCGCCGGGCACTGCTCAACGAGATCGCCTCCGACGTCCTCGGTTATGGCCCGATCGACCCGCTGCTCAACGACCCGGAAGTCACCGAGGTCATGGCCAACGGCCCGTATGACATCTACTACGAGAAGTCGGGTCGCATCCTCAAGTCCGACGTCCGCTTCGTCGACGACGTCCACCTGCGCCGGATCATCGACAAGATCGTCGGCCAGATCGGCCGTCGTGTCGACGAGGCCACGCCGATGGTGGACGCCCGTCTCCCCGATGGCTCCCGTGTCAACGCCATCATCTCCCCGCTGGCGATCGGCGGGCCGTTCCTGACGATTCGCAAGTTCGCCGTCGACCCCTTCCAGGAGGCCGACCTGATCAGCTTCGGCACGCTGACCCAGCGGGTCGCCGACTTCCTCCGCGCCTGTGTCCGGGGGCGGCTCAACGTCCTGATCTCGGGTGGTACCGGCTCGGGCAAGACCACCACGCTCAACGTGGTCTCCGCCTACATCCCGGGTGACGAGCGCATCATCACCGTCGAGGACGCCGCCGAGCTCCAGCTGCATCAGGAGCACGTGCTCACCCTGGAGTCCCGTCCCGCCAACATCGAGGGCCAGGGGGCGGTGACGATCAGGGACCTGGTCAGGAACACCCTGCGTATGCGTCCCGACCGCATCGTCGTCGGTGAGGTCCGTGACGCCGCCGCCTTGGACATGCTCCAGGCGATGAACACCGGTCACGACGGCTCGCTGACCACGGTCCACTCCAACTCGCCGCGGGACACCCTGTCCCGCATCGAGACCATGGTGCTGATGGCGGGATTCGATCTGCCGGTGCGGGCCATCCGCGAGCAGATCTCCGCGGCCGTCGATCTCATCGTCCATGTCTCACGTCTCAAAGACGGCACCCGCCGTATCACCCACGTGACAGAGGTGGAGGGCATGGAGGGCGAGATCATCACCCTCCAGGACCTGTTCCTCTTCGACTACGGCATGGGTGTCGACGACGAGGGCATGTACAAGGGCCGTCTCAAGGCCACCGGCATTCGCCCCACCTTCTCCGAAGATTTGGAGAACCAGGGCATCAGGCTCCCGGCCGACCTTTTCGATCCCGAGCCCTTCGCTCGGAGAGGACATTGAGGAGACTCTTCGCGGCTGTCGCCGCATTGATGCTCCTGGCTGTGCCCGCCTGGGCGCAGACCGGAGCGCAGGAGATCGAGATCGTCGACATCAACGGGTCTCGATATCCCGAAGGTGGCCAGACGCAGATGGTCATCGAGTTCCGCAACTTCGCCGAGGAGCCGGACTCGTCCGTCCTCGAGATAACGGCCAACGGGGAGCCGGTGTCCGACGTGGAGGTACAACCCGTCGGCAACTCCGCGGTGCCGGTGGGAGTGGTTCTGGTGATCGACGCCTCGGGCTCCATGGGGGGCGCCCCCATCGACGAGGCCAAGGCGGCGGCGATCAGCTTCATCGATCAGGCCCGCGCCGAAGATCGGATCGCCATCGTCGGCTTCGCCGACGAGGTCCGGATCTTGAGCGGGTTCACCGGCAACAAGCAGGCGCTGACCCAGGCGGTCAATGGCATCCAGGCGGAGGGGGAGACGGCATTCAACGATGCGGTGATCCAGGGCGTGTCTCTGTTCAACCAGGCTAACGCCCGCAATCTGCTCCCCAACCTGATCGTCCTCACCGACGGTGAGGACACCTCGTCGGAGGCAACTCTCGAAGAGGCTCTCGCCGCGGTCGATGCCAGCGACGTGAGGACCTTCGGGGTGGCCCTGGAAGGGTCGGACTTCAACCCCAACGCAGTGGAGCAGGTCTCCGCCGCCGGCAACGGCCTCTTCCTCTCCACACCCAATCCCGAGGCGCTCTCACAGCTCTACCAGGAGATCAGCAGGGAGATCAGCAACACTCTGGTTGCCCGTTTCGTATCCCCCATATCGACCCCGGGCGAGGTCGAGTTCGCCGTCGGGTACCAAAGCCTGAGCTCGGCGCAGACCTTCGCCGTGTCCGGTTTCGCGGTGACCACGACCACCCAGCCGGGTCAGACCACGACCACCACCCTGGCCCCGCTGACCACATTCGTCGTCGAAAGCGGAGCCGTCCTCAACATCGACACGCTGATGCTGCTGGGCGCCGCCGGCCTGGGGCTCACCCTGTTCCTGTTCCTGATCATTCTGTTCGGCCGCGAGGACGAGGACGACCCCGGTCGTTTCACCAAGCGGCTCCAGGCGTATGGACGCAAGGGCCCCAAGCTGGAGGAGGAGAAAGGCTCGCTGCTCGCCCGTCTTCCACTGCTGAGACGTTTCAGCCAGGCGGCCGAGGAGGAGGCCCGAAGGCGCGGGCTGCTGTCCGGGATGAACTCGACGTTGGAGCAGGCCAACATCCCGATGTCCGCCGGTGAGGCGATCATGGCCATGGTTGGCCTCGCCGCGGTGGCGGGGATCATGGTGGCGATCTTCAACGGGCTGCTCACAGGGCTGATCTCCTTTTTTATCTTCCTGCTCGTGATCATGTTCCTGATTCGCTTCACCGGCTCCCGCGAGAAACGGAGATTCGAGAAGCAGCTTCCCGACACACTCACGCTCATGTCCACCTCCCTCCGGGCCGGCTATTCACTCCTCCAGGCCACCGAAGCAGTTTCATCTGAAGCTCCCGACCCGACTGCACGCGAGTTCGGTCGGGCCATCAGCGAAGCTCGTCTGGGTATCACGGTCAGCGACGCCTTGACTGGAATCGTGGAGCGCACCCAGTCTCAAGACTTCGAATGGGCGGTGATGGCTATCGAGATCCAGCGTGAGGTGGGCGGCAACCTCGCCGAAGTCCTCCAGACCGTGGCCGACACCATGAGGGCCAGAAACCGGCTCAAGGGCGAGATCAGGGCCCTCACCGCCGAGGGCCGCATCTCTGCTTTCGTCCTGGGATCGCTGCCCTTCGCCATGGCTCTGTTCCTCTGGACCACGAACCGTGCGTATCTGCAGCCTCTCCTCGACAACACATTCGGCCAGATCGCCATCGGAGTCGGGCTGCTGCTCATGGCGGGTGGAGTCTTCTGGCTGAAGAAGATCGTGGATATCGAGATATGAGCGGATTCGACCCCATCGTCCTCGCGGTAGGCGCCGTTTTCGCCTTGGTTCTGTTCATCGTCGTATGGGCCGGCATGGGAGTGACCAGAGCCCGCGAGGAGCTGTCCACCCGTCTCGAGCTCTACGGCCGGGAGACCGTCGCAGCTGCCCGCGAGGAGGAGCTGGCCAAGCCACTCTCTCAGCGGACTGTCGGCCCCATCGTCATCGGCCTGGGTAACTTCCTGAAGAGATTCACCCCGGTCGGATATCTGGAGAAGAAACAGCGCAAGCTGATGCTGGCCGGTTATCCCGGCAACCTCGATGCGCCGGCGTTCATCGTCATCAAGCTGCTCACCACGGCCCTGGGTCTCGGCGCCGCATTCGTGGTCCAGGACTTTGGTGCCGACGCCCTTCAGCAGGTGGTGTTGTTCGCCCTTCCCATAGCCTTGGGCTTCTTCGGCCCCGACGCCTGGCTGGAGCGGAAGGTCGACGAGCGGCGTCAGGCGATGTTGCGGGCGTTGCCCGACGTGCTCGACCTGCTGGTGATCTCGGTGGAGGCGGGTCTCGGCTTCGACTCGGCTCTGGCTCGAGTGGTGGCAACGGTCCCGGGCCCGCTCTCAGAGGAGTTCTTCAGGATGCTCCAGGAGACCCGGGTCGGGGTAAGCCGTCGTGACGCCATGAGACATCTGATGGAGCGAACCGACCTCGACGAACTGCGATCGTTCCTGCTGGCCATGATTCAGGCCGAGGCATTCGGTGTCACCATCGCGAGGGTGCTGCGAGTACAGGCCGACGAGATGCGGGTGAGACGGCGTCAAAGGGCCCAGGAGAAGGCCTTTGCCGCACCAGTGAAGCTGGTGTTCCCGCTCGTGTTCTGCATCTTCCCTTCATTGTTCATTGTGCTGCTGGGTCCGGCGGCGATCCAGATCGCTGAAGCCTTCGCCTCGACATGAGCGAGACGGCGATCGAGCCGTCGCCTCAGTTTCGTCCCTCCCTGTTCCACATCGCACTGGCAGTCCCCTGGATAGCCGTCGTTGTCTCTGCCTTTCAACGCATCGGCGACAACTCCTTTCTATGGCACATAAGGGCGGGTGAACTCCAAGCGGTAGGAGGTGCTGTTCTCACCTCGGATCCTTTTTCCTTCACCGCAGCCGGCGAAGCCTGGCGAACTCAGAGCTGGTTGGTCGAGTTGCTATACGCCTGGCTCGAGACGCGCGCCGGACTCTCCTTTACCGGCTGGATGGTTGGGGTCGTCTCAGCATTGACCGTGGTCGGGCTAGGGCTCATAGCCCATCGATACAGCCGAAGCGTACCCGCTACATCCATAGTTCTCCTTCTGTCGGCCGTCCTCCTACCTCAATTCCTCGTTCCCAGGCCAGTCCTGTTCTCGTTTCTGTTCTTCGTGCTGGTGATTCTCGCCTGGGACCACGAACGTGGCCTGCGATGGAGTCTTCCCCTTCTCTTCTGGCTGTGGGCCTCGGTGCACGGCAGCTTCATTGTTGGTTTGGGCTACCTGGCGCTACGTGTCATCAAGGACCGAGAGCCTCAGGCATCGCAAATGGTCGTCGTTTCCGGGTTGGCCACCCTGATGACCGCTCACGGCTTAGGCATATTCGAGATCCTGTGGGACTTCGTCGGAGCGCGCCCATATCTCGCCCTCATCAGTGAGTGGCAGACACCGAATCTCTTGGAGCCTCGATTTCTCCCGATGCTGCTAGCCGTGTTTCTGATCGTCTACGGAGCTGCTCGGGGTAGAGTGGATGCCAGCCAGCTTTGGCTATTCGCCCCCTTTTTCGCTTTTGGAGTATCGGCAGAGCGTGCGGTGGTAATGGGCTGGATTGCTTTGCTCCCCATGATCTCGCTGAGCCTGCGCGGAATGTCCGTGAAGTGGGCCCGAGAGTTCCCGAAGCCAGTCGCCGTGGGTTTCGTCGGCCTAATCGCCCTGCTTCCGATGTTTCTCGTCGAGGGTACGGGTCTGGACGATGCGACACTTCCTGTGGCGGCTGCAGGATCACTGGAAGCTGTTCGTACCTTTCACGACGACTTCGTAGGGGGATACCTAATTTGGCTCGATGGCCCTCAAAGACGTGTCTACATCGATGATCGGGCAGAGCTCTATCAGAACCGACTACGGGAGTTTCTGGAGGTGCGTGCCGCGAGGACGGATTGGCAACCGGTATTTGAACGTAACGCCATCGAGCAGGTGCTGCTCAGAAACGGTGATGCCCTGCTTCGACTACTCGAGGCGGAAGGGTGGAGAACGGTCTACCGGGACGAGGTCTACTCCATCATGAGGCCTTGACCTAGATAAGAAGGGACCCGCCTTTGGCGGGCCCCCCTCAGATTGACTATGTCCTGGTTAGGACTACGACTGCAGCTCGGTAGCGATCTGGTCGAAGGTCGAGGAGACCTGAGAACCGGCGAGCGCCACGGCCACGAGAGCGATAATCGCAATCAGGACCACGAGAAGCGCGTACTCCACCATGGAGGCACCCTTCTCATCTTTCATCCAAGTCGTTACCTTGGTCCACAGAGCAAGCATGGAAACCCTCCTTGGGTCGTCTTACTGTTGGCTTGCAGTGGGCAAGTTAGCCCACACACATCCCGATCCCATGGGTCTCGGGAATCATCAATTATCAATCGAAGCTGTTGGCGATGTCGACGTAGGTGCTCGACAATGACTGCCCTGCAAGTTGGACTGCGACCAACGCCACGATGGCGATCAACATCACGAGGAGTGCGTATTCTACCATCGAGGCACCAATCTCGGTGCTCGTCAGTTTCGACTTGAAGATCAGGAATCTGGCATACATGATTTGTTTCCTAACGACACCGATCAGCCTAGGGACCGTTTGCGAGATCAGTGATGGGACTAAAGGCCCAATCCCTAATTGGGCTTCGAAATGCCCAAGCGGATCGCTTCGATCGCAGCCTGAGTGCGGTCACTGACGGCCAGCTTCTGGAATATCGAGGCGAGGTGGTTCTTCACAGTCTTCTGGGAGATGTAGAGCCGGTCGGCCAGCTCGTCGGTGGCCGACACTCCAACGGCGAGGAGTTGAAGAATCTCCCGTTCCCTGGGGGTGAGAGAGGCGGCACCGGGGTCGAGTGTTGCCTCGCTGTACGACTCCAGGAGGGAGTCTCTCTCCTCATCACTCAACTCGATGAGGCTGTGGCCGTCGGCCACGGCCCGCACCGCCGCCGCCAGCGTTGCCAGCGGCACTCCTTTGGAGAAGAACCCCAACGCACCTGCCTTGGCGGCTCGTTCTCGCTGTTGGTCGTCGGCGTGCATCGAAACCACGATGGCGCGGGTTTGTTTGCTTACGACGGAGATGGCGTCGATGCCGTCGCCTCCGGGCATCTCGATGTCGACGATCGAGACCTCGGCCGGCTGACTCTCCAAGCTGTTCTTCAGATCGGGTCCGGAGTTGACCACCCCCACTACCCGGGTGTCGGGGAGGCTGTTCAGGGCCTGGCTCAGGCCGTCGGCGAACAGCTGGTGGTCGTCGGCGATCATGACTCGAATCATCGCGTGCCCCATTCAACCGTTACCGCGGTGCCGACTCCGGGCTTTGAGTCGAATTTGATCGTTGCCCCGATCCTGGCGGCTCTCTCTCGCATCCCGACCAATCCGTAGTGCCCTTCGGGCTCATGCTCGGGATCGAACCCCACACCGTCGTCGACCACGGAGCAGGTACCGAATGACCGGTCGATCTGGCCGGAGATCACCACCATCGCCGCTCCCGAGTGCTGATAGGCATTTCGTGCCGCTTCGGCGATGATCGAAGTGAGGTCTCCGATCTGGGCCGGACGCGGCGGCCTCCGCTCCTCGAGATCGACGATCACCGGCGGGTCGTCCCCAAGCGTGGAGGTCGCCTGGAGGATGCGGGCCGTCAATGTCGGTCCGGGGGCATTGCGGAGGTCGGCCACCGAGGCGCGAACGTCTTCGACCAGCTTGGTGACATTGGAGCGAAGGACCTGAAGGTCGGCGGCGACTTCGGGATGATCAGCCTGCTGCATGGCGGTCATGTCGAGGGCGAGGCCGAGCGATGCCAGCGAGGGCCCGATCTCGTCGTGCATCTCCCGGGCGAGCCGGACGCGTTCCTCCACCACGGCCGAACCGACGATGTCCTGGAGCAGTTGCAGGTTGGCGAAGGCAACGCTGACCGGGTGGATGATCGCCGCCACCTGGGCGAGATCCGCCGGGGTCATAGGCTGAGGCGTGGTCAGCTCCAGGTTTCCTATCCTGGTGTCGGAAGTGGAGAGCGGTAGGTCATAGACGTGACCGTCTTCTTCTGGGATGCCCCGTGCGGCCAGCACCACCATCCCCTGGTCGCCTTCGACGGCGAGTTTGCCTGCCGACCCGGGAAAGCGCTCGAGGATGGTCTCCAAAGTGTCTGCTCCCACCTCGATGGCATTGAGACGTCCCGCCGACACGTCCTCGGAGAGGCGGAGCAGGGCGCCATGGATCTCTTCGAGACGTTCGAGACGTTTGGTGGCCGACTCCTTCTCTTCGGCGAGGGTGGTGGCCTGGACATGG
Source organism: Acidimicrobiia bacterium (assembly GCA_035513335.1). Classification (GTDB taxonomy): domain Bacteria; phylum Actinomycetota; class Acidimicrobiia; order Spongiisociales; family ZC4RG35; genus JANQRA01. The sequence goes on from DATKCE010000012.1 coordinate 121,509, forward strand.
ATGTCTTCGAGGAGACGCCTGATCACTCCGACAAGGAGCACGAAGATGAGATAGAGGGACAGGGCCGGGGCGGTGTCGACCAGCGAACCGCCGTCGGCCAGGGTCACCAGCCCCAGCAGGGAGCCGGCGAGGATTCCAGTGGTGAGACCGGTCCGGAATCCCCCATACAAGGTGGCGAACACCGGGGGGCCCATGGAGAGGAGCAAGTAGGCGCTGTCAGCGCCTCCGGTGAGGGTCATTGCGATGAGGACTACGAGCGCGCCGAGGAGACATATGGCTTCGACTCCGAACCGTCGCCAGAACCAGGACTCTGGTATAAGGGTGGTGCCGATCACATATGCACTGGCGATGCCCATGCCGGCCAGCGATTGAGCGGAGCCGCCACTCTGAACCAGCGACGAGACGATACCGATGGTGAGCGCCACCCACTGACCGATCACGACGGTGCGGTGGACGCGGGTCTCCCAGGAAGCGGGTGTCGCCAGCATGATGGGAGGCTACCGTCCCATGCCGTGCGTTCTGAGAAGCAGCGATGGGTCCTCAGCGGCGGTCTGGCGTCGGGAAAGAGCAAGGTGAGGGATTTCTTGGAGGGTCATGGCGTCCAGACCATCGACGCTGACAGCGTGGGCCATGCTGTCCTCGAACCTGACGGACCGGCTTATGCCGAGGCCGTCGAGCGCTGGCCACATGTGGTCAGAAATGGCGAGATCCATCGTCCTTCTCTCGCTTCGATCGTGTTCAGCGACACGAGCGAGCTCGTCGCTCTCGAAGGGATTACACACCCTCATATCTTCGACATGATCAATGTCCGGCTGGAGGGAGTCGAGTCATCGGTCGTCGTTGAGATCCCCCTGTTGAGCCACGGTCTCGGAGACGACTGGAAGCGCATGGTCGTCGACTGTCACGACGAAATCCGGATACAGCGTGCTCTCGAGCGAGGGATGAGCCCCGAGGATGCGGAGAAGCGTTTGAGGGCGCAGCCCGAGCGCGCGGAGTGGTTGTCGGTGGCAGATGTTGTGATCCCGAACCACGGCTCGATAGGGGATCTCGACGAAGTCGTGGCGCGTTTGGCGGTGAACCTTTTCGGCTGAGATTGTGTCACCGTGCGGCAGTACCCTGCACAACGTGCCCCGTTTCGAGGTCATCTCAGACTTTCAGCCCGCCGGCGACCAGCCCAAAGCTATCGACTCCCTTGCCACCGGCATTGAGCGCGGAGATCGGTTTCAGACGTTGCTGGGCATAACCGGCTCGGGCAAGTCGGCCACCATCGCCTGGACAATAGAACGGGTCCAGAAGCCGACCTTGGTGCTCGCTCCCAACAAAGCGCTGGCCGCCCAGCTGGCCAACGAGTTCCGCCAGTTCTTCCCCCACAACCGGGTGGAATACTTCGTCTCCTACTACGACTACTACCAGCCCGAGGCGTACATCCCACAGACCGACACCTTCATCGAGAAGGACGCAACCATCAACGACGAGATCGACCGGCTCCGCCACTCGGCCACCGCCGGCCTCCTGGTGCGTGACGATGTGATCATCGTCGCCTCGGTGTCGGCCATCTACGGCCTGGGATCCCCCGAGCAGTACCAGGGCCAACTGCTTCGTCTCATCCAGGGCGTCGAGTATCCGATGCAGGAGGCGATCAAGCGGCTGGTAGACATCCAGTACGAGCGGAACGAGGTCAACCTGATCCGGGGCAAGTTCCGGCTGAAGGGCGACACCCTCGAAGTGTTTCCCTCCTACGAGGAGACCATCGTCCGGGTCGAGTTCTGGGGCGATGAGGTGGAGCGGATCCTCAGGTTGAACCCGGTGACCGGCGAGGTAGTCGAGGAGATGACCGAGTTGTTCATCTTCCCTGCCACCCACTACGTGACCGAGCGGGAGCGATTGCTTCGGGCCATCGCCGGCATCGAAGAGGAGCTGGGGGAGCGGCTCGCCGAGTTCGAGTCGAAGGGCAAGATGCTGGAGGCGCAGCGGCTACGGATGCGCGCCAACTACGACCTGGAGATGATGCGCGAGGTGGGCTTCTGCTCGGGCATCGAGAACTACTCCCGTCACCTCGACGGCCGGGCCCCTGGTCAGGCCCCTTACACCCTCCTCGACTACTTTCCCGACGACTACCTGACCATCATCGACGAGTCCCACGTCACCGTCCCTCAGATCGGGGGCCAGTACGAGGGTGACCGCTCGAGGAAGGAGGTGCTCGTCGACCACGGCTTCCGGTTGCCGTCGGCCAAGGACAACCGACCGCTGCGCTTCGACGAGTGGCTGGATAAGGCCAACCAGGTGATCTTTCTTTCCGCCACACCGTCGGATTTCGAGATCAGTCACTCCACGCAGGTGGTGGAACAGATCATCCGCCCCACCGGCCTGGTCGACCCCGAGGTGACGATCCGGCCCACCAAGGGCCAGATCGACGACCTGCTCCACGAGATCAAGGAGCGGGCGGTGCGTCAGCAGCGGGTCCTGGTCACCACTTTGACCAAGAAGATGGCCGAGGATCTCACCGACTACCTGCTGGAGATGGGGGTGCGGGCCCGCTACATGCACTCGGAGATCGACACCCTGGAGCGGGTCCAGATCATGCGGGAGCTGCGGCTGGGTGAGTTCGACGTCCTGGTGGGCATCAATCTGCTCAGAGAGGGTCTCGACCTCCCCGAGGTCTCGCTGGTGGCCATCCTCGACGCCGACAAGGAGGGGTTCTTACGCTCCGAAACCTCGCTGATCCAGATCATCGGCCGGGCCGCCCGCAATGTCGACGGCCAGGTGGTCATGTATGCCGACAACATCACCGACTCGATGAAGCGCGCCATCCACGAGACCAATCGGCGTCGCCAGGCGCAACGGGAGTGGAACGAAGAGCATGGCATCGACCCCCAGACGGTGCGGAAACGGGTTTCGGACATCCTCGAGTTGGTTCAGTCCGAGCGGCCGGCAGGGGAGAGGCGGAGACGCGAGGTCGAGAGAAGGGCCCCGATCGACCTCGAGGGTGAAGACCTAGCCCGTCTCGTGATGAGCCTGGAAGAGGAGATGCACGAGGCCGCCAAGGACCTCAGGTTCGAGTACGCCGCCCGTCTCCGCGACGAGGTCAACGAGTTGAAGCGGGAGTTACGTGAGGTAGCGGAGGCGGGCTGAGCGGAGGATGCGGCCAGTCAGATCGTGTCTTCATCCCGTTTGCGCACCGGTGAGATTTCGTCGTGAGGGGTCCTGATCCTACGGGGAGTTTCCCTCGTGCTGGTGAAAACGCCCCGAGTCATGACAGCGGCGACAACCAACAGGGTGAGTTCTACTACCAGCGTGGCTATGCGATGAACAGCTGAAATGCGTACTGCATCCACGGCCGTTATCGCCCCACCCAGGAAAAGGACCAACGCGGCTTCCCGTGCTCCCAAGCCGGCTGGAGCAGGTAGTGCAACGTATCCAACGAGCCACGCAATCGCGTAGGCCAGGCTCAGCGACACGACTGACCAACCCGGGACCGAGCCTGCCGTGAGTACCCCGAAACTGGCAAACATTGCGGCGTGCGCGAGGAGGGCCCATCCGAATGCTGCGTTGATGTGACTCTGAGCAGGCAGGTCGGATGAGACCTGGAACATTCGATGTAGGCGGGCCAGGAGGGAGAGCAGTCCGGCCATCCACCTCCGATTCAATGCCGCCCATACCATGGGAACCAGGACTATCAGCCATCGCCACAACGGTGCGACTTCGGAGAAGAAGAGCAACGGAGCGCCGAGAGTCACGGCAGCCACGATGTTGATGAGGACGTGTGCCGGGAAGGCAACAAGAGCGCGGCGAGTCGATCCGAGGGCTTGTGCGGTGAGTGTGATCTGACCGATGGGCTGGGCGATCCCGCCCGGTAGGTATTTCACTGGTTGCGATATGAGAAATCCCAAGGAGATGAGGCGACGGTTGTCGCTTCGGTCGAACAGCTGGCTCCACGAGACGGAATAGATCGACATTCCGACCAAGTAGAGGCCTCCGGCCGCTGCCACCATTGGCCACTCGGCGAGGAGTGTGCCTAAAGGGTCGTCATCGGTCCGTGTTATGGCTATCAGGGAAGCGGCCAATCCGATGAACGCGATCAAGATCCACGTGACCCGTCTCAGAACGACCTGGCGTCTGCTGTTTGTCATGGATCTCCTCTCCATGATGACAGGCGCAGTTCGAATTGCTCCCACTCGGTAGGTGCTTCGAAGAGTGTCATTTCGAGGTAGGGGTATTCATTATCGAAAAGCGTGGTCGTAGAGGCGTTCTCCGGGGCCTCTCCGACCCACCAAAGATGGCGCTCCCCGGCGTTCGCGATTGCCGAGAGCGAAGCCATGGACTCCGCGGACAAAGGTGCGTCCGGGTTCTCGGCGGCCACGGTGAGGCCGCAGGCTCCTCGAAGAGAGGGCCCAAAGGCGCTGAGCCGAGTCCTTGCCGACTCACCGAGAAAAACGAGAAGATTCCCATCTCCCAAAGTGTCGCATGCCTCCGATAGCGCATCAGCAGCACCGGAGAACTCGCTCCCCAGTCCGGCTCGCGCGGTTGAGATCGAAATCGGCACGATCATCGATGCGCCGAGCACAAACATTGCGGGGATCCGCCAACGCCCGAGTCCAGAGGTGAGTTTGGCGGCCAGTAGCAGAGCGAGGACCACGAGAGCGGGGATTACGAGTGGTAGGAACCGGCGCATCGCCCAGATGTGGTCGGGGTTGATGGAGGGCCGATAGACATAGAGGATCGCGAACACGGCAGCCATTGTGAGGAAGGCCCCACCTCGCGTGTCGGGGGACATCAGAACACGGCGTATCCCCAATACCAGGCCAGCAAGCCCCAGGACTACCAACAGAATCCCCAGATACCAGAGGAGCCAGTGGACGCTCATCTCGGCGTAACTTCGAAGAGGCTCGACGGGGACCCCCGCAGCGATCTGCAGCCGTTCGATGCCATAGATATTGGCTTGAGTGGGCTCCTCTGTGTGGGGCCTGAGCAACCCGGCGTATCCGAAGAACGCTCCAGTGAGTGCCGTGACGACGTTGGCCACAGTTGCCTTGTGTCTTTGGTAGATGCGACCCAGCGGAGCGCTGAGCAACCGGAGCGCGAGTATCACGGCCAGAACCGCCGCGATCAACGAACCGTGGTCGGATATGTAGTGCGGAGCGAAGACAGCGCCCTCGAGTGCGGCTACCACGAACATCAACGCTGAGGCCCTCCATGCCCGCTCGATCAGGTTGAGCCGGGATCTCTCCAGTTCCAACGTTCCGTCGGTGTCGGCTTTGACGAGCATGTGGTACGCAGTCAGTCCAAGGAGGACTACGACGCCATCGATGCGAACGACGGCCACCGCTCCAATCAGCACACCCGCAACTGTGGCAAGCGAAAGGGAGTGGCTTAGGCGGGCCTCCTCCAGGACCCACAAGCCTCCGAACAGAAAAGTGAAGGCCAGTGTCTCGGAGAACGGAGCGCGATAGAAGTAAGCAAATGGCAGGGATGCTGTGAACAGGATCGTGGCGAACAGTGCGACCCCGTCAGACAGCAACTTCCTTGCAAAAGCAAACATCGCCAGGAGGCCGACCGCGGCCACGAGAGGGGCCACGAGAAAGGCACCGTGGACGTCGGAGCTGACCACAATCCCGTACGCCATCAGGCTTGGCCAGACGTGGAGAAATTGAGGCCGGAGGTCGTCGCCGTCGTCGAGGGGGAAGAAGCCGATGCTGTCGTAGACGACCTCTGTCTCCTCGAGGACCGGATCACCGACGTCCATGAAGAGGCTGCCCTCATCCGCTATCCAGGCGGAAGTGGCGAAATAGGTACCTGAGTCACGCCCTGTGACTATGTGCTCGTGTGGTGCGATCCATCCGTACGCGCAGACGGCTACTGCTACCAAAACGACGGCGAGTCCGACGGCCCAGGGGATCGGCTTGCCGTCGTCGAGGGATGGGAGACGTCTCCCCACCCAGAGTGTCGAGAGAACACCGATCGGCGTTACAGTCCAGAGGGAGAAGAAACCTGCCATCGCCATCGCCAGCGCACTGATGCCGAAGGCGAAGACCGCGGCGAGACCCCACCTGAGGATCCAGGTGGGCAGGAGAGTCCCGAGCAGGTGCGTCGCGGTATTGGTTCGGGACGAGGCCTGGCGGGGTTCGGGACGGGGTAGGTTCTGAACGATCCGACGTCTCACCCTGTTGAAGTTCAACGGAAACTAATAGGGGTCGGCGACATTTCGTGTTATATCGGGCCGGGGGCGAGAGGACTTCACCGGCTTCGGACGATCAGAGCCCTGGAGGGCGTGACGGGATGATGCCAACTGCGAAGGAGTAGGTGATTTAGCCTCCACGGAATGCTGCCGACTCTTCTGGGGTGACATTGCCGCAATTGTCGACCCCTGAAAGCCCTTCCCAGCAAGAGGTTTCAAGCAGGGCGTGGTCGCTCGGCGATCGGGTGGCAATGGCGTTGTCGTTGTTTCTCCTCTGCTGGGGACTCGGCGCCGTGGCAATGGCCGTGATGGGACTCTTCCACTGGTGGACGGTCTTCCCCATATCGGGTGGCCTCTTCGGCCTGGCCCGCCGGTGGTTGCCGGAGCCTTCGGCTCGGGTCGACCGTTGGTGGACAGCGATCTTTCTGCTCGTGATATCGCTTACGGCGGTGAACGTCGCTCATCGCGGCGAGCACCTGCTCACCGGCCTCGATAGCGGGACCTACCTCGCCACAGCAGGATGGTTGGCAGAGGACGGTTCTCTCCTAGTCGACGCCGAAGTGGAGCCTCTCGCCGACATCCAAGGTCTTCGGTTCGACGCTCCCGGGTTCTATGACCGAGCGGACGGGCGAGATCGTCTGGAGCCCCAGTTCATGCATGCCTTTCCGGCCATGATCGGATCGATCATCGACCTGGGAGGGGTCGAGGCGGGTCTAGTTGTCCCGCCGCTCATCGCTGCCGTCTGTCTTCTTGCCCTCTATTCGCTGGCGCGACGGGTCACAGGTCCGGCGGCGGCGGCGTTGTCGGTAGCGCTTTTGGGTAGCAGTCTCGTCTTCGTCTACTACGCACGGACACCGTTCACAGAACTGCTCATGGCCACGTTTGTGCTCTCCGGGCTGAGCCTGCTGTTTCGTGCTGAACAGCGAAGTTCAGTTTCGGCGGCAGCCCTTGCGGGTGGACTTTTCGGTGGAGCGGCGCTGGTGCGTCTCGACGGTATCGTGCTGCTTTTGCCAGTCACCGCATACATACTGGTGCGATCCCGAACTGACGAGTCTCTCAGGCAAGTGCTCAAGCGCGCCCGATCGGCGATGTTCCTGGTCGCGTTTATCGGGGCGATCGAGTCGTTGTACATCGCCCCGGCGTACATCCTGGAGAGGAGAAACCAGGTCGTGCCGATTCTCCTGACATTGCTGTTCTTGATCCTCACTAACGATCTCGTGCCGAAGAAGGCAATCAGCAACATCGGTCACTGGATCAGATCGAAGCAGCGGCTCATCTTTGGTCTCACGTGTTTGACTCTGGCGCTGCTCCTTGCCTACGGATGGTTCATTCGGCCGCAGGCCGGTGAGCCGATCGGAGCCATTCCATCAGACACGGTGACTGCTCAGGAGCAAGTCCCAGGACTCGACCCGACCCGTGACTACTTCGATAACGCGGTGATCTGGCTCACCTGGTACCAGGGTCCTGCGTTCCTTGTGCTCGGTTTCTTCGGTGCAGCCGTATTGGCCCGTCGTGGTCTTCGGGGTGATCTACCGCGGTCGGCGATCTTGGTCGCCGGTATCCTCGTCACGTTCTCGATCCTCTACTTCTGGCGACCCCAGGTGACTCCGTACCAAATCTGGGCGATGAGGCGATTCGTCACCATCGTGATCCCACTCGGTTGCCTGGTGTCGGCCCTCGCCGTGGAGTCGCTGTACCTCATGGCCAGGAACCACATGTCCACCTCGGCGGTACCACAGGGTGTAGCCGCTCTGCTCGCTCTCGTCCTCTTCCTGCCGTCGGTCGCGGCAACGGCGCCTGTGTGGGATCACCACGAGTATGAGGGTTTCTCCACGGACATGGATGAGCTCTGCGGAGACCTGCCCCCAGGAGCGCATGTTCTGATCGACGGTGCGGACCTGGGGACGCGCCTGACCCAGAGCTTCCGCAGCTACTGCGGTATGCCGGCTGCGTGGGCGGAAGATGTAGGTGATCTCGAACTGGAGCGGCCAGAGGAATCGGAGGCAAACCTCTACGTCGTATCTCTGCGGGGCCCGGGCGAGCGGTTTCTCGAAGGCCACTATGAGCGTCTCGAGCTAACTCTCGACCGACGGCCAAATCACGAAGCCGATTTCCCGATCGGCGTCTTCGTCAGGCCGGCCGGGTCATAGACCGAGGTCGAGAAGCTACCCCGTCGGTGGCGGGTTGGAAGTCATCGAGTCAATGGGCGCGTAAGGTCATTGCGAAGTACGAGAATGTGCTCTGCATGTTCCATCTCAGAACGGATTCCTGTCCGATGATCGAAACGTGCCAATTGCTTAGGGCGCATGGAGTAAACGTCGATAACAGGGTGTCGCATGGCTGAATCCCAACCACTCCACGATGCTCCCCAAGTGTCGGTCGTCCTCCCGGTGTACAACGAGGCCGGAAATCTCGTCGATGAAGTGAAGCGGATCCGTCATGCTCTAGATGAGTCACCGTACAGCTATGAGATCCTGGTTATCGACGACGGTTCCACCGACGGATCGGCCGAGATCGCCGCCTCGATCGAAGGTATCCGGCTAATCCGGTTCGCCACGAACCGCGGCTCGGGGTCGGCTCGGAAATACGGGACGATGGCAGCCCGGGGCGATGTGGTGGTGTGGACCGATGTCGACATGACCTACCCCAACGATCAGATCCCGGAACTGGTCGACGCCCTCGAAGGACACGACCAGGTGGTCGGGGCCCGCACTTCGGAGAGGGGAACCGCCAAGTTCTTGCGCACCCCGGCGAAGTGGATGATCAGGAAACTGGCATCCTACTTGTCGCGTCATCACATCCCCGACCTCAACTCGGGTTTCCGTGCTTTTCGTCGTGAGGTTGGCGACCAGTTTCTCTACCTGCTCCCTCGTGGGTTCTCGTGTGTCACCACGATCACTCTCGCCTTCCTGTCCAACGGGTACTCCGTCAACTACGTGCCTATCGAGTACTCACCTCGAAGAGGGCGCTCCAAATTCCATTGGCTACACGACACCCAGCGATACCTCCTTCAGGTGATCCGTATGATCCTGATGCACGAGCCGATTCGCTTTTTCGGCCCGTTGGCAGCGACGCTTTCCGCCCTCGGGATCGGCAAACTCGTCTACGACGTCATCAGGTACGACTTCAGGGTCACAACTAACACGATCGTGCTCCTCGGTGTCGCCTTCGCCATGGCCGGGGTCGGTCTCATTGCCGACCTGATGGTTCAGTTGAACAAGAAGCGGCACGACGTCATGCCGGCCACTCTCGAGTGAATTGGGCCACAGCCGGCGGCTCCCCGAAACTCGAAGATCTCCTGAGACTGGCTGAGGGAGTTTCGTCAAGAGCAAGATCATCCAGAGCAACCACCCAACCTGGCCCGGCGATTGAATGATGTGCACTGCCCACTCGCTCGTCTGGTCACGTCATCGGAGAACACGGCAGCCAGTTGTCTTCCAAGCGCATGTCCAACCTGAGGAGCCATGGTGAAGGTCTGGCTCCCTTATGTCGTCGGAGGTAGTGGGACAGACACCTTTACCCAATCCTTCGCGTCCCGGCTTGAGCGTGCCGGTCATGAGGCTGTTCCTCAGTCGTTTCCACACTGGATGCAGTACGCACCTGACATCTTGAGGGGTGTGAAGCCGCCCACAGAT
>DATKCE010000013.1:0-10124 GCA_035513335.1 Acidimicrobiia bacterium
CAGCAGCGGCGCCGAGTCGGTCTTTGCGGCCACGGCATCGGTGGACGAGACGCTCTCCCTGGTCCGGGCTCTCCAGCAGGTGGGTCATCAGCCCTCCTTCGTGTGGATGTCCCAGGGGGCTCAATCTGAGTTCCGTGATGAGCTCGGGGGCCCCGAGGAAGGGCTTACCGTGCACACGGTCTGGCACCAGACAGCTGAATTCGTCGGGACGCTGGCCGGCGAGGAGTACACCAACCAGGACTTCGTCGCCGACTTCCAGGCCGCGTTTGACAAGGATCCGAGTGAGGACGAGGCGATTCCCTTCGCCGTTTGCCAGGGAATGGAGCAGGCGATGATCGGTGCAGGCAGCACAGACAACGCCGCCATGGCTCAGTGGCTTCGGGATCGGACTGCGGACGATCCGGTTCGCACCATCATGGGCGACTTCCATTGGGACGAGCGTGGTCTGCCGATCGGGCGCGACTACATCCTCAATCAGTGGCAGGACGGGTCGCTCAACTTCGTCTTTCCGGTCGGAGAGGCTCTGGACACCACCGACATGATCTTCCCCAAGCCGGAATGGTAATCGAAGGAACGATCGATGATGAAGGGGCCGGCGACGGTGTCGGCCCCTCCTCGACGTCAGTGAGGAGAGGCTCGTAGCCGACCTGCTAGAAGTCCAGGGGATAAGCAAGGCCTACGGCGGCATCCAGGCCGTCAAAGACTGCTCGTTCTCGGTGACCGAGGGTTCGATCACTGGTCTGATCGGCCCCAACGGCGCCGGGAAGACGACGGCGTTCGACATCATCAGCGGCATCGTCACCCCCGACGAGGGCAGTGTGTCCGTCGAGGGCACCGAGGTCACCGATTGGATGCCGCACCGTGTCACTCGACGCGGGGTGAGCCGGACGTTTCAGATCACCCGTGATCTCGGTGACTTGACGGTGCTCGAGAACATGGTGGTGGGGTCACCGACCACCGGCTGGAGGAGTCTGCTCGGATCGCGGATTCTCCAGCGGGAGCAAGATCGAGCCATGGACTTGCTCCGCTTCGTCGGTATCGATCAGCTGGCGGACACTACCGCCGAATCGCTCTCCTATGGCCAGAAGAAACTGCTCGAGTTCGCCTCGGTCCTGATGCCCGAGCCAAAGCTGATCATGCTCGACGAGCCGGCGGGAGGTGTGAACCCGGCGCTCTTGGAGCGAATCATGGACCACATCCGGGAGCTCAACCAGTCGGGCATCACCTTTCTCATCGTGGAGCACAACATGGACGTGGTGATGTCGCTGTGCGACAGGATCATCGTCATGGCCCACGGCGAGGTCCTCACCACAGGAACGCCCAGCATCGTCCGTGAGGACGACACCGTCCTCGACGCCTATCTGGGGAGGGCCTAGACAATGCCTCTCCTCGAGGTCGATAACGTCGTCGTCGGTTACGGAGCCGGGCCGGACATCCTGACCGGGCTGAGTCTGAACATCGAGGAAGGCACTTCCTACTGCATCGTCGGGCCCAACGGTGCGGGCAAGTCGACACTGCTCCGATGTATCGCCGGGTTTCTCCCTCCCCGGGTTGGCGAGGTGAGGCTCGACGGGGCCCGTATGAATGGCTCGCGACCCGACCAGATGCTGGCGGCAGGGGTCTGTCTCGTTCCCCAGGACGCCAGCCTCTTCGCCGGCTTGACGGTGAAGGAGAATCTGGTGATGGGCGGCTACCTGATCGAGGATCGCTCGCTGCTGCATGAGAGGTTGGAGACCGTCTATGAGACATTCCCGGTGTTGGCCGAGCGCAAGACCCAACACGCTGGAACCCTGTCCGGTGGGGAACAGCAGATGGTCACGTTGGGGCGGGCGCTGATGATCGAGCCCAGGATGGTGATGATCGACGAGCCCAGCCTCGGGCTGGCCCCGATGATCGCCGACCAGATATTCGAGAAGATCACTGGCTTCAAAGATCTCGGGATAACTGTCGTCCTCGTGGAGCAGAACGCCGTCAAAGGTCTCGAGACGGTGGACTGGGGGCTCGTGCTCGACCTCGGATCACTGGAGTTCGAAGGGCCGGCCGACGGAATCCTCGCCGACCCGAGGATCCGTGACCTGTATCTGGGCAAGGCAATGACGCCGCGCGAGGGGGCCTGATGCAGTGGGTGCAGATCCTGGTGCTCGGGCTGCTGCTCGGGGGCGTCTACGCGATGATGGCGTCCGGGCTCACCCTCCTGTTCGGGGTGATGCGTGTGGTCAACCTGGCACACGCCGCATTCATCCTGCTGGCCGCATATGTCACCTACACGCTGTTCGAGAACCTCGCCATGGATCCGATGGTCTCCCTGGTGGTCACCATGCCTCTCATGTTCGGGCTCGGTGTGGCCCTGTACCTGATCCTGTTCCCCCGTCTCGAGGCCAGCCCCCGGTACGTGGAGATGACAGTGCTGCTCACCTTCGGGCTCGCCCTGATCGTGGAGGGCATGCTCACCTTCGTCTTCACCGGCATCTTCCGCAGTGTCAGACCCGTGTACTCCTCCACGGCGATAAACCTCGGTGAGATCTTCATGCCCACCAGCCAGTTCTACGCCTCGACCATCAGCTTCGGCCTGCTCATGGTCCTCTGGGCGGTTCTCCGCTTCACCAAGACCGGCACCGCCATCAGGGCCACGATGCAGAACCGCTCCGCGGCCCAGATCGTCGGGGTGAACGTCCGCCGCGTGTCGGCGATCTCCTTCGGGATCGGGATGGCCCTCGCCGGTGCGGCCGGTTCGTTGCTCAGCTTCATGTTCCCCTTCTTCCCGGCGCGGCACTGGCAGTGGGTGGCGCTGCTGCTCGCCCTGATCGTCCTCGGGGGGATGGGCAGCATCAAGGGAGCGGTCATCGGCGCCCTGCTCCTGGCCATCGCCAGCGCCTTCGTCACCGACCTCTTCGGACCCACCTGGTCGCCGATAACGTTCTATCTGACTTTGTTTCTGATCCTGATGCTCAAACCCGAGGGTCTCTTCGGCGCGAAGGTGAGGTTGTAGCCAATGGCGGTCGTTGAACGACGAGGAGATCTCGTCGAGGAGGCGCCCGGGCGCCAGCCGGGGTCGAGGTCGCGCCGGGTGGCGCTGATCCTCTCCCTGGCTCTCGTCCTCCTCTTCCCGGCGATCGCCTACCCCGTCTTCGACTCCTATGCCTACGTGCTGCAGATGGGAATGCTGATCCTGATGTGGATCGCCATGTCGTCGAGTTGGAACATCATCGGCGGGTTCGCCGGCTATATCTCCCTCGGGCACGGTCTCTTCTACGCCGTCGGTGGCTACAGCGCGGGTCTCGCCCTCGCCCACTGGGGGATCTCTCCGTTCCTCTTCCTCCCGTTCGCAGGACTGGCCGCTATGGCGGCTGGCTTCGTCGCCGGGCTCATCACCCTGAGAACCAGAGGGCCTGCGTTCATCGTCGCCACCATCGCCATGCTCTTCCTCGGCCTCCTGACCTTCGACAACTGGGAATTCATCGGAGGTACGAGCGGTCTCGACCTGCCGCTGTTCCAGTTTCCGATCGAGTTCCTCAAGGTGCCTTTCTATTACGCCATGGCGGTCACAGCCATCGGGGCGGTGTACCTGTCCTATCGGGTGGCCCATTCCAAGTTCGGGCTGGGTCTGCGTGCCATCAGCCAGGACGAGACCAAGGCCGAGGTCGCCGGGATCAATACGCGCTGGTACAAGGTGTGGGCCTTCGCTCTCAGCGCGATCTTCATCGGCATGGCCGGGTCGATCTACGGCTACTCGCTGACCCATCTCCGCCCACTTACCTTCTTCGCCATCGCCGTGGCTGCTCGCATGGTTCTCGCGGCGATCATCGGGGGACGGGGCACGGTGGCCGGGCCCGTGATCGGCGCCATCCTGATCATCGGTGTCAACGAGGTGGCGGTCCGCCAGATGGGCGAATCCGCGATCAACATCGTCTTCACCGGCTTGATCCTGGTCGTGACCCTCCTCTTCTTTCCCGAAGGCATCGTCGGCAGCCTGCGCAAATCGCGCCGGCTACCCGCCTTCCTCGACTGGGACTAACGCGACCGTTTGTCCACTGTGCAATGAGGCGCGGTGAGCGCGCTCCTGTGCACATTCGGCGGGATGGGCGCGGTCAGGACCCCCGTTCCGTTAGGAACGGGCGATCACCGGCAGCAGCAGCTGGGAGGGTGTGCCCGGGCCGGTGTGCACCGTCACAAGGCCGCCGAAGACTCCGTCCGGTCGATCGATGGGGTCGTCGTGCAGGAAGGGGCCAACCCCGGTGAGCTCGTTCTTGAAGGTCCCCAGCCTGTTCTCCCCGCGGTCGCCCTCGTACTCATAGTCGCTGCCCCGGATGGTCAGACCCAGTTGGTATCCCGCCGGGATCACGATCGAAGTCGGCCAGATCTCGATGTCGAGCTCGTAGACGTCCCCGGGGGTCAGTGGCTCCTCCCGATCGTGGGCGTGATACGGGCGATAGGGCAGCGACAGATCCGGGTCGAGCCGGCGGTGAGAGGCGCGCAGCCAGCCCTGGGCAACCGGTGTGTGCGGGTCGATGGCTCCCTGGAAGGTGACCTTGTCGCCATTGGGCTCGAACACCCTGACGACTGCGAAGACGTCGGCATCGCTCGTCCCCGAGGAGATGAACAGCTTGAGAGCTATCGGCCCGGTGATCTCGGTCTCGGCGTCGAAGGGCTCGCCAAGGAAGGTCACGCCCTTCCCGTCGGTCTCGTATGTGACGCTGCCGTCGTCGCCCGGGGGGTCAGACGACAGGACGGTGTCGGCCGCATCGAGGAAGAGCTTCGTCCACCTGGTCTCGGGCAGCGGCTAGTCCTCGTGAACCCTGTCCTCGAATCGATCGAGATGCCGTACCTGCAGCCTCACCGCCGGCTCGGAGTCCCAGCCGTTGTCCTCGCCCTTCAAGAAATGGGCGAAGAAGCGCTTCTGCAGGCTCATCCCGTAGTCGGTGTAAAAGTGGGTCCAGTGCTCGAGGCCGTGGATCTCTAGCCATTTCTGGTCGGAAGGAGAGCGTACGAAGCCCCTCGACGTTGCCCCGTAGGTGCAGCCCGTGGCCACCCCAGTTGCCCGCCGTGAGCAGCGGCAGATCGACACGTGACCAGTCGGGCGATCGGTCACGGTGGAAGTCGTCGTCGAGGGGATGGTCCTGCACATCAGCTCCAAGATCTGCCCGGTTCCGTTCCAGCTCCCGCTGGCTCAGGTTCTCGTCCCCGGTGACCTGGGCGCCGGTGACCCGGCTCACTGCCCCCCGATCGCCGAGACCGTGCTGCACGGTCTCGACCTTCATGTCGTACCAGTTGGCGAAGAAGGTGCAGAGGATGCCGCCGTGATGGGTCATGTCGCGGTAGAAGTCGGCGGCGCCTTCCCAGACGCAGATGGCGGCGAGGTGCTCCGGCTGGCGGGAGGCGGCATGCCACTGGTTGATGGCGTAGTGGGAGATCCCGTTGAGGCCGACCTTCCCGGTGCTCCACGGGCGGGTGCCGGCCCATTTGATGAAGGCGACGAGGTCATCGGTCTCCAGGGGGGAGAACACGTCGATGTATCCGGGAGAGCGGCCGGCCCCCCGCGAGTCGACCCTGACCACCGCGTAATCGTCGGGCACCCACAGAGGATGACCGGGTAGCGGCCTTCGGCGGCCGGGAGAAACAGATCGGCCCGTAGGACCAGCCCATCGTCCATCTCTATGGGTACGTCCCACTCGATGTGCATGGGTGTGCTCATGGCCGAACGTGGAGAGTAGCGGTTATTGTCCTAGCAATCGTTTGCAGAGGCGGCTGAGCAGGTCGAAGGAGCACATGGCTATGACAGGGAACCGGTTCGATGTCGTTGTGGCAGGGGCAGGTCACAACAGTCTCGTCACGGCCGCCTACCTGGCCAAGGCGGGTCTGCGCTGTCTGGTTCTGGAGGCTAGGTCGACCATCGGGGGCAACACCGCCACCGAAGAGCTCACTCTCCCCGGGTATAAGCACGACTCCTGCTCCACCGCCCACAACCTCATCCAGGCGAGCCCGACGCTCCGTTTCGATGAGCTGAACCTCGGTGACTTCGGCCTCGAGTACATCCAGCCCGACCCGGTGGTCCACTTGCCCTTCCCGGACGGCACCTCGCTGACGATGTGGCGTGACATCGATCGGACCGTGGCCGGGTTCGAACGCTTCTCTAAGGCCGATGGCGTCGCCTACCGGCGGATGATGGAGGAGTACGACCGGATGAAGGGAGTCTTCAGCTCGTTTCGATACACACCGTATGGAATGGGGCCCGGTCTCGACGAGAGACTTGCGGCGCACCCGGAGGGCGCTGTCTGGAGAAAGCGGCAGGCGCTGAGCGCCTGGGACATCGTCAGCGCGGAGTTCGAGCATCCTAACACCAGGGCCTTCATGCTGTGGATGGCGTTCATGACGGTGCAGCCCCCACAGCGGGTGGGCACGGGGAGACTGGCCTACTCACTCGCCTTCGGTCGGCAGGTCAACTCGTGGATCATCCCCAAAGGTGGCTCGGCCGCCTTGCCCATGGCCCTCAGCGGAGTCATCGAGGCCAACGGGGGCCAGGTCGTCGCCGGACGCCGTGTCGAAGGTCTCATCGTCGAGAACGGTCGCTGTGTCGGTGTGATCGACGAGACCGGTGAGGAGCACAGGGCGTCGAAGGCGGTGCTCTCGACGATCCACATCAAACACCTGGTGGACATGGCGCCCCGGGAGAGCTGGGGAGAGGACTTCACCACCGGGGTTGACCAGTGGCGGCCCGGGATCTCGCTCTGCCCCGCCCACTACGCCACGACGGAGGCACCGGAGTACGACACCCCCGACGGGAAGATCAGACCGCTGGCCTCGGGGATCGCCCACACCGCGGAGCGGCTGCTGCGGATCGAGTACGACTTCCTCACCGGCAGTATCGCATTGGACGATCCCCCCCTGTTGGTGCTCTGTCCCACGGTCGCAGACCCCGGGCGAGCACCGGACGGCAACCACACCTTGAAAGTGCTCGGTTTCCATCCGTACGAGTTGCCGGAAGGTCCGGAGCGCTGGGACGAGATCCAGGATGAGGTCGCCGCGGCCCATCTCGAGCATCTGCGCCGCTATACCCCCAATCTCACCGACGACACCATCCTGGCCAGGGCCGTGAAGAGCCCGCTGGAGCTGGAGCGGACGAACGCCCACAACTGGCACGGCTCGTGTCACGCTGGGGATCATGACCTGGCGCAGAGTGGAGCCTTCCGGCCGGTCTACGGATGGGCGCAGCACCGTATGCCCATCTCCGGTCTCTACCAGACCGGGGCCACCACCCATCCCGGGCCCTCGGTGTCGGCCGGCCCGGGTCGCAATGCCGCCTGGGTGATGCTCGACGACCTCGGGATCGACCGCCGCAAAGTGTTCGCCGACGTCTCCAGCTAGGAGGGATCAATGGCAAGATACGCCATCAAGACACCAAACCATCACACCACCTGGGAGAACATGCTCGAGATTTGGAAGGAGGCGGACCAGATCGACGTGTTCGAGTCGGCTTGGAACTGGGACCACCTCTACCCCCTGCGCAGTGACCCCCACGGCACCTCTCTCGACGGTTGGGTGACTCTGTCGGCATTGGCCAGGGAGACCAGTCGGATCGGGATCGGCTCGATGGTCAACGGGATGCATTTCCGTCACCCGTCGATAACGGCGAAGATGGCGGTCACCCTGGACCACGTCTCCCGAGGCCGGTTCCATCTGGGTCTGGGCGCGGGGTGGTTCAAGGAGGAGGCCGAGGCCCATGGCATCGACTTGGGGTCGATGAAGGAGCGCTTCGACCGTTTCGAGGAGGGGCTCGAGGTGATCGTCAGCCTGCTCACCAACGAAGAGACTGACTTCTCCGGTGACTTCTACCGGTTGCAGGGGGCGCTGAGCGAGCCGAAGTCGACGCAGGAGCCACACCCGCCGATCTGCATCGGGGGCACAGGCCGCAAGAGGACACTGCGGGCGGTGGCTCGTTGGGCGCAGATGTGGGACGCCCTGCTGGTCGAATCGGAGGAGTGGGTCGAGTTGAGGGAGGTCCTCGAAGGGCACTGTCAGGATGTCGGGCGCGACTCCAGTGAGATCGACTGCTCGGTGCACGTCCGCTACTCGAAGGATGACGAAGTTTCCCGGCTGGCCGAACAGGCTGCGGAGCGTTTCAACGCCGGCGTCGACATCGTCGTGTTCACCATGGGCACGCCTTTCGACGCCTCCATGGTCGAACCGCTGGCCTATGCCGTGTCTGCGGTATGACCACGCAGCTTCCATCTGGGAGGGACTCTCGTGGTCAGGGACGGCGTCGATCCGTCGACCTCCGGCTTTTCAGCCCGGCGCTCATACGGGAGCCAGTCCCATCACAGGCCGTGGGCACGAGATTTCTGGACCCAGAATTTGGCGCAGGCGATGCGCTCCCCACTACATCGGTCGCGTGGTTGGTTGTGGCTGGGCTATTAGGAGTCTCTTGTGTGTTGAGATCCCGTTCGTGACGACGGTTCCCTGACTCGGCGGATTTACCGCGCGAGGGGCTGCGGTCACCCGTGTCAAGTCCCACCCTGTCAAGTCTCACGCTGTCAAGTCTCGGTACCCGCACGACCCGCTGGCTCCGGTAGGTCCACGACACTTACTCCACGCGGCTAGCTGGCCGCGTTGGTCCGGTCGGGTTTCCCGCCGGGGTTGGCGAAGGCTCCGTGGGCTTTGATCGGGTTGTGTTTCACCGGGTGGACTCGCAACAGTCTCCCGTCCTGTGAGATCTCCACGGTGTCGCCGACGACTCTGACTTCGACCTGCTGACGCCGGTATGGGTTGCCGACCCGATAGCTGACACCGGCGAAGCTGATACCTCCGCTGGAGTCGACCTTCCGTACCACCGGCTGGCCCATCGTCGCTGGACGGACAGGCCGTGCCCGAGGCTGACGACGCCACACCTGAGGTTCCGCCTCAGGAGGGTGTTGTCGGGCGTGGGTGGCGACCAACACTCCCCGATGTGAGATCTCGACGAGACCGTCGACTGTGATGGCGACGTCGACGGTTTCGCCGGCCAGCCACCGTCCCACGTGATAGCGGAAACTGGCCAGACTGATCCGACCCGTCTCACCCACCTTCCGGGTCACCCGACGCGGCTCCACAGCCACAATGTCAGCCAGGTCAGGAGCCGGTGGATCCTCGTTGATGACCACCTCGAAAGGCTGCGGGTCGGCGAGGTCGAACCGTCTGATGGGTGGGACCATGCCGATCCCCTGATGCGGTCGAACGGTGTTGTATTCGACCACCCACCCGTCGATCGCCATCTGCGCCTCCTCGATGCTCTCGAAGGTCTTGCCCGCGAGAAAATCCTTCTTGATGGTCTTGTGGAACCGCTCCACCTTCCCCGTAGTGGTCGGCGACCGAGGAGCCGTCAACAAGTGACGAACCCCGTTCTCACGGCAGATCCGGTCAAACAAGACCTCACCAGAGCCGGGTCCGAACCGGCCGGTGAACACCTTCCCGTTATCAGTCAGAATCTGATCAGGAATCCCATGCCGGCGCATCGCCTCAGCCAACGCATCACACACCGGTTTCGCTGTCGCCCTCCGCACCACCCTGGCCGACACACAGAACCTCGAGTGGTCGTCCAACCCGGTGACCACCTTCAACTCAGTGCCGTCGGCCAGAAACACTCCGCCCATGACGTCCATCTGCCACAACTCCATCGACCGGGCCCGCTCCCAACGCTTGTAATCAGACCGACGCTTCCGCCGCTGCTGCGGATCCACCAGGTTGTGACGAACCAACGCCCGATAGATCGACGACCGAGAAGGAACCGGAACCACACCGTCCCGCGCTAGGTGATAGCCAATCGTCCGCGGACCCCAACCAGGATGAGCACGACGCATCTCGACAATCCGAGCCTCGATCTCCACCGACGTCTGATGCGGACACGACTCAGGCTTCGAACTCCGGTCCACCAACCCAGCCAGACCATGGGAGGCGTAACGGCGCAGCCAGACATGCACCGTCTGCCGAGCCACCCCATACCGGCGAGCCACATCAGTCACCTTGGCCCCGCCCAGAACCTCCAACACCGCCTGATACCGCTGCTCCACAACACCCAGCTCCACCAACAAGAGAAAACCTCCTCACAACAATCAGAGGAGGGATGGAACCAGGAGGTGTCACCCACGTACCGA
>DATKCE010000014.1:0-5582 GCA_035513335.1 Acidimicrobiia bacterium
CATCTGCTCCCAGAGCCCTGGGCGCTCCTCCTCGGTGGCGTCCCGGGCATGAGCCTTGAGCCGCTCCGGGCCGACCTGGATCTCGACTTCGGGATTGGCTCGCAGGTTCAGATACCACAGGGGATGGTTGACCGCACCGCCTTTCGAACCGACCACCACGTAGGCGTCACCCAGACGCCCGTAGATCAATGCCGAGCGCCGCAACTTCCCGCTATGCCGGCCACGGGTGGTGAGAAGAAGGGTGGGGACCCCTTTCCACATGTGGCCCTTCGCGCCGTCTGACTCGACGTAGTCGTTGATGTGTTCGGCCACCCAACCGGTGGGCGAGTCGTGGACCTGTTCGCTCTGTGTCATGATTCGACGGTAGGACACCGTCCCGGCTGACGACAAGAAGCGAGGTGATCTTGGAGCCGTTGAGAACCGACGACACCGCCCTGGTGGTGGTCGACGTCCAGAAGGCATTCGAGGAGTGGGACGCAACCGGGCAGCATCGAAACAACCCCCGCGCCATCGACCGGATCGCCGACCTACTCGGCGACTTCAGGGCCAAGGGCGCTCCCGTGTTCCACATCAGACACGCTTCGCTCAACCCCGACTCGAGGTTTCGGGCCGAGCGCCCCGGGCATCAGGTCATCGACGACGCCCGTGAGGTTCCAGGGGAAACGGTGATGGTCAAGAATGTCAACTCGTCGTTCATCGGCACCGACCTCGAAGAGCAGCTGCGTCACCGGGGAATCGACAACGTGGTCGTAGTCGGAGCCACCACCAACCACTGTGTCGAGACCACGGCCAGGATGGCGGGGAACCTGGGATTCTCCACGATGCTGGTCCGCGACGCCACCTGGACCTACGACCGGGTCGGGGTCGACGGCGAGCACTACACCGCCGACCAGGTCCATGCCATGACCCTGGCCAACCTCCACGACGAGTTCGTCGAGGTGGTCACCACCGCAGATGTCACCGGGAGACTCGGCCGAGGGTGAGCCCCCCACCGCGACCCGGTACGTCACCCTGCTTCGTGGGGTCAACCTGGGGAGGCGAAAGGTGCCAATGGGCCGATCTGCGAGGTCTCCTCAGCGATCTTGGGCTGGACGAGGTGGCTACCGACCTGCAGAGCGGCAATGCCGTCTCCGCCTCCGACCGGGCCGACCGGGTGGCCCTCTCCGACGAGATCGAAAAGGCACTCGCCGATCAAGTCGGCTGACTGCTCGGCAAAGAATCCCAAGGGTGCTTCGTAGTCGATTCGATCCATCATGCGGGTGTCGTCGGAAGCGTCGGACTCGTGAAGGGTGGTTACCGAAGACGGTCAACCGCCAGCTCGAGAAGGGAGAGGTCTTCGTGGTCCTTCCCGGACGGTTAGGCAATCCCCGCCGAACTCCGGGTTGTGACGCCCAGTCCGACCAGCCAGCTCACGACCAACACCGCAACGCCATACACGTAAGAGCCGGTCGTCTGAGGAATGAAAGTGCCGACGGGAATCGCGATCAGGGCCATGATGGCCAGCCGACTCCTGGTCTGGCCCAGCATCGCCACCTTGTAGAACGCCACGGCAAAGCTGAGCCAGCCGAGGGCAAACAAAGCGATGCCTCCGATGAAGAGTGGTCTCGTCCACGTCTCGGCCTCGGTCAGCACTGCAAGTACGTCGGATCCGCTATTGACGACAGCGGAGAGCGTGATCTCTGCTCCAACGACGGCGCCCAGGAGGACACCGCCCACTATGAGTAGGGCGAGTCCGATGCAACTCCACCGATGCTCACCCGCGATTTGGAACTGACGTCGGATGGCCAGGGCAGCCAGAAGGACGAGGCCGACGCCAACGGCAATGATCAGATGTGCCATCCCCCACCGGCCGGGTGCCCCGCTGATCGCCGTGGCGATCACCTCGGTGTCCATGTAGTTGCGAACAAACGGATGAGCGACGAGTCCGGCGAGGAACACGACGGGAGCGACGAACAGCACTGCTCTGTCAACCTGGGCGCGCGCTACCTCGGTTCTCACGCTTCCTCGAGGAAAGACATGGCGGTTTTGAACTCGACCACCGAGTGGATGTTGCCGGCCGGGTCGGTGAACCAGGCGATCTCCCGGTCAGGTCCCCGCATGATGCCCTTGTCGTCGGTCCCCAAATCATCGAAACGGAGGAAGCGTACCCGAGCCTTGGCGAGACTGTCGACTGCTTTGTCGATGTCGGCTACTACGAAGTTGAGGATCGTGTAGGTGGCCGGTATGTGGTCCGGTTTTGGATAGACCAGGGTGTCGTGGCCGCCCACCGGATGGAGGACCAGCACCCCTCCGTCTTCCCGGTCGCCCTCGAGGCGGTCGACCTTGATGCCAAGCTGCTTCCGATAGAACTCGGCAGCCGTATGTACGTCGTCGACGGAGAAGCTGGTCATGGCTCTGGAGTACTCGAACATCACTGCCTCCTCATCCTTGATGCTCACCATGAGAGATAGCGGGTCGACCGGCCCCTGTCATCGGGGAAACCACCATTTCCTCTGATTCGTGGTCTAGGTAGTTCTACGTAGACGGCTTGTCAGCTGTGACGATATGCGCAGACATCGGGATCTCGACCTCCCCGTCTTCGCTGAGATGGTCCTGAATGGCCGCCTCAACGTCCCTCACGAACGCACCGACAGAGGCGTCGTTGAAGCGGGCGGCCAGTCGGGCGGTGGCTCCAACCTCCAAGTCGACAAAGACAGCCGGCGAACGGAACCGTTGTACTCCGTCCACCGTCTCCAGGGTGATCGCCCCCAAACCGGCTTCTGAGAAGATCCGCTCCAACCTCTCCGGATCACTCAGGACGAACCGCGATTCGATGATCTCGCCGGCTCCGGGGTCGAGATGACGTTCGGCCAACTCGGCCAACCGTTGGTGAGCAGGAGGAGTGCCGCCCAGGACTGCGACCGCCAGACTCCCACCGGGCCGGAGCACTCGCCACATCTCGGTGATCGCCTTCGCCCTCTCGGGGAAAGAACATGAGTGCGAACTGGCTCACCACCCGATCTAAGGACCCATCGCCAAAGGGGAGTTCCCCGGCATCCCCGAGATGCCAGTCGAGTTCCGGGGCGATACGTCGGGCCAACGCAAGCATCTCTTCGCTGATGTCGATACCGGAGACGCTGCCCGCTTCACCGACCCGACGAGCGCACTCTCGGGCCACGATTCCCGTCCCGCATCCCACGTCGAGGACCCGGTCTCCCGTCGTCACCTTGGCGGCGTCGGCCAGAGACCTGGCGAAATCCTCGAGTAGCCACGATTCCTTTCCCCGCTCGTACCATTCGGCCGTTTCAGGATGGCTTATGGGGCTCATGTCAACTCGTGGCTGAAGGCATACGCGGTGGCTGCGGAGCGGGAGGACACCCCCAGCTTGGTGAGGATATTGCTGACATGGGTGTCGACGGTCCTCACCGACACCATCAGCTCTCCGGCAATTTGAGCGTTGGTCATACCGGCAGCCACCAGTTGCAGCACCTCCAGCTCGCGATGGGTTAGCCCGTGGTCTGACGGAGGATGCTCGCCGAGCAGCGACTCGACCTCGGTCAGACGAGGCTTGGCCTGCAAGCGGGTGAGGATGCTGCGGGCGGTCTCCAACTCCATGACAGCGGTCACTTCGTCGTCGAGAGCACGGCATGACCGGGCGATGAGGGTCCGGGCATGGGCCTCCTCGAAGGGAAGATCGAGATGCTGCCACACCCTGCGTGCTCGTCGGCAGAACGCGAGAGCTGGGAGAGCCCGCCCCTCCGCTAGGAGCACCGCCGCTCGGGTATGAGCTGCGGTCGCCTCCAGGACCGGACCGCCGTACGAGTTGGCGATTTCGGCCAGTTCTTCTGCCGACTCTGATGCGGCCGCCGTGTCCCCGGAAGCGAGCAGGATTTCGACCTGAGCCGGGAGAAGACTGGCCCGGTGCAGAGGGTCCTTGTCCTCGGCCAGGGCCCGGCCCACGGACCCGAGGCTTTGCGAGTTGTCACCCCGCATCATGTGAAGGAGAGCCAACCCCGGCTGAGGGTCGTGACCCAACCTCCCCGATTCGCCGAACATCTCCTCAGCCGCCTCCAGCTCCCCGCGTAGCCGGTGCACCTCCCCCGCCTGGTATCTGGCGACTCCGGCTAGCACCATGTCGTCCTCGGCGACAGCCCGCTGGGCCGCTTGCCTGGACAGGTCCTGTGCCTCATCCCAGTCCCCACGAAGCAGTTGTAGCCCTGCCCGGTACATCATCTCCCGGGTCCGGAAGACAACCATCCCTTGTTGGGTATCACACCATCCCGCCAGCAGATCGACCCACTCCTCGAGACGCTCCACGTCAAACACCTCCCCGGCTGTCTCCACCGCCGAGGAGAGCACGATCCCGGCAATGGGAGCGGAGACCCGTCCCGAAACCGCTTCGCTGGTCGCCTGCTCGAGCCGTTCCGTCCCCTCTTCGACCCGGGCTGATCTCACCAGGGCGCGGCCTTCGATCACCAGAGCCAAGGCCACCAGATCCGGCTCGTCGTGGCGACGCCCGATCTCGATGGCACGGGCCGCCGAAAGGGCTGCACTGTCGAAGTCTCCCCCGATGGCGAGTTGCTCGTATGCCTCGGGGATCAGCAGGAAACCGTGCTCGGGGCTCTCCTCCTCACCGGCGAGGTGGGTCCATGCCCGAACCACCCATGCAGTGCATCCGCTCATCGAGGCGGGGAGACACCCTCCAGCCTGGGTGATCTCACTGGTGCTGATCCGATCCAGTCCGATCCTCATCGCGCACCGGGCGGCCCGGCGGGCTTCACCCTGCTGCACGTAGACGTGGTATGTCCGCATGCGGGCGCTTCGGGACTCCTCCCCCTGCCCGGTGAGGAAGGCAGAGGTGGCCAAAAGCTCGAGATCTTCGGCGGCAAGCCCAGATACCTGGTCGATCCGGCTCAGGATCTCATACGCATTGCCCCAGTCGAGACGCGAAGCCGCCTCCCTGGCGCGCTCGACCCCCGTGATAGCGGTCAAGGATTGCGCCCGCGCCATGACCCAACCCTACGCGACGGCTCGTATCCGCAAAGGACGTTATGTCAAGTCCAGCCGTTCCTGCATACAGCGCATAACTGGGTCACGCCATCGTTGCCAACGCCAACCCTGGTCGATCCCGTCGACCGACGGCGCCGCCGTGACGATCACCGTCGCAGAAGGCGTCGCCGTCTGGGACATCCATCCTGAGCATCTCGCTGAGGCAGCGTGCCGGATGGCCGGGCGAAACCTGATCCCGACCGAATGGACCACCTATGTCGGCTCCCTCGGCGACTACCGGCGAACGTGTGACGGCTAAGAATCACTGAAGTCCGACCTCAGGTGACGTGCAGGATGTCTCAGCAAGCCAGATCCGGTGATCGGCGCTAGCGATTCGGGTGGCACGGACTCAGTCGACGGCCAGCGAAGTCAGGTACTCGTCGAGCGCGTATTGGTCACTGAAGTGAAACCAAGCCTCAGTGAACTGTCCGTCACGCACGTGCATGACTATCACGGCGTTCCACGTGTGCGATCGCCCCTTAGCCTCCGCGGTAACGCGAAGCAGTTGCACAGCGTGGTCGTCCGTGCCGAGTGCGTCGTGGAGCTCACGTTGG
>DATKCE010000015.1:0-29538 GCA_035513335.1 Acidimicrobiia bacterium
ATACCGTCAACTTCACTATAAGCGGACTAGAGGCCGGTCAGTGGGTAGAGATCTCGACCAAGTCTGGAACCAATCCGAGCGAAGAGTCCGGGCCCTACGGGAATGGATCACATTCGTACACCTCCAACCTGCAGCAGGCGATATCACACGTGACTCTTTGTGTGTTTGAGGAGGAGCCGGGCCAGATCATCGTGGAGAAGGAAGTGACTGCTGGCTCCGATACCAGTCAGTCTTTCGAGTTCACCGCGTCGTATGACGGCGATGGATTCTCCCTAGCTGACGGTGAGTCGAACAACTCAGGTGACCTCGCCCCAGGTAACTACGCGGTGTCGGAGACGGTGCCGGCTGGTTGGTCTCTGGTGAGTGCCACCTGTGACAACGGGGACGATCCTGATGCCATCGACCTCGGGGCTGGTGAGACGGTGACCTGCACCTTCGTCAACGACGAGGACGAGGTTCTGCCCGAGCCGGGTGAGATCATCGTGGAGAAGCAAGTGACTGCTGGTTCGGATACCAGTGTCGCCTTCACCTTCAACACGACTGGATTCACGTTGGCCGATAACACGCTGGCCGATGGTGAGTCGAGCTCGTCTGGCGATCTCGACGCGGGCAACTACGCGGTGTCGGAGACGGTGCCGGCTGGTTGGTCTCTGGTGAGTGCCACCTGTGACAACGGGGACGATCCCTCGTCCATCGACCTCGGGGCTGGTGAGACGGTGACCTGCACCTTCGTCAACGACGAGCTCCCCGAAGAGGTGGAGGTCGGTGAGATCATCGTCCAGAAGGTTGTGCTCAACGGCAGCGCGACGTTCGCATTCACCTTCGACACCGTCGGCTTCACGCTGGCCGACAACACACTGGCCCACGGTCAGTCGAGTTCGTCGGGTGAGATCGCTGTCGGTGACGGTTACGCCGTCTCCGAGCAGCTTCCTCCAGGCTGGACGATGGTGAGTGCGGTCTGTGACGATGGATCGCCGGTCACCAACATCGACGTGGCTGCCGGAGAAACCGTGACCTGCACGTTCACCAACACCATCGAGGACGTTGTCCAGGCCTCCATCCTGGTCCAGGTGACAGGCATCTGTGTCGAGGACGACGGCGAGGGTGAGGGCGTGATCACGGTCTCGATGTCCGTGGACGACGGCGCCGACGTCGTCATCCGTAACGCCAGCGGCAATGTCGTCGGGACACTCAGCTCGGATGGGTCGATCACCGTTCCCGAGGGTGCCACCTACACCTGGGAGGCGACCGCCAACGAGGGGTTCGAGTTCCCTGAGGACGCGGACACGAGCGGATCGATCACCATCGAGACCTGCTCCGATGCGGAGACCCTTCCCTTCACGGGCATCGACCTCGACTTGATGGCCGCCTACGCCGCAGCCTTGATGGCCGGCGGACTGGCCATGCTCCTCTTCTCGAGGAGGGCCGAGGAGTCCTAACCCTCTCCTCGCCACAGAGCGAGCAAACGAAGCCCCGGGGCCTAACCTCCCCGGGGCTTCACTCATGAACTACGAACAAGCAGTCACATACGTCGAGCGTCACATCGGGCTCGGGGGCGAGCCCGGGGTCGAACGGATCACAGAGCTCCTCGACCTGATGGACCGGCCCCACGAGGGCTATCCCATCATCCACGTCGCCGGGACCAACGGGAAGACATCGATGGCCCGGCTCGCCACGCTCATCCTGGTGGCGCATGGGCTGACCACCGGCACCTACACCTCGCCCCACCTGCAGCGCATCGAAGAGCGACTCGCCATCAACGGGCGGGCCTCGACGAGCGAGGAGTTCGCTCTCGCCGTGTCCGACGTGGCCGCCTTCGCCGACCTGCGGGAGGGTGCCGGTGAGGTACCCAACACCTATTTCGAGCTGACCACCGCGGCCGCCTTCGCGCTCTTCGCCGACCAAGCAGTCAACGCCGCGGTTCTCGAAGTCGGCCTCGGAGGTCGGCTCGACTCCACCAACGTGGTCGAGGCGGAGGTCTGCGTGGTCACCTCGATCGGAGTCGACCACACCGAGTTCCTCGGAGAGGACATCGAGACGATCGCCGCCGAGAAGGTAGCCATCGCCGGGCCCGGTTCGATCCTCGTCACCGGTGAGCTGCCCGAGCCGGCGTTGGAAGTCGCCAACGAGAAGGCGCGCGAATTGGGCATCCAGCATCGACGGTACGACCGCGACTTTGGAGTCGAGTCCTACGAACGGGGGGTCGGAGGATGGTTGACCACCATCCGGGGTGCCGAGGAGACCTACGAGGAAATATTCCTTCCCCTCCACGGGCGCTACCAGTTGACCAACCTGGCGATCGCCGTCGCCGCCACCGAAGCCCTCGTCGGCCGCAAACTCGATGTCGAAGCACTGCGAGACGCCGCCGATGTCGCCACCGCTCCCGGTCGTATGGAGGCGCTGGCGTCGTCTCCGTTCGTCATGGTCGACGGCGCCCACAACGCCGACGGTGTCGAAACACTGGTCGCCTCCCTGCGGGAGGAATATCCGACGACGAAGTGGCAGCTCTTGTTCGGGGTCATGGGAGACAAGAACGTCGAGCTGATGATCGAGCATCTCGAACCGGTGGTGAAGGGCGTGATCACCACGGCCGTCGACGAGAAGCGGGCCGTGCCTGCCGTTGAGCTGGCGGCGCGGGTGACAAAGGTCCTGCCCGATGTGCCGGTTCTCGCCGCGGAGACTGTCGAGTTCGGGCTCGACATGGCTCGGGCCGAAGCGGGCTCCGAAGGTGCCGTTCTAGTCACCGGGTCCATCTATCTGGTCGGCAAGGTCCGGGATCTCCTCACCTGAGCGGCCACTTCGCCCAACTCGCCTTTGGCCGATAGCGTTAACCGCCTATGTCTGTTGAACACACCTTCATCATGGTCAAGCCCGACGGCGTCGAACGTGGTCTCGTCGGCGAGGTCATCGCCCGGCTGGAGAGAAAAGGCCTCGAGCTGGAGAAGATCCGCGGGCTCACCATCACCGACGAGCTCGCCCGCACCCACTATGTGGAGCACGTCGACAAACCCTTCTTCCCCGAATTGCTCGAATTCGTCACGTCGGGACCGGTGGTGGCGATGGAGTGGTCGGGGGAAGGGGCGATCGCGGTGTGTCGCTCCCTGATGGGCGCCACCAACCCGAAGGAGGCCGCTCCGGGGACGATCCGGGGCGACTACGGCCTGGCCGTCACCCAGAACATCGTCCATGGCTCGGACGGCCCCGAGAGCGCGGCACGAGAACTGAAACTCTTCTTCAGCTGAACCCCGTCCGCTCTGCGAACTCAACCCCGTTCTGTGAGGGTCTATGGACACTGAGTGTCGGTAAACCCTCACAGAACGGTTCCACGATGGCAGAAGGTGGCAATGACCCCTACAATCCCGTGGGTCTGCCCCGGGAGTCTTCCCCTCTATGGCTGAAACTCTTCTCTCATTCGCCGGCCAGGACATGGCCATCGATCTCGGCACCGCCAACACGTTGGTCTATGTGCGGGGTGCTGGGATCGTGCTCAACGAGCCTTCCGTGGTGGCGATCAACTCCCAGAACAACAAGGCCCTCGCCGTCGGCATGGAAGCCAAGCGGATGATCGGCCGGACCCCGGCCCACATCACCGCCATCCGACCGTTGCGCGATGGGGTCATCGCCGACTTCGACATCACCGAGAAGATGCTGCGCTACTTCATCCAGAAGGTTCACCGGCGGAAATGGGCTCGTCCCCGTATCGTCGTCTGCGTTCCTTCGGGTATCACCCCAGTGGAGCGCAGAGCTGTCGAAGAGGCGGCGTACCACGCCGGGGCCCGCCGGGCCTACACCATCGAGGAGCCGATGGCCGCGGCGATCGGGTCCGGTCTCCCCATCGGCGAGCCCTCCGGATCGATGGTGGTCGACATCGGCGGTGGCACCACCGAGGTGGCCGTCATCTCCCTCGGCGGCATCGTCGTCTCCCGCTCGATCCGAGTGGGCGGCGACGAGCTCGATTCGGCGATCATCGACTGGGTCCAGAAGGAGCACAACGTGCTCGTCGGGGAGCGAACCGCCGAGCAGCTCAAGATCGCGGTGGCTTCGGCCTGGCCTTACTCCGACGAGCCCTCGGCCGAGATACGCGGACGCGACCTGGTCACCGGCCTGCCCAAGACGATCCTCCTCACCAGCCAGGAGGTGAGGGAGGCGATCGAGGAGCCCACGCAGGCGATCGTCGACGCGGTCAAGTACACCCTCGACAAGACTCCGCCCGAATTGGCGGCGGACGTAGTGGAGCGAGGGATCGTGCTCACCGGAGGAGGAGCACTGTTAGTGGGGCTGGACCACCGTCTGGCCCATGAGACGGGGATGCCCATCGTCACGGCGGCTCAGCCGCTGCAGTCGGTGGTGCTCGGCTCGGGGAAATGCCTGGAGGAGTTCGACACCCTGCACAACGTGTTGGTGTCTTCCGCTCGGCCGTGATTCCCTACACCCGTCGAATGCCATGCTGAGCCGACAGCCAGGCGACCGTACCCTCCCCACTCTCGTCACCCTTCTCGTCCTCGGACTGCTAGTCATGACGTTCGACGTCCGCACCGAAGGCGGGGGAGTGACCGGGGTGTTGCGCTCGGGCACTCAGAGCATCGTCTCCCCGCTTCAGAAGGGCAGCGCCTTCGTGGTCAATCCGGTGGTGGGTATCGTCGACTCACTGTCCAACCTCGCCACTCTCCGTGAGGAGAACCTGGCCCTTCGCCAGGAGCTGGCCGAGGTGCAAGCTGCACTGGTGGCGGTGGATGACGACCTGGCTCGACTCGAACTGTACGAACAGCTCTATGAGTTGGAGGCGACCACCACGGCCTTGGGACGCACCGTCGCCAACGTCATCGGGCAGCCCGACGTGTTCGACGGCGCCCTCATCATCGACAAGGGCTCGTCGCATGGCATCGCGCCGGGCCAGCCGGTGATCGACACCAGTGGCTACGTGGTCGGCTCGGTGCTACAGGTCTCCTCGGGGACTGCCACGATCGTGCCCATCACCGTGGGCCCCAGTGGGGTGGCCGTGGCGGTGGGCGACCAGATCGGCTTGGTGTTGCCCCAGGTGAACAGGAATGAGATGCGTCTCGAGCTCGACGCCCAGGAGCCGGTGTTCGCCGGCGATCGGGTGGTCACCTCTTCGCGGTCGGTGAACTTCCCCGCCGGATATCCCTTGGGCGAGGTGCTCGCCGATGCCGCGCCGACGAACGATCTCCTGGTCACGACAGTGGCGCCATACGTGCAGACCGACACGCTGAGGGTGGTGGTGGTCCTGGCCTGGCCGCCCGATCCGGTGACCGCGGTCACCCAAACGACGACCACCACATCTTCGACCAGCACCACCATCGAGGGGGGCACGACGACCACTTCGACCACGATAGAGGAGGACAGCTGATGCGATTGCGCAGGGTCATCACCGTTGCCGTGGTCCTTCTGGTGGCGGTCGTGTTGCAGACCACCTTGTTCAGTCAGATCGAGTACTTCACGCCAGACCTGGTCTTGCTCGTGGCGTTGTTGCTCACACTGACCCGAATCCGCCCTGAGCTCACGCTACTGCTCGCCTTCGTCGCCGGGCTCAGCGTCGATCTCCTCGGTTCGGCCGTGCTCGGCCTGCGAGCCATGGTGTTCACGATGGTCGCCTATCTGGGATTGCGAACCCGGGACCGCGCCGATGTCGGCCGGGTCGTCACCGGGATCTGGGCCGGTGTGCTGACTCTCGCAGGAGTAGTGCTGTTGATCCTGGTGGGGACTCTCTTCGGCCAGACCGTGCTGCTGGGCGAAGGGGTCGTCGACCGACTGTTCCTGGTACCCCTGGCCAACGCCTTTCTGGCTTTCGTCTTCGCTCCGCTGTTCGTTCGCCTCGTCGATCGTGACCCGACCGCTCTCAGGTACGCATGAAGTTCGCAGTCCGACTCTCGATCCTGGGCATGGCCTTCGTAACCATGTTCTCTGTGATCGGGCTGCGGCTGTGGTACATCCAGGTGGCGGACGGCCCGGCTATCGCCCAGGCGGCGGAGGAACAGGCCTGGCTGACGAAGACGACTCCGGCGCCACGCGGCGATATCTACGACCGGAGCGGCAACCTCTTGGTCACCAGCCGTCTCGTGCCGGCGGTCTTCGTCGATCGCACCTTCATCCAGCCCGAACAGCGTCCGGAGCTGATCCAGCGTCTCTCTGCCCTCCTCGCCCTCGACCCCGCCCAGCTCGAGGCTGCCTATGAGGACGCCGGGTTGAACGGCAGGTTCCAGGTGGCCACCGTGCACAACGAGATCGCCTATCAGATCGTCGAGCAATTGCGCACCCTGCCCGGAGTGGAGGTGGTCAAGGTCCCCGAGCGCGTCTATCTGACCGGCCCCACGATGTCCCATGTGATCGGACATCTCGGACTCCCCGACGCACGGGACATCGAAGAGCGCCCGAATCTCGACCCCTCCGTGCGCATCGGCAAACTCGGCGTGGAGTCCTTCTACGACGAACCACTACAGGGGGTCTCCGGAGTCCAGGAGTACCGGGTGAGGCGGGGAAACATCATCGACCAAGGTTCCGCTGTCGAACCGGTGCCGGGGCACTCGATCATCCTCAACACCGACTCCGAGTTGCAGCAAGTCCTCGAGCTGGCTCTCGAGGAGGGGATCGCCCTCTCCAACGATGTGAAGGAGGTGAGCCGGAGCAGAGGCGAGGACGTCTTCTCGGAGACGAAACGCGCCGCGGCGGTGGTCATCGACCCACAAACGTTCGAGGTGCTCGCTCTGGCCTCGCTGCCGGACTTCGACCCCCAGGTCTTCGTGGCCGGAATCGACAACGACACCTTCCAGTCGTTGAACGAGACGTTCGCCTTCAACAACCTGGCGGTCAGCGGCCTCTACCCGCCGGCGTCGACCTTCAAGGCGATCACGTACACGGCGATCCAGGAGGAGAGCCTGCCCTTCCCGTCGGATATCGAAGGAGTGGACGCGGAAAACCGTCTCATCCACTGCGATGGCCAGCTGGAGCTCCCAGAGCTCGCCGACGGCTCGCCCCAGGTGCGACCCGACTGGTATGCCCCCGGGAACCTCGGCTGGCTCGACATCCACGGAGCCTTGGAGAACTCCTGCAACGTCTTTTTCTGGTCTCTGGGGCTGGGCACCTGGCAAGCCCGCGATCGGGTGGGTGAGAACGTGATCCAGGATTGGGCGAAGAGCCTGGGATACGGTGCCGAGACCGGCATCGACCTGGCCAACGAGGCCTCCGGGATCGTCCCGACCCGGCAGTTGTTCGAGGAGTGGGCTGTTTACCAACTGGAGAATCCCGACGAACCACCGCGACTCGACGCCAGCCGCCTCAACCCCGAGCTGAGAAGTCCCTGGTTCGGAGGAGACCTGATGGACTTCGCCATCGGACAGGGGGCGTTCACGGCCACTCCGCTCCAGGCGGCGGTGTCGTACGCCATCCTCGCCAACGGGGGAACCGTGATGGAGCCCCGACTGGTCGACCGGATCGTCGACGCCAACGGAGAACTGGTGGAGGACATCACACCGCCCATGGTCAGGACAGTGGACATCAGCGAGACGACGAGGAGGGATCTGCTCACCGACCTGAACAAGGTGGTGACCACGGGCACCGCTCGGGCCGCTTTCGAAGAATTCGGGCCCGGTCTCGAGCTGGTCGGGGGAAAGACGGGAACCGGGCAGACCACTGCGACCAAGGACAACCACGCCTGGTTCATCGGCCTGGCTCCCATCAACGACCCCCGGTTCGTGGTGGCGGTCCTCATCGAGGAGGGCGGTTCCGGCGGAGCCATCGCGGCACCGGTCGCCCGCCACATCCTCCAATACCTCATGGGCAACGAACCGACCCCGATCAAGGCAGGAGATCAGACGGACTGATGACGGCGGTGATCAACAGACTCCGCGAGGTGGCCGTTGTCCGGAAGAACAACCGGACCGATTGGCTGCTGTTCGGGACGATGCTGGCGTTGTCCGGCTTCGGTCTCCTGATGATCTATTCCGCCACAGTGGCGACGGGCACGTTCTCGATGGAGCGACAGATGATCTTCGTCGCCGCCGGGCTGATCATCTACATGATCTTCTCCAACATCGACTACCGGGAATATCGGAGCATGGTCCCGGCTGCCTCCGTCGTCATCCTGATCTTGCTGGTAGTGGTCTTCTTCTTCGATCCGATCAACGAGGTGAACCGTTGGATCCCGCTCGGGTTCTTCAACCTGCAGCCCGCAGAGTTCGCCAAAGTGGTGGTGATCGTGGCACTGGCCACGTTGCTGGCGCCGCCGCTGTCACGCGACGAGCTGACCGGGCCCCGCACCCTGACCTGGCCCAAGATGGGTCAGGCCTGTCTGATCGTGGCCGTCCCCGGATATCTGATCCTGCGTGAGCCCGACCTGGGCACCACGATGGTCTTCGGGTTCATCCTGTTCACCATGCTCTTCCTCGCCGGGGCGAGCTGGCGTCAGATGGCGGTGCTGTCCACCGCGGTGGTGGCCGGGATCGCGGCTGTCTTCCGGTTCGACCTGCTCAGTGAGTATCAGAAGAACCGCATCGAGGTCTTGTTCCGGCCCGATCAGGTCGACCCGCAGGGAATCGGTTACCAGCTCATCCAGTCGAAGAGCGCCATCGGGTCGGGTCAGCTCTTCGGCAAGGGGCTTTTCGCCGAGGACTCGTTCACCGCATTCCAGTATGTGCCCGAACAGGAGACCGACTTCATCTTCACCGCAGTCGCCGAACAGCTCGGTCTCGTAGGAGGCCTGCTCGTGATCGTCGCCTTTGCGATCATCGTCTGGCGGTTGCTCGTCATCTCCAGAAACTCTCGAGATCGCTATGGGGCGCTCATCGCCGCCGGCATCGCGGCGATGATCATGTTCCACGTCTTCGTCAACATCGGGATGACGGTCGGGATGATGCCGGTGACCGGGCTGCCGCTTCCTTTCCTGAGTCTGGGCGGGTCGTTCTACATGGCGATGACGTTGGCGCTAGGCATCGCCAACTCCGTCTGGCTCATGCGCACCCCGGTCCCTGGCGAGAACCAGCTCACGTGATGATGGCGGCCGACTTTGGCCGGTGCCTCCAAGACCATCAGCCTCTCGCTGATGGGGTTCACGACGAGGTGGACACCGCGATAGCTCAGATTCCCGGCCAAACAGACGCCGGTCGGCCGGCTGCTTCCGCACGCGGGTCGCAGTTGTACTAACGATCATTAAGGTCTTCCGCTCATGTATCGGCGGAGTAGCGAGGGATGGGTCGAGGTCATCTGCGGCCCGATGTTCAGTGGCAAGAGTGAGGAGCTGATCCGCCGGGTGACCCGGTCGAAGATCGCCAGGATTCCGGTCCAGGTCTTCAAGCCGAGTCTCGACAACCGCTACGCCGAGACCGAGATCGTGTCCCACTCGGAGTGGAAGGTCGAAGCAATCCCAGTTGCCAGCTCGACCGAGATGATCCGGGCCGTGTCCGACCAGACGCGGGTGATCGGCGTCGACGAGGGACAATTCTTCGATGAGGACCTGGTCGAGGTGGTGGACAATCTGGCGGCAACGGGCAAGCAGGTGATCGTCGCCGGTCTCGACACCGACTACCTCAGAAGACCCTTCGAGCCGATTCCGTCGCTGTGCGACCGCGCCGAATACGTGACCAAGGTGCTGGCCGTCTGCCACCGGTGCGGTGGCCCGGCCCTCTACACCCAGCGCATCGTCCAGTCCGACGACCTGGTCGTCCTCGGAGCCCGGGACGCCTACGAAGCCCGCTGTCGCATGTGCTACCACCCCGCCGAGCCGGAGCAACCCGAGCTCGGCCTGAGCGGTGTCTAGTTATCCCCCGGCCGTCTGTTAGCCTATGCAGGTCGGGAGGCGTCCCGAGCTGCTCATCTCGGCGCCACCGCCTTCGACTTTTCCGGTCGTGATCCCGCCAGGCATGGAGTGTCCCGACCGACACATTTTCAGAGGAGTGAAAACAAATGGCTCTATTCCGCCGGAAGGGCCCAGAGATCGTCCGCAAATCGTCCGCGGGCGGCACCGTCGAGGAGCTGAAGACGGTCACCGTCAAGGGCCACAAGGTCGAGGTTCGACGCGTCGAAGCTCCGGCTCCGACCAAACCGAAACAGGACAAGCGCAACAAGAAGGCCAAGAAGCGGCAGCAGCAACACCAGCCGTCTTCCCAGTCCCGTAACGGGATTTCCACCTCCAGGACTCGTTCGCGTCGCCCGGTCGACGAAGAGATCATCGTCCCCACCGAATCTGCGCGGAAGCAGATGCTGGTCAGTGCGAACAGCCACCAGACCCAGATAGTCATCCTCGAGGGCCCGGTCCTGGTCGAGCACTACGTCGCCAAGGACGACTCGAACTCCGTGGCCGGCAACATCTACCTGGCCATAGCCCGCAATGTCCTCCCCGGCATGGAGGCCGCTTTCCTCGACTTCGGGGCGTCGAAGAACGGGGTCCTGTACGCATCGGACGTGGCTGCTTCGGGGCGCCGCAACGGCGGGAAGAACACCAAGAGAATCGAAGACGTGCTGAAGGAGGGCGACAAGGTCCTGGTCCAGGTGACCAAGGATGCCATGGGGGCCAAAGGAGCGCGTCTCACCGGCGTGCCCTCGCTACCCGGACGCTATCTGGTTCTCGTGCCGGATTCGGACAGTATCGGGATCAGCCGCCGTCTCCCCGAAGGAGACCGCAACCGTCTCCGCGAGGTTATCAACAAGGTCCGTCCCGACGGCTTCGGTGTCATCGTCCGCACCGCCGCGCTCTACGCATCGGCGGAAGAGCTCGCGGCCGACATCTCCCGGCTGACGAAGCAGTGGAATTCGATCAAGGAGGAGGCGGACAAGGGTGAGGCCCCAACGCTGATCCACGAGGAGCCGGAGCTGCTGATCAAGGTGATCAGGGAGCACTTCACGGCGGATTTCCGCAAGTTGATGATCGACGACAGGAAGTCGTACGACACGGTGATCGACTATCTCCAGTCGACGGCGCCCGATCTGGTCAGCAAAGTCCATCTCTACGAGGACGAGATCCCGCTCTTCGACCGCTACCACGTCGACGACCAGCTCAAGAAGGCGTTGGACCGCAAGGTGTATCTTCCCTCGGGCGGTCACCTGGTCATCGACCGGACCGAGGCGCTCACCGTGATCGACGTCAACACCGGGAAGTTCGTCGGGTCGAGCAACCTCGAGGAGACCGTGCTTCAGAACAACCTGGAGGCGGCCGAGGAGATCGGGCGCCAGCTCAGACTCCGGGACATCGGCGGGATCATCGTCATCGACTTCATCGACATGGAGACGACCGAGAACCAGCAGAAGGTGCTGCGTCGCCTCAAGGAGAACCTTGCCAAGGACAAGACCAGGACCCAGGTGTTCGAAGTCTCCCATCTCGGGTTGGTCGAGATGACTCGGAAGAACGTCTCCGCCGGGCTGCTCGAGCAGTTCTCACACAAGTGCGAGCACTGCGCCGGCCGCGGGGTGATCATCGAGGAGTCTTTCAGCTCCACCCCCATTCCCGCCGAGGCTGCCGCCGCCGAGATCGAAGCCTGAGCACGCGATCCTGGTGATGTGGGGCGACACGGGCCTCTGGGGTGTTGCATGATCGCTTTGGCCCAACGTAAGGAAGTCATTACCATTTAGCAAAGGTTTTCCCCCTTCTCAGAGAGGTCCGCCCATGTACGCCATCATCCGCACCGGTGGCAAACAAGCGAAAGTCGAGTCTGGAGATGTGCTCGAGATCGAGCGCATCAAAACAGAGGACGACAAGCTCACATTCGAGCCTCTCCTGATAGTGGATGACGACGGAAACGCCGTCTCCGACCGGGCTCAGCTGGCCAAGTCATCGGTGACGGCCAAGGTCCTCGGTGAGAGCGCCGGCCCGAAGGTGGACATCTTCAAGTACAAGAACAAGAGCGGATACCGGCGGCGCCAGGGTCATCGCCAGAAGTACACCCGCATCGAGATCACCGGGATAAAGCTCCCGGCAGCCGCGAAGAAGAAGGCCGCGACCAAGAAGAAGGAAGAGCCGGCGGCCTCAGAAGAGGAGTAGAGAGATGTCAAAGACCAAAGCAGGCGGTTCCTCGAAGAACGGTCGCGACTCGCGCGCCCAGCGTCTCGGGTCGAAGGTGTTCGACGGTCAGTTCGTCAACGCCGGCGCCATTATCGTTCGCCAACGCGGCACCCACATCCATCCGGGTGTCAACGTCGGTCGGGGCAGCGACGACACGCTGTTCGCCACCGCCCCAGGAACTGTGAAGTACGGCGTGCGCAACAACCGCCGTCACGTCTCAGTCATCGGCGAATAGCCCGAGTGCCCGCCCGGTGGCCCGAGCCGCGGTCACGTTTGCCCTTCGAGACCCGTGGATGCAGCCTCGACCGTCGACGTACGTCCAGTGCGCCCCGATCCTGCCTTGCCACCAACACGATGACCCGGTCTGACCATCGACGGGGCCATCGGCCCGAGCACTAACGGGTCATGTTCGTCGACCGGGTCCGGGTCAGTCTCCGTGCCGGCG
Organism: Acidimicrobiia bacterium; assembly: GCA_035513335.1. Taxonomy (GTDB): domain Bacteria; phylum Actinomycetota; class Acidimicrobiia; order Spongiisociales; family ZC4RG35; genus JANQRA01. The sequence continues at coordinate 12,453 of DATKCE010000015.1, forward strand.
ACGGCGGTGCGGGTGTGTCCGCGTTCGAGCGGCTGAAGGGACGCCCCAGGGGTAAGCCGATCGGCGGCAACGGCGGTCCCGGGGGTTCTGTGATCCTCCGCGCCGACCCGTCTGTCGCCACCCTCCTCCGTTACCAACGAAACCCGCATCACGCCGCCGCCAGCGGCACCCACGGCGAGGGCGACACGCGGCACGGCAAGAGCGGCGAGGATCTCGTGCTCGAGGTGCCTCTCGGCACAGTCGTCCGGGATGAGTCCGGAACCGTGATCGCCGACCTCGTCGCGGCCGGCCAGGAGGTGATGGCGGTAAAGGGTGGGCGCGGTGGTCTGGGCAACGCTGCCTTCGTCGGGCCGGCCAACAGGGCTCCCACCATCGCCGAGCAGGGGGAATATGGCGAGCAGGCTTGGTTCACCCTCGAACTGAAGCTTCTCGCCGACGCCGCGCTGATCGGGTTCCCGAATGCCGGAAAGTCCACTTTCATCTCCAAGGTTTCGGCTGCCAAGCCCAAGATCGCCAACTATCCGTTCACGACTCTGGAACCGAACCTCGGTGTGGTCAGTTTCGACGGGCGAGAATTCGTCCTCGCTGACATCCCGGGGCTCATCGAGGGAGCGGCCGAAGGGAAGGGTTTGGGCCACGAGTTCCTCCGCCACACCGAGCGAGCCCGGGTCCTGGTCATTCTCCTCGACCCGGCCCAGACCCAAACAGACCCTCCAGCAAACCAACTCCGGATCCTCCGGCGGGAGATCGTGGACTACTCACCCGATCTGGCGTCGCGACCGTCCATCGTGGTGATGAACAAGGTCGACCTCGAACGCGCCCGAGAGACCGCCGAGGAGCTGGAGGCGTTATCCGTCTCTGCGATGACCGGAGAGGGCATGACTGAGGCGCTGCATGTCATCGCAGATCTGGTCGATCGGGCCGAGCGTGAGGCACCGGAGCGGAAGGGATTCGTGCTGCACCGCCCGCTGGGACCGACCTTCTCGATCACCAGAGAAGGCTCCGCCTGGCGCGTGGAGGGGCGCTCCGCGGAGCGTGCCGTCGCCTTCGCCGACCTGACGGTGCCGGAAGCAGCCGACATGGCCGCCAAGCGTCTCGCCCGGCTTGGCGTTGACGGGGCCCTCGCCGAGGCCGGTGCCGTCGCCGGCGACGAGGTCCGCATCGGCGACCTGGCTTTCGAGTTCACCCCCGACCTCTCCGAAGAGGAGTGATCGTCACGCTGTCGTGAACTCGGGGCGCTGGACTTCGGTGAGCGGGGCCTGCAACCCTGGGTTCGCGGATTGTGGTCAGCGTTTCCAGAGGTCTTTGGTGAACAGCACGAGGACCGGGAAGATCTCGAGACGTCCCACGATCATCAGGCTGGCCAGCATCCATTTTGCCAGCTGCGGGAGCTCGGCGTAGTTGGACATCGGGCCCACGTCACCCAGGCCCGGGCCGATGTTGCCCAGAGATGCTGCCACGGCCGAAGTGGCGGTCACCAGGTCCAGTCCCTCCGTGAGATTGGCGTCGATGAAGGCGAGCCCGAAGGTGGCGGTCATGAAGAGGAATATGTAGAAGAGAAAGAACGACTGGACGGCCTCGATCACCGGCTCACTGACCTTCTGCTTCCCAAAATGGGTGATGAAGACGCCGCGCGGGTGGACGAGTCGCCGCAGGTCGGCGTAGGCGGCCTTGGTGAGGAGGCCGATCCGGAAGGTCTTCATGCCACCGGCGGTGGATCCGGCCATTCCCCCGAGGAACATCAGCCCCACCACCATGATCTGCAGCGCGGGACGCCAGGCACCGAAGTCGGCGGACGCGTAGCCCGTGGTGGTGGTCAGCGAGACGGTGTTGAAGGCGGCGTCTCGCACCGCCACATAGGTCGACGAGTCGGCGCGGAGGCCACCGGCGACGACGATGATCGCCGCGACACCGATGAAGGTGTAGAGCTTGAACTCTGAGTTCCGGGCGTACTCGACCGGCCGGTGCCACGCCCGGAAGTGGAGGGCGAAGGAGACTCCGGCGATGAACATGAAGAATGTGATCACCCACTTCGTGTAGTCCGAGAAGCCGGCGATCGAGTCCGACTCGGTGCCGAAGCCACCTGTCGACATGGTGGTCAGTGAGTGGATCACGGCCTGGAAACCGGTCATGTCACCGAGAGCGAGCAAGACCATCTCGATCAGCGTTATCACCGCATAGATGAGCCAGAGGCGTTTCGCCGTCTCCTGGAACCTCGGGGTGAGCCGGTCAGGTTTGTGGCCAGGTGCCTCGGCACGCGCTAGCTGCATCCCTCCAGTGCCCAGAAGGGGGAGGATGGCGACACCGAGGACGATGACGCCCATGCCGCCCAGCCACTGGGTCATCGCCCGCCAGAAAGACACCCCATGGGGGAGCTGACCGGGGTCGGGCAGTATCGAGGCTCCGGTGGTGGTGAAGCCGGACGCCGTCTCGAAGACGGCGTCGGTGATGCTGGGGATGGCGCCGGTGAGGAGATACGGGAGCGCCCCAAAGATCGAGAACACGAACCAGGCGAGACCGACCGTGGCAAAACCTTGCTTGACGGTGATCGTCTTCGGCCGCCTCACCGTGCGTCTGGTGGCATATCCGGCGATGGCTGTTATCGCCGCCGAGATCGCGATCCACCCCGCCGTCTCGTACTCCGCGTATAGCGCCGAGACGATCCCCGCAAGAGTCATCGCCACCGCAATGAAGATGAGAACCGACCCGAGGACGAAGGCGACGGTCTTGAGCAGGTTCAACGCGGGCGATTGGCGGGCTCGACCCGGCCTCGTGGTCATGCCGTGAACAGAGAGGCCGACTCAGCGAGATTGCGAGGTAATGCGAAGAAGATGATGTGATCCCCGGCCCGGACGACCGTCGACCCGTCCGGGACGAAGGTGGTGCCGTTCCTCGAGATGCCGCCGATGATGACACCGACGGGAAGGTCGAGCTCCATCAGTGATCGATCCACCGCCTTCGAGCCTGGTTCGACTTCGATCTCGATCGCCTCGGCATCGGTATCCGAGAAGGTGGCCACCTGTTCCACCTGGCCCTGGCGGACGAAACGGAGGATCGCTGAAGCGGCGATCAGTCGCGAGGACACAGCAGCATCGATGCCGAGCCCGGCCAGGAGCCCCACATAGGCGATACGGTTGAAGCGAGATATGGCCAGCCCGGCACCACTCGCTTTGGCGACCAGACAGCTCATCAGGTTCACCTCGTCCCACCCCGACAAGGCCAAGACGACGTCCTTGGGGTTCATTTCGAGGTCGCTGAAGACATCCGGGTCGGTGGGGTCGCCATTGATTATGAGAGCGAAGGGATGACGCTCCGCCAGGTAGCGGCACCGGTCGGGCTCCTCGTCGATGATCACCACGGACATGCCCGCCTCCGCCATGACGTCTGAGGTGATCTCGGCGAGTCTGGTGGCGCCGACGATGATCACTCGATCGATGTGCCTGCGTTTCAGCCCGAGGAGACGGGTGGCGTCGTCGACCCGGTCGCCGGTGGTCATCAACAGAGCGTGGTCGCCGGGCCGGACGACAGTGTCGCCGTGGGCGACGATGGTCTGTCCGTCCCGCACCAGGGCGGCTACCACCCAACCCCATTCCGCCCGGCGCAGCCTCAACTGGCTGAGAGGGCCGGCGGTGATCGGCGCGTTCGGAGCGACCCTGCTCCCCACCATCACCAGCTTGCCGTCGGCGAACTGGACCAGCTCGCTGGCGCCACCCAGGCCGACGATGCCCACCAACTCTTCGGCCGCCGTCGCCGAAGGGTCGATGATCATGTCGACACCGAGTCGGTCGGCCCCCTCCCGGAGCTCGCCGTCCTCGATGCGAGCGATGGTGGTCTTGGCGCCCAACTGGGTCCCCGTGTAGCAGGCGAGAATGTTGGCGCCGTCGGAGCTGGTCACCGCGATGAGCAAGTCGGTCTCGGAGGCTCCCGCCTCTTCCAACATGTGCACACTGGCTCCGTTTCCGCGCAGCACCAGGGCATCGATCGACTCCTGGAGCTCGGCAGCGCGTTCTGCGTTGTCCTCGATGACGACGACGTCCTGCCCGCCTGACGAGAGTCTCTCGGCGAGATACGACCCCACCGCTCCGGCGCCGATGATGATTATCCGCATCTGGTCATGCCCACAGACGGCTCAGGCTAACCCTGGACGTATGCCAGGTCACGTCGCTTAGGGATCGAAGTTCCTCACCCGTAGAATGACCGGGCCGATGCACTTCGAAGGACCCAACCAGGTGGCCGATGCCCTGAGCACGGCCAACTATCTCGCCGACGAGCGGATAGCCCAGGTCGTATTTCTCGCCGAGCGGCTCGACAAGCCGGTGTTGGTCGAGGGCCCTGCGGGAGTGGGCAAGACCGAGCTCGCCAAGGCCACGGCGGCGGTGACGGGACGCGACCTGATCCGGCTCCAGTGTTACGAAGGTCTCGACGAGGCCAAGGCGCTCTATGAGTGGAACTACAAGAAACAGCTCTTGAGGATCCAGGCGGACGTCGACCACGACTGGGACTCGATCAGCCACGACATCTTCACCGAGGAGTTCCTCCTCACCCGCCCCCTGCTGGCAGCGATCAGAGCCACCGAGCCGGTTGTTCTCCTCATCGACGAGGTAGACCGGGTCGAAGTCGAGACCGAGGCGCTGCTGCTGGAGATCCTGTCCGACTTCCAGGTCTCCATCCCCGAGCTGGGAACGATGAAGGCCAACACCCAGCCTCTCGTCTTTCTGACCTCGAACAACACCCGTGAGCTCAGTGAGGCTCTGAAACGGAGATGTCTGTTCCTGCACATCGACTACCCGGACGCCGAGCGCGAGAAGCTGATCCTCGGTGCCAGGGTGCCGAGGCTCTCCGAGCACCTCGCCGGACAGGTGGCCAAGGTCGCCCGCTCAGTCCGCAGCCTGGACCTGAAGAAGGCGCCCTCGGTCTCGGAGACCATCGACTGGGCACGTACCCTCATTGCCTTGTCGGTCGAAGACGTCGATGAGACGGTGCTAGCCGACACGCTCCATGTGCTGCTCAAATACCAAACCGACATCGAGAGAGCGGCCAAGGAGCTCACCTCCACGCCGACGACCTGATGCTGTCCGTCATCACCGGGTTCATCGACGAGCTCCGGGAAGCCGGAGTGCCGGTGTCCATGGTGGAAACGATCGATGCCCTCAAGGCCGTGGAGGCCATCGACATAGGGCGGAGATCCGCCTTACGCGAAACGCTCCGGGCGACATTGGTCAAGAACCTGCGTCACGAGCGCCCCTTCGACACCGCATTCGACGTCTATTTCTCGACCGTTCCGCTCCCCACTGATGACGAAGAGCCATCACCGACCGAAGAGTTGGATGGTGGTGAAGGCGCCGGCGGCCAGGGAGGCTCGGGCTCGGGCGAGTTCGACGAGTCGGCCCTTTTCGACGCCCTGCGCGACGCATTGGCGGGCATGGACGAGGAGACGCTGCGCCGGATGGTGCGAGAAGCCGTTGACAGGCTGGCCGGGATGGAGCCGGGCCGGCCGGTCGGGGGGACGTACTACCTGTATCGCACGCTCCGTCGTCTCGACCTGGCCCGGCTAGAGGCCGAGCTCATCGAGGCCCTCACCGGGGACGACGAGCTGTCGGACTTCGACGATCGACTGCTCCGAGAAGAGGTGGAGGCCCTGATCGAACGTCTCCGTGAAGAGGTGCAGGAGGAGATACGCCGCCGTCTGGTCGCCGATCGAGGAAGGGAGGCGGTGGCCAAGACATTGCGACGCCCTCTCATCGAGGACATCGACTTGATGCATGCCACCAGCAGCGACCTGGCTGACATGGAGGCGGCGATCGGGCCGCTCACTAGAAAACTGGCGGCTCGGCTGGCACGACGCCGCAAGAAGCGCACCGGGCGCCTCGACTTCCGCCGTACGGTGAGGAAGTCACTGGCCACCGGGGGAGTGCCGGCCGACCCACAATTCAAACATCCCCGACCTCACCGACCCGAGGTGTGGCTGCTGTGTGACATCTCAGGATCGATGGCCACCTTCTCTCGTTTCACGCTGCAGTTCACCCATGCGATGTCCACCCACTTCTCGAAGCTCCGCTCCTTCGCCTTCGTGGACACCATCGACGAGGTGACCGACTTCTTCGGGCCCGGGATCGACTTCGGGTCAGCCGTGTCACGCATCACCACCGAAGCCGAAGTCGTCTGGCTCGACGGTCATTCGGATTACGGAAACTCCCTCGAGACGTTCTACGACCGCTACGGGAGCCAGTTGACGCCACGGACCACGGTGATAATCACCGGAGATGCCCGCAACAACTACCGGCCCGCCCGTGACGGCGTCTTGGGAGACATTGCGCGGGTGTCCAGAGCCCTGGTCTGGCTCAATCCCGAGCCGATGGCCTACTGGGACACCGGTGACTCGACCATGTCCCAATACGGACGCCATTGCACCTCTGTGCACGAGGTTCGCACCCTGCGTCAGCTCGAGGAGTTCGTGGAGAACCTGACTCTTCCCTCGAAACGGCCACTTCAGAATGTCTAAACCCTGATTGGCCGAGTGCCGATACCGAGATTGGCCTCCAAGGCTGAAGACGAGGTGTTCAAATGGGTTCACGCATTCTGATTGTCGAGGACAGCGCGGTGATCCGGCGCCTGATCGAGGTGTGCCTCCGGGCGGCAGATCTGGAGATCATCACCCGCGACGACGGGCGCACCGGCCTCAGCGCGGTCAGCTCGGAGTCGCCTGACCTGGTGGTGCTCGACATCGGGCTTCCCGGCATGGATGGGTGGGAGGTCCTGGACCGGATCAGAAAGGACGAGACCACCAAGAACATCCCGGTGGTCGTCCTCACGGCCCATGCCGAAGAGGAGTCCCGACGGCGCGCCAACGAAGGCGGGGCCGACGCCTTCGTCACCAAACCCTTCCAGCCCAACGACTTCCGCTCCACGGTCCTGTCCCTCCTCGAATAGCCCTGCCGGGCGCGAGCCCGCCCCAAACCCCCGCTCTCTCGTCTCAAACCGGTTTTCGCGCATCAACTGTGCTGAAAAACGCGCCATTCGATGCGCGAAAACGGGGGTGGGGCGACCCGGGGTCACGTACCACCGACTTCGATGCGTGCGGCATCTAACCTGCCGCACGTGACTACCGAAGCCGCCATCCCCTCGTTCATCGGCGCGCCCGTTCAGCGGCGCGAAGATCCCGCACTCCTGACCGGCACCGCCCGGTACGTCGACGACCTCACCCCGACCGGGACTCTCTATCTGGCCATCGTCAGATCTCCCTTCGCCCATGCCGACATCACCGAGATCGACATCTCAACCGCCGAAGAGGCACCCGGCGTCTGGGCGATCATCACTCCTGACGACGTGTCCGATGTCGTGATGGCTCCCACGCCACGGCCAGATCGGAACGTGCCCCGCCGTTTTCCCCTGGTCCAGGGTCGGGCGCTGATGCCAGGTGACCCGGTGGTGGCGGTGGTGGCGGACACACCAGCGAAAGCCCGGGATGCGGCCGATCTGGTGTTCGTCGACTACGAGCCGCTCGATGTGGTTGGGGATGTCGAAGAGGCGCTGGAGGCTCCCGCCATCCACCAGGGCCTCGGCTCCGATGACAACGTGGCCTACGACCGGTCGAAAGGTGACCGGCTGGCCTTCGATGCCGTCGATGGGCCGGTGAGGTTGAGCGGCGTGGTCGAGCACCCAAGAGTCGTGCCCGCGCCGATGGAGAACCGGGTGATTCTCGCCGAATGGAAGGAAGACGGTCTCACCGTCCACCTCTCAAGCCAGGCGCCACAACTGATGCAGGAGCGCCTCGCCGGCGACTTCGGGCTGGCCCAGTCGTCGGTCCGGGTGGTGACCCCTTTCGTTGGCGGTGCTTTCGGATGCAAGTTCGATCTCGCTGAAGAGGAATACCTGACGATCGTCGCCGCCCGCAAGACGGGTCGACCCGTGAAGTGGTCCGAGAGCCGCCGCGAGCATCTGCTCACCATCGGCCACGGGAGAGCCCAGCGTCACCGCTACGAAGTCGTTGCCGACCACGACGGCACCATCGAGGCGCTGTGGATCGACAGCCTCATCGATCTCGGCTGTCGCCACCGCTACCTGTCGTTCATGGAGCTGACTCCTCGCATGGGCACGGGCAACTATGTGATCCCCATCTATGGCTGGCGGATGCGTGGTGTGTGGACCAACCGGGCACCGCGTGGCATCTATCGAGGAGCGGGACGCCCCGAAGCGACCCTGACCATCGAACGGGTGATCGACGCCGTGGCCCATGCCACGGGCGTAGATCCGGCCGAAGTGAGACGACGCAACTTCATCCAGCCCGACCAGTTCCCCTACGCCTCTTCCGGTGGCAAGGAGATGGGTGGCTACACCTTCGACACCGGGGACTACGAGAAGGCGCTCGACGAGCTGTTGGAGGTGGCCGACTACGCGGGTCTGCGGCGAGAGCAGGCGGAGGCGCGGGAGGCCGGGAGACTGATCGGTCTCGGGCTCGCCGCCTACGTCGAGGTGTGCGGATTCGAGGACTGGGGTGCGGCCCGGATCCAGGTCCACAACGACGGGTCGGTCACCTGCTACGTGGAGACCCTCGACCAGGGTCAGGGCCACCGGACGTCGTTCGCCCAGCTGATCGCGGGGGTACTCGGCCTGGACGTGTCCCGAGTTCGCATCGAACAGGGAGACAGCGCCACCTCGCCGTACGGTTGGGGCACGTCGGGCTCTCGTTCCATCGCCCAGGGCGGTTCGGCCAGCCACGCCGTCGCGGAGAAGGTGGCGAAGAAGGCAGCGAATATCGCCGGCCATCTGCTCGAGGCGTCTGCCGCGGACATCGTCCTCGCCGACGGGAGGGCGACCGTGGCAGGGACCGACGTCTCGGTCACCTGGGAGGAAGTGGTCACCGCGGCGATCCGTGGCAACGTTCCCGAGGGCCTGACCCCTGGTCTCGACGAGGAGATCCATCTCAAGTCGGGCGGCCTCAACTATCCGTTCGGTGTCCACCTGGCCGTGGTTGAGATCGACCTGGACTCGGGGTCGGTGCGTCTCGACCGCATGTGGGCGGTCGATGACGCCGGCAACATCGTCAATCCGATGCTGGCCGAGGGCCAGCGTCACGGCGGGCTGGCCCAAGGCATCGGCCAGGCCATGTACGAACAGGTGCTGTACGACGCCGACGGCAATCTGGTGACCAGCTCGTTCGTCGACTATCTCATCCCCACCGCGTCCACGCTTCCCTCCTTCGGGCTGGCGAGCACGGTGACCACAACCGCGACCAACCCTCTGGGCGCGAAAGGTATCGGGGAGGCGGGCGCCATCGGCTCCACACCGGCGGTGCTCAATGCGGTATCCGACGCCCTCGGCGGCGCCGAGGTGCAAGTGCCGGTGAAGCCGGAGCAGATCTGGCGGATCCTCAACAGCGCCTGACCGTTCTGTGAGGATCTACCGACAGTGAGGGTCGATAAACCCTCACAGAACGGTGTTCGGGCGATCCCGAGGGGTCGGATCGCCGTACTCGGCCTCATCACGATCGCGATCTACGGATCGTGGTTTTACAGCTTTGGGGTCCTTCTCGATCCGATCATCGAGGACACCGGGTGGAGCGAGCCCACCGTGGCGGCGGTGTTCAGTTTCTCATCGGTGATCGCTGCCATTGGTGCTCTGATCGGTGGATGGCTTCTCGACCAATGGGGGACCCGGTTGGTCTTCGGCATGGCCACCGTGGCCGGCGCCGGCGGCCTGGTGCTGGCATCGAGTGCACCCACACCGGCGCTGTTCGCCACTGCGGGTGCCATAGGCGGGGGAGTTCTGGGCTCACTCGGCTTCTACCACGTCACCCAAACGGCGGCGGTGCGGATCAGCCCGGGGTCCGAGGATCGCGCCATCGCCGTGCTCACCATCTGGGGAGCGTTTGCCAGTGTTCTCTATATCCCCCTCACTGCCTGGCTGGTCACGATCACGGACTGGAGGATGACCCTCCGGATCCTGGGTTTCAGCACAGCTGTTGCTCTGGTTGCCGGAGTCCTCACCATCGATACGAGGCGACGTAAGGACAGTGACCCGCCGCCGTTGTTCCGAAATATCGGCCGCATCGTCAGGTCCGGGCCCGTGATCCGACTGATGGCCAGCCAGGCACTCGCCGGCATCGCGGTGGGGACGATCCTCGTCTATCAGGTACCTGCGATGACTGCGGCGGGCCTGGCTCTCGGGTTGGCCTCGTTCTGGGCTGGTTTTCGCGGATTCGCACAGCTCGGCGGCCGTCTCCCGCTGATGTCCCTGGTCCGTCGTTTCGGTGTCGCCAGCTCGCTGAAAATCGCCTATGGGGCCATCGCCATCGGCTCAGCCGCCTTGGCCTTCTCCGGCAACCAGGTGCTCGCCGCTGCCTATGCGGTGTTTGCCGGGTTTGGCATCGGGGCTGTTTCACCCCTCATCGGGATGCACTCCAAGAACGTGTTCGGCCGGTCCTCGATGGGGACGGCGATGGGCTTGGTGAGCCTGGTCTTCCTCGGTGCCAGCGCGGTGGGCCCCGTCGGCGCCGCCTGGCTGTCCGCATCCAGCGGGTCGCGGGCGCTGCCGGTCCTGATCAGCGCTGGCATCATGGTGGCCGCGGCCTTGGTCATCCGATCCACGGACTGATCTGTCAGACTGTGGCGTCGTCTTCTATCACCTCGGCGAGACGCTCGATCAAGTCGACGACACGGTTCGAGTATCCCCACTCGTTGTCGTACCAGGACATCACCTTCACCAGGTTGCCACCCAGCACGTGGGTGCCGCTGGCATCGAAGATCGATGAGTGGGGGTTGCCGATGATGTCGGTGGAGACGATGGGGTCCTCGGTGTACTCAATGATCCCGGCCAAGGGTCCGTCGGCTGCCTTCTTGACCGCGGCGTTCACCTCCTCGACGGTGACGTCACGCTCCAACTCCACGACCAGGTCCACCGTCGACCCGTCCGGAACGGGAACACGCATCGCCATGCCGTCGAGCTTGCCGTCGAGTTCTGGAAGCACGACACCCACGGCCTTGGCCGCGCCGGTGGTCGTGGGGATGATGTTCTCGGTGGCGGCCCGGCTCCGACGCAGGTCCTTGTGAGGCACGTCGGCGAGACGCTGGTCGTTGGTGTAGGCGTGAACGGTGGTCATCACGCCCTTACGTATGCCGAATTCGTCGTTGAGGACCTTGGCCAGCGGGGCAAGGCAGTTGGTGGTGCAGGAAGCGTTGGAGACGATGAGATCGCTGCTGTCCAACGCGTCGTCGTTGACCCCGAGGACGATGGTCTCGTCGATCTCGTCCTTGGCCGGGACAGTGAGGATGACTCGTTTGGCACCGGCATCGAGATGTTTCTGGAGCGATGCCTTGTCGCGGAAGACGCCCGTAGCCTCTACGACCACATCTACGTCGAGCTCTGACCACGGAAGGTTGGCTGGATCTCGCTCCATGAGCATCTTGACCTCGTGTTGGCCGGCCCTCATCACCCCGTCAGAGACGCTGACCTCCTGGTCGAACCGACCCATCACCGAGTCGTACTCGAGGAGATAGGCGAGGATGTCGTCGTCGGACAGGTCGTTGATGGCGACGACCTTGATGTCGGTATCGGGACGGCCGGCGATGATGCGGAAGACATTGCGGCCGATGCGCCCGAATCCGTTGATGGCGACGTTGGTCATCGTGAGCCTCCTCTCGCCGCGATCGCACCGGCGGCTTCGACCACCCGGTGTGAGTAACCCCACCCGTTGTTGAACCAGGTGATGGTCTTGAGCATGTTGTCCCCGGTCACCATGGTGGCGAGGCTGTCGTATATCCCCGAATGGGAGTTGAGCCTGACGTCGGAGGAGACGATCGGGTCGTTGACGTACTCGATGACGACGCTATAGCGATCCTCCACCTGGGCTCTGACCACATCGTTCGCTTCTTCGACGGTCACCGGCTTCGATGTCTCGGCGACCATGTCGACGGTGGAACCGTCGGGCACGGGGACGTTGAGGGCGGTCACCAGGAGCTTGCCGGAGAGCTCGGGGAGGACCTGAGTGATGATCTCGGCAGAGTTGGTCTCCGCCGGGATGATATTCTCGCCGGCGGCTCGGCTGGTCCGGTAGGAGTCGGTGGGCACGTCGGCCAGACGACCCGCGTTGGACATCGCCTTGACGACCGTCATGTAGACCCGCTCGAGGCCGAACGCCTCGTCGAGGATGCGCAGGATCGGCGCCGCCGCGTTGGAGGTGTTGGAGCCCATGGCGATCATGTCCGGCGCCTCGTCGAGCAGTTCGTCGTTGATGCCCAGCAGCAACAGCGGGATCTCTCCCGGAGTTTCCGGGCTCGAGGTGAGCACGACACTCGCCGCTCCGCCGTCCATGTGCCCCTGAAGGGATTCACGTGAGCGGTACCGGCTGGTCGTGTCGAGGACGATGTCGACGTCGTCCTTGGCCCAGTTGGTGTCGGCTGGAGTACGGCTGTCCACGAAGGTGACGGTCTTCGATCCGTAGTGGAGCACCGCGTCGCGGTACTCGACCTCGGTGGGAAACCTCCCGTAGATCGAGTCGTATTTGAGCAAGTAGGTGAGCGCTTCGGGCTCGGCGACGTCGGCAATGGCGACCACGTCCATGTCGTCGCGGTCGTGGAGCAGTCGGAAGACGTTGCGTCCGATCCGTCCGAACCCCATGAGCCCGATCCGGGCAGTAGTCATCTTTCTCCTTTGATTGATATCGAAGTTAGTGATCGAGGCTCTGGATTCGGAAACCGACGCCCGGTATGTTCAGGTCAGGGGAGAGATGCTGGTTGTTTTCGCCATCGTTGCAGTCTGTCTGAGCCCACCGGTCGACGGTCCGGTTACCGCAGGCTTCGCCCCGACCGCCCGGTACAGCGGGCACTGGGGCATCGACTTCGCCGCCGCGGTGGGGGAGCCGGTCACAGCCCCGGTGTCGGGGAGAGTCACATTTGCCGGTTCTGTTGCCGGAATGAGGACGGTGACCATCGAGGCGGTCGGCGGATTCAAGGTTTCGCTGTCCTATCTGTCGGCGGTTGGCGTCACCACAGGCACCCTCGTGACTCGGGGACGGGTGATCGGGTGGGCCGGAGCACCTCATGGTGTGCCCGGGGTGCATATGTCCACCCGCATCCACGGCCGGTACGTGGACCCGGCCGACCAGACCGGGTGTACCGCCACCGACATCTCGCGTGGTTTGCGTCTGGTGACCCCTCCGCAGCCCTATCCTCGGCGCCGTGCGAACAGGAATACTCGGCGGCACTTTCGATCCGATCCATGTCGCTCATCTCCACACCGCCGAGTGTGCACTCCACCAGGCAAAACTCGACCGGGTTCTGATCATGCCCGCCGGCGACCCCTGGCAGAAGTCGGGCCGAGAGGTGACCGAGGGCGAACACCGGCTGCAGATGTGCCGTCTGGGCGTCGAGGGGGTCGAGGGCATCGAGGTGGATGTGCGTGAGTTGGACCGTGACGGGCCCACTTACACCATCGAGACCCTCGGGACCTTCCCCACCGACGAGGAGCTGTTCTTGATCCTCGGGTCCGACTCGTTGTTCGGCATCAGGACGTGGGAGCGCTGGGAGGACGTGGTGGACAGGGTCACGATCGTCGAAGCGCCCCGCCCTGGTGTGAGGCGCGGCGTGGGGGTCGAGTTGGATGCCATCCAACTGGACATGGGGCTCCTCGAAATTTCCAGCTCCGACATCCGCCGCCGGATCGCCGCCGGCGAGCCCTACCGGTATCTGGTCACCGGTCCGGTCCACGGCTACATCGAGGTGACCAACCTCTATGCGCAAGTTGGCTGAGACGAATATGGTGGGGCGTCTGAGAATGATGGAGATCACGTCATAGAGCCCAGTGTCGAACTGGCGCGTGCGGCGGCTGACGCCCTGTTCGCCAAGAACGGAACCGACATTGCCCTGCTCGATGTGGAAGAGGCCTTCTTCCTGTCCGATGTCTTCGTCATCGCCACCGGGTCTTCGATCACCAACGTGCAGGCGCTCGCCGACCACGTCGAAGAGAAGCTGAAGGAGACTCACAACGTGAAGCCGTTGAGAGTGGAGGGGCGAACTCAGGGGGAGTGGGTACTCGTCGACTTCGGCGACATCATCGTCCACATCTTCCAGGCGGCGGCGCGCGACTTCTACTCCCTCGAGCGTCTCTGGGGGGACGCCCCCCGGGTCAAATGGGAGGAGCCGGTCGTCACCGACGGGTGATCGGTTTCACCAGGTAGCCATGATCCGGCACGGGGCGCCGGAGCCATCTTCCCAAGGCACCACGCCGATGAATCCCAAAGCTCCTCGCGGCGGGATGCCATCCAAGTTGGCGATGCTCTCGATCCCGTATCTGCCCGTAGCGAGGAACTCACTGTGGACTGCGAAAGTCGTCGAATTCCCGGGATCGAGACTCATGGTGTCGACTGCGATCCCGACAGGATCGCGATTCCTCACCAGCCAGTCGGTGGCGTCGAAGGAGAACCCGGGAAAGTTCAGGTCGGGGAAACCCGTTCCTCCGCGAAATTCGCCGCCATCGTCCACCTTGTCGGCCCATCCCGAGTTCATGCACACCAGTGCCCGGCGCGGGATCCTTCCGTGGCCCCTTTCGTAGGCGATCAGGTCGTCCGGCTCGACCATGGCATTGGGATCGTCCATCGCCTTCTCGGTGATGTCGACGACCACGATCGGCGCGATCAGGTGGTCTGGGTCGATGGCGTCGACCAGGGTGTTGCCCTCGTCGAAGTGACCCGGTGAGTCCATGTGGGTGCCGATGTGCTCGACCAGGGTCCACTCCTTGGAGAAGAACCCGTTGGGATCGAAGTTCGTCGTCACTTGATCGAAAACGGCCTGCGGCCCGAAGAAGGAGGGGAAGGTCTTGACCAGGCGATGAGTCAAGTCGGTGACTCGCTTGGCACGCTTCGGGAAGGCGGCGGCGGGAAGAGGTGCCGCCATGGCGGCCATGGCGGCACCGGCTCCGATCGCCACCCCCGACTTGAGGAACTTGCGCCGCTCCGGCGAGCGGACTTGGTTGTCACCGATCGCGTGAGAGTGGCGGTGGGTCTGGGACAGGGTGGGGGCACACATGAGAACTCCTTTTCTCGTGAGTCCATCCAAAGCTAGCGACATCGCCGATGGCGTTGTGTGGGTCCTGCCGGAGCGACTTCTATCAGCACAAGCGATCCTGTAACCTGGCGTCTTCCTAGGGGCTGTAGCTCAGTTCGGCAGAGCACTTGACTGGCAGTCAAGGGGTCAGGGGTTCAAATCCCCTCAGCTCCACTCCCAAAAACCACCTCTGACCTGGTGGTTCACCCTTCCCACCAAGTGTCGCTCAGACGTCATTTCCGTCAAGAGTCCGCGAAAAGTCCGCGGGAACCCGCGGGAACACCGCCCGTCTAGCCGTGCGCGGGCCACAAGTTCGCTTCCCAATCCTTCGCCCTTGGCACTGAGTCGACCGCGACGTTCTCCCACCAGCACGTGATACGAGCAAGCGATGAGCGAGATGATGCCGTCCATCTCACCGTGGGCACACCACCTGGAGGTGGTTGTCCTCAATGACGCGGACGTAGACCTTCGAGCTCGGCTCGGGTGGTGTCGGCATCCGATCGAGGCATACAGGGCCTACGCGACGCCGAATTACCTGGCGGAATCAAGTCGAGCGACGCTGGGACGGATGCAACAATTCGTCCAAACGTCTCAGAAACAGGTTTACTTGCTGTTCGAATAGTCCGGCACGTTCTCGGCTTAGCTCACCGTGTAGGCCATGAGCAGCTGCGTTCCTAAGTCCAGCCATCTGCTCGACGTCCTTCATGTCCTGCTTGTTCAGGAGCTCCGCACTTCGAAGGACTCTCGCATAAGCCCCGATGCTTGGCTTGCCGACAAGACCATCGAGATTCAACTCCTCAACGGCCGATCGAAGGGATATCTCGAGGGCTGCTCCAGCCAGTACGATTGGTGCCGCTGGGTTGACGCCTGAGTCCGCATTCAGTGCCCTAACCTGATCCATCAGGTCGGTGGAAGCGACCTCCCGTACGCCCAACGATTCGATGGAGCGGGGCATGAGTTGGCCCGACCTGACTCGCGAAATCCACTCTGTCAGCACGTCGCCGATGGCCCTAGCGCCGCTCTCTAGTGACTGGTGGTCTCCCTTGTTTTCGAAGACGGAATGAGCGCTCCGAGTCCACTGAGAGTCTTGCCCAGCAAAGCGTTCCAGGAAGTCCAGTGCAGCCGTAGCTCTTGCTCTGATTCGAGCCTTGGCCTCCGGGCTCTCCGCCTCCCAGTAGCCGCCGTAGTCACTTTGAGTCCATTTCATCTCAAACGTGAGTTTCTCAGCCAGGTCTTCAGCCCAGATCAGGACTTGCTCTGTCATTTCCACCCCGTCGAGTATTACCTATGACGTGTCCCGCTCATAGGCGGCACCCGATATTTCGCGACTGTGCCCTGCCCGAACGACCATTCTGGGGATCATCCGAGAGCGGAGGGTGCCCCACTTGATACCAAAAAGAACTCTCCACCGGATTATCCTCTGGAACCGCAACGAACAAAAACGCTCGCGGATCCAACTGTTCGGGAAGACGACTAGGGATGCACGAACGTTGTTGGTGGGGGCTTAGTCCGTTGACAGATCCTCAGCTATTTGCTTCGTTAACTCGTAGGCCCGATTCCTCGCCTCGGAAGCCTCGTTGTGTTCCCCTACGAAGTCGGAGTGATTGACCATGGCCCAGACGCAATACTCGGTTGTGCCGATCATTAGGTTGACTGATCTGATCAGCTCGTCGACCCGCTCATCCTGTGCGCGTTGGAGGATCGCAATACGTCGGACATGCTCACCGAGGCTGTCCCACTCATTCTTGAATTCCTCGATTTCCCCCGGTGTTGTCTCGGCGGCGTAGGACATGAGAAACCGGTCGATTGTGAATCTAGAGAGCAGATTCCAAACGGCTCCGAGAGCTAATGCGGCGTCCTGAAGGCGGGCTTCGCTTCGCTGCCGAAGCCACTGTCGGTGTTCTCTTCCCTCTTGAAGAATGCTTGAAACAACGCCCCCGATGAGAGTGAGCGCTGCGCCCAGGATTACAAGGAGGGGGGGGTCGAGGGCTATAGGGAGGGCCGGTTTGACCACACCTCCTTTCGGTCTCCGGCCGCGACTAGCGTCG
>DATKCE010000016.1:0-25197 GCA_035513335.1 Acidimicrobiia bacterium
CCTCAACGCGGTTCGCGCCGCCCTGCGGACTATCACATCGGCACCTTCGGCAGCCAAGAGCCCAACGACGATGCGCTCCTTGGTCTCCCACGGCTGCTCTATCCCGTGCATCAGTCGGTACTCGGTGAGGGTCTCGTCTACTCGATCCGCCGTCCAGGACAGGGCCAGCTCCCGCAGCGCCGAGAGGTTTCCGGGACGGAAGTAGTTGGCCAGGGCGGCGTCAACCGCCTCGGCCGGATATATCTTTCCCGCGGTCAGTCTCTCCTGAATCCCCTCCTGCGTGAGATCGACCAGCTCTACTTCGGCTCGCTGACGGACGAGATCATCGGCGATGGTGTCGGTCTCTCTGACACCGGTTATCTCGTATACGACGTCATTCATCGACTCCAGGTTCTGCACATTGAGAGTGGTCAGAACGTCGACTCCGGCTTCGAGAAGTTCTTCGACCTCTTCCCAGCGTGTCTCGTGTGCCGAGCCTGGAGGGTTGCTCCTGGCCAGCTCGTCGACCAGTACGACCTGTGGCGCCCGGGCGAGGACAGCGCGGAGATCCATGACACCACCTGCGTCACCGTGGTCCCCAGAGGACAGCTGGGGGATCAGCTCGAGACCCTGGAGGAGATCGGATACTTCAGCACGATCGTGGGTGCTGACAAACCCTACGACAACGTCACGCCTCTCCCGTTGGAGACGATGGCCTTCCTCGAGCATGGCAAATGTCTTGCCGACACCCAGGGCAGCCCCGAGAAACACACGCAGCCTGCCTCGGCTCATACACGCGACGCTAACCCCCATCGACGGTTTGCGGTCCATCGTGCTCGCTCAAGATGTCATGGGCCCATCAAGAATCGGAGCATTCGCGTCAGGGGTTCGTCAAGACGGCTCTGAAATCCCCGAATCCGATCTAGACAGATGCATATGGATGCACCAGGTGTCCACATGCCGGCCAGGTAGGGGTCAGGGACTCAGATGAGACTATTCATCGGTCTCCGCTATCGAGTCGAGGGAATCCTCCACGAGTATCTGGGGCCAGCTCGTCTTCCCGGTGGATCGGACATTGCCCATGTGTTCTTACGGAACGAGTGGCGTCCAAACACTCCCGGTCAGCTCCCGCTCACGCTCGTAGAGGAGTCGACGGTTGACGAGGTAGTCACCAAGACACGAATCAGAGGAAGGCGCAGATGAGGATCGTCATTGCCGGTTGTGGCCGGGTAGGAAGTGACCTGGCCCTGACGCTGTCGGAGGAAGGCCACGACGTCTCGGTGATCGACAATCGGCCTGGAGTCTTCGATCGGCTCGGCTCGACGTTCAATGGAACGACTCACGAGGGCCTCGGCTACGACGTCCGGCTGCTTCGGGACGCGGGCATCGAGTCCGCCGACGCCTTCGTGGCGGCCACCGACTCGGACAATGCCAATGCGATGGCGGTCCAGGTGGCCAAGCGGGTTTTCGGGGTGCCGAAGACGATCGCCCGGCTCGACGATCCTGCCCGCGAAGACGCCTACCGGGCGCTCGATGTCCAGTTCGTTCCGGGAGCGAAGCTCACGTCGAAGGTCATCCACGAGCAGATCGTCAGGGAGGAGTTCAGCTACCACGTGACGTTCTCCGGGGGCGATGTCGAGATAGTGGAGATGATCATCGGACCCGAGGGCGCCGGGCTTCCTGTCGCTGATCTCGAGGTCCCTGACGTCTTGCGCGTGGCGGCCGTACACCGGGGTCACCGGACCTTGATACCCGATGACGACTTTGCTCTCGCCAAGGGCGACCTAGTGGTGGCGGCAGCCCGCGGTGGGGCTCGGAAGAAGATCCGCGGGTATCTCGCCGTCAAGGAGGATCGTCAGTGAGAGTCGTATTGATTGGAGGTGGCAAGGTCGGGTCCTATCTGGCCCGTGAGCTCCACAAGGGTGGACATGTCGTCACCGTGATCGAGGAAGCCCATGGTCACGCAGAGACACTCACCGACGAGTCCAAGGTGTTGGTCCTCGAGGGAGACGGCACCGACATCAGGTTGCTCAAAGCGGCCGACACCGGGCGGGCCGACTGGGTGCTGGCAGTCACCGGCCTTGACGAGGTCAACCTGGTGGCCTGCCAGTTGGCCTCAACGTTGGGAGCCAGCCAGGTCCTGGCCCGACTCAACAATCCTCTGAACCGTCCCACCTTCGAAGCTCTCGACATACCGGTAGTGGCGGTGACAGATGTCATGGCCACACTCATCTCACGAGAAGTGGAAGTTCCTGAGTTCCGACACGTGACCCTCCTCGGAAGAGGCCAGATCTCTGTCTACGAGATCGACATCTCCCCGGACTTCGAGGCGCGACCCGTTGCCGAACTCCGGCTGCCGAAAGGAGCACTCCTGGTTGCGAATGTCAGTGGCGACGAGGTCTTGGTTCCCACGGCCACGACGATTCTCCATCCTGGCGACCAGGTGACTGCGGTGAGCAGCGTCGAACTCGAGGACGAGGTCCGCGCCGCGCTGGGACACAAGAACGGCCGTAAGAGATGACGGGCCCACGGGACCGCAAGTGGTTGAGCTTCGAGGGATTGGCCGGAGGGCTGGCGATGTTCGCTGTCGAGGCCCTGATCGTTCTGGGGCTGGCCGCCGTGGCATGGCTCACTTCAGTGCTGATCCTGGCGATTCTCTGAGATGCTGATCCGGCCGGTCGCGGAAGACCTCAGGGTCATCGGCTTCTACATGGGGCGGATCTCTCTCGTGGTGGCCGCGGCCAGTCTTCTCCCGTTGATCTGGGCGGGGATCGCCCGCGAGTGGAATCCGTTCGGATCCTTCCTCCTAATGGCCGGGGTCTTCGCCTTGCTTGGTGTGATCGGGGTGAGGCTCGCCCCCAGGGAGTCGGAGCTTGATTGGAGTCACGGGATGGTTGTCGTGGCTTTGACCTGGCTCATCGTGCCGATAATCGGAGCGATACCACTCCTGCTCTCCGGTCACTTCGGGCGACCTCTCGACTCCTTCTTCGATGCCATGTCCGGTTTGACCACCACCGGCCTCTCTCTTCTCGGCGACGTGGACCACCTTGCCTCGTCTCTCAACTTCTGGCGGCATTTCCTCCAGTTCCTCGGTGGCCAGGGAATCATCATCGCGGCGCTCACCATCTTTGCCGGGACTGGAGGAATCACCCTGTACTTCGGTGAAGCCAGAGACGAGAGAATCCTTCCATCGGTCACTTCGACGGCACGATTCATCTGGGCCGTGTCGGTGGTCCATCTCATCTTCGGTGTCGCCGCCCTCGGGCTCGTCGGCTGGCTGGTCCTCGGGTTCGACCTCGACCGTTCGATATTCCACGGGCTGATGATCTTCTTCGCCGGTTTCGACACCGGCGGCTTCTCCCCACAGTCGACCAGTATCGGGTACTACCACTCGGTGATCTTCGAAGGCGTGACCGCGCTGCTCATGGTCGCCGGGGCGATGTCCTTCGGACTCCACTATGCGATGTGGCGGGGCCCACGACGCAGCGTGCTCGCCAACCTGGAGACCCGCACCATCCTCTCCACCTTTGGGTTCACCATGGTCTTGACTCTCCTCGGTCTGGCTGCGACCGGCCTGTTCGTCAACGTTGCCGGCCTTACCAGACAGGGCTTTTTCCAGGTTCTCTCTGCGCACACCGGCACGGGCTTCTCCACAGTGCCATCGGCCGAGCTGGCTAGATGGGGCGGACTCGCCTTCGGCGGTATGGCCATCGCCATGGCACTCGGTGGCATGGGCTCATCAACTGCAGGAGGTGTCAAGTCGCTCAGGATCGGTCTCACCATCAAGGCCGTCGTCAATCAGATCAAACAGGTCCTGCTCCCGGAGCACGCCCTCGTCGGGACCGCCTATCACCAGTCGGGGCGCAAGCACCTCACACCCGACCTGATCCAATCGGTGATGATCATCTCTCTTCTCTATGTGGCGCTCTATCTCCTGGGAGCCGGCATCGGCCTGGCCTATGGGATTCCCCTCCAAGAGGCCCTGTTCGAGTCTGTCAGCGCCTCCGCCAACGTCGGGCTCTCCGTCGGTGTGACCGACCCCTCGATGCCGATCCTTCTCGAACTGACCTACATGCTCCAGATGTGGGCAGGCAGGCTCGAATTCGTCGCTGTCTTCTCACTGCTGGGGTTCGTATATGCATGGGTGAGGGGAAAATGAGAGAAGTGGTCCGAGTCATCTTCCTTGCCACTGTCTTCCTGTTCATCCCCGCCCCCGCGTCCGCGGCCGAGGAGGTGTCGGTGCCCGAGATCTTGGAGATGGGAGCCGAGCTCGCCTGGGAGGAAGTCAGCGTCGAAGGAGAGCTGGTAGGGGACTACGGATTCCGCGAGGACGGCTCGATGTGGACTCAACTCAACGGTGACGCCTACGTCGATCAGCCACTCAGGGAAGGAGGCCGGGCCATAGGAGCCAACATCGGCATTGCGGTGAGAGTGCCCGTCGAACTAGCCGAAGATCTAGACCCTCCGGGCGGCTACCGGAATCGCGGTCCAGTCGTCCGTGTCACAGGAATCTGGAAGTACCACGACCCTGCACGGCAGGGAGAGTCCTACCTGGAGGTCCAATCTTTGACCGTCACCGAACCGGGGCGGCAACTCGACGAGGAGGTCAACTGGACCGCCGTCACATTCGGAGCCCTCCTCCTCGCCGGTGCCGGTGTCGTCGCGTTGCTCACACGACCGGAGGATTGACAGCGGCGAGCTAGCGCTCTGCCATAGCCTCTATGAACGATCGCACCGCCATCACGAATCGTTCCGACTCTGTCTCATGGATCCAGTGACCCGCCTCGATGATGATCAGCTCGCAGTCGGGGAGGATGCGAGCCGTCTCTGCCAACTCGTCATCCTCTGAGCCGGCGATCAGCAGTGTTGGCGACGTGACCATGGTCAGGTTGTCTCTCCATGCCGGGTCGGGCGAGTTCAACTGTCCAAACAGCTGGCGTCGCACCTCCCAGTCATAGTCGACCGGTTCCGGTGGTGACACGGGAACCTCGGGATACTTGTGCCCATCGGTCGGAACCGGCGTGTCCTCGATGATCAGGGCGTTGAGCCGTGCGGGGGTCTTCTCGGCGAAGATCCAACCGACCGTGCTTCCCATGGAATGCGCGACGAGCACGAACTGATCGAGACCGAGCGCGTCCACAAACTCTCGGAAATCGGCTTCGAGTTGCTCGAAGCTGTAAGTCCCGGGTCTAACACTCTGACCGTGGCCCCGCTGGTCGAGTGCGATGCACCTCCGCTCGCCATCGAGCCCTTCCATCACGCTCAACCAGTCTCGAGCGTTCCGGCCCATCGCATGAAGGAACACGACTGGGTCACCTTGACCGTGCTCCAGGTACGAGAACCGGCCCGCTGCGAGGTCGACGGTGGATCGCTCTGCCACGCTTTGTGTCATTCTCGTCGAAACCGGATCCCGTGCTCCGAGCCCCGATTTCACACCTCGACCATTCCTTCGGCGCATCAAAGCGTCGCGTCCCGACTCAGCAGGGAGCTTTTCAAGCTGAGCGGAGCCGACCTGAGTGTCCTCACAACGAACCGTTTCGTCGTCCGGTTCTCCCGGCCCTGGGTAGGAACCGGCCGGTGCGGGATGCGTAGATGCGGTAGTCGCCTCCGAGGCTCCCGGGGGAGCTGAGCAGTGTCTCCTCGGCTGCCGCCCACCAGAGATGAGCGACGATGGACATCAGTGCACAACCAGCAGCAGATAGCTCCGGAAGACGAGAGTGGTGCCCCACCGCGATGGCGAACAGCGCCGTGTAGACGGGATGGCGGACATATCGGTAGGGCCCGTGGCTCACCAGTTGGTGATCCACCGTCACCCCGCCGATCGCCCCGCAACCGCCAATCGCTCACGGCCCATAACCCAACCGCAATGCCCAAAGCCCAAAGCCCGAGCCCGGTCGCTTGTAGAGCCAGATCGATGCCGGTCGACCAAGGCAACCATCCCTCGTAAGCCCAACCGGGTGCGGCGACAACCAGGATCGGATAGAAGAACGGAACGATCTGGACCAGGTCGCCTCCCCGGCCGATGAGTGGAAGGGGGTTCACCAGGGTGTGTAGCTCGAGACCGTACCCGGGACGTTCCCATCGCGACCCCAACACCCACGCGACGGCGTTGGTCGCTGCCCTGAGGGCCGCCAACAATTGAACAGGTGCGCTTGCCATGTCATCCCCGTCTTCGGGCACATTCGAAGATACGCCATAGGAGACGGAGCGGTCATCGCGCTTGTAGCGGTACCAGACCGGGGAGAAGCCCACCACCGCTTCGATCTAGAGCCGTGAACTTCATCCGACGTGATGACGTCTCTGGCCGAAATGGACGTTGCGGCCGTGGTCGTTGGGTCCGACTCTTGGGGACGGCCGTCTCGCTGGCCTCATCCTCAATGGTCGTGGTCCTCGAGAGCGACAACGAGGAGGGAGCATGAGCCGAGTACAACACTTGCACCACTTTCCAACCTCGTTTCCTCCAAGAGGCGACTCGTCTCACTCACGACAGCATGGAGGGGACTGGTCGGCCCCCTCCAGCTTCATGCGGTTGGTCGACTAGGCGGCACTCTCGGTCAGAGACCGAAGAACGCCAGTAGCGACTCACAGTCGGTCCAGGGCACCGAAGGGAACAATGGTTCCCCGAATGGCGCCACGGGGACGACGAAATTGCCGTTCCGCGCCAGTGCTTCACCCGCCTGCCCGAAATGCACGTGGGCGTGATGTGCGTTCAACGGCAATGCCTTATTGGCGGCCAAATCCACGCATTTGCGAACCGAGACTGGCTCACCGAACTCGTCGACTACCACCCCCAGCACGAGAACGTGTCCGTGTGGTTCGAAAGGCGAGTCATGGTCTGGCCCGGCCAACGCGGTGCCGACCAGACCGACGGAAAGCACCGCCAATATCGCCCCCACAAGAGCGACTCGTCTCATTTCTTTCCCCTTTCCCCGGGACGAGTCTTTTTCCTCGCCCGAAGCTATGAGCAGACTTGGTGTCTGCTGTCGTCGATTCCCGATTGGGCTGTTAGACCCTTGCCCGCTCGAGCGGAAGCTACACCGGGTCACTGGAGGTTTGTCTACGGTTCAGCGATTTCAAGGACTGGATCTCTCCCCAGCTCAGGTGGTGTCCGAGACCGGTCACCCCTTGACCGCTCCCATGGTGAAGCCGGAGATGAAGCGGTCGAGGAAGGCGTTGAAGAGCAGGGCGAGCGGGATAGCGACCAGGACGACGGCGGCCTGGAGCGACTGCCAGAAGAACACGTCCCCTCGGACCAATTCGGTGGGCACCCCCGTGGCGATGGTCTTCACCGCCGACGACTTGTTGAAAGCGAGCGCGTAGATGAACTCGTGCGCCGAGAGGGTGAACGCGAACACGATGACCGCGATGACACCGGGGAGTATCAATGGCAGCACTACCCTCGATATCGCACCCAGCCTGCTGTAGCCGTCCACCATTGCCTGCTCCTCCAGGTCCATGGGGATCCCTTTGAAGTAGCCCATGAGCAGCCATGCGGAGATCGGAATGGTGATCGTTGGGTAGACGAGGATCAGCGACCACAACGACTCCTGGAGCCCGAGGTAGTTGATGACCCGTGTCATCGGGATGAACAGCAGCGTCGGGGGTACCAGATAGACGAGGAAGATGGCGATCCCCATCCGCTCACCCCACCGGAGCCGGAGCCGGGCCAATGCGTACGCCGTGGGCAGGGCGAAGAGCAGTGTGACCAGGGTCACAGCCAACCCGACGACGATGCTGTTCCTCACGAACGTCAGGTAGTTGGTCTCTAAGAAGAGCAGTCTCACGTGATCGAGGGTTGGCGGCTCGTTGAGCCAGAAGGGGTTGTTGGCCTTCACATAGAGGTCACTGGACCGTTTGAACATGCTGATCAGTGCCCAGCTGAAGGGGAAGACGGCCAGGAAGGCGAAGAAGACCGCGGTCACGTAGATCCCGACCCGACCGAGACGGTGACGTCTCCGCGACCTCGTGCGCAGCTCGGCGACGTCCGCTCGTTGCCACGCCGGTCTCATCTCACAGCACCTCCCTCCGCCGGGCCAGACGGAGGACCACCGCCGTGATCCCGACCAGCACCGGGAACAGGAAGAGTGCCACCGCGGCTCCCTGGCCGAGCGCCCCACCCTCGATGCCTTTGAAGAAGGCCCAGGTCGAGAGGACCTGCGTGGAGTGGGTGGGGCCGCCCCGGGTCAGCACGAACACGACACTCATGTCCGATATCGTGAGGATTACGCCGAACAGGACAGCCACCGCGATGATGGGGGCGAGGAGGGGGATCGTGATCTGGAAGAGTCGTCTCCACGGCCCGGCTCCGTCGACGGCCACGGCATCGTTGATTTCGTTGGGGATCGCGGTCAGCCCGGCCATCACGATGACTGCTGCCAGCGGCGCGATCCTCCAGACCTGCACCGTGATCACCGAGGCCATGGCCAGTTGCGGTCGACCCAGCCAGAACATGTTCTCCGATATGAGACCAACCTGGCGCAGCACCCAGTCGATCGGGGAGAAAATCGAGTCGAAGGTCCACAGCCAGGTGATCGTGGCCAGTGAGACCGGCGCCACCCATGGGAGCAGGATCAGGAACCTGACAAACCACTTCCCCTTGAAGTCCCTGGTGAGGAGTTCGGCGAGTCCGGTAGCCAGGATCACCACGAACAGGTTCGAGATCACCGCGAACCAGAAGGTATTGGCCAGGGCGCGGCGGAACACCGGATCGGCGAGCACGGCGCGGAACGTGTCGAAGCCCACGAACTCCAGGTCAGGACTGCCGGTGGTGATGTCGGTGAACGCGTAGATGATCGCCAGGACGAACGGAAAGCCGACCAAGGCCAGGATGTAGATGATCGTGGGTGCCATGAACACCCCGGCGAGGAAGCGGGGGTTGTCGCTGAGGTAGCGGTCCCTGGTTCGTGTCGTCATGTCCTCAACGGCTGCGGTGGGATACGGACGCCTTGATCGCGATCGAAGTACCTCATCTGGTCTTGGGCGACCGAGAACTCATGGTCCCTATTGGCTGTCACCGGCAGCGTCACGGTCGCCGGGAGCATGGCGATCACTTTGGTCTCCTCGTGCCCTGTGATGTGGCCGTACAAATAGCGCTCCGATCCGAGGTACTCGATCCGGCTCACGAAGAACGTGAACGGGATGCGGTTGTTCTCGTCGGGGGCCACCCCCTCCGGGAGGAAGTGCTCCGGTCGGAAGCCGAACGTGAAGTCCTCGTCCTCGAGCAGGTTCATGGGAGGTGATCCGAGGAAGCGGGCTACGAACGTGTCCGCGGGGTGGTGATAGACCTCTTCGGGCGTACCCAACTGCCGCACCTTGCCGTGGTCCATGACGGCGATGCGGTCTCCCATCCCCATCGCCTCCACTTGGTCGTGGGTGACGTAGATGGTGGTGATCCCGATCCTGCGCTGGAACTCCATCAGGTCGTCACGAGCGGCGGCTCGCAGCTTGGCGTCGAGGTTGGACAGAGGCTCGTCGAGCAGAAAGACGCTTGGCTCGCGAACCAGCGCTCGGGCCAGGGCGACCCTCTGGCGCTCGCCTCCCGAGAGTTGACGTGGCCGCCGGTTGAGCAGGTGCTCGATGCCGAAGAGGCCGGCTGCCCATTTCACCTTTTCGAGTCGCTCGCTGGGCTCCGTCCTCTGGGCCTTCAGCGGGAAGGCGATGTTGTTGGCCACGGTCATGTGGGGGTAGAGGGCATAGGACTGGAAGACCATCGCTGCCCCGCGGGCCCGGGGAGGGAGCCCGTTCACCTCCTCGTCTCCGAGGAGGATCTGTCCCTCGGTGGGCTCTTCGAGGCCGGCGATCATCCGGAGCAAGGTCGTCTTGCCGCACCCCGACGGGCCCAGGAGGACCAGGAACTCCCCCTCCTCCGAGCGGATGTCCACACCGTCGACGGCAACGACTTCGTCGAACTCCTTGCGCAGGCCTCGTACCTCTACGATCGCCATGAGGGGGTGACCTTATTCCACTCGCGGTGCCATGGGTGGCATGGGATTCAGGCGAGCGACCCGACCGGGAACGGACCCGGCTCGGGTCCGTTCCCGGTGGGCAGGAACGCCGTCAGCTCGCAACCAGGCCGCGCTCGCGCCAGTCGTCGAAGATGGCGGTGATCTGCGCTTCGGCGTCGGCCACGGTCTCCGCCGGGGTCTTGTTGCCCTGGGCGGCCTCGGCGAACATCACCGGGATGATCGCCTCGCCGAAGATCTGGCCGACGGCCGGGTTGGCCGGTCCCGGGTGACCGATGTTGGTCGCCCAGTCGGTGGCGTCCTTCAACACAGCCAGCTTGTCGGCAGGCTGCGAACCGAACGGGTCGTTGTCCAGCCAGCCGTTCAACTCGGGCACTCGCTCGGGGAAGGCCGGGAAGTCGTACAGCTTGGAGTGCCAGGTCACCGGAGCGAGATTCTCCGTGTAGTGGAGCAGGAACTCCTGTGCTGCGGCCACGTTGACGTCCGGGCTGTCCGGGATGATCCAGTTGTACATCACGTGGGATGCCACGATCGCCGTCTCCGGCCCCGCCAATGCGGGGCTGAAGAAGATGTCGTCGGCCACCGCGAGACCCTCGTCCTGGGCTGTGCGGTACGCGGAGATCGAGTTGAGGATGTAGCTCAGCTCCCCGGCATTGAGTCCCTGGTTGTTCGACGCGGCGTTCCAGGCGAACACCTCGGGCGTCATCGCTCTCTCGAACAGCTCGTTCATGTACTCGACCGCGGCGATGGTGGCGTCCGAGTTGATCACCACGGCCTCGTTGGCGTCCTGGATCGATGCGCCAAACGACCACATCAGAGCGCGTAGGGCCATGTTCGAGTCGATCTCCTGGGACATCCCGATCCCCAGTTGGACTCCCTCGTTGGCGAAGATCTCACTCCCACCCTCGAGGAGGTCGTCCCAGGTGTGTGGGCCGTCGGGGAAGCCCACCGGTTCCCAGAGCGACTTGCGGTAGTCGCCGGGGTCGGGGACCCATGCCGGTGCGTAGGCGTAGTACTTGTCCGTGTTCGGGTTGAACGAGGAGCGCCGGGACAAGTCGAGCATCTCGCCATACCGGCTCTCCGCCTCGGCGACGACGTCGGCCATGTCGACCACCGACGGCTCGTGCTGGCTCAGCACTGCGATGTACTGCATCAGGTCGTGCTGGGGCTGACCCGACTGGATCTCCGATGCGATGGCGGCGGGGACGTCGGCCACCGAGATGTGGTCGACGTTGACCTCTACTCCGACCTGCTCACCCCACTCCCTGACGAACGGGCCGAACCAGTCGTCGTGCGCAGGCACGAAGTGACTCCACAACAGGATGTTGAGCTCGCCGTTCAGCGACTGGGTCGGCTCGACGAAGCTCGTCTGTGGTTCGCCAGGCACACCGGCAGCCGAAGTAGTCGTCCTCCCCGTCGTAGTGGTCGTGGTGCCGAGCCCGCCGTTGCTGGCGCAAGCGGCCAGGACGGTGGCACCGGATAGATACAGGAACTCTCGCCTGGCCAGTCCGCGCGGGAAGCTGTGCGGGAGTCTTCGAGGGACCATGCCTGTCCTCCTCAATCGATCGAACTCCGATGACCCAGATTCCTGGGTGGCCTCGTTCTCGAGGCCACAGGCGAACCTACCACTTGCATTCGAGTCGTGCCGGGGAAGCTGCACCGTTGATGGACCGGTGACGCCCGGTGCTCTATCGATGGGCACGACGGCTCGAGATCGTATCGAGCCATGCGATTGCGCGTCGTCGCGTTGCGGTTGGTCAGCCGAGCCCACTAGGGGATCCCGGGCTTGTGTGGCTTGCACACCGCGGCCAGGGCCAGGCAGTTCTCTCAGATAGAGGTTGGAGATGGCCGATACTGAGACCATGTACCGGCCGCGACTCCTCCCCATCGCGTACGTCGTGCTGGCTTTGATCGCGGCTGCATGCTCGGACGACGTCACCACTTCCACCACGGCCCCATCCACCACGTCGACCACGGCAGTGGAGCCCGTCGCCGAGGGCACCGTCTACGACGTTCTCGCTCTGACCACCCATCCCAACGGAGTTCAGCTCGTGGTCGACCGGGTCGAGCTCTTCGAGGACTCCACGGTGGTGACTGCTCATCTGATCAACGGCTCGCAGTTCGAGATCCGGGTCGGAAACGGTGAGAGCACGCTGCGGACGACGGACGGGGAGACGGTGGCGATGATCGATCGACTCTCCACCACCCGAGTCGAGCCGGCAGGCGAGCTCGACCTCGCTCTCCGCTTCGGCCCGGTCGCCGCCGAGACCGGCTCCCTGGTCCTCTTCTTCAACCAGGGTGGCGGATCATCCCCCTCCAATCCGTCCTCCAACTCGCCGTCTTTCGAGTTGGGACCCATCGGCCTCGACCCGACGGCGACCCGGCCGCCCCTTCCCGACCCCGTGCCGGTGTCCCGGACCGTCTCTGACCCACTCGGGATCGAGCTTGTGGTCGAGGGGATGAACTTCACCGACAGCCGAATCGGGATACTGGCGAGGATCTCGAACCCGTCCGAGTACGAGGTCCGCATTGCCCCCACGGCGGCCCTCAGCGTGCTCGAGGACGACCTCGGCAACCGGTACTCCCTGGTGCTCCCGGAAGGGCAGGGCTTCATCGCCGTGCCACCGGGAGATGCCGTGTCAGGGACACTCGTCTTCGCCGGGAGGATCGATCCCGGCGCCACCTCGATAGGGATCGCCCTGAATGCAGGGGGACGGTCCACCCCAACCGTGAGCGACACCGTGGTTCCCGAGCTGCTCATCCCCCAGGTCGTCCTCGACGGGCAGGCGACAACGGCCGCGCTGCCGGAGACGATCGACGTCGTTGAGGAAATCGTGCACCCGTCGGGGGTACAGGTCGACCTGGGGTCGATCACGTTCACCGAGTCAGGCATGGAGGTGAGCGTCACCGTGACCAACGTTCGCTCCGATTCCATCGCGCTGGCCGGATCCGACGTCTTCATCACCACCGACCTCGCCAATCGACACCCGATGGTGGCCCTGGCGGGGAACCCCGGTTTCGTGGTGAACGCCAACACCACGGTTGAGGCAACTCTCGGCTTCTCGGGGCGGATCGGAGACGAAGCCGGGTCGGTCTCAGTGATCTTCAACTCGGCTGGTTCACCGGACGACCCGAACACCCGTCAGCCCGGCTTCTCCTTCGGTCCCTACCAGCTGGAGAGGGCAGAGGGGAGCAGCGAGCCGATCACGGCCCAGGTCTTCCCCGTCGGTGAGCGGAGCCGTCTGGCACCGGCCGAGCTGGTGGTATCGCAGATCGACCAGATCTCGGAGACACTCGAGGAGTTCGACGCCACCGCAGTCGACGGCGGGTTCCGGCTCACCCTCCCCGACAGCATCCTCTACGACTTCGGCAGTGCAGAGTTGAGGCCCGACTCCGCGCAGGCACTCACCCTCATCGCCGAGGTACTCGACTTCTACGCGGACGCTGAGATCATCGTCGTTGGCCACACGGATTCGGTGGGCAGCCCGGCATCCAACCAGGCCCTCTCCGAGCAGCGAGCCCAAAGCGTGGTCGATGTCCTCATCTCCGAGCACGGGATCTCGTCTGATCGTGTCGCGGCGGAGGGGCGTGGCGCCGACGAGCCGGTGGCGCCCAACGCGAACCCGGACGGTAGCGACAACCCCGATGGGCGGCAGCTCAACCGCAGGGTCGAGATCGTCGTGCTCACCGACGAGCCGATCGAGCTACCTTGACGCCTCCCGGGATCGTGCCCTAGCGATTCGAGACTCTGGAGCCGACTCACCAGCAGGAGGTTGTGGGAGGGGATGAGCGACGTGAGGTTCTGTCGGTTGGTCGACGATCTCGACCCCGACGACCGGGCTCGTCTCCTCGGGGAGCTGCAGGTGGCGAAGAGGTGCTCCAGGGCCTGAGCCCGGCCGAGAGGCGTACACGGCGTACGCCCGGGTTCTGGGATGTTTGCGGCTCCGATAGAGTTGACGGCTCCCCGTTTCCTCTGACAGGTTCACGCGCGCTTTGAGCACCACACCCCAACTCACCAGCAGGCTCGTCGACCGGAGCCCGGTCCACTATGCATGGGTGGTACTGGGCGCATCCACGGTGGGCATGGCCATGACCATCCCCGGTCAGACAGTGGGGGTCTCGGTGTTTCTCGACGCGATCATCGCCGATCTGGGTTTGGGCCGCTCGACCGTGTCCGCCGCCTACACAGTGGGGACTTTGGTGGCTTCGCTCTCGCTGCCTTTCATCGGCCGGCACATCGACCGAGTCGGTCCGCGCAAGGCGGTCGTGGCCATAGCCATCTTGTTCGCTCTGGCGTGTGCGTTCATGGGGCTGGTGGCCGGATTCATCACCTTGTTGATCGGGTTCACCTTGCTCCGCGGCTTCGGCCAGGGGGCGCTCAGCCTGGTGAGTGTCCACTCGATAAACATCTGGTTCGTGCGACGGCGTGGCATGGCGGTCGGGCTCGCCGGCTTGGGGTTTGCTGCGGCCACAGCCGTGCTCCCGATCGGTTTCGACCGGCTGATGGCAGGGGTGGGCTGGAGATGGGCTTATGCGATTCTCGGGTTGGCGGTGCTGGGGATCATGGTCCCCGTCGGCGGCGGTCTGTTCCGGGGTCGCCCCGAGCTATATGGGCAACTGCCCGACAGACCACACGGCGCCGACCAGGGTGACGACCGGGCCGAGATCCACTACCGGTTGGATGAAGCCCGGCGGACGATCACGTTCTGGCTCTACGTCACCGGTGGGTTCCTCACAGCCGCCTTCGGGACCGGGCTCGTGTTCCATCACTTCTCCATCGTCGGCCAGAATGGGATGGGTCGACCGGTCGCCGCGCTCATGTTCGTGGGCTACGGGGTGGTGGCCGCCATCGCCACCCTGACCACCGGGTTCCTGATCGACAGGGTGCCACCCCGATTCCTGCTCGCGCTCACTCTCGGCCTGATGGGCGCAGCCATGCTGTCAGCGAGCTCTGTCGCCACGACTGGGGCCGTGATCGGGTATGGAGTCGTGCTGGGAGGCATGCAGGGGATGAACCAAGCCATTCAGTCGACGGTGTACGGGCACTACTTTGGGAGGCTCCACTTTGGTTCGATCAAGGGGATGGCGACCACGATCATGGTGGCGGGTACCGCCGCCGGCCCACTGCTGCTCGCCTTCGGGTTCGATCTCAATGGGAGCTACCAGCCGGTGCTCTGGATCGCGGCCACTCTCCCGCTGCTGCTGGGAGCGGTGACGCCCTTCCTGCCGTTGATGAGGGACGGTCGGGTCCTCTGATCTCGACCGCCCGACCAGGGCACTAGCCCGCGATCTCCCGAAGGCGGAGATCGTATCGAGGAGCCATCACGTCCCACGAGAACGACTCCATGCTCGCTGCGAGTCCCTCGGGTGGTCCGGGATCTTCGATGGCGGCGGCAAGGGCGTCGACGAGTTCGCCGTCCTGGTACAGCGCCATCCCGTGGAACTGGTCTGGAATCAGCCACGGATAGGAGAGCCGGTTGGGGAGAACGGGATGGCATCCCGCGGCCACGGCCTCCACGACTGAGATCCCGAAGAACTCCTGACGTGCCGTCGACACGACGATTTCGCTCCCGGAGACGAGTTTCCGGTAGGCATCGATTGGGGCCTCCCCGTCATGCAGAATGCGATCGCCGGCGGCCTTCCGGATCCGATTCAAGGCATCAGATGCTTGGGGTGGTCGGTAGCCGAGCAGCACCAGGCCGAATTCGGCCCCGGAGTCGTCGAGATGCTCGATGGCGTCGGCGAAAGTGTCCGGGTCCTTGTCGAACTCCATCGGTGGTTCCACAGGATTCGCGGGGGCCCGGTGGCGGCCGGGCGATCGTCGACCCACGACAGATCCACTCCCACTGGCAAGATCTCGCTCTTTTCCCGGACCACTTGTGTGAGATGACCGTGGGTCGGGTCGGGAAAACGGTCCAAGAGTGCCGGGAGGGCCTCGAAGAACACCTGAAGGTGGTAGCCGGAGTTGAAGAGCACCCGATCTGCGGCCGCGGCGGAGAGCCAGTTGGTCAGGGCGTAGGACAGGTCAACCGGGACGCCGGCCTGGCTCGGATAGGTGAGTTGCGACTCGTGGAAGTAGAGGACTGTCGGGCGGTCCCCTATGTACGGGCGGGCGAAGGTCCTGAATTGGGCGAGGTCGGTCATGTCGGAGACGACCACGATGTCCGGCTTCCAATCGTCCAGGGCGATGAGAGACCGGACGAGAGTCAACGCCGAGCCGCGCATCCTCCACTTCCACGACCGCCCCGTATGCATGAGCATCTCACGTCGTGGCCGGAGTGCCGGGCGAAGCCTTCGGCCCAGGCCCGGTGGGAGCCGGTGTGGTACGGCTCGACAAGGAGGATTCTCACGGTCGAGAGAGCTCAAGGTGGATCATCGGCGAAGCCGGCCGGAGAGAGAGTCAGCCAGCGAGATCAATTCCTCCGCGCTCTCCACCGACGCCCATGGATCCGGGATCGCGGTGTAGCCATGTGCCGCTCCTGCGATGGCCCCGGTCATCGCGCCAATGGTGTCGGTATCACCTCCCAGGCCGATGGCCGCTGTCACCGCGTCGGCGAAGCTGTCGGGATGGCCGAGAAAGGAGGCCACGGCCGTGGGTACCGAGGCGTGAGCGGCGATGCCGGTGCCGAGGACGTCGGCGAGCTCGTCGAGTGACCGCTCACCCTTGTTGAGCTCGATGAATCTGAGTTTGCTCTCGAACACGGTGGTCTCGACATGGTCGAGGAGTGTCGACAAGAGCTCCGAGGCCTGGATCGGACCCATGGTCTGCAGGGCGGCGGAGACGGCGACGGCCTGGACCGCCGCACCGTCGAGCCCTAGAGGGTGGGTGTGGGTGACACTCGCGGTGAGACGAGCGAGCTCGGCGGTTCGCTGGAGGCTGGGAAAGGCCTGCATTGCCACGGGGGCCACTCGCATCGCCCCTCCGTTACCAAACGATCCCTGTCCATCGAACAGATCGCGTGCAGCTCGATCCCACGGGACTCCCTGGGCGAGACTCCTGAAGACATGGGGTGGTCCGGCTCCGTATCCCCGCCACGGCTCTCGGTTGTAGATCTCTGCCAGTGTCTCCGCCATGTGCTGGCCTTCGAACTGACCGTGTTCGACGAGCGACCGGGCCACGCCGATGGTCATGGCGGTGTCGTCGGTGTAGGTGAGATCGGTGGCGTCGTGGAGCGACTCGAGATAGGCGGCAGGGATGTGGCTGTGTCCTTCCACCGGAGCTCCGAGAGCGTCGCCGACTGCGGTTCCGACCAGCACCCCCCGGAACCGGTCTACGAGGGTATCGGCATCGACGGCGGTCACACCCCGACCGGTATATCGTGCAGCTCCTCCCAGAGCTCATTCAGCCGGTTGTAGCGGCGTTCGGGCAGGTTCTGCAGCACGGCCGCCAACTCCGGGCGGCCCCCTTCTTCGGCTGCGGCGACGATCTCCTCCGGCAGCGCACCGTTGTCCCCGAACACGTCTCCGACGGCTTCTGCGATCTCCACTCTGGTTACTTGCTGGCTCACGTTTCCTTGACTCTCCGATTCAACTCTTCCCTTACGTTAGGGTAGAGTATCCCTTATCGGCCTGGTCCGCCAAAACGAGCTCGAGACGTATTACGAGCCGTCCATGAGGGAGTACGTAGCCGTGATCGATGAGCATTTTCAGATTGGAGAAGTGGCGGAGTCCGTCGGTCTCTCGCTGCGCACGATTCGCTACTACGAGGAGATCGGACTGGTGTCCCCGTCGGGACGCAGCGAGGGGGGCTTCCGCCTCTACACCGAGTCGGACATCGAGCGGCTTCGTCTAGTCAAGGCCCTCAAGCCGATCGGCATGTCACTCGAGACCATGGGAGAGCTCCTCGAGGCGGCCAACCAGGCCGGGAACGGGCGTTCGTCCTCGTCAGCGAAGCGGCTCGAAGAGGTGCTCGAGGTAGCGCGTCACCGCTGTGACGAGTTGGAGGATCGCCTGCATCAGGCCCGCGACGCGCTCGAAGGACTGTCGTCGAAGAAGACGGGGCGACGGGTATGACCTCAGTGCGCGCGGAAGCCGAACGGCGTCGGACGTTCGCGATCATCTCTCATCCCGACGCCGGGAAGACGACTCTCACCGAGAAGCTGCTCCTCTACTCGGGGGCGATAGCGGAGGCCGGAGCGGTTCGCGCCAGGTCGGGCAGACAGCGTGATGTCACATCCGACTGGATGGAGATGGAGCGGCAGCGAGGCATCTCCATCACTTCAACGGTCCTGCAGTTCCCTCACGATGGTCTCTTGTTCAATCTCCTGGACACTCCGGGACACCGCGACTTCTCGGAGGACACCTACCGGGTGCTGTCGGCGGTCGATGCGGCCGTCATAGTCCTCGATGGGGCGCGTGGGATCGAGGCACAAACACTCAAACTGTTCCAGGTGGCCCAGGCTCGGGGCATCCCACTGCTCACTTTCGTCAACAAGCTCGACCGGCCCGCCCTCAGCCCGCTCG
Source organism: Acidimicrobiia bacterium (assembly GCA_035513335.1). Lineage (GTDB taxonomy): Bacteria > Actinomycetota > Acidimicrobiia > Spongiisociales > ZC4RG35 > JANQRA01. Next base: position 18,405 of record DATKCE010000016.1, read on the forward strand.
CCCTGATCGACGACATCGAGGACCAGCTTGGGTTAAGGGCCACCCCGGTCACCTGGCCGGTGGGCAACGGTCCCGATTTCGCCGGAGTGGTCGACCGCAGAGATCGGACTCTGTGGCGTTTCGAACGCACGGCACGCGGCAGCAGCATCGGCGACGAGAGGGCGTCGGCTCTGGAAGGTTCGGACGCTGGCTCACGAGTAGCCCAGGAGTTGGATCTGCTCGATGCGGTCGAGGCCAATCACGATTCCAAGCGGTTCATGGCCGGTGAGTCGACCCCGGTTTTCTTCGGCTCGGCCCTGTGGAATTTCGGAGTGCGACTCCTGCTCGATGCGATCGCCGAGATGGCGCCCGCACCCCAGTCGAAGAGCCAGAGTCGCGGAGATCCCAGACCGATCGACGGCGAGCTCTCCGGATTCGTCTTCAAGATGCAAGCCAACCTCGATGCCCGTCATCGCGACCACATCGCCTTCATGAGGGTCTGCTCCGGGCGGTTCGAGCGGGGGATGACGCTGGTTAACCATCGGACCGGGAAGAGTTTCTCGACCAAGTACGCCCACCAGGTGTTCGGTAACGAGCGTCAGACAGTGGATGTCGCCCATCCAGGTGACGTGGTCGGCTTGGTAAACGCGACCGACCTTCGCATCGGTGACAGTCTGAGCACCAGTGGCGACGCCGAGTTTCCCCCGATTCCCACCTTCGCTCCGGAGCACTTCCGCATCGCCCGCAACCTGGACACCGCCCGTTACAAGCAGTTTCGAAAGGGGGTCGCCCAGCTCGACCAGGAGGGGGTCATCCAGGCTCTTCACACGTACTCGGGAGGTGAGCGTGAGCCCATTCTCGCCGCGGTGGGAGAGCTTCAGTTCGAGGTCGCCCTCCATCGACTGCAGAACGAGTTCGGGGCCCAACCTCAGTTCGACCCCGCCCCCTACACCCTGGCGCGCCGGACGGACAGCGCCGGCAGGGAAGCGCTGTCGGGTCGCCGGGGAGTCGAGGTCGCCTCGCGCAGTGACGGGACGGTCCTCGCCCTCTTTTCCAATCAGTCGTGGCTCGACGCAGCGGTGCGTGAGCATCCGTCGATCACACTCGATTCGATCATCGGTCTATGACGCGGTCCCGGCGGCAAATGCTCGGCCCTCACTCGAGTCTCGTGGTCACTTACCAAGGGATCGATCCTCACTACCACCGACGGGATCTCGATCGGCCCAACCGGCCGGCATGCGAGCCGGGCCGTGGGCCGGGGGTGCTCACACAGCTGATACGCGCTCAAGACAGAGGTCTAATCGCCTGTGGTGACTGTTGGGAGGGAGACCCGGATGCGTGAGCGGTGGAGCTCGCAGCAGTGCCCCGGGCGCGGCCCCGCCCGCCACAATGATCTCCGCGAACTCGGAGACGCTGACAACATGAGTGGGGCGACTGCCATGAAAAACCGATGACCGACCCGCGAGACAGACTTGTTCTCTCATACATGAGCGAACCGCACTATCACCGCCCCCACTCGGATGACGAGGCGCGTCCGGCTTGCGCCCCGGAGCGGATCCGGGGAGTGGTGGCGATACGCACCCAGGCCGAGCGTCGTGGCCAGACGGCCTGCCCCAAGTGCTGGCCCGACGAAGACTGAACCCATGGCGCTGGAGATCACGTGCCCCCTCTGCGGTGAGACCGAGGATCTGAGTGGAGACCGCCACGACGAGGTGATCACCATCACCTGCGGCGCTTGCGGCCAAACATGGGACCGCCCCACCACACCGGTGTGTCCCGATTGTGAGGGCAGCGACCTTCAGGCCGTGCCACACGCCATAGTGGAGAAATCGAGGGGAACCCAGCTCTCGGTGGTGGGAATTCGGATCGTCCATCTCTGTCACAGCTGCGACGGCGACGACATAGAGAGCTGGCAGCGGAACCGGCCCAACCCGCTGCTTCCCAGAGAGTTGCCGACCGTCGATCCGAGACAAGTCTGACCATTCCCCGTCTGCAGACGCCAGCTGTTGATCATGACCGACATGGCCGCGGCGATGCTCGCTCTCTGGCCTAAGTGTCGTTCATGCATCAGCAAGGGAGAGCCTGAACGGCGCCTGGTGAGGGCCAGGGCGAGGCTATCCTCATCTCCGGCGGTGACGACGGAGACCGAGTATTAGCACCTTTCTGGGGTTGGCCGCAGTTGTCTTCCTCATCCTGGCCAACGGGTTCTTCGTCGCCGGCGAGTTCGCGATCGTCGCCGTCGAGCGCAGCAGTGTCGAGCGCAAAGCACGGGAGGGAGATCGGGCGGCCCGTCGCATCCTGAAGTCGCTGCGCAACCTGTCGTTCGAGTTGTCCGGCGCCCAGCTGGGCATCACGGTGACGTCGCTGGTTCTCGGTGCGATCGCCGAGCCCACCATCGCGGCTGTGCTCACTCCTCTCATCGGGGACTTCGGCACTCTCACCGAGGGGACGTCACTCGCCTTATCGGTCGCCATTGCCTTCGTCCTGGCGACCATGGCCCAAATGATCTTCGGGGAGTTGGTGCCGAAGAACCTCGCCATCTCCCGGCCATATCGATCTGCGGTCCTGTTCGGGAACTCGATGCAGATGGTCAACCGCACCTTGCGCCCGCTCATCCTGTTCCTCAACAACTCTGCCGACTGGGCAGTCCGCAAACTCGGCATCGAGCCCCGTGCCGAGCTTGCCGGCGTGAGATCGATGGAAGAGCTGGAGCTGATGATCCGCTCGTCGGGTGAGGAGGGGCGTCTCGACGACGATGAGATGGAACTGCTGACGAGAGCGATCACCTTCACCGAGAAGGTGGCGGCCGAAGCGATGGTTCCCCGGGTCAACGTGATGGCCATCAACCGCCATCAGCCGATTTCCGAGCTTCGACAGATGGCTCAGACCACCGGTCATTCCCGTTTTCCCGTCTACGGCCTCGACCTGGACGAGATCGTCGGCATCGCCCATGTCAAGGACACCATCGGCATCTCACCCTCTCAGCGGGCATTGACCCCGGTGGAGGAGATCGCTCAGCCTGGATTGCGGGTCCCTGAGGCGTCGCGGTTGGAGTATCTGTTGACCCGGTTACAGACCGAGGGGCGGGGCATGGCCATGGTGATCGACGAGTACGGGGGTACCGCCGGGATCATCACCATCGAGGACGTCCTCGAGGAGATTTTCGGGGAGATCGAGGACGAGTACGACGAAGACGCATCTTCTCCCGCCACGACCGATCAGCTCGACGTCCTCTCCGGGCTCCTCAACCGCCACGACGTCGAGGAGCGGATCGGGTTCGAGTGGCCGGAGGGCCACTATGAGACCCTCGGTGGATTCCTGGTCGCAATTCTCGGGCGCTTTCCCGAGGTCGGGGAGATCGTCCCGGCGGGAGCCTTCGCATTCGAGGTCCTCGAGATGGACGGCCATCGCGTCGACCTAGTGCGGGCCATTCGGTTGGCACACTGGCGAGGTGACAACGGCTGATGTTGTGGCCACTCGGTCTGATGATCTTGCTACTCGTGGCCAATGGAGTCTTCGTTGCCGCAGAGTTCGCCTATATCACGGCTCGCCGAAACGTCCTCGAGCAGACTCCGAAGACTTCGGCTCGGATCGCCGTCGGGCTCAACCGGGATCTCTCTCTCAGCCTCACTGCCGCCCAGCTCGGAATCACCATGGCCTCGCTGGGGCTCGGTGCGGTCGCAGAGCCGGCGGTCGCCCACCTACTCGAGCGCGGTTTCGGATTCCTGCCCCTCCCTGAGCAGGTGGTACACGGGATCGCTCTCGTCATCGCTCTCCTGATCGTGGTCTTCCTGCACATGGTCGTGGGAGAGATGGCTCCCAAGAACATCGCCATCTCCAACCCCGAGCGTTCCGCGATGGCGCTCGCCCACGTGTTCCGCGGGTTCATCATCGTCTTCCGCCCTCTCATCGCCGCTCTCAACGCCATAGCCAATGCGGTGTTGAGGATGTTCGGTGTCAAGCCTGCCGCCTCTCTCGATGTGGCCCACTCGGCCGACGACCTCGCCGTGATAATCGCCACCGGCCAGGAGGAAGGCGTGATCGAAGACTTCACCCACCGGCTCCTGACCGGGGCCATCATGTTCGGCGACCTCGACGCGGGGGAGGTGATGGTTCCCCGACCCGACGTGATAGCCGCTGAGCAGGACATCTCGGTGGGTCAGATCGAGGAGATGATGCGACGAACGGGCCACTCGAGGATTCCGATCTATCGCGACGATCTCGACGATGTTCTCGGCTTCGTGCATGTCAAGGATCTCATGGGGATAGATGACGCCGACCAAGGCTCTGGTGTCGACGCCGAGCTCATCCGCAACGTCCTCTTCGTCCCCGAGTCGGCGCACATTCGGTCCGTGCTCGACGAGATGCGAAGGACCCGCATCCACTTCGCCATCGTCGTCGACGAGCACGGCTCCACAGCAGGAATCATCACCATGGAAGACATCGCCGAGGAACTGGTCGGCGAGATCAGGGATGAGCACGACCGACGGGAGCGCCGTCCCACCCAGACGGCCGACGGGCGCATACTCACCCCTGCCCTGGTGAGACCGGATCAGCTGGTGGAGTTCGGTGTCGATCTGCCTGAGGGTGAGTACGAGACGCTCGGCGGGCTGATCATGGACCGGCTCGGTCGTCTCCCGGCGACCGGGGACGTCGTCGAAGAGGGGGGTTGGCGTCTGAAGGTCACCAGAACCGATGGCCGTCGGGTGCGCGAGGTGGAGCTGACCGAATTGGCCGAGGGGTCGGGAGACTAACCCGAGTCGTCGGGGTCCTCCGGGGGCGATGGCCGGGGCTCGGGTCGTGGTGTGGAGACGTCGAGCCTTCGCAACACGAGTACCTGCTCGTCTTCTCCCAACCGCTCCTCGGTGGTGTATGGGCTCCGCTCTCCGTTGCTGATCACGACGAGTGGGAACTCCCCGGTCGGCTGATCCTCATATACCCACTGAGGGTCCGATGCGTCGCGGAATCGGTCCATCGCCTCTCCGTTCTCGATGGTGTCCAAGGTGGCCTGACCGGTGGTCAAGGCGTGCTCCCAGTCGCTGAAGTCCTCCGGGGCCCGGATCACCTTGACATCGGCCTCGGCGAGTCTCGCCTCGAACGTCTTCCGGTCCGACTCTCGGAGCAGGACTGACACCTCGGGCACCCCGAAGTCGAGAGCGAGCTGGGCAGCCAGCACGTTGACCTCGGCATTCGGTGTGGCCGCGACCACGAGGAGGGCATACTCGATGCCGGCATCCTCGAGGGCCACCTCCTCGAGTCCGCTCCCGACGTGCCCTTCGAGACCTTCTCTCTCCCCAGCCACGAGGTTGGCCCTGTTGGTGTCGAGGAGCGTCACCGGCATCGACTGATGCAGTTCCACACCTATCCGGCGGGCGATCACTCCTGCGCCGATGATGAGCGCCTTGGTTCGGTCGCCGGCCCTGACCAGCTCGCCCCGACGGCGCAGCCAGCGGACTCCCAGCGTGAGCATGATGGGAACGGTGGCTGTGGTGAACAGAGCCATGAATACCAGGATCGAGAAGACGTCGGTGTCGATCAGGCCACGTTCCAGGGCGATCTCGGCGACGATGATCTCGACGGCCCCCCGTCCGTTCATCCCGGCTCCGACCACCACCCCTTCGCGCCATCCATTGCCACTGGGTAGGTAGAAGAGAGCGGTGCCGATCAGCTTGCCCAGCGTCGCCAGGACTATCACCGCGACCAACAGCGGAAGGTCGGTGCGGAAGACGCCCAACGAGACGTCGAATCCGGCCGAGACGAAGAAGAACGGGGCGAGGACCCCGACCGACATCGTCGCCAGCTTCTGCTGCACGTCCTTCGAGACCTTGGGCTCCATGATCCTCTTGTCGATGAAGAGTCCGGCGACGAAGGCCCCGAGAATGGCATGCACTCCCGCCAACTCGGCGGCGTAGGCGAAGCCGAGCCCGAAGACGACCACGGCGAGGAACACCGCCCCCCGGTCGAGCTCCCGGTCCCCGAACAGCCGTTTCAGCGCCGGTAGGAGCCACATTCCCACGATGGCGGCGCCGAGCGCGAAGGCGAGAGCCCGGGCACCGGTGAGCAGGGCCACGCCCAGAGTCACTCCCTCGGTGACGTCCCCGCCCACCACCGCGGCGAATACCAGGAGGACGGCTACGTCGGAGAGCAGGGCACCGGCCACCAGGACGTGGGCGATCCTGGTGTCGAGGATCTTCAAGTCGACGAGGATGCGCGACTTGGTCGCCAGGGAGGTCACCCCCATGGCGAGACCGACGAACAGCGCTTCGAGGAAGGTGCGGCCGACGGTCAGCATCAAGATCATCCCCGCGGCGGTGGGCACGATGAAGCCGCCGGTCGCGGCGAGAAGCCCGGGGACAGATGCCCGCTTGAGGTCACCCAGATCGAGGTGCATGCCGATGTAGAGCATCATCAGCAGGATCCCGAACTCCCCGAGGATGTTTATTGCCTCGTTGCGCTGCAGGAGGCCGATGATGGGTGGCCCGAAGATGATTCCCGCAGTGATCTCTCCGAGAATCGCCGGGTATCCCAGCCGGATGGCTACTCGGCCACCGAGGAGAGCGGCCGCCAGCACGAGAGCGAGCATCAGCAGCTCTTCATGCATGTGAGGGGGGCCTTTCCCCGCCCAACGAAGGGGTGCTCTCGAAGCGGGGTCTAGTGGCTGGGGGAATCATCTGCGCCGGCTCTGGGGAGCTGGCGGTGGTATCCGTGAAGTCATCCGCGCACGACGTTACCGCCCCGTCGATGGTCCGGCTACGTCCGGAGGTAGGACCCCTGGCGACGGAGGCTTTCGGGGCTGGAGCAGTTGGTCGATCGA
>DATKCE010000017.1:0-149120 GCA_035513335.1 Acidimicrobiia bacterium
GAGGCCGAGCGCAAACGTGCGTCGCGCCGGGAGCTCGGCAGGCGCCTCCTCACCGCACTGGTGTTCGGAGTGATCGTGATCTCGATATTCGGTCTCAGCGGGATATTCGGAAGCGGCGACGGATCCGAGATCCCGGGCACCTACGAGGACTACCGCGCCCAGGAGACCGCGTGCGGTGCGGAACGGCCTCCCCCCGAACAGATCATGTCCTTCGACGCCCCCGAACCCCAGTCGGACATCTCGTCCTCCGTCGAAGCGACCGCCACCATCATCACCTCTTGCGGCGAGATCGTGATCGACTTGAGCACGGCCGAGGCCCCGGAGACCGTGAACTCGTTCGTCTTCCTCGCCCGCGAGGGCTTCTACGACGGGCAGGTGATCCACCGCATAGCCGAGGACTTCGCGTTCCAGGGCGGCGACCCCAGGGCCGACGGGACCGGTGGTCCAGGCTATCTGGTCCCTGACGAGTTCCCCGACGACGACTTCGTCTACGAGGAGGGCGTCGTGGCCATGTGGAGCCGGGGAGCGCGCAGCACGGGTTCGCAGTTCAAGGTGATCTCGGGATCGGACGGTGAGTTCCTCACCAATCAGTTCAACGTGCTGGGCAGAGTCGTCTCGGGCCAGGACGCCATCGACCGGATCATGGCCGTCCCAACAGCCACTGCTCCCGGGACCGTGGAACGGAGCCGACCCCTCGAGACGGTCTATGTCGAGTCGATAGACATCGAAGTAGCCGGTTCCTGACGGTCGGAGCAGGCATCATCAGCCCAACCTGATGAGCGTCGACCTCCACACCCATTCCACCGCCTCCGATGGCTCCGACCCGCCGGGACGTCTCGTCGAACTGGCGGTGGAGGCCGGGCTCTCCGCCATCGCCCTCACCGACCACGACACCCAGGAGGGGTTGAAGGAGGCAGGGGCTGCAGCGAACGCCGCCGGCATCGAGTTGATACCCGGGGTGGAGCTGTCCTTGGACTACCACACGGGCGGAATGCATCTCGTCGTTCTCTGGCTCGAGCCGGGGCCGGGACCGTTGCAGGATCGTCTCTCCGGTCTCCAGGCAGGAAGAAACGGACGGAATCTCCGCATCGTCGAGATCCTCACCGAGCTGGGGATGCCCGTCTCCATCGAGGATGTGGAGAGAGAAGCGGGAGGGGGGAGCATCGGACGTCCCCACATCGCCGCGGTGATGATGGCGCACGGCTACGTACCCGACATCCGCACCGCATTCGATCTCTGGCTGGGCAGAGACAAGCCGGCTTACGTCGGTAGGGAGCGCCTCGATCCGGAGGAGGCCATCGGCTTGGCGCGAGAATCTGGAGCCGTGCCGGTCCTCGCCCACCCTCACACCCTGGCCATCACCACCGCGTCGGACATGGCGGCGCTCCTGACCCCGTTGAAGGGAGCCGGTCTAGTCGGGCTGGAGTCGCTGTATGCGGTGTACCGACGTCACGAGCGGGACGGATACACCGACCTCGCCCGACGCTTCGGGCTCGTCCCGTCCGGGGGCAGTGACTACCACGGCTCCTACAAGCCGGGTCTCGAGCTGGCCTCGGGATACGGCGACCTGACCGTTCCGGGTCACCTGCTCGAAGAGCTGCGGGAACACTCGGGTCTCCCATGAGCCGTCCGATCCGGATGGGAACCGCGGCAGCCGTGATAGCCGGCAGCGTCCTGCTCTCCCGCATCCTGGGCCTGGTCCGCGAAGCCCTGATCGCCGGGCTCATCGGCGTCAATGCCGAGTCCGACCTCTACTTCGCCGCATTTCTCATCCCCGACCTCCTCAACTACCTGATCGCCGGCGCCTACCTCACAATCACCCTGGTTCCCGTCCTCAGCCGTCATCTGGAGGCCGGGGACGAAGACGCCGCCAGCCGGGCGTTCTCCTCTGTGTTCCGATTCGTGGCGGCCGCCATCGTCTCGCTCACCGCCGTGATGTGGGTCCTGGCAGGTCCTTTGGTGGACCTGCTGTTCCCGAGAGTGGCTGAGACGGACCGTCTGATCGCGATGACCCGGCTGGTGCTCCCCGCCCAGGTCTTCCTGGTGCTCGGGGCGTTGCTGATGGCGGTGCAATACACCCACAAGCGATTCGTCATCCCGGCCACTGCCCCTTTGATCTACAACCTGGGGATCATCGCCGGTGGCCTGGTCGGGGCCGGGATGGGCGAGGCGACCCCGGAGTCTTTCCTGGTCGGCGCGGTGATAGGCGCCGCGGTCGGGAACTTCGGGCTCCAGTGGGTTGGGGCCAGACGCACCGGGACCTGGTTCATCTCCGTGGGCAGGGGCCAGTCGGCGGTTCGCGAGTACCTGGTGTTGGCCATCCCTCTGATGATCGGACAGTCGGTGGCGGTGCTCGACGAGCAGTTCGTTCGGCTGTTCGGGCAGTTAGACGAAGGAGCCACCGCGGCGCTCTCCTTCGCCCGGCGCATCAGCATGGTCCCGATCGGGGTCATCGCCCAAGCGGCGGGCGTGGCTGCTTTCCCCTTCCTGGCCAGCCTCTACGCCCGCGGTGCCGACGACGAGCTGATCGCCACCACCGGGAGGGCGGCGCGCAAGACGATCTTCGTAGCTGCGGCGGCGACGGCGGGGCTGGTGGTGCTGGCCCGGCCCCTGGTCCGTCTCGTCTTCCAATACGGCGAGTTCGGCACCGACGACACCGACCTGGTCACGACGTTGTTGGTCTTCCTGGCGTTCTCGATCCCGGCTTGGGGGATGCACCAGATCCTGGCCAGGCACTTCTACGCCAAGAAGAAGATGTGGACTCCGGTGATAGTGGGAACCGCCTTCTCGTTGATCGCCATCCCCACCTGGCTCGGGCTCTATCGAGTCATGGGGGTCAACGGCTTCGCCCTGGCGTCGACCCTGGTGATGGTGGGCTATGCCCTGGGGCTCCTGGTGGCATGGGGATACGATTCGGGGTGGGATCCGGTGCGGAGGTTGGCCCCCTCATTTCTCCGCTCGATGATGTCGGCCGTGGTCGCCGCAGCACTGGGTCTCCTGGTGGCGAACGCGATGCTCGGTGACGCCGACATCACCATCCTCGGAGGGTTGGCAGTGACTGCGGTCGCCGGGCTCACCACCTTCGCCGCCTTCCTCGCCACCGCCACCGCCCTGCGGGCCCCCGAACTGCGCGAGATCCTCCGCCGCTAGGCGTGGTTGACGGTCTCACCGGAGAGACGGGACTCCTCCGGCATGATGGCGCGCACCCAGGCGGGGAGGCCGGGTCGCCTCCTGCCAATTCCCTGAAGCGCCGCAGCCTCGTCCCGGGCGATCCGATCGAGGACGACCGCGATCACCGCCGCTTCGAACTCGGTGGCGCCACCCTTGATCTCGATCCCTCTATTCATCATTCAGCTCCACGAGCTCGAGGAGTGTGCCGCCCAGGTCTTCGGGATGGACGAAAGCGATCCGCGTTCCCCGCCCGCCGATCCTTGGCTCGGTGTCGACGAGTTTCGCACCCTGGTGAGCGAGATGCTCCAGAGCCGCCTCGATGGAGACCACGGCGTACGCGACGTGATGCAAACCCTCACCCTTCTTGGACAAGAACCTGCCCACAGAGGTTTCAGGGCCGAGGGGCTCGAGTAGTTGGATGAAGGATCCACCGACCGGGATCATCGCCTCCTCGACACCCTGGCTCTCCACCGTCTCGCGGTACAGGGGCTCGACGTTGTACTTCCCCCTGTAACCGTCGATGGTCGCATCGAGGTCGTGGACCGCGATGGCGACGTGGTCGAGATTGAGCAGCTTCATCCCGGTGAGGGTACGCCGCGACGCATCCTTCATCGTTTTCGCGCATCAGATGCGCGAAACGGAAAGGTGCTGGGACCATGTCGCCCCGGGGCCGGTACCATCCGAAGCCGTGACCAATTCAGTGATAACCGGATTCGCCCGCACTCCGATCGGACGTTATGGAGGGGCACTAACGCCCCTGCGAGCCGTCGACCTGGGTGGGGAAGCGATCGGCGCCGCCGTCGAGCGCTCCGGCCTCGACCCGTCCGTCTTCGACGAGGTCATCTTCGGCCACGTGCTCCAGGCCGGCGAAGGCCAGATCACCGCCCGCCAAGCCGCGGTCAAGGGGGGGCTGCCCATGACCATCCCCTCCCTCACGGTGAACAAGGTCTGTCTCTCGGGGATGTCGGCCATCGGCCTCGCCGACCGGGCGATCAGGCTGGGACATTCCAAGTTCATCCTCACCGGTGGCATGGAGTCGATGTCCAACGCCCCGCACGTGGTCCGAGAGCTGCGCTGGGGTGCCCGAATGGGCGATGTGGAGATGGTCGACGTGATGCAGCACGACGGTCTGTTCTGCGCCTTCGACCAATGCACGATGGGCGAATCGTCCGACCACAAGAACGAACGACTCGGCGTTGAGCGCGCGGAGCAGGACGAGTGGGCGGCACGCAGCCACCAACTCGCCCAGGAAGCCACCAGCAACGGTCAGTTCGCCACCGAGATCACACCGGTCGGCGTGCCACAGCGCAAGGGTGGTGTGGTGGAGGTGGCCGCCGACGAGGGGATTCGCCCGGAAGCGACAGTGGAGTCAATGGGCGAGCTCCGACCGGCGTTCACCGCCAACGGGACGATCACCGCCGGGAACGCCTCACAGATTTCCGACGGCGCCGCCGCGGTGGTGGTAGCCGAGCGCGAGGCCGCCGAAGCCGCCGGAGCTCGGGTCCTGGCCGAGATCCTCGCCTACGGGCAAATCGGCGGTGTCGACGCCACACTCCACGAGCGCCCCGCAGAGGCGCTGCTGGTGGCACTCAAGAAGGCGGGCCTGGAACCTTCGGACCTCGACCTGATCGAGATCAACGAGGCCTTCGCCGCGGTTTCGTTGTGGTCTGCGCGCATGCTCGACATCCCGGAGGACAAGGTGAACGTGAATGGAGGTGCGGTCGCATTGGGTCATCCTCTTGGAGCCACAGGAGCCCGCATAGTCGTGACCCTGGTAAACGCCCTCCGTCACCGCGGTGGCGGGATCGGCGGGGCGACGCTCTGCGGCGGCGGCGGTCAAGGTGATGCCATCGTCGTGAAGGTGGAAGCCTGATGACCCCCGAGCCGATAGAGCGAAACCTCGGCCTCGACCTCGTCCGGGTCACCGAGACCGCGGCGCTGGGCGCAGCGCGCTGGCTGGGACGGGGCGACAAGGAGAAGGTCGACCAGGCCGCGGTCGATGGGATGCGCCTGCACTTGTCCACCATCGACATCGATGGCGAGGTGGTCATCGGCGAAGGTGAGAAGGACGAGGCCCCGATGCTCTGGAACGGCGAGAGAGTCGGCACCGGAACCGGCATGGTCGTCGACGTGGCCGTGGACCCTGTCGATGGGACGGAACTGACCGCCGCCGGCCTGCCCAACGCCATCGCCGTGATCGCCCTGGCCGAGGGCAGGGGCTCGATGTACGCCCCGGGCTCACTCGTCTACATGGACAAGATCGCAGTTGGTCCCGAGGCCACCGGCTCCATCGACCTCGAGGCGCCGGTCACCCACAATTTGGCCCAGGTGGCCAAGGCCAACGACAAGGAGATGAACGACCTTCGGGTGCTCATCCTCGACCGACCCCGGAACAAGCCGTACATCGATGCCGCGCGCGAGGCCGGTGCCCGCATCTCGCTGTTCCGTGACGGAGACGTGGCCGGGGCGATCGCCACCGCAGAGGAGAACCACGAGGCCGACATCCTGCTCGGCATCGGCGGATCGCCGGAGGCGGTGATCGCGGCGGCGGCCCTCAAGTGCGTGGGCGGCGAGATCCAGTGTCGGCTCTGGCCGCGGGACTCCTCAGAAGAGCAGTTTGCCCGGGACGAGGGGCTCGATCTCGACCAGGTGCTCACCATCGAGGACCTGGTGTCCTCGGACAACGTCTTCTTCGCCGCCACCGGCGTCACCAACGGGGAGTTTCTGCGGGGAGTCAACTTCCGGGGCGAGGAGCGGGCGGTGACCCACTCGGTGATCATGCGGTCGAAGACGGGATCGGTCCGTTACATGTCCGCGGTGCACAACCTCGCCCGTCTGCGCGAGATATCCGCCATCACCGTCGATTGAGGGCGAGCTCCACCGCTTCCTCGATCGTCTCCGCAATCGGCACTCGCTCCGCTTCGAGAACATCCATGTGATGGCTGCCTCCGTGGAAGAGGATCGCCCGTGCGCCGACGTGGCGCGCCGCGGCGACGTCGTCAGGGGTGTCACCGACGATCACCACCGAAGACCCGGCGATTCCCAGGACCTCGAGGTGGTCCTCGAGGTGCTTCGCCTTCTGGCCACCGGTCGGACCAGATAGCCCGTCCACGATCTCAAAGCGGTGGTCGATCCCGAGACGTCGCACGATGCCATCGAGCCAGTCCTGAGGGGACATCGACAGGAGCGACTGGGTCCAACCCGCATCGTCCAGAGACTCCATGGCGTCCCGGGCACCTGGAGCCAGATCGACCCGGCGGGCCAGTTGAAAGTAGGCCTCGTGGAATCCCGTGTTGAGGCGGAGCCACTCCTCGTCCTCGATTGCGCGGCCGAACAGCCGGTCGTAGAAGTGGCGAACTGGGCGGGTGTAGTGATCGCGGTAGTCGTCGGCCCCGATGGGGTTCAGGCCGAAGTCGCCGATCGTGCGATTGACCGCCGTGATCACGATCGGGAGGTCGTCGAGCAGCGTGCCATTCCAATCCCAGACCAGGTGTGACGTCTCCACGGGCTATCGACCGGTCAGAGCTCGGAACGACCGATCAGTGCACGTCCCAGGGTGAGCTCGTCGGCATAGTCGAGGTCGCCTCCGACCGGGAGACCGGAGGCGAGACGGGTGACTCTCATCCCCAGCGGCTTGAACTCCCGGGCGATATACATCGCGGTGGCGTCGCCTTCGACGGTCGGATTGGTGGCCACGATCAGCTCCTCGATGCCCTCTGACTCGAGACGCTGCCTCAGTTCCTCGAATCGGAGCTGGCTGGGTCCGATCCCGTTGATCGGCGACAGCGAACCCCCGAGGACGTGATACCGCCCCCTGAACTCTTGGGTTCGCTCCACCACGATGATGTCCTGGGGTCGCTCGACGACACAGACGAGGCTGTCGTCCCGACGGGTGTCACGGCAGACAGCGCACAGTTCTCCTGCTGCCACGTTGAAACATCTGGTGCACTGCCCGACCTGCTCACGCATATCCCGGATCGCGGCAGAGAGCCGCATGGCGTCGGCCTCCTCGATGGTCAGGAGATGAAAGGCGAGACGCTGCGCCGACTTGCCGCCGATCCCGGGGAGCCGACCCAGCTCATCGATGAGACGTTGCACAGGGCCCTCGAACATCAGCCGAGCAAACCGCCCAGGCCGCCGGTTAGGCCACCGAGCTCCTCGCTGGTGGCCCTGGCCGCCTCGTCCATGGCCTGACGCACCGCGGCGACGACCAGGTCCTGAAGCATCTCGATGTCATCAGGATCCACGACCTCGGGAGAGATCTCGAGCTCGACGAGCTCCGGACCACCGGTGACGAGGGCCCTGACCATTCCTCCTCCGGCCGAGCCTTCGAAGCGGCGCTCCGCCAGTTCGGCCTGGGTCTTGGCGAGCTGCTCTTGCATCTGCTGCGCCTGTTTCATGATCTCACGCATGTCGGGCTGGCGATTCATGGGGCCAGCGTACAGCGGCCGGCGGCACACCCGCTTTCGCGCATCGAATGGCCCGCTTTTCAGGGCATGTGATGTGCGAAAACGTGGGGATGTCAGTCGTCGACGACCTTGGCGCCGAGCTCCGACTCGAGGAGAGCGGCGGGATCACGCTCCTCGCCAGGCCGCTCCTCCAGGTCGTCGAGGTCGAGGTCCTCTTCCCGGTCACCGTCACCCGTTCCGCTCCTGATGCGGAACCGCACCTTCACCGGTCCTCCCAGGAGATCGCTCGCCTTGGCCGCCACGATGGGGGCGACGGCGTCGTCCTGTTCCAGGGAGCTGAGATGGAAGTCGTGGGCCACTTCGAGAATGATCGTGTTGCGTTCCACCGCGGCCGGCACCGCCTCCCGGAAGAAAGCCCAACGGCGGGCGCCGAGCAGATCTCGCAGGCCCCCGAACAGACCGGGCCAAACCTTCTGCAACTGCTCGAAGCTGATGTCGATCGGGGGCTGATCCTCGTCCTCGACGGTGTCGTGCTCGGTGACCAGGGGAGCGGCCGCCCGGGAAAGCTCGTCGTCGGACTGAGAAGCCGAACCCCCGTCGTCCTCGACGCGTTTCTCGGAGTTGGGTTTGGCCGCGGCTGCCGGTTGGGCTGCCGGTTCACCGGGCCTTCCGATGCGCCGCTCGAGACGGTCCATCCGCGAGATGAGGGCTTCGGGGTCCGAGGCGGTCTCCGGCCGGGTGAGCTTGATAAAGGCCAGCTCTGCCATGAGGCGCTCCTCACGTCCCTCGCGCAGACGGATCAGCGCCTCGGCGAGTAGGTCGACCGCCCGCAACACATCGGCCGAGGGAACGATCTCGGCCGCCTTCATCCACGATTCGTAGACCTCGGGCGGCTCATCGGCGATCTCTGCCAGGTTGGGGGCGTAGTGGGCAAGGAACACCCCACGGAAGAAGGCGATGCACTCCGAGACGAAGCGCCGCAGGTCGACCCCGGTGGCGGCCAGCTCGGCAACCAGCTCCAGGGACGACCGGGCATCCTGGGATGCGATCGCCTCGGCGAGACGCTGGAAAGCCTCCGAGTCCGCCAGACCCAACGCACGTCGCACTCCGGCGACGTCGGCGGTACCCGAACCGAGTGCGGCGACCTGTTCGAGCAGCGAGAGAGAGTCGCGCACCGAGCCGCCGGCATGTCGCGCGATCGCGATCAGCGCCGAAGGTTCGGTCTCGTAGGACTCGCGGTCGGCGATGGTGCTCAGATAACCGGCCAACTCCTCCACCGGCACCGGATGGAAGTCGAAACGCTGGGTGCGGCTGCGGATCGTGTCGAGCAGCTTGTATGGCTCGGTGGTCGCCAGCACGAAGTGAACGTGCTCCGGGGGCTCCTCGAGTGTCTTGAGGAGGGCATTGCCCGCCGCCTTGGAGAGCATATGAGCCTCGTCGAGGACGAACACCCGTTTCGACGTTGCCGCTGAGGCGACGGTGGTGACACTGAGCTTGATGTCGCGGATGTCGTCGACCGAGTTGTGCGAAGCGGCGTCGAGCTCCATGACATCGAGGCTGTTTCCCTCGGCGATGGCGACGCAACTGGGACAGACGCTGCACGGCGACCCGTCGGCATTGCGGTTCTCGCAGTTCAGGGCCTTGGCCAGGATGCGCGCGGTCGTGGTCTTTCCCGTGCCCCGCGGCCCGGTGAACAAGTAGGCGTGGGCGACTCGACCGTCGGCCACCTCGCGGGCGAGGGTGGTGGTCACGTGCCCCTGACCGATCACGTCGTCGAAGGTCTGCGGGCGGTATTTGCGGTAGAGAGCTTGGTACTGCAAGTCGGTACCCACCGTACATTCCTCCGGTGACTGATTCAGCCGTGCCCGAGTCGTCCGTCGATGTCGATAGCGTGTTCTTTCGCGGAGCCCGCTAACACCATGACGTGCCCGGGCCCAGGACAGTCGGCCCAGCAGCCGCGAAGCGCTAGATCGATGGAGGTGTTCACTTATGGGCTCAGCCGGTCGATACTTCCGTGCAGTGACTCAGTCCCTCGCCGAGGAGAAGACAATCGATCGCGCCCCTGCCGGACCCGCGGTATGGACTCACGGCCTGGTGAGGAGGTTCGGGAAGACGACCGCCGTGGACGGCGTCGACCTATCGATCCAACCAGGTGAGTTCTACGGCCTACTCGGACAGAACGGAGCCGGCAAGACGACGACCATCAAATGCATCGTCGGGCTCCTCCGCCCCAGCGCGGGGACAGTGGGTGTCGGCGAGTTCGACACGTGGGAGTCGCCCACCGAGGTGAAGGCCCGGATCGGCGTCCTGCCCGAGGAGTTCAACCTCTACGAGCGCCTCACGGGCGCCGAACTACTGGACTTCACGGCAGCGATGCACGGACTCGATCGGACCGAGGCCCTGAAACGGCGCAGCGAGCTCCTCGAGATGCTCGACTTACGGAGCGCCGGGTCGAAGGTGATCGGCGACTACTCGAGGGGTATGCGCAAGAAGGTCGCTCTGGGGGCCGCGATCATCCACCGCCCGCCGGTGCTGTTCCTCGACGAGCCATTCGAGGGAGTCGACGCGGTCTCGGCGCGTTTGATCCGAAATCTTCTGCAGCAGGCAGCCGGCGGCGGCACCACCATCGTGTTCTCTTCGCACGAGATGCACCTGGTGGAGAAGCTGTGCACCCGCATCGGGATCATGGTCGATGGACGCCTGACCATCGAAGAGACGCCGGAGGGCTTGTGCCGAGTCACCGGGAAGGACAACGTCGAAGACGCCTTCATCGCCGCCGTCGGCGGTGAGGCAGTCGATCAGCTCTCGTGGTACGACTCCTCGTCGGGCTGAAGTCCCGGCTCACCTGGAACGGGATCCGACACGACCTCCAGCGTCGCTTCGGGTTTCCGATCGCAACCCTGCTCCTCGGCTGGGCCGGCTGGCACCTCGCAACCGGCTACCTCGCCGCCGCCCGAGAGCTCGAGCCGACAGCTCTCGCCAATTTCGCCGGGTGGGGCGCACTGCTCTTCTTCGCCGCGTGGGTGACCCTGCCGGTGATCATCTTCCCGCTCGACGAGAACCTCGATCCACAGCAGTTGGCGGTGCTTCCCATCAGCCACGGACAGATGGTCATGGGGCTGGCAGCCGCCAGCCTGGTTGCCCCCGCCACCATCGTCCCCCTCATGCTCCTCGGGGCCAACACCTCACTCCTCGCCGAGGGATGGTGGATGGTGGTCCCCGCTTCGCTCGTCTACGTGGGTCTCCTCGCCATCGCATCGCAGCTCTTCTCGGCCGCGGTTTCAGCCATTCTCCGCACCAGGCGGGGACGCGACATCGCCACCTTCTTCATCCTCGGGCTGGCGGCCGCCTCGTTCTTCGCATACCGGTCGGTCTCGGATGCCGTAGCCGAGTTCGGGCTGGCGGCGGCGGTGACCGCCAACCCGATTCTGGATCGGGCGATGCTCATCCCCCCGGTAGCAGCCCAGCGCGCCATCGTGGAGGCGGCCGGCGGCGACGTCCTCGGTTCTCTGGTCTATCTCGCCGCGGCGACGGCGGGCCTTCTCGTACTGGCCGGCTTGTGGAGGCGTCTCCTGCGCTGGATGCTCACCACTCCCCAGGAGGGAAGCCGACCCGCGGCGCGTGCTCGCCGATCCGGGTTCACCTCCGGGCCCTGGGGCGTGGTCCCCACACTGGCTCGCAAGGAGCTGCGGTTCTATGTACGGGACCCTCGGCAACGTCTGGTCTGGACCGGAACCGTGATCTTCGTGGGCCTGGCGGTGGCGGGCACGGTCATGGGCACCACCGGCTTCTTCGATGTCCGCAACAACGACTGGGCTCCTCTGATGGCGCCCGTGCTGGTCTTGTTCGTCGGCCTGCCCATCGCCCTCAATCTGTTCGGATGGGAGAGGAACGCCGCCAGCTATCTCTTCGTCCTCCCCGCCACGCCGCGCCAGCTGCTGCTGGGCAAGAACCTGGCGGTGGCCACCGCTCTCACCATCGAGACCGCACTGCTGGCAGTGTTGCTCTCGCTGTTCACCGGATTCTGGGAGTGGACCTGGTTGGCGGCGCCACTGGCGGTGTCCGCCATCGGATGCCAACTGGCCGTGGGGAACATGGTCTCGGTGCTCACGCCCCTTCGACTCCCCAGGGAGGGGACGGATGTCTTCGCCCAGTCAACCGAACAGGGATGTCTCGCCATCGTCAGCCAGACGGCGTCGTTCTTCACCATCGGTCTCCTCCTGGTGATCCCGGCTTCGATGGTGACGCTGACAGTGGCTTTCGGGCAGATCCTCCCCGCGTGGATCGCCGTCGCCGGCACGATCCTCTGGGGAGCCGGTGTCTACTCAGTCTCCCTATGGCTGTCGTCGAAGCTGCTGAGGCGACGGTTGCCCGAGGTCATGGCCTGGGTTCAGGTGGTCTGAGGCCCATCCTGGCGCGTAGCTTTGCGGGCAACCTCGAGACGAACAGGAGCACATCGATGGTGGCCTCACCGCCCAACCACTATGGCGACTTGAGCGCGATGTTCATCAACACCACCCTGAAGCGCTCACCCCAGACTTCCCACACCGCCGGGTTGCTAAGCCTCTCGGCAGAGATCATGCGAAGTCAGGGGGTGGCCGTCGACATGCTGCGGGCGGTGGATCACGACATCGCCACCGGCATGGAGCCCGACATGACCGAGCACGGCTGGGAGAGGGACGAGTGGCCGGAGATACTGGAGCGGGTCCTCGCGGCCGACATCCTGGTCATCGGGACCCCCATATGGCTGGGCGAGAAGTCGTCGGTATGCAATCGGGTGATCGAGCGCCTCTACTCCGCATCGGGACGGCTCAATGACGACGGCCAATACGTGTACTACGGACGGGTCGGCGCCTGCATCGTCACCGGCAACGAAGATGGGGTCAAGCACTGCGCCATGAGTGTCCTCTACGCGCTGCAGCACATCGGGTACACCATCCCGCCCCAAGCCGACGCCGGCTGGATCGGCGAGGTCGGGCCGGGGCCCTCCTACCTCGACGAGGAATCCGGGGGGCCGGACAACGACTTCACCAACAAGAACACCACCTTTCTGACCTGGAACCTCCTCCACCTCGCCCGGATGCTCAAAGACGTCGGAGGGGTGCCGGCCTACGGGAACCAGTCGAAGGCGTGGGAGAGGGGCGAGAGGTTCTACTTCCCGGGAGCGGGCTCCGCCTAGAGGCCCAACGCCCGGGTGGGCGAAGTCCGGCCTCATCCCGTACCCTGCCGACCGCCCATGGGACTACGCGACCGAAGCGAAGACGTTCGCGCGCGCAGACCATTCATGGCGTGGACCGAGACCGCGATCCGTCTCGGGCTCGCTCTCTTCTTCCTCTACATGTTCCTGGTTGGCGTCAAATCTCTGGAGGCGGGCATCAGCTCGTTCGGGAGCGACGTCGTCGATAAGGTCTTCGGCTCGGTGGCCAACCCCATCGCCGGCCTCGCCGCCGGAATACTGGCCACGGTCTTGGTGCAGTCGTCGTCGGTGAGCACTGCCACCATCGTGGGCCTGGTGGGGTCGGGATTGCTCCCATTCGAGACCGCCATCCCCATGATCATGGGGGCCAACATCGGGACCACCGTCACCAACACGCTCGCCTCCCTGGGCCACGTCCGCCAGAGCGCCTACTTCGAGCGAGCCCTCGCCGCAGCCACGATGCACGACTACTTCAACCTCCTCAGCGTGGCGGTCCTGCTTCCTCTCGAGATCGCCTTCGGTCTCGTCTCCAGGCTCGCCATCTGGCTCGCCGGCCTCTTCGACGGCCTGCTCCCAGAGGTGGACACCGGAGGGAGCCCGATCAAGGACGCGGTGTCGGCCCCGGTGGCTTGGGCCCAAGAGGCGGTCGCCTCGCTGGGGTGGGGGACGGTCGAAGGCGTAGTACTCCTCGCGCTCGGCTTCGGACTCATTTTCGTATCCCTCTGGCTGATCACCCGAAACATGCGTGCGGTGATGTCCGGCCGCATCGAAAACGCCATCAACGGCATCCTCGGGAAGGGTGCCGGCGCCGGGGCATTGGTAGCCGGGATCCTGATGACCGTGGCGGTGCAGAGCTCGAGTATCACCACGTCGATCCTCGTCCCCCTGGTCGCGGCCGGTGTCCTGACCCTGCGGAACGCCTTTCCGGTGACCCTCGGAGCCAACGTGGGAACGACGGTCACCGCGCTGCTCGCATCCGTCGCCGCCGAGTCTCCCGACGCTCTGGTCGTGGCAGTGGCCCACCTGGTCTTCAACGTCCTGGGGATACTGATCTTCTACCCATGGTTACCGATGCGCCGCATCCCGCTGCAACTCGCCACCTGGACCGCCGCCGCCGCAGTGAGACACAAGACGTTGGTGGCCGGGTATGTGATCGGCCTGTTCATCGTCGCCCCACTAGGCATACTCTTGATTGCGTGAGGAGATAGCAATGTTCTCGATATTCCGTGATTACGACCAGCTGGAGAACGTCGAGCAGCAGCTGGCGGCGATGCTCGCCCAATGCCAGGACGCCTACCGGATCGCCACCGAGGCGGTGTTCGGTGAGAGCGACCCCACCGCGGCCGGGGAAGAGCTGCTCGCCCTCGACCAGGAGATCAACCGGGCCGAGCGCGCCGTCCGCCGCGAGCTCCTCGTCCATGGCACGGTGCGCGGAGCCGAGCTCGACTTCGGGCTGATGCTCACCTACATGTCGGTGGCCAAGGACATCGAGCGAATCGGTGACAAATGCAAGGACATCTGGGAGCTGACCGGGATGGGGGCCAACTTCAGCGTCGGTGACGACCTCGAAGAGCTGACCCGGCACCGTGAGCACGTTGCCGAGCTCATCACCTGGACGCTCGAAGCCTTCACCACCGAGGACGCCGAGAAGGTCCACGAGCTGATCTCGACGATCAACGACGACGCCGACCACTACGACACCCACGTCCTCCACTTCGTGCGGTCCGACCTGCCCTCGCGACATGCCGCTCCTCGTGCCCTGTTCTATCGCTACATCAAGAGGCTGAGCCGGCACCTGTCAAACATCCTGTCCTCGGTGGTGATGCCCGTGGACCGTCTCGACTTCTATAAGCGGTCCAAGGCGATCGACGCCGAGGACGACTGAGCGGTCGAAGCGCTTATTCTGCTCGCCCATGCGGTTGGGGATAGATCTCGACGGAGTGGTGGCCAACTTCACAAAGGGTTGGATGTGGTTCTACAACCGGGAGTTCGGCACCGAGTTAACCGTCGAGGACTCCCAGCGTTGGAGCGACCTCGTGGACCTCACCCACTTCACTGACATCGACGAGTTCTGGCGGTGGTCGTCGGACCTGGACGGGCGCTCGGTGTTCTGGCATCTCGAGCCCTTCCCGGGAGCGGTGGCCGCCTTGCATGCTCTGGCCGACGAGGGGCACGACATCGTCATCGTCACCACCAAGCCTGTATTCGCCGTCGACGACACCCACCAGTGGATCGAGAAGCACGAGATTCCGGCTGCGGAGATCCACATCCTCGAGGACAAGTGGCTGGTGCCGTGTCACGTGTATGTCGACGACGGGCCACACATCCTCCCCGGGTTGGTGCAGCGTCGCCCTGAGGCGACCGTGTGCCGTTATGTCCGGCCCTGGAACCATCCGGTGCCGGGAGCGATCGACGTCCACGACTTCGATGAATTTCGCGAGGTGGTCGATCGCTTGGCGGTAACCGGGTCCACCTAGCTAGCCTCGCCCCGATCGTTTGGCGCACCCGAAGGCCGAGTCGTATTCGACAGAAGCCTACGGGAGCGGAGCGATCCAAGAAATCAGGAGGAAAACGCACATGAAGAGAAGACTCTGGGCACTGCTCGCGGTGCTCGTTCTGTTGGTAGCCGCCTGTGGGGACGATGGGGCAGACGAGACCACCACCACAGAGGCTCCCGCCGCGACCACCACTACGGAGGCGGCTCCCGAGGAGACCACTACGACCGAGGCCGACGAGACGTCCGACTGGCCCGACACCCTGGTGTTCGGGTTCGTCCCCTCCCGTGAGGCCGAGGACCTGCAGGACAATGTCGATGTCCTCGCCGGCATCCTCTCCGACGCCTTGGACATCGATGTCGAAGGCGTCGTAACCACCGACTACACCGCTCTCGGTGCGGCCCTGGGGACAGGACAAGCCCAGATCGGGGCCCTGGCGCCGGCGAACTACGTGATCGCCGCCCGCCAGTATGACAACATCGAGCTGTTGGCTCAGTCGGTGCGGTTCGGTGACTCGACCTATCACGCCCAGTACTTCACCAACGACCCCAGCGTCTGCACGGGCGACCCGGTCGAGGGTGCCTACTACTACGACGACGAAGGGAACGTCGAGTTTCGGGAGCCGACAGACACCCCTGCCCTTCAGGTGGGCTGGAATCCCGACGGGACCCGCGATGAGTCGGTCTCGGCAGGCCTGGTGTGCCCCGAGCCAGTCGACTTGAGCGTCGTCGAAGGTGGCCACATGTCATTCGGTACCGAGACCTCGACCTCCGGGTTCATCTTCCCGGTCCTCGAGCTCGGCGGTGTCGGGCTGACCCAGGACGTCGACTACACGTCGTCCTATTCGGGAAGCCACGACAACTCCGTGCTCGACGTCTACAACGGTGACGCCGACTTCGGTGTCTCGTTCGACGATGCCCGTCGCAACGTCAGGGAGGAGAATCCCGACGTGGGTGAGCGCGTGATCGTGTTCAACATCTCCTCACCCATCGCCAACGACGTCATCGCTGTGGACGCCAACCTCCCCGACGATCTGAAGGATGCGATCTTCAATGCGATCGTTGACTTCGTGAATACGGAAGATGGCGCGGCCCTCATGGATGAGGTCTACAGCTGGACCGATCTGACCCGGGCCGATGAGTTCACCGAGGCTTCGTTTGTCCTGATCGAGCAGGCTCTCGACGAGCTCGGGTTCGGTCAGTAGGCAGGACTCGCTGGGATGAGTGGGGTCGACCGGGGATCGGCCCCACTCACGCGCTAGCGTCCCGAAAGGGACCGTCAAGGCAAACGGAGAAGAGGCAGGATGATCGAGTTCCGCAACGTCGACGTCACCTATCCCAACGGGTTCCAGGCGCTGAGCGACCTGAGCGTCACGATCGAGGACGGCGAGTTGGTGGTGATCGTCGGACTGTCCGGCGCCGGAAAGTCGACCTTCCTCCGCGCCATCAACGGGTTCGTCCCCATCACCGCCGGGTCGGTGAAGGTCCATGGGATCGAAGTCCGTGGAGCGAGCAACCGCACCCTGCGCGAGCTGCGCTCCGGAGTCGGCATGATCTACCAGACCTTCAACCTGGTGAACCGGACCACGGTGATCAACAACGTGCTGATGGGACGTCTCGCCAAGGTCGGATTCGTCAGGGCCCTGCTCGGCATGTGGCCGGCGGAGGACAAAGAGATCGCCCTCCGGGCCCTGGAGAGGGTCGAGATCGTCGACAAGGCGTACACCCGGGCCAGCAATCTCTCCGGCGGTCAGCAGCAACGGGTGGGTATCGCCAGAGCCCTCACCCAGGAGCCGAAAGTCCTCCTCGCCGACGAACCGGTGGCTTCGCTCGACCCGGTGACCTCACACACCGTGATGAGCGACCTGCGGCGGATCAACCGCGACCTCGGAATCACGACGATCATCAACCTCCACTTTCTCGACCTGGCGCGCAGCTACGGGAAGCGTCTCATCGGGCTCCGCGACGGCGAGTTGGTCTACGACGGTGACATCGCCGACGTCGACGAGGAGACCTTCCGGGGGATCTATGGGAGGTCGGTGACACCCGACGACCTGCTCGAGGGCGCCGATCTGTGACCTCGGAGGTCCTGGCACCGACCCGACCTGCGCCACCCCGGCGTGCCTGGCCCATGGCCATACCGCTCATGGTGGCGGTGGCCGCCATGGCCCTCGGAGGCGCTGCGGCCGGAGTGGCTGGTGGTGTGGTCTGGGGCGCGGTCGGTGCACTGGGCCTGGTCGCGGCCCTGGTGATCGGCAACGTCACCGTCTCCAATCTCGACCGCGGACTGCTCGTTGCCGGCCTGGCCATCTCCACATTCCTGGCCACCCGAGTCCTGCCCGGGGCACCCGAAGTAGTCGACGTCCTCCTTTGTGTGCAGTTCGCACTGGCCTTCACCCCTGCGGCGCTCGTCTTTGCAGTGGTGGCCCGGCGACGCGGGGCCAAACCCACTTCTGCGTTGAACGCCGGGATCGCCTGGCTGATGGCAGGCGCTTTCGCCCTCCCCGCGGCGGTCACCCTCGACATCCTGACGCCCGTCTCGTCGCTGCGACAAGGAGTGGAGCCGGTGTTCGGGACCGGTGACTACATCGCCATCGGTCTCCTGGTGGGAGGAATCGCGTTCGCCGCCTTCCTCGGCGTGGTCGCCCGACTCCCCGCACTGGCCGTGGCGTCGATCGTCCTGTTGTCCACCTGGTTCGCCGGGGCCGCAGTTGGGTTCAGCATCGACGCACTCGTCAGCGGGATCGCCGATATCGCCAAGATCCCCAACTTCTGGCCGCCTGATTTCGCCTGGGCAATAGGCGACGGCGACTGGTGGTGGCTCCCCTCCTGGGAGTTCGGCGCGCCCCTCCGCGCCAATCCACTCGTCGAGACCATCCGCATGGGAGTCACCGCCACGGTCCTCGGGTGTGGTGTGGCCCTCCCCCTCGCCTTCCTCGCCTCGACTCTCACCGCTCCGAACCATCCCCTCTACCTCGTCGCCAAGGGGTTCATGAACGTGACCCGCACCATCCCCGACCTGTTCTGGGCCGTGATCCTGGTGGCCTCGGTCGGAAGCGGTCCGTTCGCCGGGACCATCGCCTTGTCGGTCTTCGCCATGGCGATCATGGCGAAGTTGTTCTCCGAGACCATCGACGATGCCGACCCCGGGCCGCTCGAGGCCGCTAAGGCCACCGGCTCACGACACTCACCTTCTGTGAAAGTCTCCGTGTTGCCCCAGGTCCTGCCAAGTTATGTCTCGTATGCCCTCTACATCTTCGAGCTCACCATCCGCGCCTCGGCGATCGTCGGTCTGGTCGGTGCCGGTGGTATCGGACGGGTCCTCGAAGCGCAACGGGTCTTCTTCCAGTTCGACAGAATCCTGGCGATCGTCATCGTCGTCGTCATCGTCGTGTTCGTCCTCGACCAGATCAGCAATGCCCTGCGGCGGCGCCTGGTGTGAGCAGTCCGACCGCCACCGCGGCACCACCCCGGCTTCGACCCGAGGAGCCGGTCGGACCGAAGATCTTTCGCTGGGGGATAACGCTCGCCATCCTCATCCCGTTGATCTGGTCCGCCGCCGGGCTCAACGTGACCTGGGACCGGGTTCTCTCCGCTCCCGCAGACATTTGGAACATCGTCCACCGCATGGTCCCACCCGACCTGACCCCGGAGACCGTTCAGCGAGCGATGCCCAAGGTCATGGAGTCACTGTTCATCGCCTGGGTGGGGACGATCATCGCCGCCTCCCTCTCTCTCCCCCTGGCCATCCTGGCGGCGCGGAACCTGACCACTGATAGTTCCAGCTTCATCATCCGCCAGATCTTCATCCTCATCCGGTCAGTGCCCGAACTGCTCCTCGCCATGGTTCTGATCCCGGTGACCGGGCTCGGGCCCTGGACCGGGGTATTGGCCATCGGGCTTCACTCCATCGGCACCCTGGGGCGGCTCTCCTCGGAGGTCATGGAAGGGATCGACCCAGGGCCGGTGGAGGCGATAGCCAGCTCCGGTGCCGGCCGGCTGTCACAGATCCGATACGGCGTACTACCCCAGGTGATGCCGACGATCACCGCCTACTGGCTCTATCGATTCGAGATCAACATCAGGGCGTCGGCCGTGCTCGGTGCAGTCGGGGTGGGAGGCATCGGTCTGGAGCTCATTCAGCAGCTGGCGTTCCGAAACTACGCCCGGGTCGGCACAGTCCTCTTCTTGACCATCGCGGTGGTCCTGGCCATCGACACAGTTTCCGCCAGGCTGAGGCGACGGATCATCACCGGCAATCGCGAGCCGGGACCGGTCGCCATCTTCCTTAAAGCCGGACTCACGCAGCGGGTGACGATGATCACCATGACCGTTCTCATCGCAGTGACGGTGGCGTTCCTGCTGATTCAGCTGCAAGCACCCGCTTGACATGAGCGAGATGCTGCGGCGCACTCGTGATGAGCGGGAGCGGCTCGAGCACGAGCTCCTCGCCCCGGCGGCGACCAAGTCCGACCAGACGCTGGGGCGCCGACATGAGGAGGAGGACGACGAGTTTCGCACCGGGTTCGAGCGCGACCGCGACCGAATCATCCACTCCAAGGCCTTCCGCCGTCTCAAGCACAAGACCCAGGTCTTTCTCAATCCCGACGGTGACCATTTCGTCACCCGGATGACCCACACCATCCACGTCACCCAGGTGGGTCGGGCCATGGCCAGCGCGCTCGGCCTCAACGAGGACCTGACCGAAGCCATCTGCCTGGCCCACGACGTGGGGCACTCCCCGTTCGGACATACCGGTGAGGACGCGCTCAGCCCGCTGGTCGAGGGCGAGTGGCTCCACTCGACCCACGGAGTGAGGACCCTGGAGCTGCTCGAGCCCCAGAACCTGACCCATGAGGTTCTCGACGGAGTGCGGGCCCACTCTTGGAAAATCGATCCGCCCCCGGAGACCCCTGAGGGATGGCTGTGTCGATTCGCCGACCGCATCGCCTATCTGACCCACGACGTCTCCGACGCTCTCCGTGCCGGTGTGCTCGAGTACCACGACCTCCCCGTGAAGGCGCTGACCACCTTCGGCGCCACCTCCCGGGAGTGGATCGGCTCGATGATCAACGCCGTGGTCGAAGCCTCGTACCGCGCCGGTGAAGTGACGATGGACGAGGAGCACCTGTCGGTGATGGGCGAGCTGCGCGACTTCATGTTCGAGCAGGTCTATCTGCGCCCCGAGTCCGAGGCCCAGAAGGACAAGGCGATCCTGGTCATCCAGGATCTCGTCGGCCACTACCAGGCCCATCCCCATGAGGTCCCGGACTCGTACACCGTCACCGAGGCGGACTCGCTGACCCGGGCGGTCGATTACGTGGCCGGGATGACCGACCGTTACGCCCTCCGCACCCACGACCGTCTCTTCCGCCCCACCCTCCTCGACTGACCCTCCGAGCCTTGCGTTCTCAGGGCGCTGGACTTCGCGGAGCGGGGCCTGGAACCCAGGGTTCGCCATAGTCGGCCAGTGAATAGCATGTCGACGATGGGCTTCGAGCACCTCGAGATCGAGAAGAGCGGTCACCTGGCTATCGTCTGGCTCAACCGGCCGGAGAAGCTGAACGCACTCTCCGCGGACATGTGGGCCGACATCCCACGTGCGATCTCCTCGCTCGACGAAGACGACGAGGTGAGAGTGATCGTCGTCGCAGGGCGGGGGAAGACCTTCACCGTTGGAATCGACATCGACATGCTGGCCGGGTTACAGCCAGATGGGCCCTCGCCCGCCAAGGGCAATTTCCACATCTACACCGAGATCAAGCGTCTTCAGGACACGGTCGACTCTCTGGCCGATACCGCCAAGCCGGTGATCGCCGCCATCCACGGCTACTGCCTGGGCGCCGGAGTCAACCTCATCTCGGCATGCGACATCCGCATCGCCTCCGAGGACGCGGTGTTCTCGATCCGGGAGACCAAGATGGGGCTGGTGGCAGACATCGGGGCCCTGCAGCGTCTTCCCAGGATTGTGGGTGACGGCGTCACCGCCGAGATGGCGCTGACCGGTGCCGACTACCCGGCGTCGTGGGCGCTGGACAAGGGACTGGTGACCCGGGTATTCCACGACCCCGAGACCTTGATGACCGGTGCCCGCGCCCTGGCCGATGAGATCGCCGCCAATTCGCCACTGGTCATTCAGGGCATCAAGCGGATTCTCCAGGCCAACGACGGACGCACCATCGACCAGGCGCTCGACTACATGGCGCAATGGAACTCATCGTTCCTGATCTCGAACGATCTCATGGAGGCGATCAACGCCTACACGGAGAAGCGGGACCCCGACTTCACCGGCACCTGAAGGTCCCAGCTGGCGTTGCTATAGCAAGAGGTCGTGGAATCCGAGACCTCGTGCACACTCGTCTCCGCTTCCGGCAGGCGGAGGTCCCGCGTCCCACGGGACTTTCGCCCTGGGACTTCCGGCCCGCGAACCGGGACCTTCGGCACTCGTGCATTCTTTCACAAAGTCCGATGCTTTCTCCATAGGCAGTTGACCTGTTGATTGGAGGATCACATGACTGCAACAGTCGAAAGAGACCGCATCTACCAAGTGGAAGCGGCACCGAAGAAGAGTCTCGTACTCTTGCTCGCCGGCATCCTGGCGATGACCGTCGGGTTCGGTTCCATCGCCGGCGGGGTGTTCGGCGCCTGGTACACATGGGATCAGGCCGCCGTTCAGAACATCGTCACCCCTGACGATGCGGCCATAGCGGAGACGCCGGTGAGGGGCCCGTTCACGATGTGGGCGCAAGCCGACATCATCAATTATCACCAGCTCGATCGCACCGATGGCCTCTACTACGCCGAGATGGATCGAACGGTTCCGGCGATCGACGAGGCTGGAGAACCGGTCCTCGACGAGGCCGGTGAGGTGGTCATGGTCCCGAACGAGGCAAGAGCCTCATGGTTCGATGCCACGACCCTGACCACGGCGCTCAGCCTGGGGATCGTGTCCTACGCCCTGGCAGCCTTTGCCATGGTGGTCGGACTCACCCTGGTGGTCGTCGGATACGTGTTCATTCACATCCGGCGCAAGGCAGTACTCCTCTAACAACCAACTGCCGAGGAGGGACCGGGCCCCGATTTCGGGGCCCGGTCCCTTTTCGCCCTGGCCCAACCCCTCCACTCCGAGGCACGATCGACCACAATCCGGCGCGATGACCTCATTCGATGCGGCGGTGGTGGGCGCCGGACCCACCGGTCTCGCCGCCGCGTTGGAGCTGGCACGCTCGGGTATGAAAGCCCTCCTCGTCGAAGCGTCCGATGAGATCGGCGGAGGCACCCGGACCGCCGAGTTGACACTCCCCGGGTTCAAACACGATGTGTGCTCCGCCATCCACCCGGCCGCGATCGCCTCCCCGTACTTCGACGAGATCGACCTCGAGGTCGACTGGGTGCAGCCACCAATCCCGTTCACCCATCCCCTCGATGATGGCCGAGCGGTGGCAATGCACAGATCGGTCGAGGAGACCGCCGCCGGCCTGGGCGACGACGGAGACCGGTATCGCGATCTGATGGGTCCGTTTGTCGAACGCATCGACGTGATGGTGGACGCGGCCCTTCGCCCGGTGACCGTGATCCCGAACAACCCTCTGGCTTTTGCTCGGCTCGGCGTGGTGGGCGGGCTTCCCGCCGCCGTCCTGGCCAAGCGCTTCGCATCAGACGATGCGAAGGCCCTGATCGCCGGAGTCTTCGCTCACGCCATCGCCCCGTTTCACGCCCCCGCGACCGCGGCGGTTGGGATCATGCTGGGAGCGATAGCCCACAGCCACGGGTGGCCCATTGCCCGAGGGGGGTCGCAGACCATCGCCACCGCCCTGGCGGCTCGCTTCGTCGACCTGGGCGGAGAGATCGAAGTGGGAAAGACCGTCTCCTCTACTGACGAACTCGACGCCGACAAGGTCTTCCTCGACGTGATGCCACCCGCCGCCCTCTCCATCGCCAAGGATCGCATCTCGTCCGCGAGCGCCCGACGGCTGTCCCGGTGGAAGCCGGGCCCAGGCATCTTCAAGCTCGATTGGGCACTGGACGGGCCGATTCCATGGATCGACCCCCTCAGCCCCCGAGCCGGCACCGTCCACCTCGGTGGCAGTTACGCAGACGTGGCCGCCGCCGAGCGCGCCGTGGGTAAGGGTGAGCACCCTCGCCGGCCTTTCGTTCTCCTGGCCCAACAGTCACTGTTCGACGAGTCACGTGCCCCCGAGGGCATGCACACTGCCTGGGCATACTGCCACGTGCCAAACGGCTCGGATGTCGACATGACCGAAGCCGTCGAGGACCAGGTGGAGCGGTTCGCACCCGGGTTTCGGGACCGCATCCTGGAAAGGAGCTCGTGGGGGTCGATGGCCTATCAGGACTACAACCCCAACTACGTCGGCGGCGACATCGGTGGCGGCCAGTTTGGGCTGGCCAAGGTCCTGCAAATCGGATCCAAGGCCCCCTACGACCTCGGAGGCGGGGTGTTTCTGTGCTCTGCTGCGGTCCCCCCCGGCGCCGGCGTCCACGGGATGTGTGGATATCTCGCGGTGAGAGCCGCCATGGACGAGTGACGAAAGACATGCTCCTCGATGTCCAAATGGGCCGTTCGACCCTCAAGCCACAGCCGGGGGCTGCCGAAACCCTCACCATGACAGCAACCAGTCACCCGGCCAACGCATGGGCCACTCATCCCGCCGGGAAGGCAGTAAGGGTCTTCATCGCGGCGACAGGAATGGTCACAGCCACCTTCGTCCTGATGACTGCCTCCCTGGTGTCGTCAGGCTCTTGGGCGCTCGTACTCCTCGGGGTGGGGCTCGCCGCATCGGCGATCCGCGCCGCTCGGGTACCAACCGTCACCAGGTTGGCTCTCGTGGCCGCGGCCCTCATCGCCATCCCCCTGTCCATCCAGGTCTTTTGAACTCAACGGGTCCCGATACGAGGGCCCGCACGCAAGCAACGGCCACCGGCTAACGGTGGCCGTTGAATGTTTGGATATCACTGACATGGGGGACATTCCCCATATACAGAGCGGCGTCGATCGGACATCATGGAGGTCAGTAGGGGGACTTCAGGGCAAGAACTCCGTCCCTCGAAGCGACAATGGGGACCTCACCTGGGGAGCCGTCTCGACGGCTCCCCAGGCCCTCGTCCGGGGCTCATGGGCCAGGTGACCCCGGCTAGCTTCCCAACCTATGTTGCGAGGGCGATTCATCCAGCGGGGGAGCCCGGAGCTGGAGTCGACTCTCCGCCGCATGGTGGTCGTGTTCCGCTTCCTCGGTTGGATCTGGATGACCCTCCTGGTCGTGGTGACACTGGCTTCCAGCCCTCCCCCACGTCTCTGGATCGTCTACGGATCATTGGTGCTGGCCACCGTGTGGACCTTCCTGACGTGGTACATGGCGCGCAACCATCCCGCGCGCCTCGCCGGCCCCCTCTGGTTCGTATTCGACTCCGCAGCCATGCTCGCCGTGGGCGCCGCCTCGGTAGCCGCTGGAGCGGGTGAGCTGTTCCACGGTGGCATGCCGCTCTCCTACGTGTTCGTCGGGGCCCTCTGGGGTGGCCTTCCCGGATCTCTCATCGCCGCCATCCTGCTCGCCATCGAGCAGTTCGCCGTCCATGTGATCGCCGACCTCGGCGCAGTCCGAGCCGCAGGAAGCATCATCTTCTTCATCATCGCCGCCATCGTGGGATGGACGTTCGACAGACTCCGTGACTACGACCTCGCCCGCCAGCGAGCCGAGGGACAGCTCGCCGCCGAGAGAGAGACGTTGGCCGCCCACGAAGCTCGCGTCGAGTTGGTCAACAAGCTCCACGACTCGGTGTTGCAGACGTTCCATGCCATCCGGATGGGCGCCGACGACCCGGCGCAGTCCCGCTACCTGGCGCGCCGACAGGAGCGGGAACTGCGACGAAACATCGAGGAGTGGCGCTCGCAGCACGAGAAGAGCTTCAAGGCGGCGTTGCTGGCCATCCGGGACGACGTCGAGGACATCCATCGGGTCGAGATCGAGGCCGTCATCCGCGATGACGCTCCTTTGACCCCGGACCTGGAGGCGGCGATCGAGGCGGCGCGGGAGGCGTTGACCAACGCGGTAAAGCACTCGAGCGCGCAGAGCATCTCGATCTTTTCGGAACTGGTGGACGACACCGCGCACATCCACATCAGGGACAACGGGAAGGGCATGGAGAATTCCGTGTTGGCACGTCTGGCGGCACGCCTCAACGAGAGAGTCGAAAGCGTCGGCGGCCTGGTCGCCGTCGACTCCGGCGACACGGCCGGAACCGAGGTGAAGATCACGGTGGGACTGTGAGGCGTCGCATCTTCCTCGTCGACGATCACGACATCGTGCGGGCCGGAATGAAATCGGTGCTCTCTTCGACCTTCGATATCGTCGGCGAGGCCGCGGATGTCGACAGCGCCATCTCAGGAATCCTCGACAACGAGCCCGAGTTGGTGGTGCTCGACGTCAAGCTGCCAGGCGGCGGGGGTGCCGAGGTGATCCGCGCGGTGCGCGGGGAGCGGCCCGACGTCCTCTTCATGGCCCTGACGGTCTCGACCTCACGCGGCGACGTCGTGCAGATGATGCAGGAAGGAGTCGACGGGTACATCACCAAGACGACGCTGACCGACGAGCTACCAGACCTGATCGAACAGACAGCCGAGGGGCAACGTCCGGTATCTCCCGAGGTGGCGGCGTTCCTGCTCGACATCGACGAGAACATCGCGGCAGGATCCTCGATCGAACGGCTGACTCCGCGCGAGCGGGAGGTGGTGAATCTCATCGCCCGCGGCTACTCATACCGTGAGACCGCCAATCGTCTCAGCATCTCCGTGAAGACACTGGAGAACCACATGGGCCACATTTTCGAGAAGCTGTCCGTAGCCAGCCGTCACGAGCTGGCGGCGCTGGCCTACGAGGAGGGGTATGTCGAGGGGCCCTCCGGACGGACTCAGTGGGAGGCGGACACGAACCGATAACCCATCCCGCGCACGGTCTGGATCGATTCGCTCCCCAACTTCTTGCGCAGATAGCCGACGTATACGTCGACGACGTTGCTCCCCGGGTCGAAGTCGTACCCCCACACCCGGGAGAGGAGCTGCTCGCGGGAAAGCACCTGGCCGGGATGCTGCATCAGAGTCTCGGCGAGCGCGAACTCCCGCGCCGACAGGTCGACCTCGGCGCCGCCTACCTTCGCCCTCCGGGTGCGCAGATCGAGGCTGATGTCGCCGGACTCGAGAACGGTCGTGTCGGCGGTCGGCGTATCGCGAAGCCTGACCCTGACCCGGGCGAGGATTTCCTGGAATGAGAAAGGCTTGGTCACGTAGTCGTCCGCACCCCCTTCCAGGCCGGCCACCGTGTCCTGGACGCTCTTGCGGGCGGTGAGGATGATCACGGGCATCTTCTCCCCGCGCGCACGGATGTCGGTCAGGACCTCCCTGCCATCCATCCCGGGGAGGCCCAGGTCCAGGATCATCAAATCGAAAACGCCGTCGCGGGCGGCGAGGGCCGCACTGACACCGTCGCCGATGACCATCGTGGTGAATCCCTCGGCCCGCAGCCCCTTTTCGAGAAACGAAGCGATTCCGGGCTCGTCCTCGACAATGAGAATCCGGCTCACGCCGGAGCCGGTGGAGCAGAGGGGATGGTGATGGTGAAGAGATTCCCCCCTCCTGACGGAGCATCCAGGGTGACCCGACCCCCGTGGGCCTGGGCGATGGCGGCCACTATGGCGAGCCCGAGACCGGCACCCTCGGTCTTCCGTCGTTCGGTTTCGACACGGGCGAACCTGTCGAAGATGCGGTCTCGCTCGGTTTCGGGAATCGGCTCACCGCCGTCCCTGACCCATAGGTGGACGTTTCCTCTCCAGTCGAGACGGCTTCCGAGCCGGACTTCGGTCCCGGGAGGGGTGTGCTCGATCGTGTTGCGGATGAGATTCATCATCGCCTGATTGAGTCTATGTCTGTCCGCTTCCACCACCACATGGTCGGTGCTCTCCACTATCCACGGTCGATCGTCGAGGGCCGTAGCCTTGGTCACCAGGTCGTTGGTGAACTCGCCCAGGTCCATCGGTGCGAGCTGAATGAAGTCGGGCTGCTCGGCCTTGGCGAGGTCGAGCAGGTCGTCGACGATCCGCGACATGCGGTCGAGCTCATCGGTGACCAGCGCAACCGTCTCCTCGCGCTCCGCCGGGTCGTCACCCATGACCTCGAGGTTTCCCCGGATGATGGTTATAGGCGTCCGCAACTCGTGACCCGCGTCGTCGACGAACCTCTGCTGTGACGCAAAGGCATGATCCAGACGGTCGAGCATCGAGTTGAACGTCCTTCCCAACTCCGCGATCTCGTCGTCACCGTCCACCTCGATCCGCTTCGAGAGGTCGTCGGTGTCGCTGATCGACATCGCGGTCTCGGACAGGTCGGTCAGTGGGCGGAGGATTCGCCCCGCGGCCACCCAGGCAAGAGCAGAGGCGAGGAGGAAGATCGAGCCGTACACGACCGCTCCGAGCCGGATGACGTCGTTCACCGCAGCGAGCCTGCTCTCCATGATGACGCTGACCACGAAGACGCCGCCCTCCGCCTCGCCGACGATGGGAACCGCCAGATAGTGGATCGCACCGAGGGTGGGGTCGTCGAGAACCCCGCGCTCACTGTCGACCAGAGCTCCCCAGCGCTCAGCTTCAGGGATGCGGGCGATCCGGGCCCCGGTGACATCGGTCTTGTAGATCTCCTCGTTCACGAACGTGATCAGGCCCTCTCCTTCGAGGGGGACGTTGCGAGCGAGGAACGTGTCGAAGATCGCCGTGATGTTCCCGCCGAACGGCTCGCCGGTGGCGGGGTCCACACCCCCGACGAGTGCCCCCAACTCCTCCACCTCCTGGTCGAGGGCACTCTCCGCATCCGCTTCCGCCTGGGCGAGGAGGAAGGTGCGCTGGAGGAAGAGGGCGGCGATGAGGGAGATGGCGAGGAGGGCCACATACCAGCCCAGGATGCGGACCCGCACCGACGACGAACGCCGACTCTGGGCGTCATTGGTCGCAGGGTCGGTGTTCACCATTGGAGGTTAGGCGGAGGGGACGGGGAAGCCGCATGGGGCAGGGCGGAGGCGGCGGCTCCCCCGTCTGGGGCCCGGTTCAGGTGTCGAGCGAGTCGAGCGAGTCGTCGGGGGAGTCGTCGGGGGAGTCGTCGGGGGAGTCGTCCGGGGAGTCGTCCGGGGAGTCGTCCGCGGAGTCGTCCGGAGAGTCGTCGGGGGAGTCCTGCGCCAAGGTCGTCGCCGGGGAATCGTCCGGAGAGTCCTGTATCTCGGGCGAGGAGTCGGGCGAATCCTCGGTGTCGGCACTCGCCAACGGGGAGTCGAACGAGTCGTCCATCGTGAACGACGGCGCCGGAACGACCTCGAAGTCCGGGTTGGTGGGCGTGGTGAAAACAGTGCCTTTGTCTCGGGTGTCCTGGATCTCGATCGGGGGCGGGGTGTCGGCCGGGTCCCCAGGGCTGGCTATGGCCAGTCCGCTCACACCCAGTGCCGCCACGGTGGCGACGCTGGCCACGACCTTCCAATTCTTGACTTGCTCACGTGTCTGCATGGTCACTCCTCGTTCTTGTCTGATCTGATATTGATCATGATGCGAGACCCTCGTGAGACCTCCCTGAGGTGGCGATGAGACTTCTCTCATCGACTCGTCGCGCGCTCTGGACCCACTGCTCGGCGATCACGATTCGCTCGATCGTTTCGGTCACCCAGTTGGGGCGGTTCACCCGGAAAGGCCCGGTAGCCAGTCCCAGCACCACGGCAGCAGTCCTCAGTCGCAGATCGGTGGGATCGACCTTCGTGTCCCAGTAGAGGTTGAGGTCACGAGCCAGGCTCATCGTCTGCGCCGGGTTCGCGCAACTGGGGGCCAGCAGATGGAGGTGGGCGAGCATCGTGGCCGCGTCGTCGCCGGAATGACCCCACCCATAGGTGTCGACGTCGATGAGGCCGATCGGCATCTCACCCCTGGTCAGAATCTGCGCTTCGTGGAAGTCTCCATGCACCGGGACTCGCTCCGTGCCACGCTCCGATCCGATCTCGCCGACGAGGAGATCGAGGCGGTCTCGCTCCGTGGG
The DNA here is from genome assembly GCA_035513335.1 of Acidimicrobiia bacterium. Classification (GTDB taxonomy): domain Bacteria; phylum Actinomycetota; class Acidimicrobiia; order Spongiisociales; family ZC4RG35; genus JANQRA01. The sequence goes on from DATKCE010000017.1 coordinate 29,349, forward strand.
CAGGAGCCCGCCGAGCAGGGCCACTAGGTTCGGCAAGGTCTCGAACGGTGACTTCGATGTCCAACCGGCCGGTGGCTGTGGCAACCCCTCGATCATGCGGGCGAGAGTCGCCGCGTCCGGAAGTGGGTGTGTCCCGGCTCTCAGGGCCGTGCGGAGATCCTTGCCGGGCAGAGCTCTCATCACCACTACCCCGAGATCGGGAGCCACACCCAGGCTGTCGGGAACCGGCAGGAAGTCGGAGAGGAACCGATGCTTCTCGTGCAGCTCGTCGACTTGCGCCGGAGGAACCACCTTCAGAAATATCGAGGATCGGCCCGCCCGAACCTCGACCACCGCCCGTCGTCCCGGGCGGTAGGAGCGGAGCCGGGCCCTTGTCACCTCATCGGTGGAACCGAGATCGGCGAGGACCCTGCTCACCGTCGGAATGTCGAGTGTGGAGCGAAGCCCCGGCAACATCGGGTCGTCGGGGACCACCCAGAGCCCAACAGGCCCATCCGGTCCCTCCACGATTGCGGCACCGGCGGGGATCCGGCCGATGGTGGCCACCACGTCGTTGTCACCGGATAGCTCGCCCTCGGAGCCGGATATCCGGTATCGCACCGTGAGTTGTCTGCCGGGCCACCAGGTGTTCTGGATCAGCGCGATCGCATCGATCGTCGTGCCGGCCGCCTCGTAGATGGCGGCGATGGGGCCGGGCAGGGGGCTGTGGATCAGTTCGGCGAAACCGCCCAGGTCGTCGTCGTTGGGATGATGAGGGCGCGTCGCCATCCGGTCCATGTCCCGACCATCGCACCACGGGGTGAGAACCGAATGAGGAGAGCATGAGAAGGCTCTCATCTCCACCTGACCGCTCTTACGGCGAGCCCACACCAGACTGGCTCGGTGACGTTTCTCATCGTGGTCGCATCCGGTGTCGCGCTGTTGGCACTGGTCCATCTCGTCGTGGGATGGTTCGTCGCCAACGGCCTCCACCGGGAGATGCTCGCGGTGAGACCGCGTTGCAAGGACCTGGCAGTGAGGGTGAGAGAGGTTTCGTCGGATCGGATCGTCCTGGAGGCACCGGGCCCACGCCAGGACACCGGGCACCCCGGCACGTTGGGCCTGGTCTGGGAGGGTGGCCATGGGAGGGTGGGCGACCTGCTCGACGTCGATGGCACCCGATTCATCCGCCGTTTCGAGCCGATGCGAGGGATGCCTCCGATCTGTGTGGGTGAGCTCGAGTCGTGCCCTCCAGTGGAGCTCGATCCGCACGTGTTCTGGGATCCTGGCGATGTCTGTCTCCCGTTCCAGACGGTGACCTATCGGTCGCCCCTGGGAGACATGGAGGCGTGGCTGGTTCCGGGCGGGAGCCCTGACACCTGGGCCATCCACTGCCACGGATGGGCGGCGGAACGACGCGAGTTGGTCCGCATGCTCCCCACCTTCAACCGCCACGGGCTCACCTCCCTGGTCATCGACTATCGCAACGACCCTGACCGCCCCGCGGACCCCTCTGCTCGCCACCAGTTCGGGATGACCGAGTGGGAAGACCTGGAGGCAGCGGTGCAATGGGTGTTGGACCGGGGAGCCGAGCAGGTGGTGCTCACCGGCTGTTCGACCGGTGGCGCGCTGGTGATGTCGTTCCTCGAGCGCTCGAGATTGGCGGAGGCCGTCACCGGAATCGTCCTCGACGCTCCCAACCTCGTCCTCTCCGAGGTGATTCGGCACGGGACGGGGGACATGCGGGCGACGCCTCTGATGATCGACTTCGGGATGTGGATCGCACATCTGCGCTGGGGAGTCGACTGGGAAGCGACCAACTTCGTGGAGCGTGCGTCTCAGATCCTCCGGATCCCGGTGCTGGTCTTCCACGGCACCTCGGATCAGACCGTTCCGATCTCGGTGAGTCGCCGTTTGGGGGCTCTGGTCCCGGAGCTGGTCGAGCTCGTCGAGTCGCCCGCGGCCGGCCACGTCCTGAGTTGGAACGCCAACCCCGAACGCTACGAGAGGTACCTCGAGAACTTCCTCGACAGGATCTGAGTCGAGATCAGAACTGCACGGCCGCCGCGGCCCAATGGAACCCGGCGCCGAACGCGGTCAACACCACGAGGTCTCCCGGAGCGATTCGCCCCGAATTGACCGCCTCCCACATGGCAAACGGAACCGTGGCCGAGCCGGTGTTGCCGTACTCATGGATGTTGACGTAGACGGTTTCCTCGCCCAGGCCGAGCTTCTTGCGCACCGCCTCGATTATCCGGAGGTTCGCCTGATGGGGGATGACGAGTTGCACATCCGCCAGCGACATGCCGACCTTGTCGACGACATCGGTCGCCGCCTCGGACATCCTCTTCACCGCCTCGACGAAGATCTTTCGACCGTCCATCACCAGCCGGTTGTAATCGCCGCTGGCCAACGAATGGGCATTGAAGGGGTTGCGGGTCCCTCCAGCGGCCAGGGTCAGTATCTCGGCGGATCCTCCGTCCGTACCCGCCACCACCCCGAGCACCTCCGCCCGGCCCGCGTCCGGCCCCATGACCACCGCGCCGGCACCATCGCCGAACAGGATCGCCGTAGCCCTATCCTCCTGGGAGATCATCCGGGAGATGACTTCGACTCCGATGACCAAGATCCGCTTGGGGTCGACCAGGATCCGTGAGCGTGCCACATCCAGCGCCTGGACGAACCCGGCGCAGCCGCTACCGCCCAGGTCGTAGGTGGGAATGTTCCGACAGCCGAGACGATGCTGGACCAAGGCGGCGGTGTCAGGGGTCATCATCTCGGGAGTGTCTGTGGCGAGGACGATCTCGTCGATGTCGTCTGGGGTCAGGTCCGAGTCCTTGAGTGCGGCCGCGGCAGCATCGGCGGCGAGGGTCATCGTGGTCTCGTCCTCTGCGGCGTAGCGGCGTCGCTTGATGCCGGTGCGCCGAGTGATCCACTCGTCGCTGGTGTCGACCAGCTTCGCCCAGTCGTCGTTGGTCACCACTCGCTCCGGCGCGTATCCCCCGAACCCGAGAATGTGCGTCACGGTTTCCAGATTAGGGGCGGGAGGACCGGCTGCGCGGGTGAACTCGAAGCTGTGCGCCTCATGTCCGCATCCAACTAACCGAGGCTCGAATGATCGGGGACCTTGGCGGTGAGCCACTCGACACACAGGCCGGAGAAGGCGCGCGTTCGGAGCGAGGCGACGGCGTCGAAGCCATGCTGGGCTCCGGGAACCTCCAGATACTCGACATCCACACCTGCGGCGCGCAATACGGCCACGAAGTGCTCCGACTCCGCCTTGAGGACCAGGGAGTCGTACTCGCCGTGCACGACGAGGAATGGGGGAGCCCCAGCATGGACCTGGTCGATCGGAGAGCCCAAGCGGTAGAGATCGGGGGCCTCCGCCGCCGGCGCCTTCATCACGGTGGTGGCGATGAACGGCCAGTCGTACCGGGTGGGATTGCGGATCAACAGGTCATATATCCCATAGAACGGGACACAGGCGACGACTGAGACGTCGGCGTCCTGGAAGCCGGGCTGCAATCCCGTCTCGTCCGCGGTCAGCGCGGCGAGAGCGGCCAGATGCGCACCCGATGATCCCCCCGAGATGACGACCCGTCCCGGATCGATTCCTAGGCGGCGACCCTCGCCCTTGGCCCAGGCGATGGCGCGTTTCACGCCGACGAGATGCTCCGGGAACGTGGCGTCGGGAGATAGCGGATACCTGATGTCGAGAATCACCCAGCCCCGCTTGGCGAGACGGTGGAACATGGCACGCGCCTGCCGACCGGGTCGGCCTCGCATCCAGCTTCCCGGATGGACATAGATCAGGGTCGGTGCCCCCACCAGACCGGGGCGAGCGTAGATGTCGAGGGTGAACGAGTCCCAGTAGATGATCTGCTCGGCTCGTTCGACACCTAGAGGCAGCCGCTCCCACACCTTGAAGAGGGTCCACAGGGAGGGCGAGCGCCCCGTATCCCGGGCGGCCCTCAGCGTCCGTGCCATGAGCACGATCAGGCCCAACTCCGACACACCGAACAGCCAGATCCCGGCGACTCCGATCGCCCGGTCGGCAGCGCCCAGGGCCAGGAACCCGGCTGCGATCGAGGCCCGGAGCAAGAAGTAGAGAGGTGCCAGTTCGGAGATGAGCATGGCGGGAAGCCAGAGTGGGGGGAACCGACGGTGTGGCGGCACCGGCCGTCTCAGCGCATTGACCGTCCATATGCAGGCGGCTGCGAACCAGGTGAAGAAGAACGCCGAGATCACAGCCGTTTTCGCGCATCAAATGGCGGGTCTTCAGCGCAACCGATGCGCGAAAGCGGGTCGGGGACGGCATCCGCAAGGGTCATCGACGACGAAGTTAGTGGGGGAATCCCTGGTCCTAGTGTGATCCGAGCCTCATGCCGTCCAACCCGCTCCTACGCCGCTCGTTGACCGTCACTTCGGTGGTGGTCGGCTTCGCCGTTCTGACGACTCTCGGCCCGGTGCTCGCCCTGGTCGCGGCCGTCGTCGATCTGGCACGCCGCGTCGTGACTGATCGTCCCGCCATGGCTCTGCGCTCGCTGGCTTTTCTCTGGGTCTACCTGCTCGGAGAGGTCTGGGCTTTGGGCGGTCTCGCCGTCACCGCCCTTTTTCCGACCCGAGCCCGCACCGAGACCACATACCGGCTCCAGGACAAATGGGCCCGATGGAACCTGATTGCACTGCGATGGCTGTTCTCCGTCCGGTTCGATGTGACCGGTGAGGAGACCCTGTTGCCGGGACCCATCGTGTTGCTCTCCCGTCATGCCTCCATCGTGGACACCCTGCTCCCGGCGCGCTTCGTGGCCAGACCGACGGGCCTTCGCCTCAGGTACGTGCTCAAGAGGGAAATCCTCGTCGACCCCGCCCTCGACATCGCCGGGAACCGTCTCCCCAACGTCTTCGTCGATCGCGCCTCTCGTGACCTCACTGAGCGGAAGGCGATCGAGTCCCTGGCCGAGGGAATGGGCGCGGGTGACGGGATCCTGATCTATCCCGAGGGCACCCGGTTCTCAGTGGACAAGCTGGCCCGGGCCCAGCGACGGGTTCCGGCGGAGGGCAACCACGTCGAGCTGATCTCCGGGCTTCGCCGGGTGCTTCCCCCCAAGCCGGGCGGGACACTCGCGATCCTCGACGCCACCGACGCCGATGTGATGGTTCTGGCACATCGTGGCCTGGAGGGTCTCGCCACGCTGAAGGAGATCTGGCGGGGCGACCTGGTCGGATCCCGAGTAGATGTGGTCCTGTGGCGGGTTCCTCGGGAGCAGATCCCGCAGTCGCACGCCGGACGCGTGCAGTGGCTCTACCGACTATGGGCCCAGGTCGACGAGTGGGTGGTGGCCGCGGGCCCAGTCGATGAGACACCGGCGTGACCTCCCTCGTCTGGCTGCGCCGCGACGTCCGGCTCGACGACAACCCGGCCCTCGCCGCGGCCGCGCAGAAAGGTGCCGTTTGTGTTCTCTTCGTCATCGATCCGGGGCTGTTCGACCGATGCTCGCCGCGACGTCGCGATCTCCTCCTCGCCGGCCTCGCCGATCTCGACGGACGACTCGCCGAGAAGGGGGCCGACTGCGAGTGGAACACGGCGATCCCAGCCTGGTGGTCCCGGCGGTGGCCGAGGCCCTGAGCGCAGAAGTCGTCCACGTCAACTCGGAGGTAACCCCGTATGGGCTGCAGAGAGACCATCGAGTCGGGGCACGCTGCGAGCTGATCGGCCACGAAGGGGTCTACGTCCATCCGCCGGGCTCGATACTCACCAACCAGGGAGACCCATACAAGGTGTTCGCTCCGTTCTTCCGTAAGTGGAGAGACCCCGAGGTGAGGCCGATCTCGATTCCCGACGGGACACGGTTCCTGGCCCATCCCGGCACCGGCCTGCCGGAGTCGGACCCACCGGCTGTCGAGTCCGGCGAGACCGGGGCGGTGGCGAGACTGGGGGACTTCCTCGAGCGCATCGATCGTTACAACCACGAACGCGATCGCATCGACCTCGATGGCACCTCGCATCTGTCGGTTGACTTGAAGTTCGGGTGGGTCGGACCGCGACGTGTCGTCGCAGAGGTGGAGAAGAGGTCACCCGAGGCGGGATTCGAGTACGTGCGACAGGTGGCCTGGCGTGACTTCTACGGCCATTTGCTCGCCACCCACCCTGAACTGGCAGAGAAGTCGCTCGACGAGCGATACCGGTGTCTGGAGTGGCGCGACGACCCTGATGAGATCGCCAGTTGGAAACGGGGGGATACCGGATATCCCCTGGTCGACGCGGCGATGCGCCAACTCGTGGCCGAAGGTCGGATGCACAACCGAGCCCGTATGGTCGTGGCCTCGTTCCTGGTCAAGGATCTCCTGGTCGACTGGCGGATCGGCGAGCGCTTCTTCCGACACCATCTCATCGACGGGGACGTCGCCCAGAACTCCGGCAACTGGCAGTGGGTGGCAGGCACCGGCACCGACGCCGCCCCTTACTTCCGGGTGTTCAACCCGGTCACCCAGTCGGAGAAGTTCGACCCCGACGGGAAGTACATCCGCCGCTGGGTACCGGAGCTGTCCGAGATTCCCGACGATCTCATCCATGCCCCCTGGGAGTGCGATCCCCTCGAACTGCTCTCATATGGAGTCGAGCTGGGCAAGGACTACCCCCATCCGATCGTGGATCACGGCATGGCCCGGGCCAGGGCCATCGCGGCCTACGAGACGGCGCGGGGCTCCCGGTAGAGAGCAGCGCCGTAGTGGGCGCCGGCACCGAAGGCGGCGAAGCACACCAGGGTCCCGGGTGGGACCTGGCCGGCCGACCGCAATTCGTGGTAGAGGATGGGCAAGGTGCCGGCGGTCGTGTTGCCATAGGCGCCGATGTTGGAAGGCACCTTCTCCGCTCCCATGCCGAACTGTTTGCGGACGCCGTCGAGAATCCGATCGTTGGCCTGGTGGGCGACCACCACGTCGACGTCGTCGAGATCGAGACCCGACTTGTCGAGGACCGACCGCGCCGCCTCCGGCATGAGACGAACGGCGCTGCGGAACAACCCGGCCCCGTCCATACGGGGTAGATGCTGATCCGTCTCGACGTCGGCGACCGACACATACGGCCGGGACTTGGAGCCGATTCCAGGCACCCAGATCAGCTCGAACGACTCACCGTCGGTGTGCAGCGACGTTGCCAGGATGCCCTCACCGTCGTCCTCACCGGCACGGAGCACCATCGCTCCGGCGCCGTCTCCGAACAGGACGCTCCAGGCGCGATGGGCGGTGTTGCGCGTGTAGTCGTCGTCGCTGACCTCACCACTCGGGCCTAGGACGGCACGCCAGGACTCCTCGCTCCATGGTTGGAATCCGGCGTGGACCTCGGCACCGACGACCACCACCGTCTCTGCCCGCCCGCTGGTGATCAGGGCGTCGGCGAGATCGAGGCCGTAGAGAAAGCCGCTGCATTGCTGTCGGAGGTCGTAGGCGGCGATATGGCCCATCCCGGCTTCGGCCTGGACCAGCCCGGCTATGCCGGGAGCCAGGTAGTCGGGGGTCATGGTGGCCGTGATCAGAGCACTCACGGAGTCGGGAGTCACCCCGGCATCATCCAACGCCGCTGCGACGGCCCCCACTGCGAGATCGGATGACCCGACGCCAGGATCGACGAACCTTCGCTCCTTGACTCCGGTCCTCGTCGTGATCCAGTCGTCGGTGGTGTCCATGATCCGGGCCAGGTCGTGGTTGCTGACCACGTTCTCAGGTATCGAGGTGCCGGTCCCGGCTATGACGGCGCCCATCAACGCTCCACCCCGGAGAGGTCGGGTAGGTCGCACCCGGTGATCTCGACGAGTCGCTCCCATAACCGCTCCCTCTCCTCGGGCGTCTCCCGAGTTCCATCCAAGAAGTGTTTGGGCACGACCTCCCGGTCGAACCACAACTCACCGGACTTCTCAGCCGGCTCAGGAGCCGCGGCCAGCCAGACCATGGTGTCAGCTCCCTGTTTCGGGCTGCGGAGGAGCGGTCGCATCAACGTGTTGAAGATGGGTAGCGATGTGGCGACCCCACCGGTGCCGGCCCAACCGGGATGCATCACGTGCAGGCTGACTCCGGTCCCGTCCAGGTGTCTCGCCCACATTTCGGTGAGTATGACCTGACCCCGCTTCGCATGTGCGTATGCCGCGGTCCCCTTGTACTCCCGGCTCTCGAACTGGAGATCATCGGGTCGGATCCGTTCCGAGTACATCCCACCCGAGGTCATGCTGACGATCCGGGACGGGGCGGAGTCGATGATCTTCGGGAGTAGGAGGTTGGTGAGCAGGAAGTGACCGGCGAGGTCGGTGGCGAAGGTCGTCTCCAGACCTTCTTCGGTGACCTGGCGCTCGGGCAACAGGACCCCGACATTGTTGATCAGGACATCGATGCGCTCCTCCTCGTCGAGGAGCCGACCGGCTAGCTGGCGGATCTCGGACATGAGGCTCAGGTCGGCCCGATATCCGACGACTTCCCCGGTGATCTCCCTCTGCGCGACCGCGAGTTTGTCGCCGCTGCGACCGACGACGAGTGTCCGCGCCCCTAGTGCCGCCAACCCCTCTGCGCCGGCCCGACCGAGACCGCCGGTGGCGCCGGTGATCACCACCGTCTGCCCGGTCATGTCGGTGTCCACCGGTTCGTGGTCCCTCGAATGCAACCAGTAGCCGATGTTGGTGAATGAGGGGACGGTGAGGAGACTCATCGCTCCAGAGCTCGAACCAGACCGTCGAGCGTCTTCTCCCCGACGCCACGCAGGACAGGAGACATGAGGGGCGCGACGAAGCGAATCCAGTTGGTGAAGGTGATGTCGGCGGTGTAGTCCACGAGAGTTCCTCCATCCCGGGCCCCTAATCGGATCTCATCGATGGCCTCGATCGTGTCTCCCTTGCCGTGGAGAACCACCCGGGAGTCCTGCTCCCAGTCGGTGATCTCGTACGTCATCGGGATCTCCCTCGAGCCGAAGGCGACCATGACGTCGTATCGCGCCCCCACCCCAGGAGGCCCGTCGTCGATCCGGCGTGAGGATGCCACTCCCGGGTCCCAGTTCTCGGCGTTGGCGAAGTCGGCCGTGAAGGCGAAGACCTCTTCGAGTGGCCGGTCGATCTGACGTGTCTCGTGCAGTCTCATGTGAATCCTTTCGTGGCCGCCGCCGACCATGGATGACTCGCCGGCGCCCGATCACGAACCTAGTGGTGCGTCGCTGAAATAGGGTGAGGGTGTCTCCGAGTCATCGGCGTCCTCAGGCAAGGAGAAAAGCGCAGTCGCAGCCGGGAGCTGCGGCGAGCATTTTGGACGCCGCCAGGGGCGTCGAGGGCCGGAGAGACCCCGCCAGTACTTCTGCGACGCACCACTAGTGGTGCGTCGTATCCTGAGATCATGAGCCAAACCCATGAAGTGCTCAACCAACCTCCGCCGCTCGAGGGTTACAACCTCTACCTGAGCGACCCCGTTCTGGACCGTGCCGTCGCCCGGGAGGGCGGAAAGGACGCTCGCGACACCCTGATCGAGTTCGGGGCGACCGCAGGCTCGGCGAGGTATTACCGCTGGGGTTTCGAGGCCGACCGCAACAATCCCAGGCTGGTCACTCACGACAGGTTCGGGCATCGGGTCGACGTGGTGGAGTTTCACCCCGCTTGGCACCGGTTGATGGAAACCGCGGTCGCCAACGGGCACCACAGCCTTCCTTGGGAGGACGACCCGCCCGAGGGCGCTCATGTCGTGCGGGCGGCGCTCACCTACATATCCGGTCAGGTCGAGGCGGGCCACAACTGCCCGATCTCCATGACCTATTCGGTCATTCCCGCTCTCCTCACGACACCGGAGGTTGCCGGCGAGTGGGTGCCCGGCATCGTCAGTCGCACCTATGACCCCTCCTTCCAGCCTCCGTCGGACAAGGAGGGGCTGCTCCTGGGCATGGGCATGACCGAGAAGCAGGGCGGGTCGGACGTCCGCGCAAACACCACCCAAGCGGAGCCGTTGAACGGTGGAGGACCGGGAGGCGGATATCACATCACCGGGCACAAGTGGTTCACGTCGGCCCCGATGTGCGATGCCTTCCTGGTGCTGGCCCAGGCCCCAGGGGGGCTGTCGTGTTTCCTGCTCCCCCGATGGACCCCCGAAGGAGAGTTGAACCGGTTCCACATCCAGAGGCTCAAGGACAAGCTGGGCAACCGGTCCAACGCCTCGTCCGAGGTCGAGTTCGACCAAGCCTGGGCGGTCATGGTCGGTGAGAAGGGCCGTGGTGTGCCCACCATCATCGAGATGGTCAACGGCACCCGGCTCGACTGCGTCATCGGCTCGTCTGCGCTGATGCGCCAGGCCGTCTCCCAAGCCGCCTGGCACGTCTCCCATCGGGCAGCGTTCGGCTCGAAACTCATCGACAAGCCGTTGATGCAGAACGTCGTCGCCGACCTCGAGGTGGAAACCGAAGCGGCCACATCGATGATGACGCGTCTCGCCGGTGCCTTCGACCGCGCGAGTGACGATCCGGCCGAGGCGGCGATGAAGCGAATCGCCCTGCCCATCGCCAAGTATTGGGTGACCAAGCGAACCAGCGAGACCGTGAGGGAGGCGCTGGAGTGCCTCGGTGGCAACGGCTATGTGGAGGAGTCGATCCTGCCCCGGCTCTACCGGGAGTCACCGCTCAACGCGATCTGGGAGGGTTCGGGAAACGTCATCGCATTGGACGTGCTCCGGGCGGCGAGCCGGTCTCCTGACAGCCTTCAGATGTTCCTCGCCGAGCTCGATCTGGCGTCCGGCCTGGATACCAGGCTCGACCGGGCCATCGAGGGAGCGAAATCGGCCATCGGGGGAGCCGACGACCTCGAGTTCGAGGCCAGGAGAGTCGTCGAGCGACTGGCGATCACCTGGGCCGGCTCACTCTTGGCGCGCCACGGCGAACCTGTTGTGTTCGAGGCCTTCGCCGCCTCCCGTCTCGGCGGCGACCACGGCTCGTTCTTCGGGACACTTCCGCCTGGCACACCCGTCGCCGACATCCTCGAACGCGCCGTACCGCAGGCGACGGACTCTTAGCGCCCCGTTTACCACCGGCCTCGGGCGGGTAGTGGCATGACACGGCGAGAGAAGGAGAAAACCGTGTCAGTCGCGAAGGTCATCGAGCTCAACGCACGCTCAACCGACAGCTTCGAGGATGCGATCAAAGAGGCCATTGTCAAGGCGGGAGAGACCGTCGACAACATCGAAGGCGCCTGGGTGAAAGAACAGAAGGTCGTCGTCGAGAACGGCGCCATCACCGGATACGACGTCAATCTCAAGATCACATTCGTAGTTTCCTGACCTGCTGAGCCATCGTGTGGTTCGACAGTTGGGAGTCATTACTCCGGATCCTCGTTCATGGGACCCTGGGCTACATCGCTCTCGTCTTCATGCTGCGGTTGAGTGGCAAACGGACTCTGTCGAAGATGAACGCCTTCGACTTCGTAATCACCATCGCCCTCGGCTCTGTCTTCGCCACACTTCTCATCTCCGACATGGTTCCACTTGCCGACGGCGTGGTGGCCATTGCACTTCTGGTGACTCTGCAGTGGGTTGCATCCTCCATCTATGTGAGATCGGAGCGTTTCGAGTCGATCGTGAAGGGCACTCCTCAACTCGTCTACTGGAAGGGCGATTACCTCGAGGACGTGCTGCGCCGGGAAAGGATCACCCACGAGGAGGTCCAGGCCGCGATGCGGGGCAACAGCATCGCGAATGGCAGCGGCGCGGCAGCCGTCCTCGAGACCGACGGCAGCCTCTCAGTGGTCCCTCTCGGGAATGGTGAAGGGGTCGAGGCGATGGAGCGGGTCCGGTCACCCGGCGATCGACCCATCTGAGCCTGCCGGTGACCGGGCAGAGCAAGGACTCATATACGGACGGCCAGCCCCCGGATCCGCTCGTTGATCTCCGCTGCCGTCTCCAGCAACTTGGGCTTGAACACCTCGTGCATGCCCTCGATGTCGACCCGGGAGGCATGACAGCTGACGTTCATCGCAGCGATGACCTCGCCTCTGCGGTTCCTGATCGGTGCCGCGATCGAGCGCACGCCCTCCTCCAGCTCCTGGTCCACCAGTGCGAAGCCTTCTTCACGACACTGGTGGATCAGTTCGCGGAACCGTTCCCGGTCGGTGACGGTGTGGGGGGTCAGCTCCTCGAGGTCGGTTCGCTCGATGGCCTCCTCGAGTTCCTCATCGGCCAACCCGGCGAGGAGTACGCGACCCATCGACGTCGGGTAGGCGGGAAGCCGGGACCCGAGCGCCAGGGCGATGGTCATGATTCGCTTCGTGGGGACCCGGGCTACGTAGACGATATCGGGCCCGTTGAGAACGGACATCGAAGATGACTCCTGGACCTGGTCGACCAGCCGCTCCATGGACGGCTGGGCGACGTCGACTACTCGTAATGACGAGAGGAATGAGTATCCCAGTTCGAGGACCTTCGGCGTGAGAGCGAACGACCGTCCTCGCTGATCGACGTACCCGAGCTCGGCGAGGGTCAGCAACACCCGTCGCGCGGTGGCTCGGGTGAGTCCGGTGTGCTCCGCCACCTCACTGAGCGTCTGGCCCGGGTTCTCACCGGAGAACGAGTTGATCACCAACAGGCCACGCTCGAGAGACTGGATGAAATCGGCCGAGTGGCCCCTGGCGGTCACTTCCCCTCCCCCGAGTGCGCCGCCGCGGTGCGCTCCTTGAGATCGCGCAGGATGCGCAGCTCGTCGGCCGTGGGAGGGTCGGTCACATCGAGATCTTCGGCTATCCGCAGTGCCCACCCAGTCTTCTCGACGATCTCATCGGTGTCGACTCCCGGATGGATCGCCACCAGCTCAAGCTCGTGACTCGTCGGGTGGGGCCGTAGCACCCCGAGATCGGTGATCACCACGGTGGGCCCTGCTCCGCGATGCCCCTCCCTCCCTTCCCCGCTCCGTCCGTACCCGACCGATGACACGAAATCGACGGTCTCGACGAACGTGCGCTCCGAGTGCCGCAGCATCACGATCACCTCACCTGCCGAAGAGGCGATCTCCGGTGCGCCTCCTGCTCCGGGGAGACGCACCTTGGGATCGTCGTACGGGCCGATGACCGTGCTGTTGAGATTGCCGAAGCGATCGATCTGAGCGGCTGAGAGGAAACCCACGTCGACCCGTCCCGCCTGCAACCAGTAGGCGAAGATCTCGGGAACACTCACCACCAGGTCGGCCTGCTCGGCCAACTCTCCATCACCGATGGAGAGGGGCAGGACCTTCGGTCGGGTGCCGATGGTCCCGGACTCATAGATGAGCACCACTTCGGGGGCGTGGGAGAGACGGGCCAGGTTGGCCGCCTCGCTGGGAAGGCCGATGCCGACGAAGCACACCTGCCCGCCGCGGAGTTGGCGGGCAGCCACGATCGACATGATCTCGTCGGCGGTGTAGTTGACGTCAGTCATCGGCCACCAGGGAGGTCACGGAGTCATCGTCCACCGCGGCCAGATATGTGGAGAAATCGTCCGGTCCGGTGACATACCTCCCGATCCACCTGGCAAAGACCTCGCGGTATCTCGAGATGGCATCCCACCGGGTGTAGAAGGCGTTGTCGCGTTCGGTGTATCCCATCGAGTAGGAGGGGTGCGACCCGCGCGGGACTTCGGCGATGGCATCGATCGTCCAGGAGGGAAGGACCACACCGTTGGGACCCCGGAACTCGATGTCACCGACCACCTCCTCGACGGTGACCACCACTCTTGATGCGGCCAGGGCCACCTCGCGCTGCACTCCCGTGATACCCCACAAGCCCACGTTGCCTTGTCTGTCCGCCTGCTGGGCGTGGATCACCGCTACGTCGGGGTTGATGGCAGGCACCGCCGTCACCTCCTGACCGTCGAACGGAGAAGTGAGGGTGGCGACGTTGGTGTGCGCACTCAGGTCGGTGCCGATGTAGCCGTGGAGGATGCCGAAAGGGAGCCCGGCGGCCCCGGCGGAGTAACGGGCTGCCATGCCGGCATGGGTGTGCTCTTCGATCTCGAGAGGCCGTGGGTATCCGTGCTCGACCGCGTCGCGCAGTCGATGGAGTGATCCGACACCGGGATTACCACCCCAGGAGAAGACCAGCTTGGCGGCACACCCCGCCCCGATCAACTGGTCGTAGATGACATCGGGGGTCATCCGGATCAGTGTGAGGTCCCTTTTCGCCTGTCGGATCACCTCGTGGCCGGCAGCGACGGGGATGAGATGGGTGAAACCCTCCATCGCAACGACAGAGCCATCATCGACCAGATCGGCGATCGCCGTGTGAAGAGAGGTGATCTCGGCCAATTCAGCAGATCCTCCGCGTTCGCATTACGAACATTTGTGCGAGAACCGTACGAATTGGCTATACACGTGTCAAGCGTGCCCTCGTCACAGCCCGATAGCCTCAGTCGGTAAGGATAGACCACACATGAGCGAGACCGGTGACAAGACCCAGGTAGCGATCGTCGGTGGGGGACCTGCCGGGTCGCTGCTCGCCTATCTCCTCCATCTCCAGGGCGTCGAGTCGATCGTGTTCGAGCTGCGCACCCGTGAGTACGTCCTGGAGCGGATTCGCGCCGGAGTCATCGAGCACGGCAGCGGCGAGGTCCTCAGGCAGGCAGGGCTCGGCGACCGCATGGACCGGGAGGGTTTCTTCCACGACGGGGTCAATCTCGCCTTCGCCGACACCTTGCTGAACGTGAACTTCAAGGAGCTCACCGACAAGCACGTGATCATCTACGGCCAGACCCAATTGCAGAAAGATCTCTATGACGCAATCGACGGGGCCGGGATCACCCTGATCGACGAAGCAGAGAGCATCGGCCTCCACGGTATCGAGACCGACTCACCCACCGTCACCTTCACCCGCCACGGAGAAGAGCATGAGCTCTCCTGTGACTACATCGCCGGTTGTGACGGCGCCCACAGCACCACCCGGGAGTTCGTGCCGCCATCGATCCGGGAGACATTCGAGCGGCTCTACCCCTTCGTGTGGGTCGGCATCCTCTCCGAGACCCCACCGGTCAACGACGAGCTGATCTACGCCAACCATCCCGACGGATTCGCCCTCTGCTCGATGCGCAACGAGAACCTGAGCCGCTACTACGTTCAAGGCGCGGCGGACGACACCCCCGACGACTGGCCCGATGATCTCTTCTGGGAGACGCTCGCGACACGACTCCCCAACGAGGCCTCCGATCGGCTCGTCACCGGCCCGTCGATCGAAAAATCTGTCACGCCCCTTCGCAGCTGGGTGTCGGAGCCTCTGCGTCACGGTCGTCTCTTCCTCGCCGGCGACGCGGCCCACATCGTGCCCCCCACGGGAGCCAAGGGGCTCAACCTGGCGATATCCGACGTGGTCTACCTGGCCGAGGCTCTGGTCGGCTTCTACTCGGACGGGTCGGAGACCGGGCTCGACGAGTACTCCGACCGAGCCCTGGCGCGGGTCTGGAAGGCGGTTCGTTTCTCGTGGTGGATGACCTCGACCATGCATCGCTTTCCCGGGATGTCCAACGACTTCGATCGCCGACTGCAACGCACCGAGCTCGAGTACCTGTTCTCCTCGCAGAACGCACAGCGGGCCATGGCTGAGAACTATGTTGGGCTTCCCTTATGAGTGACGACAAGCACGAGCGAGGCATGGAGATGCGCCGCGGCGTCCTGGGAGACGAGCACGTCGACCGGGCGGTGGCAGCCACCACGGATCTCGACCGTGACTTTCAACGGTGGATCACCGAGAACGTGTGGGGCGACCTCTGGGCCCGGCCCGGGCTGGAGAGACGACAGCGGAGCCTGATCACCATCGCAATCCTCGCCGCCTCCGGCCATGAGGAGCTCGCCTTGCATCTCCGGGCGGCAAAGAACACCGGAGCCACACCGGAGGAGATCACGGAGGTGCTGCTCCACGTAGCCGTCTACGCCGGGGTCCCGGCGGCCAATCAAGCTCTCAAGACAATGAAGACCATCTACGAGGAGGGGGCAGAGTGACCGAGCCCGTCATCCGCCATTACGGGCCGAAGGCCTATTCGGACCATCCACCGTTCAGCTATCCCGACTACAAGTCGACCGTCCTACGCGGCCCGAAACAGGACCTGCTCACAATCGTGCAGACACTGTCCGAGACCACAGGGCCCGGACCGATCTGGACGGAAGTCTCCGAGGAGGACGCCGACCTGACCAGCAACGCTGGCACCGGCGAGGCGGCGATCGGTGAGCGCATCATCGTCACCGGACAGGTCCTCGACGAGGACGGCAACGGGATACCGGGTGTCCTCATGGAGATCTGGCAGGCCAACGCCTGTGGACGCTACGTCCACTGGAGGGAGACCGCCTTCCCGGCTCCCCTCGACCCCAACTTCATCGGGGTGGGCCAATGTGTGACGGGAGAGGGCGGCGAGTACCGGTTCCTCACCATCAAGCCGGGACCCTACCCATGGGGCAATCACCCCAATGCGTGGCGGCCGGCCCACATCCATTTCTCCTTCATGGGGCCGTCGGTGGGGAGCCGCCTGGTGACCCAGATGTACTTCGAGAACGACCCCCTCTTCCCCTTCGACCCGATCTTCAACTCGGTACCAGAGCACACCCGGCACCGGATGATCGCCCGGTACGACCATGAAGTAACCGAGGAGAACTGGGCTCTGGGATGGCGATGGGACGTTGTCCTCAGGGGAAAGGCGGCCACCCCATTCGAGGAGGACGACGAGTGAGCGAGCTGGGTGAGACTCCGTCACAGACGGTCGGGCCGTACTTCAGCATGCGTCTCTCCGCCGAAGGGGAGAACATTCTCACCAGCAGGGACGATCGGATCGTCATCGAGGGCAGGGTGATAGACGGTGCCGGCAACCACATCGAGGACGCCCTCCTCGAGATCTGGCAGGCATCGCCGTCGGGGAGGTACAACCACCCCGACGACACCCGCGACCTCGAGCTGGAACCGGACTTCACCGGTTTTGGCCGGGCAGCCAGTGACTTCGAGACCGGCGAATACCGAGTCGAGACCCTGAAGCCAGGCCGGGTCCCCGACAGTGAAGGGGCGTTCCAGGCTCCGCACATCTCGCTCATCGTGCAGGGGCGGGGCATGCTCAATCCCAGCTTCACCCGGATCTACTTCTCCGACGAGGAGGACGCCAACGCCGACGACCTCGTTCTTCGCAGCGTCCCGATGGGGCGACGTCACACCCTCATCGCCGAGCTCCAAGAGGGCACCGACCCGCCTGTGTACCGGTTCGACATCAAGATGCAGGGGGAAGACGAGACGGTCTTCTTCGACTTCTGATGACCGTCCGGCCCTCCTTCGACCCCGGCTTCTCCACCGACGCCCTCACCACCCTGTACGCGCCGCGGTCGCGGGTCGATGCCCTGCTCAGGTTCGAAGAGGCTCTGGCTCTGGCTGTCGCCGACGCCGGTCTGGCGCCGGGAGACGAGGCAGAGGCGACCGCGGCGGCATGCCGCGGTGGGGTAGACGACCCGGAGCGGATCCTCGACTCGACCTGGGAGACGGGTACTCCGGTCATCGCATTGCGCGCCGCGGTCGAGGCCGGCCCATGGTTCCACCACGGTGCCACCACCCAAGACGCTATCGACACCGCCCAGATGATCCTCGCCGGAGCGGCGCTGGAGATCCTCGAAGGCCACCTGTCCGCGATGGCGGAGCGTCTGCGCGATCTGACCCGGGAACATAGTCACCAACCGCAGATGGGCCGGACCTTCCTCCAGGACGCCCGCCCCACCACCTTCGGATTCCGCACCGCGACCTGGCTCGATGCCGTGCTCGACCATATCGTGGATGTGCGATACCAGCGAACACGGCTGGTGGTGCAGTTGGGTGGCCCGGTGGGCACAGGAGACGCCTACGGCGAGCGAGGTCGAGCGGTGATCGATACCCTCGCCCAACGGCTCGGACTGAGGGCGCCAGACGTCTCGTGGCACACCAACAGGTCTGGTCTGCTCGCCCTGGCTCAGGCGGTGGAGAGGATGGCACGCACCATGGCCAAGATCGGCTCCGATGTCGCCCTGCTCGCCTCGAGCCCCATCGCCGAGGTAGCGGTGCGGTCGGGTGGTTCGTCCAGCATGCCGGAGAAGAAAAACCCCATCGACTCCGTTCGCGCCGTGGCCGCGGCATCGGCATGCGCAGGGGCGGCGGCCATGCTGACCACGGCTCCGCCGCACCAGTTGGATCGGGCCGTGGGGGGATGGCACGTCGAGTGGGTGGCCCTTCCCCTGGTCTTCCAGACCGCAGGTGCCGCCGCGGAGGCGATGGAGCAGTGTCTCGACTCACTGGAGGTCGACGCCGAGGCCATGGGCTCTCATGCAGGCACAAATAGCCTCGAAGCCGGCTTCTCGCAGATCGACCGCGTCCTCGCCGCTTGTGACGAGACACTGGCCCATCGGCCTCAAAGGCCCAGGTAGGCCCGACCCAGCAGCTCGCTCGACTCCAACTCCGTCGTGTCGCCCTCGAGCACGACACGACCGTTCTCGAGCACATAACCGCGGTCGGCGATCTCGAGGCTCTTGTGCACGTTCTGCTCGATGAGGAGAACGGTGATCCCCTCGTCGCGCAGTTGGCTCATGACGTGAAAGGACTGTTCGATCAGCAGCGGAGACATCCCTATGGAGGGCTCATCGAAGATACACAGTGTGGGAAGGCCCATCAACGCCCGCCCGATGACCAGCATCTGTCTCTCTCCACCACTGAGGGTGCGGGCGAGGGCACGCTCGCGCTCCTCGAGTCGGGGGAAGAGATGTAGGACGCGCTCGAGGGTTTGGTCACGACGCTCCCAGGCCCTTCGGTGGTACGCACCCATCTCCAGGTTCTCCCGGACACTCATGTCGCGAAAGATCCCTCCTCCCTCCGGTCCGTAGGCGATCCCGAGTTCGCTGATCCGATGGGGGTCACGACCTTCGATGCGTTGCCCGGTGAACTTGATCATCCCCGAGGACGGTTCGATCAGGCCGACGATCGTCCTCACCAACGTGGTCTTGCCGGCCCCGTTCGCTCCGAGAACGGTGACGATCTCCCCCTCGTCGACCCGTATCGTCACGTCCCACAACGCCTTGATCGCCCCATATCCGGCATTGACGTTGTGGAGGCGGAGCATCAGGAGTCCTCTCCCAGATATACCGACCTGACCGCTGGGTCGGCGGCGATCTCCCCTGGTGTGCCCTCGGCGATCTTCGCGCCGAAGTGAAAGACGATGATGCGGTCGCAGACACCCATGATCGCCTCCATCACGTGCTCGATCATGAAGATCGTCACTCCCTGATCGCGCAGCCGGCTGATCTGCTCCATGGCCTGTTCGAGCTCTCGCGGAGTCAGACCTGCCATCGACTCGTCGAGAAGGAGCATCTCGGCACTGGTAGCCAGGGCGCGTGCGATCTCCAGATAGCGGCGGCTCGCCAGTGAGAGATCTCGGACCGGCTTGTTGCGATCGGAGAGGATCCCCATCCTCGCCATCATCTGGTTGACCTCTCGCTCGGCCTCTTCGTGGCGGAGACGTCGCTCCGGGTTCCCATAGATGAGGGCCAGTCGGATGTTCTCGAACGCGGTCATGCCGTTGAACAGCTTCGAGGTTTGAAAGGTCCGGGCCAGGCCACGGCGGCTGATCTGATCCGGTCGAATCCGGGTGATGTCTTCGTCCTTGAACCTGATCGCCCCCCGTTGCACTTCGAGAGCTCCCGAGATCAGGTTGAACATCGTCGTCTTGCCGGCGCCGTTGGGCCCGATGAGCCCGACGATCTCACCCTGGTCGACCTCGAGATCGACCCCGTCAACTGCCTTGAGGCCACCGAAGCGGTGCGAGACCTTTCGAACCTCGAGCAAGCTCATCGCCTCTTCGCCTGCCTCTCGCGCCGCAACCGGGTGATCCTCATTCTCAGCATGATCCAGCGGACCTTGACCCGGAAGTAGCCCTTCTGGGCGAGCTCGACCAGACCCCCGGGGAGCCAAAGAACCACGACCACCAACGTCAGGCCGAATAGGAGTAGGTAGATGTACGGGTACTCGGTGATGAGCCACTCCTGCAGGGCGACCAGGATCACAGATCCGAGCAGAGGGCCGTACAGCTTCGAGATACCGCCCAAGATCGCCATCACCACGGGGAGGAACGAGATGAGAGGGTTGAAAGCGACGTTGGGGTCGATGTAGCGGAATCTGGTGGCCATCACGGCACCCGTCATGCCCATGAGCACGCTGCTGAGCGCAAACGTGAGCACCTTGACGCGGGTCACATTGATGCCGATGTGCTCTGCCGCCTCCTGATTCTGGCCGATTCCCTGCAGAGCCATGCCCGGACTGGAATGTCTGAGGAGAAATGCGGCGATCAACGTGATGGAAAATAGGATCAGCAGCAACAGATAGACCGTCTCGTTGCTCGCACCGGCGACATGTCGACCGACCGTCCCGCTGATCCGGGTCTCGAACCATTGGACCGAGCTCCGGATCAGGGCGGCGACTCCGAAGGTGAAGAGAATGAAGTAGACCCCCTTCAGCTTGAGGGTGAGCAGCCCGATGGCGAGGGCGATCAAGAAGGCAGCCAGTCCACCTATCAGGACGATCACCTCGATGGGCAGATGGCCTCTGAGAATGGCCGACAGGTAGACCCCGACTCCGAACAGCCCGGCCGTCGCCAGGGAGATGTACCCGGTGGGGCCGGAGAACATCGTCCAGCTCAGTGTCAGGATGGCGTACATCAACACGGTGATGAGGCTGATGGCGAGCGAGCCGGGCAAGATCGTGGGTGCGATCGCCAGGGCCACGATGGCAAGAGGAATCGCAACCAGGGCCGGCTTCTCCTCGCTGATGATCGTGCTAATCAGCATGGATCTGTCTCCCCAGGAGCCCCGAGGGTTTCACCAACAGGACGAGGATGAAGATGAGGTAGAAAGCCACCAGCGACAGGCTGGGGTCGATGAAGTTGACGAGGGATATCACCAGCCCGAGAAGGAACCCTCCGATCAGGCTGCCGGTGATACTCCCCAGGCCGCCAACGACCACGACCACTATCGCCACGAGGGTCAGCTCGATGCCACGACTGGCCTGTATCTCGAACATCATGCTGTAGAGGACTCCGGCGAGCCCGGCGAGCCCCGCACCGAGACCGAAACAGATCGCCAGCACCCGCTTGCGATCGACCCCCAGCGCCTCAGCCATGTCTGGCCGCTCGGCAGCGGCCCGTATCGCCTTGCCCAGCCGGGTGTGACGGATGAAGAGGTAGAAGGCGATACTCACGGTGACCGCCACGAGGAGTGTGATCAGACGGTTGAGCCCGTAGCGTCTGCCCAGGATCTCCACGGGTGTGTTCAACACGCTGTAACCGCGCAGGCCAGCTCCCCAGGTGACGAGCATGAGGTTCTGGATGACGAAGAGCAATCCAAACGAAACCAGCAACGACCTGCCCTCGAAGTGGTCTTCGTCGAACGAGGTTCGGCGCAGGTCGTTGAACAGGGTCCGGTCGAGGGTGAATCCGATCAGGAACAGAACCGGAGCGACGAAGGTGATCGCCAACAGAGGATGGATGCCGGTGACGGTGTAGAGGCTGTAGGTGGCCAGGGCAGCCAGGATGATGAACTCGCCGTGGGAGACGTTCAGGACACGACCGACTCCATACTGGAGGCTGAGTCCTACGGCGATCAGGGCGTACAGCCCTCCGAGGATGAGGCCGGTGATGACGACATCGATGGCGCTCTCGATCATCTCAGCCAATCACCCCGACCGAGGCACGAAGAGGGGTCGTGTCCAGACCCGGGTCCGGCACGACCCCTCTCTGATCCGCAATTCGAGCTTCTGGTCTCAGTGGTGGCGGAAGACTATCCCTCGGGCCATGGAGCCTTGGGATAGATGGGGTCTGCGGTACGTTGGTCGGTGTAACCGACGATCTCGAACTCACCGTCCTGCCACTGCCCGATTTGGCCGGGGTAGACGGGGTTCACCTGATTCTCGAAGCTGAAGGACCCGAGAATCGTATCGAACTCCGTCGTGTCGAGAGCCTCCTTGACCGCGATCGGATCGAGTGTGCCCGCCGCCTCGATGGCCTGCTGCAGGATCTCTCCCGATGCGTAGCAAGCGGCTGACGCCCACCTGTCGGGCTCGACACCGTGCATCTCGACATGACGGTCGAAGTAGCCCTGGGCGTCGTCTGCGTCGACGGTCGGGTTCCAGGCGCCGGTGCCGATGACTCCCTCGGCGGCCTCGCCGAACGCATCCCTATACGGCGGGAACGCGACACCGACTGCTGCCATGAAGAGATTGGGGTTGAAACCTATCTCCATCGCCTGGCCGGTCATCAGGAACGTCTCACCCGGGTAGGAGAAGGCGAGGAACGCATCTGGTTCCGCAGCCTGGACCGCCCTCAGTGTCTGGGAGAGGTCCTCCGGATTGGGCGAATAGGTCTCCTTGATGACCACCTCGATGCCTGCCGCTTCCAACGCCGGCTCCACTACCTCGTTGAACTCGAGGCCGAACTGATCCGTGTGATGGATGATCCCGGCCGTTTGCACTCCGAGTTCCTCGAGCAACTCGACCAGAGCCGCACCCTGATCGGATGCCTGATTCAACACCGTGTAGAAGTAAGGGAAGTTCTCGGAGTTCTCCACCAGGTCGCGATGACCTACGGTGCACCCGAGAACCGGAGTCTGGGCATCACTGATGTCCTGTGCTATCGCGAAGTTCGCCGCGGTGCCCCATGGTGGGAGGATGAAGTGGATGTCCTCGTTGGCGATCATCTGCTGGATCAGTTGCACCGCAGTACCGATGTCGCTGGTGTCGTCCACCCTCTCGATGCGAACCGGGATCTGGCGGTCGTACTCGGCGACAAAGATGCCTCCAGCCGCATTCACGTCCGCCGCCCACAGGTCGTAGGACGGGATCTGAGACAGGCTGGCACCGGCGTTGTTGGGCCCGCTCAATGCGATGGGGTTCCCGAACACGATCTCGTCCGGTCCCTCCATCTGCTCAGCCTCAGTGGTGTCGGGGCTTTCCGCCTCGGTCGTGTCCGGGCTCTCGGCCTGGGTCGTCTCGGGCGCCGGCTCCGTGGTGTCGGTTGTGTCCGCCTCCACGCATGCGGTCAGCACGAGCGCGAGCACCACGGTCATGACCGGGATCACACGCAGCTTGACTCTCATTGCTACTGGTCTCCTCCTCGCTTCGAATGCCAGCGCCAGCGAGCCGATCGGCCGAACCGGGATCCGAGCCAATGTACGCATAGCGCCCATCCGTACGATGAGCGTACACTATGGTTGTCGGACGCGTCGGAGGAACTTGATGACTGCTCCACCGGGGGGCACCACTAGTCGAGAAGCGATTCGGGACAGAGGAGGACCGAGATGATCGCCAAGAAACAGAAGATGTTCATCGGGGGAAAGTGGGTCGACTCCACCTCGGGCGAGAGCTTCGACGACCTCAACCCGTTCACCGGCGAGGTCTACGCCAAGGTCCCGGCGGGTACGAGGGAGGACGCCAGACAGGCCATCGATGCCGCGAAGGCGGCCTTCCCGGACTGGGCCGAGTCGCCGCCGGGCATGAGGCGCGGGATATTCCTCAAGGCCGCCGACATCATGGAGCGGCGCCAGGACGAGCTCGTCAAGGCGATGATGGAGGAGGTCGGTGGGACCATCGGGATCTCCATGTTCCAGATGGGCTTCGTTCCGGGTTTGTACCGGATGGCGGCAGGCGCGGGTTACGACGTCAAGGGTGAGATCATCCCGGCCGACCACGCCAACTCGTTCTTCATGGCGATACGCCAGCCCGCCGGAGTGGTGGCTTGTTTCGCTCCTTTCAACGTTCCCTACATCCTGGGGAGCAGGTCGTTCACCTTTCCCATGGCCTATGGGAACACCATCGTGCTCAAGCCGTCGGAGGAGGCACCGCTCACCGGTGGCCTACTGCTCGCCGAGATCTTCGAAGAGGCCGGGCTCCCGCCCGGTGTGCTCAACGTGATCACGAGCACCCGCGAAGAGGCGGCCGACGTCGGGGACGAGATGATCGCCAACCCGGCGGTGAGAAGGGTGTCGTTCACCGGCTCGACAGAGGTCGGGAGAATCATCGCGGAGAAGGCAGGACGTCACCTCAAGCGGGCGGTGCTGGAGTTGGGCGGCAAGGACCCGCTGATAGTGCTCGGCGACGCCGACCTCGACTATGCGGTCGACGCCGCAACCTGGGGTGCATTCCTCCACCAGGGAGAGATCTGCATGTCGACGGAGCGGGTCATCGTGGAGAAGAGCATCGCCAAGCAGTTCACCGAGAAATTGAAGAAGCGAGCACAGGAGCTCCCGGTGGGAGACCCCACCGACCCGGCGACGGCCATCGGCCCCCTGATCAATCAGGCGGCGGTGGAAAAGGTGCACTCACATGTTCAGGAGGCCGTGGCCGGAGGAGCGAACCTCGTCACGGGAGGCCAGCACGACAATCTCGTTTACTACCCGACGGTGGTCAGCGACGTCGATCCCGACATGAGATTGTTCCGCGAGCAGACGTTCGGCCCGGTGGCCCCGATCGTCGTGGTCAAGGACAGGGACGAGGCCCTGGCCGTAGCCAACGACTCGGAATACGGCCTGTCTGCGGGGATCATCACCAACGACTTCAACCGGGCTCTCGATATGGCCCTGAAGTTGGAGACCGGGATGGTCCACATCAACGACCAGACCGTCAACGACGAACCCCAGGCGCCGTTCGGAGGTGTCAAGGGCAGCGGGTATGGACGCTTCGGCGGCGACGCCGCACTCGACGAGTTCACCGAGCTGAGGTGGATCAACGTCCAGCGTGTTCCACGCACATTTCCCTAGGGGTTCCCAGAGAGCTTCGCGAATAGGCGCCTCCTGACGGGGGTCGGCCCGTTTGACCAGGAGCCACGTCGGGTATCGACCTCGCATGGGTGACATCTGGTCGATTCTCCTGGTGGTCCTGGGCCTGTTCGCTCTCTACGCCGGCATAAAGCTGGCGACGGGGAACAAGCCGTGGGCCGACGATGCCATCGAGCCGACCTCCCCACCCGGCGACCCCGGTGCCGAAGGCATGGGCGTGGTGGGGCCTGGAGACATCTCCCCCGGTGTGCCCGAAGACGACTCAGAGGATTGAGGATTCAGGAGGAACAAATGCCCAAGACGCTGCTGTTCAGCATCGGCGTTGCCGCCGGTGCGGTGCTCGCATATCTATTAGACCCCGACCGGGGACGCTCCCGTCGGGCCCGGCTCGCCGACCAGGCGGCGGCTCGAAGTCGGGACGTGTCCGACTCGGTGAGGAAGACCGCCGAGTACCAGAAGGGAGTAGCGCGCGGAGTCATTCACGAGGTCGCCGACGTCCTTCGCCCGGAGCAGGACTACGACGATGAGACCCTGATGCAGAAGGTCCGCAGTGAGGCGCTCGGATATTGGGATGGATCCGACGACGTCGAGATCGACATTTCCGACGGCATGGTGCAGGTCACCGGCTCGGTCGACGACGAGGCTGCCCGAGAGCGTCTCATCGATTTGATCCGTCATGTCGACGGCGTCTCCATGATCGACGACCGCTTGCGAGTGGATGCCTGACCTTCGGACGTCACCTACCGACATTCAGGCTGCGCCGCTCCAAGAGCACGGTGTCCCGCCATCGCCCAAGATGAGAGCCGATCCTCTCCCGCGTCCCGACGAGGCGGAAGCCGTGCCGGGCGTGGAGAGTGATGCTGGCTTCGTTTTCGGGGAAGGTGACCGCCTGCAGGGTCCAAATCCCCGCGTTCTCCGAGCACTCGACCAGAGCAGCGAGTAGTTCCGAGCCGACCCGGCGCCCCCGCGCCTCAGAGCCGACATAAACACTCACCTCGGCCACTCCTCGATAGACGCTCCGCCGCGACACCGGACTGAGCGCAGCCCATGCGACGACGTCTCCTGCGACCTCGGACACCAGACGACAGTCCTCGAGATGCCCAGAGTCCCACACCTCCCAGTCCGGCACCTCGGTCTCGAAGGTCGCGTGACCACTCTCGATGCCTTGCGCGTAGATCCGGGCGACGGACGGCCAGTCGGATGGAACCATCTCCCGGACCATCCGGGGCTCAGGTCCAGACGGCGAGGATCGCAGCCACGATGGCGTAGGCGATGACGGCGTTGAGCCCATTGATCAGGAAGTACGAGCCACCCTTGCGTTCGTACACCTGGTTGACCAGGGCACCGACCATCCCGAACCCGACCCCGAGCACTGCGCCGAGGACGATGCCGTCGCCAACAGTCATCGCACTGGTCGCCGCCACCAGCAACCCGATCACCACCGTGGTGACGAAGTAGCCGATCAGGGTAGGGATGAACAGGAGTGCTAGGGGCGGTCCCTCCCCTGTCATGTCGACCCCGGCTGCCTTCGCCCAGGCCTGGCTGAGAGGAGGGATCGAGTACCAGATCGCGGAGAAGACGAACCAGACGAGCGTGGCCACGATCACCGCCAGCCAGTTCAACTCGCCGAACAGTTCGAGAATCATGATCGTCCTTTCTAGGAGTATCCGGCGAACAGTAGAGAAGATGTCTCGCCGGGCGCCGGTGTTCGGCCAATGCCGCACGCACCCAACCCGACGTACACTCGTGTCATGGAGTCGAGATCCCTGGGCACCTCCGAGCTGAACGTGAGTGTCTTCGGGATCGGGTCGATGACGTTCGGAGCCGAGTCGGACGAGGCGACATCCCGTGCGATCCTCGACCGCTACTTCGACGCCGGGGGCAGGTTCATCGACACTGCCGACGTCTACAGCCGGGGTGTGTCCGAGGAGATCATCGGGCGCTGGCTTCACAGAGCCGGTGCCCGTGACGAGGTCGTCATCGCCACCAAGGCCCGATTTCCCATGGGTGACAGACCCGACATGCGCGGGGCAGGCTCGGACTACCTCGAGCGAGCCGTCGATGCCAGTCTAAAGCGTCTCGGTGTCGACGCCATCGACCTGTACCAGATGCATGCCTGGGATCCCGATGTGCCGATCGACGAGACTCTCGGTGCCCTGAACTCGTTCGTGGAGGCGGGGAAGGTCCGCTTCATCGGCTTGTCCAACTACACCGGCTGGCAGGTCGAGCGAGCCGTCCAGGTCTCCAGTCACAACCGCTGGGCTGCGCCGGTGTCCCTCCAGCCGCAATACAACCTCCTCGCCCGAGACATCGAGTTGGAAATCCTCCCGGCCAGCATCGAGAACGGCCTGGGCCTGCTCCCCTGGTCACCTCTGGGTGGCGGGTGGCTGACGGGGAAGTACTCACGGGAGAGCCGTCCGATCGGTGAGACCCGCCTCGGTGAAGATCCCAACCGTGGGGTCGAGGCGTACGACCGACGCAACACCGACCGGACCTGGAGCATTCTCGCCGAGGTGGCGGTGATCGCCGAGGGACGCGGGGTGACCATGAGCCAGGTTGCCCTCAACTGGCTGCGCAACCGGCCGTCGGTGTCGTCGGTGCTCGTCGGAGCCCGGACCGTCGAGCAACTAGACGACAACCTGCGTGCCCTGGCTTGGAATCTGGAGGACGAGGAGATGGAGGCGCTGACCCAGGTGAGCGCACCGGGAGTCCCCGACTACTTGCACGGATTCCTCCGCGACGAGGCCGGAGTCGACATCTGGCGGCGTCTGGGGACCGAGGCGACCTGAGGGGCCCGTTCTCCTCAAATCACCGCCAGCGCTTCCAGTGTTTGCACCGGCGTCTCGTTGAAGGCAGGCAGATCGCGGGTCTCACGGATCGCGGCCCAGGAGCGCTCTCTCAGCAGCTGCTTGTCAACGGATCTGGTGCTACTTGCCCGTCAACCTGGCAATGTTGTTCATCTCGTCTTCGTCCGGGGCGTCCACACCGAGGAAGGCATCGACACACTCCACGGCGACGGCCGGAGCAATTCGCTTGAGACTCATGGTGAGGACGTTGGCGTCGTTCCAGCGGCGAGCATTCTCGGCAATCCACGGGTCGGACGCCTGGGCGGCCCTCACCCCCGGCACCTTGTTGGCGGCGATGGCGGTTCCGGTCCCAGTCCAGCACATGAGGACTCCGTAGTCAGCCTCCCCGTCGGCCACCGCCCGAGCCACTGCCTCGGACATCCCGGGCCAGGAATCCCCCGAGCCCAGTTCGATGACCTCAGCCCGGTCACTCAGTCTCGCCCGGACCGCCTCGACACACTCGTTGGAATCGTCGGCGGCGAAGGCAACACGCATGAGAGTGAGTGTATTGGCCATGGCACCGTCACCGACGTCGGCCATGGCCTGCGCGTCAGGCCAAGCCGAAGAGTTCCCACACCCACGTCACCACCACCGTGAGCAACACGATCCCCACTATGTCGAGCGCTGCCCCCCGTCGCAGGATTTGGCCTGCGGTATACATGCGGGTGGAGTAGGCGATCATCGTCGGCGGGGTCCCAATGACCAGTGCGAAGTCGACCGACGAGGCGATTGCCACCACCACGACCATGATCGTCGGGCTCACCCCCACCACCGCCGCCAGAGGTATCGCCATCGGAATCAGGATGGCGGCCGAGGCGGTGTTCGAGGCAACCGTGGTGAGGAGGAGAGCGAGACCGGCAACCAGGAAGAGAGCGACCAGCTCGGGTAATCCGGCCAGGCCAGAGAGTCGAGTGGCCACGAAGTCGGAGGCGCCCGAATCGACCAGTGCCAGACCCAAGGTGAGCCCTCCTCCGAAGGTGAGCAAGGCCGGCCATGAGATCCTTCCCAAGTCCTCGGGCTCGAGACGACGAACCGCGAAGAGAGCCACGGCACCCGCGAGGGCGACCAAACCGGGATGGACACTGTGCCAGGTCTCGGTGAGCCAGCCCATCGCCACCAGAGCGAAGACCGCTAGCACCACCGTTTGGTCCCCTCGCGGCCGGCCCAGCTCGGCCTTCTCGACCGAGGCCACCCGTCGGACTTCTTCGAGGTGCCCTGGATCGATACGAACCTCGCTCCGCCACCACAGGTAGACACCCATCACGGGGAGGAAGAGCACGACCATGGGCAACCCGAACCCGAACCACTCGACGAAGGAGATGCGTCTCCCCCCGAACTCGCCGAGAAACTCGATGGCGAGCTGGTTGGCCGGGGTGCCGATGGCGCTTCCCACCCCACCGATCGTCGACGCATAGGCGATGCCCAGGACCAACGCCCTGCGGAAGCCGGGGTGGCGCAAGGGCTCGGTGACCGCCATGGCAATCGGGATGAGCACCGCGGCAGCCGCAGTGTTCGACATCCACATGGACAAGAACGCCGCCAGGGCGAGCATGCCCCCGAACAGGAACCTGGCGCTGCGCCCCACCCGTGCGGTGATGTTCACCGAGACCCAATGGTCCAACCCGCTGCGCTTCATCGCCTCGGCCATGAGGAAGCCGGCGAAGAACAAGACGATGATCGGGTTGGCGAACGGGGCGGTGGCGTCGACGGGCGACGCCACCCGGCCCACCACGAGTGCCACGGGAATGAGGAGTGAGGTCACGAACAGGGGTACCGCCTCTGTCACCCACATCACGACGACGAACGCGAGCAAACCGAAGACCAGCTTCGCCGAGTTGGCGGGTCGACGGACCGCATTGAGCGACTCGGAGGCGGCGTCCCAGGACGCCACTGGCACCGGTTCGACTCGCCCGTCTGGCAACG
This sequence comes from Acidimicrobiia bacterium, assembly GCA_035513335.1. Lineage (GTDB taxonomy): Bacteria > Actinomycetota > Acidimicrobiia > Spongiisociales > ZC4RG35 > JANQRA01. The sequence continues at coordinate 58,872 of DATKCE010000017.1, forward strand.
TCAGGGTCAGGCTGACCTCGTCGAGACCCGGTTCGATGACTATCCCGTCCTCCCGGATCGTTATCTCGGCTTCGACTGGTGCGCCCGGCGGGATGCCATTCGGATAGCTCAAACCCACCTCGACACCGCCAAAGGCTCCTGACACTTCGATGGGATCGTCGTCTCCGACGACTACCGGCTCGGTGACCTCGACACCCTGGAAGCGGACGGTGGTGCTGCCCTCCCCGGCCCTCCAGTCGTCAGGAGCGAGCACCGCGACGACAACCCCAACCAGCAGCGCCAGGGGCGCGACCACGAATAGCTTCGTCCAGCCATCGGTCTGCTCCGACCGCAAGTACCCGGTGACCGACTGGTCGTCGGTAGGACGGTGCTCCTCCCCGTTCTCAGACACCGATCGACTCCATCAGCGCCGGGATGGTAGGTAAGGCGGAACCGGGCCAACCGCCTCAGCCGAGACGACGGTGGTGCACACGAGGTGCGATCGTCTGTCAGTCGTCTTAGATTCGAGGGGATGGACAACTCGCCCCGGCAGCTAGCAGCGGTGTGGTTCGCCGACATTGCGGGATACACCAGCCTCGCCAATCGGGACGAGTCGGCAGCCCTGCGACTCGTGGGGATCTTCAATGAGGTGGCTCGAGAGCAGATAGAAGACAACGGCGGAACGGTGGTGAAGTTCGTGGGCGACGGGGTACTTGCTTATGCACCGAGCGTCACCTCTGCCACCGGTGCCGTCCTCTCCCTGAGGGAGGTATTCGAGGAACGTTCGGCGCAGACCGGGATCGATGCTCATCTCAGGATCGGAATGCATCTCGGCGATATCGCAATCGGTCCCGACGGAGACGTGTTCGGCGATGGCGTCAACATCGCCTCCCGGCTCGAGACCGCCGCCGGGCCCGGGCGCATCTACGTGAGCGAGGATCTGTGGCGACAATGCCGACAACGGGCCGAGCTGGAGTTCATCCCTCTAGGCCCGCGACATCTCAAGGGGTTGGAGAATCCCGTTTGGGTCTACGAACTCGCCCCTCCCGCGACCGATCCGGGCTCTGCCAACGATGACGCGGCCGGGCGGAATACGACCCACTCCCTGGCAATCCTCCCCTTCGACGTGCTCGGTTCCGGCGACGATCCGGTGTTTCTCGCCGCCGGCATTCACAACGACCTGCTCACCGAACTCAGCAAGAACCCGAGCCTCACCGTGATCAGCCGGACATCGGTGATGGGTTACAGGCAACCAGCAAAGTCGATTCCCCGGATCGCGCATGAGCTCAACGTCGGATGGATCGTCGAAGGCGCGGTGCAGAGCGTCGGCAACAGGGTACGTCTGACCGTGCAGCTGATCGACGGGACGACAGATGTCCATCGTTGGGCGGACTATTTCGATCGCGAGCTCACCACCGAGAGCCTCTTCGAGATCCAGACAGAGCTCACCCAACAGATCAGTGAGTCGCTGCATGGCGAATTTGCCCAAGCTGGTGAGGCCGCCGGGCCGGCCACCAACAGCATGGAGGCCTATCGCCTGGTGACGGAGGGAAGGATGCAGTTCGACCGAAAGACCGAGGCCGGTCTGGCGAGGGCAAGGGAGCTGTTTCAGCGCGCCGTGGACCTCGATCCGGACTATGCACCAGCCTGGGTGGGACTCACCGACTCTCTGGCGATTACCGCCGACTACGGATACGGGGATAGGGGGTCACTGCTAGAGGCCGCCCATGTGGCCGTCGAACGGGCCCTCGAGCTCATGCCCGATTCTGCGGAAGCGCATAGCTCGCTCGGCTTGATCGCCGAGGGGGAACACGATGCCCCGAAGGCGCTTCGAGAATATGAGAAGGCGATGCAACTGGGTCCGAGCTACGCAGATGCCCACAGCTGGCACGGCTGGGTGTCTCTGGTGGTGGGACGAGCAGGACCGGCGTTCGAGAGTGTGTCGAGGTCCGTGGAGCTGAACCCCCTGTCCGCCGAAGCGGTGAGCAATCTGGCACTGTCGCACCTGGCCCTTCGAGACCCGGCGTCGGCGATCGTCGAGGCTCGTCGCGCCGGGGAGCTGTCACCCGACTTCACCACAGCCACCTACTACGAGGCATTGGCGCGATACGACATGGGTGGATTCCAGGAGGCGGTGAACATCCTCACACCGCTGTCGGTCGCCGTCGCCGGCGAGCTGGCTGTCTCCTGGGCGTCGATGATGCCGGACGCGGCGCTGGCACTGGCCCAGATCCGAACGGGCAGACCAGACGCGGCGCGGGAGGTGCTGGCCACGATCGACGCCGAGGTGTATCCATTCGAGGCGGCGATGGTCCACGCCGGGATGGGAGACCTGCAGTCCGCGTACGAACTGTTCGGTAGAGCTGAACATGCTCCGTACGGCCCTGCCCTCGCCTTCCATCATCACTTCCGTGACGTATGGAAGGACCTGCGCGACGACCCCCGCTACCACGAAATCGTGGATCTGGTCTATCGAAGCTGGAGAACGGAGCCCCCCGGCGGGGATGCTCCCCCAAGTCGGGACGAATCCGGTTAGGGTCGCCCGGGATCGACAGGAGAGGTAGCGGTGGATCCCGAACGACTTGCAGATTCGATTGTCGGCGAGGTGCTGACGCCTGGTGAATCCGGGTTCGACGAGGCTCGCGCCCTGTGGAACGTGAGATTCGACAGGAAGCCCGACCTGATCGCACGATGCACCAGCCATGACGACGTAGTTGCGGCGATTGCATATGCGAAAGCGGAGGGGATCGACCTCTCGGTGAGAGGTGGTGGCCACAACTACGCAGCGAAGACGGTGGCCGAAGGCGGCTTGCTGGTCGATCTCTCGGCCATGAAGGACATCGAGGTCGAGTTGGAAGCGAGAACGGCGAGGATCGGCCCTGGGGTAACGGGAGAAGAGCTCGACGCCGCCACACAGCAACACGGACTCGCCGTTCCCATTCCAACGGTGTCCTCGGTGGGAGTGGTTGGCGCCGCGCTGGGCGGTGGCACCGGCTACCTCTCCAGGAAGTACGGGATCACCGCGGACAATGTGATCTCGATCGACGCCGTCACCTCGGACGGACGCCCGGTGACGGCGTCGGCAGATGAGAACCCCGACCTCTTCTGGGCGATGCGTGGCGGAGGAGGGAACTTCGCCGTGGCCACCTCCATGCTCCTCGGTCTCCACGAGGTCGGCCCTGAAGTCCTGGCGGGCCAGATCCTCTACCCCTTCGACGGCGCCGGTGATCACCTTCGCTTCTTCAGGGATTTCATGGAGAGGGCACCACGCGAATTCCAGTGCTATCCGTTCACGTTCCGGGTGCCTCCCATCAAGCTATTCCCCGAGGAATACCACGGCGAACCGGTGCTCGACTTCGTCTTCTATCACGAGGACCCGGACGCCGCCGACTTCGTGCAGCCATTGCGCGAGTTGGGCGCCAAGGTGCTGGACTTCGTCGCCCCAGGCCCATATGTCGACGTGCAGAAGTCTTTCGACGCCAACCTCCCCAAAGGGCAGCGCTACTACTCCAAGGCCCATGATCTCGCCGGCCTCACCGACGGAGCCATCGACACGATGGTCGAGTTCGTCCCTCAGATGGTGGGGGCCTTGAGCGCCGCCTATTTCGATCCGGCTGGAGGGGCCATCGGCGACGTCGCCGTTTCGGCCACCGCCTATGCCGGCAGGGAAACACGCTACGGATTCCACATCATCGCCGGATGGTTCGACGAGTCCGAGGATGAGTCTGTGATGACATGGGCGTCGCAGTTCCACGCCGCCATGGCGACCCACGCCACCGGCGGCGTGTACGTCAACCTGATCGCCGACGACGAAGCCGACCGGGTATCAGCTGCCTACGGCGACAACTACACGCGACTGATCGAGTTGAAACAGAAGTGGGACCCCACCAACGTCTTCAGCAACAACTACAACATCCCGCCGGACTGAAGAGGCCACGAGTCAGACCGAACTCCGGCATAGTCGTGTGATTCGGATGAATGAGGGCGCCGGCGCAGCGAGAAGACTCCAACCCCCCAACCTTCTGATCCGTCAACCAACAATCGGGCCCGGTCACTCCCTCGACTCGAGGTCGAAATGTGGCGGTAGTCGCGGCCAGAGGTTGCTCTTCCTCTCTTGGGGGACCCAAACGATGCTCGGGCGGCCCGGGCAGAAGAATCCAGCCTGCGGCTCAGGCTTCGGTTCCTACGGGTAGCGTCGGCTCATCGATGGGAGGTGGACGATGAGACTCGGGGGCTTGCTGCTGGCGACCGCAATCCTGGGTGCCGCTTGCGGGGGCATGGCGGAGGAGCCCTCCACCACCGCAACCGACATCGACACCGACAGGACGCAGGCCTCCACCGCTGCTCCCACCACCGCTCTTCCCACCACTGACAGCGCAACTCCGGCCGGATCCGCTCCGGTCTGGTTCGGGGACCACATCTCGGTCGACGACTGTTTCGACGACACCTACGACGAGGACGGGGAGTGGTACTTCGCCGAGATGCCGGTGTTCGTCGACTGCGAGGTCCTCCACGACAACGAGGCCTACCACGTCTTCACCATCGACGACGGCACGGGATCGTTCCCTGGTGACGAGGCCTTCGACGACCTCGCTGCGGAGCTGTGCCGTGCCGAACTGGCGACCTTCCTCGGTGCCGATCCCGATCGCGGCGGCATCGACTGGTGGTGGGGATGGCCGCTGGAGGAGCAGTGGGATGCGGGAGCCCGACAAGCCTTCTGCGCGGCCTATCTTCCCGACGCCCACATGATTGGATCGATGCGGGGAGTCGAAACCGGATTCCGTCCAGCCGAACTTCCAGCGGTAGCGCCCGTGCCGGCGGGGGCGGTGTACGACGATCTCAGCTTCTCCGAGGACGGTGACCGGGTGGCGTCCTTCCTCATGCCGCCCTCCACCCTCGAGGAGGCGATAGAGGCGGCATTGGCAGCGGCGACCGAAGCGGGTCTGACACCCACGGGCGCCGGGAGGTCGGGCAGCGTCTTCGTCTTCCGCTTCGAGGCCGAGGGGGTGACGTACCCAGTGACCGTGTACGAGCAAACGGATGGCGAGATCGAGTGGTGGCTCTATTTCCCATCCGAGTGACGACGCCGGGTCGGTCATCAACGGCGGCACCCATGCGCAGTCCGGATAGTGCGTGAAGGCAGCGCTCGTCAAACGTGAACTCCGCTGCTACTAGCAGGGGATTTCGTCTGCGCGCTCGGGAGGACTTGAACCCCCAACCTACTGATCCGTAGATCTCCAAGCCGTGTCCACGGACGTCCACCGAAGTCCACCCGGCCCTGAGCTACGAGGCTTTCGAATTCACAGGCGTCCACAGCCGTCCACGCGATTCCACAGAGAATGGCTCCCAACTTGGCTCCTGGCGAGGGCGCTGCAACCGATCCACCATGGAACCGGCTTCCGCGGCCCCGCTGTGGGTGGGGCTTCATCGCTGGGCAGCAGATTGACTACCCGACCTGTTGAACGCGAGCCTCGTCCCATCGTCTGATGGCTGTGTGGAACGATTGCGTGCTGGGCCGAACCCAGCGATCAGCGCCCCTGGCATCATCGCTCGGGCGATCCCCGGATTGCCAAGCATGGACATCCTGAGACAGAGAGGCCCTGCAAGCAGTGAGGTCGAGTTCGTGACGGTGATGCCATTCGATTACTGGTCCGCGGTCGAGACCGTCGCAGGGTCGGGAGGGACGGCCTCGATCGTCCCACGCGCAGCTCAACGGTGCTGTTCCGCTACAACGAGCAACCGTCGGACAGCTCGAGCTATAGCTCGGTCAACAGCTGAAGGAAGTCATCTCGCTCGATCGCCGGCATCGTCTGCGACTTGGCACCGATCAAATTGCCGATCCTCGCCGCGATCTTCATCGCCGCTCGGTTGTCGGGACAGTCGACAACCGCGAGGATGTCGTAGGCACCGAGAAGGCCATAGACCCCCTCGATCTCGCAGTTCTCCGCGGCGGCGATCTGTTGGGCCTTGGCGAATCGTTCCGGGCCGCCACCTTCGATCGCACCGGTGTACTTGTACAAGCTCACATACTTGGCCATGGGATCCTTTCCTGTTTGCCCACAGTTCTGGCTCTGCGAGAGCCTCGACGGGCCCGCGCTCGAATCCGTGCGGAGGACGTCGACTTCGCTCTTGAGCCTACGCAAGGGTTCTGCCAAGCGCCTCGCCGGTAGGCATGTTTTTGTCGCAGGCCCCCCACCTCGACCACTTTGTACTGTGGCCGCCAGAAGACCCGACACCCTCGACCAAGCCGAGATCCTGGACGACCTGCGAGTACCACCTGGCAATCGACTTGAGGTACTCCGCGGAGATCGCCGAGGGCACAGTATTCGAATCAACGAGCAGTATCGGATCTGCTTCCGCTGGACGGAATCGGGTCCGGAAGATATTGAGGTAGTCGACTACCACTGAGGTGACAGATGGTCAGCATTCCAACCAACCAAGCTCCCACCCATCCAGGAGAGATGCTCAGCGAAGAGTTCCTCGACCCGCTCGTCATGACACAGCGGGAGCTGGTGGAGGCGATCGGAGTGCCGTATCAGCAGATCAACGAGATCGTGAACGACGCGGGATCAAACCCAGCACGGCTCTCAGGCTCTCCCGGTACTTCGGCACGCCAAGCGGATTCTGGATGAACGGCCGTATGCGCTGGAACCTGTGCCACACCCAGAAGTCACAAGGCGACCAGGTGCGAGGAATTCGCCGTCATCCCCGTGCTCTGCCAGGCCGAGAAGCCGCCTCTTAGGGGAAGAAGGTCAGGAGGTCGACCAGCCCTACCTCAAGAGCAAGCCCTTGAGGTAGGGCTTCGCCTGGCCGGCGACGCCGTCACTCAGATGGAGAATGGCTCCCGAGGATCACCCCCAGACTGGGCGGGTGGCTAGGTCGGCAAGCCCTCATACGGGCCGCAACCGGCTCTACCAGGGCATATGACTGGCGCGCTCGGGAGGACTTGAACCCCCAACCTTCTGATCCGTAGTCAGACGCTCTATCCAATTGAGCTACGAGCGCACGGGGAGTCACCCAGGATAACGGGGACTACCTTCGAGACGGAAGTCGACCCCGATTAGTGGAACACATCCGGCTCATGGCAACTTCCCGAAACGAACCGCCTTCGTTGCTCGAGCGAGCGGCATGGAACGGTCTCCCGCCGATCATCAGGACCGTGGGCCGGGTGGTCTGGAGACTCGACGTCGACGCCAGGTGGGGGTTTCCTGACCCGCCGTTCGTCGTTGCCTCGAACCACCACTCCTTCCTCGACCCCCTGGTGGTCGGATCGGCCCTGCGGGCGAAGGTCCGTTTCCTCGGCCTAGTCGACCTCTTCGGGAACTACCGATGGCTCGATCATGTCCTCGAGACGTTCGACGTCATCCCCCTCCAACGTGGTGTGGTCCCACTCGGCCCGGTGCGAACCGCTCTAACCCATCTCGAGCGTGGCGGCGCCGTGGGTCTGTTCCCGGAGGGAACCCGTCACTGGGAGTTCGATCCGGAACGGGCCCGCCCCGGAGCGGCATGGCTGGCGACTCGAACCGGGGTGCCGTTGGTGCCCGTGGCAGTCTCGGGCACCGAGAAGGTCCTCGGTGTCGACAACCGCCTCCGCACCGGCCGGATAAGGGTCCGTATCGGACCCCCTCTGACCGCCGACTCCAGCCACCGTGGGGCCGTCGGCGACCTCACCGCGCAATGGGGGGAATGGGTGTCCCAGGCCCTGCGTCAACAGACCCCGGGCTAGCGACCATTCAGCCGACCAGCTTGCGGGCCTCGGTCTTCCAGCCGTCGACGGTGGACCTGGATGGCATCTGGTCGGGGGCATCGGGAAGCTCAACCGAGCGCATCTGCTCGATCAACTCCGAGGGCCTCGCTTCCGCCATCTGCTCCATCGTCCATATCCCGACCCTGTGCAACAGAGTCTGGTACGAGGGTCCGACACCGTCGATCCGGGTCAGGTCGACCTTGGCGCGCCAGCCCTCGATGGTCTCGGCGCCGAGCCCACTCGACGAGGCAAGCTTCTCGATGTCAGCCTCGCTCGTGGCGATGAGCTCCGCGATCCCGGACACACCGGCGGAACGGAGTCGATCGGCATATCCAGGACCGACTCCCTTGACCGTGGTGAGAGGCTCATCGGGCTCGACGAGCTGGAGACCGGACTCCGCCGTACCTCGGGCCTTGTCGAGACCCAGCTGGACCGCCTTGCGAGTCGAGTCGGCGGAGGTCCGGATCTCCCCGGCAACATTGGAGGAGCGAACCTTCTTCATGGCGCGCTCGATGACATCTTCGCCCTGGGCGACCCAGTCTTCGATCTCCTCGGCGAGATCCGCGCTGATCTCGGCTCGCGACTTCCGGAGCGTGTCGCTCAATTCGCTGACGCGGGCACTGAGTCCCTTGATCACCGCGACCGGGGCTCCAATCGCGGCATAGGCGGCCCTCTCCACCGAATCGAGAGCGTTGTCGCTGGTTCGTTCTGCTTTTCGTGTCATGAATTGCACCTACCCGCCGGACGGGTTGGCTAAACGAGGTACCCTGCGGGAGTTTTGCGCCCCCGACAGCCGGGTAATCAAGTGGACCCCGAAAGGAGCCAGGCTTGACCCAGGAAACACCAACAGTCGTCGGTCGGAGGCCCGAGAAGTCCGGCAAGCGCCCAAAAACCCGGGACGAGGAGCGCATATGCTCCGAACAGTCTTGTGACACCAAGCTGAGTCGATACAACATCAGCGAAAATTGCTATCGGCACAAGCCGAAACGATTCCCAAGAGTGCGCGGCCGAATCAGGTAGCCACTGGCCCAGCGCAGGCGCTCAGGCGGCGTGTCGTTCGACCTGACGCGCTGCCACTCGAGCGAACAACGCCATGGTCATGTTGATGGCGGCGTGCACCGCCACGGATGCCCAGATCGACCCGGTCTCGATGCGGAGCCACACCAGGAACGCGCCGGCGAGCGTGGTGCCGGCGACCGTGGCCGCGGTGTGGAGGAGTTTGGACCGAGCCCTCTTGTCCCCTGCCTGCGCCTGGTCGAGACCCGGGCCGATGTGCCACAGGCCGAACAAGCCGGCACCCATCCACAGAGCCACCTCTGTCGGATACAGCACTACGAGCGCGCCGTGCAGGACTCCACGAAAGACCATCTCCTCGATGAGGGCAGTGAAAACGGGAATCCGGATGAAAATGTGGATGAAGGAGTCCCGTCGGCCGAGCGAGGCCATCCGGGGGTCGGCCAGCTGGTCACGCCACGCCGGACGCGACATCATCGCCATGCCCACCAGCCCCACCACCAGGACGGTGAGGAGTCCCCATCGGGTCACGATCGACGCGTCCGCCCCGGTGAAGCCGATACTGTCGAATCCGAAGAGGAGGCCGGCCCCAAAGGCGAGTCCGGCCCCGACCAGTCCGGTGACCATCGGAGCGACCCGGGTCCGCATGGGCGCCGGCAGGGTCATATAGATCAGAGTCTGGAACACGAGGGCATAGGCGGCCAGCGGGGCAACGGCGGTTGCGAGGGTCATCGGGGTCCGTGAGGAGGCTCGAAACAAAGTCTCGCCCCCGGCCGGAGACCGGGGGCGAGACGGGTCAGGTGCTCAGATCAGTAGTAGTGCGCTCTGGGCCCGACCTGACGCCCGAAGGCGCCGAGGATCCAGAGAAATGATTCCAACGACGGCGAGAATCCCGCCGAGGGTGTAGAGGATGCCGATGTTGAGCAGCGCGCCCAGCAGCAGCAGTATTACTCCGAGGATGATCATGATTGTCCTTTCTCGATTGTCAGCTCGTGGACGATTCAGTACCCCCCGGCGGCTCATCAGAAACTCCGGAGGCCGTCAAGGGCCCGCCCGACCTCAGAGTCCGGGATCGACCGGCGCGTCGACAGGCGGCTGCTGCGGTGGCTGGTCGGCTTCGCTGTCAGACATCGCCATCAATGCCACGACCACCAGGGCGACTATGGCGATCAATCCGATCATCGCCACCCAGGCACCGCGCCCCGACTGTTCATCGCGCGGCGTCTTCGTCGATGAAACATCTACCGGGTGCATGTTTCTCCTTCCTGGTGATCGTGACTGGTACCCGGCATCTACATCCGACAAACCAGTGGACCAACACCCCGGTCCACCCCCTCCCGTTTTGGCGCATGGGATGCGCTCGAAACGCGCCATCTGATGCGCGAAACGAGTTCGGTGGTGGTTTCATGGACCCGTGCACAGGTTCTCCCGTCTGATCGTCAAAGCCCGGGACAGCCTCTACGCAATCCCAACCCTCATGGTCGTGGGCTGCGCCGGGTTGGCTCTGGCTGCGGTGTACCTCGACGCCCGGTTCGGTGACACGCTCGCGGAGTGGCCTGTGATCCTGGGAGCAACCGTGGCCGGAGGCCGTGCCATCGCCAGCGCCGTGGCGGGGGCGACCATCACCGTGGCCGCGATCGTCTTCTCCATCACCGCCCTCACCACCCAGATGGCCTCGACCCAGTACTCGCCCAGAGCCGTCGGGGAGTTCTTCGAAGACCCCTTCCAGCAATCGATCATCGGCCTCGTGGTGGGTACCTTCACCTACTCGCTCGTGCTGCTCGCGTCGTTGGGTAGCGCTCTCCTCGATGGCTCCCGGGCCACGCCCAGCCTGGCTGTGAGCATCTGCATCGCCCTGGGAGTGGCCTCGGCGATCGGGATCGTCGCCTATATCAACCATTCGCTTCGACGCATGCAGATCGACTCGGTCGTGCGTCGCATCGCGAGCAGCTCGATCGAAGCCATCGAGCGCCACATGAACGAGCGAGGCAACGACGGCACGATCGTCGAGGGCCGCCCGCCTGAGAGCGAGTCCCGTCGACTCAAGTCGAATCGTGGCGGGTGGGTCGTGACGATCGATGAGCAGGCCATCCTCGAAGCGCTCCCGCCGGGCTCGACAGCCAAAGTGGATGTGCGTATCGGCGAGGCGGTCTCGGTCAACGACCGTATCATGACCATCTGGCCCGACCCGGGGGAATCTTGGTCCGGATTCGATCACTTGCGCCGGGCCATCGTCACCGCACACGAGCGGTCGATCGAGCTCGACCCCACCTTCGGGCTCCGCCAGCTAGTCGACATCGCCCTGAAGGCCCTCTCCCCGGGCGTGAACGACCCCACGACCGCGGTGGATGTCATCCACCACCTCAAGACGCCGGTGAGGACGGTGCTCCTGTCCGATGCCCCCCAGCGGGTGTTCGCGGGGCCCGACGACAGGCGGGTGTTCCTCGCAGGGTTGCCTGGCCGATCGGACTACGTGCACGTGGCCTTCTCCGAGATCAGGCTCGCCGCGCAACATCAGCCCTACGTGCTCGCCGCCCTCATCGAAGTCCTCGGTGACCTCGAGGAGGACCTCGCCGAAGCGGACCTGGAGGAGCGACAGGGTGCGGTGATGGAAGAGCTTCGGTTGACGATCGAGACGGCTCAGAGAGGCGGACTGCCGGAGCCCGACCTTCGCCGGATCCTGGATCGTGTCTCGATGACCGATCTCCTCGACACCGAGGAGACATGAGCGACCGACGGCATCTACCGGCGTCGGTTCCTCTACGGTCGCGCCCATGACCCTCGAGACACTGGCTGATCGGTTCTGGAACAAGGCGATGGAGATGCACCCGACCATCGCCACCGTCCGCGGCATTCACGACTACGACGAGCAACTCCCGTCTCTCGACGAGTCGTGGGTGGCGGATATGTCGTCTGCCTTTCGGGGGCTGATCGACGAGGCGGAGTCCCTCGACACCGGCGCCATGACGACCCAGGAGCGCATCACGCACGCCCTCCTCATACATCAATGCCAGTCGAGGCTCCGCGAAGTGGAGACGCCCTTCCGACGCGCCCCGGTCGACCCGTTTCTCGGCCCCCACACCCGTCTTCTCTCCGATACCAGGCAGAACACCGTCACCGACATCGAGCAGGCCACCGCTCTCCTCGAGCGTTACTCGAAGGTCCCCTCATATCTCTCGGCGGCTCTGGGGACACACATCCACTGCGTCGAACGCGGACAGCCTCCGGCGGCGGCCGTCGTCAACCGGGTGCTGAGCCAGGTCGACGGGTACCTCGAGTCCGACCTCGCCGACGATCCGTTCCTGGTCCTCGATATCCCGGGCCGTCCGGCTGGTTGGAGAGATCGGGCCGAGATACTCGTGAAGGAAGTGATCAGGCCGGCGTTCCAGGCCTACCGACACGGGCTCGCTGAGGAGATCGCCCCGAGATCCCGCCCGGACGATCGTTGCGGGATCTCTTGGATGGAAGGTGGCGAGGAGATCTATGCCGATCTCATCACCCAGTACACCCAACTCCCCTCCACCCCCGAGCAGATCCACGGCATCGGTCAGGAGTGGGCAACCGGGATCAACGCTGCCGAATGGGTGGAGGTCGGCTCCCGCGCACTCGGCCTCGACACTCTGGAGGCCATTTTCGATCGCCTCGATTCCGACCCGGAGCTGCGATTCGGCAGCGAGCGGGAGATGCTCGACCACGCCAGAGGGGCCCTCGACCGGGCCTGGGCAGCAGTGGACGACTGGTTCGGCACCCGCCCGGAGACGCCGTGTCAGGTGGTTCCGGTCCCGGCGGCGACGGCACCCGCAATGCCCCCGGCGTACTACTCGCAACCGCCGGTCGACGGCTCCCGACCCGGCACCTACTACCTCAACACCTACGAGCCCGGAAAGCGAGACCGTTTCGAGTACGAATCGATCCACTTCCACGAAGGCATCCCCGGCCACCACTTCGACCGGTCACTCGCTACAGAATTGGAGGGGATTCCCACCTTCCGTCGCTACGCGATGGTCTACGCCCACACCGAGGGGTGGGGCTTGTACAGCGAGCGCCTGGCCGACGAGATGGGGCTCTATTCCTCCGACATCGACCGACTCGGCATGATCTCGGCCGATGCCTGGCGCGCCGGGCGTCTCGTCACCGACACGGGCATCCATGCCCTCGGGTGGAGCCGGCAGCAGGGCATCGACTTCCTGCGGAAGTGGACCCCGATCGGGCTCCTGACCGTGGAACAGGAGATCGACCGCTACGTCGGCATGCCCGGACAGGCGTTGGCCTACAAGATGGGCCAGATCGAGATCATGCGGCTCCGCGACGAGGCCACCGAGAGACTCGGCGCCTCGTTCGACATCAAGGGCTTTCACGACACGATGCTGGTGCACGGGGCGATGCCCCTTCCGATGCTGTCCAAGGCCGTCGACGAATGGGTGCAGGACGTCGCCGGATCCCAGACCTGAGATCGTTTGCCGTTGATCGCCTCCGGGTATCCGCTGGAAGCGAAAGGAGTAGGTCATGGGAGAGAAGCACGGTCCATCCATCAAAGACGACGAGCAGTACGAAGCGCTGCGTGAAGAGGGGATGAGCAAGGAGAAGGCAACCCGAATCGCCAATACCCCGCGCCAGGAGGCAGCCACGAAAGGCGGCCAGGCCCCTCCCTACGAGCAGTGGACGGTGGACGAGCTCATGGAACGAGCTGCCGAGTTCGGCATCGAAGGTCGCTCCACCATGACCAAGGACGAGCTCATCGATGCCCTGCGTGATCGCTGACTGATCAAACAGGCTCGACAACACCGGGGGCGGCCAGGGAAGTGGCACCGCCTCCTTCCCCACTCAGAGTGGTTTCGAGGCCGGTTTAGCCGGGTATGGCGATCTCGATGAAGCGCGAGTCCCGAGGCGAGATCACAACCGACATCAGTTCCGGCGTGGTCTATCAGACTTTCGGTCCGGTGACCACAGACACCCGGGCCGAGGCAGAAACCATGATGGAACGGCTCGCCGATCTCGCTCCCCGCCAGGTCCTCTACGCCAAGGTCAAGGCCAGCAGCAACAACGAGCGCGATCCCGATCAGAGGTTTCTCGTACAGGGGACCATGGACATCTCGGGGGAGGTCATCCGGGCCCAAGCGGCTGCACCGACGGCGGGCGAGGCTCTCAAGACGGTCGAGGACCGGCTGGAACGCCGGGTCAGCCGTCTCGCCGAGCGCCGACGCGACACCTCGAAGCGCCCGCCCTCCACCCCATCAGGAAGCTGGCGCAGCGGCGACTTGCGGGAGCGAAGACCCGACTACTTCGACCGACCGCTCGATCAGCGCATGGTGGTGAGGCGGAAGACGTTCTCGCCGGGCGAGCGGATCCCGGTCAGCGACGCCCTCTTCGACCTAGAAGTCCTCGACCACAGGTTCTACCTCTTCGTCGACGACGCCGACCAGAAGCCGTCGATCGTGTACGAGGAAGACGATGCAGTGGCGATCCGCAAGGTCGATGGTTCACGCCCGGACCAAGGGACTCTCCCCATCGAGTTGACCGTGAACGAGACTCCCGCCCCCCGGTTCACGGTCACCGAAGCGGTCGAGTCGCTGAACGTGAGCGGTATGCCGTTCTTCTTCTTCCTCGACACCGAGAGGAACCTCGCCAGTGTGCTGTATCGCCGCTACGACGGACACTACGGGCTGGTCGTGGCCCCGGCCCACGTCTCGTCGCATGAGAGCGAAGACTGAGCCGGGGATATCTCTGTTTGACGAGAGCCGAACCGGGTAAGGGCCACGGCGCGAGGAGACACGGAATGCCCGCCCGACATGGCTGGAAACTCAGACCCTCACCACGACCGGGATTCACGGTGCTCGAAGCGTCGCGTGAACTGTCCACGGCTCCTGTCGTGGTCGCACTCCACGACTCGCTCCACGCATTCCGGCTGTTTCGCTCCGGCGTCGACGAGGCGATGGGGAGGGCCTGCGATCTGGTAGTGCTCGACTTCGGAGAGCTTCCCCTTCGTGAGCAACTCCGGGCTACGTCGGAGCCGCATCATGAGATCGATGCCCTCCGGGCCCTCTGCTCCAACCCGCATGTGAAGGTGATCCGACAGTATCCGGGCGAGAACGGTCTCGAAAGGGTGGTGTCGTTCTGTGAATCGGTCGGAGCCTCGCTCCTCATCCTGGGAGCCGACTACGCCAGTTCCTCGAGCCTCGACGGCGCACCCACTACCAGGCTCTTCCGCGGGTTGTTCGACGTGCTGGTGATCACCGACCCGCCGGAAGAGGTCGACGTTCCGGC
This sequence comes from Acidimicrobiia bacterium, assembly GCA_035513335.1. Classification (GTDB taxonomy): domain Bacteria; phylum Actinomycetota; class Acidimicrobiia; order Spongiisociales; family ZC4RG35; genus JANQRA01. Next base: position 73,876 of record DATKCE010000017.1, read on the forward strand.
GACGGGGTCCGACGGGTAAGGCAAGATCGCCGGCTCACAACCGGGTGATCCCAGTGGTGATCACCAACGGCCCCCACGCCTGACACGCTCGTCTCACTCACCTCGGCAATGGGGGAGACGCTCGGGAACTCAGCGGTCTCGATCCTCTCTGAATCTCACCAGTGGGAGGTAGAACCAGGACCATGCGGAGACAACTGCGACCAGGGTGGTCGCTACTGCCGCCAGGGGGTCGGTGAATACGAGCGACGACACCAGATAGACCACCGCAACGATCGACACCAGGAAGAAGACGTTCCCGGCGATGGTGAGCTTGGTGGCGTACAACACGTGACTTCGAGAGTTGCGTTTGATGCCGGTGATGGGACCGCGTACGCGTTGGTGGACGCTGGGCGCGATGAGCAATACCGAGGCCAGGGCGGCACTGATGAACGCCACATAGAACACGATCGTGTTCGGACCGCTGACGTCCCCGAACGACGCCTGGAGAGGCAACACCAGCAGGAACGAGAACAGCACCATCACCCCGGGGATCGTGGTTCGAAGCCCCTCCAGCAGGGCGCGGAACTCGTCGTCGACGTCACCATCCGGGCCCTTGGTCTCAGACTCCGTGTCTCGGTCTCTTGCGATGTCCTCCACTTCGCCCACCATCAAACTCCCGGTTCCCCTTGTCGGCAAGTTCCACCTCCCCGGCGCGCCCTCGGAGGTTTGAACTCGGGGGCACCCCGGGTACCCGCACTGGACCTGGCCCAACCAGGGCTTTCTGGAAGGAGCCAGAAATGCAGGAAACCATTGCCAGAGACATCGAGGAGATTCACGACCGTCTCGCCGAGATCGAGGACGAGCGCATCAACCTCGACGAGGGCGACGAAACCCGCCGTGAGCAACTGTTGCGGGAGGAGCGCCGGCTCGAACTCCGCCTCGGCGAGATCGAGGAGCGAGTCGCCGACGATCGGGGCGTCGCCGAGGAGAAGGCGGCGAACCAAGCGGACCTGACCCGCACCCCGAGACTTCCCGACTCGCACGACGAGCCCTGAGCAAGATCCGAAGTCCTATTCGCAACGTGCCGGACATAAGATCGCCGCGATGCCCGAGCCAACCGAGCTGAACCTCTCTGTCGAGCCCTCCTCCGCCGCAATGGCGCGCGCCTTCTTGCGAGAGCACGCCACCCTCGACAGCATGCGTCACGCCGAAGCCGATCTACTGGTGACCGAGCTGATCGGGAACGTGATCGAACATTCCCCCGATTGTGAAGAGCTCGTGGTGAGCGTCCGCCAGGAACCCGATCGTGGGTTGGTGGTCACGGTCTCACACCGACACCCCCAACCCATCGATGAGCCGGCATCGGGTGTCGGGTTCATGCTCGTCGAGCGTCTCTCCCGCAATTGGGGCCACGAGCACGACGGGGAACGGCTGAGCGTCTGGTTCGTCCTGAGGACACCGGGAACCACTTCGATCGGCGAGGACGTGACCGATGCCCACCTCTTCGAGCGAATGGCCGACGATCCGGCGGCCTACTCCGACGAGCTGGTGCGTCGTCACGCCGATCTGGCTTCTTCGATCGCGCGGCGCTATCGGGGCAAGGGGGTGGACGAAGACGATTTGCTCCAAGTGGCGCACATGGCGCTCCTCAAGGCCATCCAGCGCTATGACCCCTCGCTCGGGAAGATCAGGCCCTACGCGGCGGCGACCATCTCCGGCGAGCTGAAGAGACTGCTGCGTGACAAAGGCTGGTCGGTCCGGGTCCCCAGATCCCTCCAGGAGCGCTCCCTAGAAGTCGCCCGGGCGTCGGAGGAGCTGACTCAGCGCCTCAATCGGCCTCCTCAGGTCCACGAGTTGGCGAAGCAACTAGGACTCACGGAGGTGGAGATACTGGAGGCCGTCGACGCCCGGCAGGCATATGCCTCCAGCTCCATCGACAAACCGGCTGAGAACACGGGGGTGAGCCTTCTCGACCGCATCGAGGACGACGACGCCCAGCTCCGGCTCGCCGACGATCGGATCATGGTCGAAGAGGCGATCCGAGCCCTACCAGAGCGCCAGCAGAGGATCGTCGATCTCCGGTTCAACGAGGACATGACCCAGACAGAGATCGCCGAGGAGCTCGGGATATCGCAAATGCACGTGTCTAGATTGCTCGCCAACGCCTTGAAGCAGCTGGAAAAGTCCATCGGCATGGGCCCGGCGTCGACCTGAACGCGGTTTAGCCTGAGTCCGTTAGGGGTACCGCTCCTTGTTGGCGATGGCGAAAGTCATGGTTGTGATGAGGCTCCAGGTCGAATCGAACAGAGAAGCCCCTAGTCTGTCGCGTTCGCGTCTCGCCTCCGTACGATCGAAGCTGGAGCCTCGCTACGAGGACGTCGTGTTGGTGGTCTCCGAGCTCGTCACCAACAGTGTCCGCCACGGTTCATCCACAGGAATTGACGTGAAGGTCACCGCACAGGAGGGGCGGATTCGTGTCGAGGTAGCCGACGACGGGCCAGGATTCTCAGCAGACGCCCCCCGCGGTGAGGGCCTCGGCCTCTCCATAGTAGAGAAGGTCGCCGATAGCTGGGGCCTCAGCGAAGACAGGTCCAGATTCACCGTCTGGGTCGAACTGTCGACCCCGGACGGGGGCTAGCTAGGCCGACTCGACTTCGTCGAGATCCTCGGTGCTCTCGACGACCTTCATCGACGACTCGACACCACTGAGATCGATCAATCTCGATATGGGCCCTCTGCTGACGGCGACGGCGAACCCCCGGCCACTCTCGTCGAAGCGCCGGTTGGCCATCACGAGGGCCTTGAGCCCGGTCGAATCCATGAATGATGAGTCTCTGAGGTCGACCACCAGCGGGTGGGAGTCGGTCGAGAAGACCGATTCGATCGCGTTCTCCAGATCCGGCACCGTGGCCAGGTCGATCTCGCCGGTCACGGAGATACAGTGCCATCCGGTGGAGAGCTCAGAGTTACGAATGTTGAGACCGGTCATCAACCTGGATCGTATCAGGAAGGGAAATCGATACTCATGCCCGAGGGAGTCGCTGGCGATCAATCACCGATCCGGGTGTATGTCCACGTCCCCAGCTTCCACATGAACTCACCACCATGATCCTGCAGGATCCGAACCGCCTCCGTCGCCCCGTCGGGCTCGGAGTCGACCGAGATGACGTGACTGCCCTGGTCGAGCTCGGCGGTGAGACGCTCGAGGATCCGGTACTGATCTCCAAAGACGTTGAGCAGCCGTTTGATCGTGGCGATCGGGCCCGACTCACCGGCGGGGTCGAGGTGTTCTTTGCCCTGCTCGCCCTGGAGCACCTCTACCTCGTAGTCCGCCGCTCGGAGCTCCGATGCCGCTCTACTCGCTCGTTCGGGATCGTCGAAGATGGCGACGACGGTGTCGTCGAAGTCATGGATATCGTTCAAGTGCCTCTCTCGGTGGCGCCTGCGTCACTTACCCCGCCGGCTCGGGGTTTCAAACCGTCAGCCCGATCGCCTGATCACGACGACGGTCTGGTCGTCGTTGGGCTCGGCATCGGCGAAGCCCAGGACCAGATCGGCCGTCCTCGCCGCATTGCCGCCCTCGGCGAGGAGCATGTCGCCGAGCATCTCGGGCTCGGTCTGCCCGTTTCTGATCACCTGCACGTCGGCGATCCCGTCGCTGAACGCGACCATGGTGTCACCGCCCGAGAGCTCGAACCGCTCCTCTTCATACACGGGTTCGGGGGTCAAATAGAGAAGCGGGCCCGTGGGCAGCTTCAGATCGACCTCTTGGGTCCTCACGATCGCTACCGGAGGATGACCCGCCGAGCAGAGCCGGGCCTCGCCGGTCTCGGGGTGGACGGTGGCCACTACGGCGGAGGCGAGGGAGTCTCCGGGTGCGGACCAGTCGACCATCCGCATCGCTTCAGCCGGAGAGCTTCCCGAAATGAGCGAATGGAGGAGCAAGTCCCTGACCCTGATCGCCCACACCGCCGGGAGGGCGCCATGGCCGGTGAGGTCGACCAGCACCACGCCGATGGAGCCGTCGGGGAGCCTTCTCACCGAGCTGGCGTCGCCGGCGACGCTGCCCCGGCCGGGCCGATACCGGGTAGCCACCTCCCACCCGTCGACACCCTCGATCTCGACGATGTGGAGCAGCTCGGAGATCCTGGTAACGACCGGAGCCTCTTGTTGCAAACCGATCCGGGCCCGCTCCGCCTGCGCCGCACTGGTCGCCGCCTCGATCGCGGTGGCGTCCAGGGCGCGAACGAACACGGTGAGCAGTATCAGAAGGAACAGGCCCAGGCCGACTGACAGAAAGGCGAGGACGTCGACCCGCTCAGTCCTCGGCACGTTCTCCGCGACGTACAGGAGGACCGCCGGGGTGAAGAGCACCACAGGGCCCATCCTGCGCAACAACCTACCCCCAGCCCCGGGGCTGGAGGCGACGGAGAGCAGACCCGCGGCCGGTCGCATCAGCAACACCCCCACGGCAGCCAGCACGGAGGTGAGTGCGGCCTGAAACGAGATCTCGGGGCGCAGAAAGAGCCGGCCGACCGACGGGTCTCCGTACATGTATCCGAGAAAGATGACCGCGGTGATCGAAAACACCAGCAGTGCCCCCACCTGACCGATGATCACCATCGAATCCCTCCGGCTGACGCTGAGTGCCACCGAGATCCCGAGGACGAGCAGAATGACCCCCACACTGAATGCGGGGGTCTCGGCCACATCCCCCCAGATGTCGGTCCGGTTCGCGAAGAAGATGACCATGATGAACAGGCCGAATATCGAAGCGGCCACCGCCAACACGATCCCGGAGCGCCGAAAGGCGATCGTCGACCGGGTCGAATGGGTCACATCGCCTGCGAGCAGCGCACCGAGGGTCATCACCGCCAGAGCGATCGCCGACCCCGTGGTGAGATCACGGATCAGGGGCGGGCCGGGCGGAAACCAGCCCAGGCCGGGCACGATGACACCGATGAGGCCGAGAAATGCGTAGATGGTGGCGAGCCACCGGATGACGCGACCAATCGAGGTGAGCCTTGCCTCGACTCTCGGGTCGATGGTCGTGGTCGGCCCGGGGGCAGCTACCTGATCGCCCATTCGGCTCCAAGCTACACAGGTGCCTCGCCCTGGTCCCAGTGGGGACGCGGTCGATGGTCAGTATCGAAAGACAGCGACGAAGCTCTCACCATCCACCGGCGACTCCGTGGGGACGGTCTCGGCCCCGTTCTGGCGACCCCAGACCACGAGACGATCGAGCAGGTCGACGTCGCCAGGGACCATCGACTCGTGGATGGTGACGTCGAACACGGTCTGGTCGAAGCGCCCCCAAACCGGGGCGGCGGTGACGTCGAGGATCACCTTTTCCACACGCCCCGACGCTACGGCCGGCATGGCCTCCTCGAGGCTCGATGTCCCCATACCGGCGCCGAGACGATCGCGGGCCAACTCCATCTCCGACTCGAGTCGAATCTGTTCCATCTCGGCGATCACGTCGGTGACCAGGTTCAACACAGTCTGCGACGAGAAAGGGGCGGTGATCCCGCTGTTCGGAGGACTCGTCGTCTCGCGCTCGCTGACATTTGCGAAACGAGCCGTCAGGCTGTCATCACCGAGGACGATCAACGGAGTCTCGGGGGCGAAGCCCTCCAGGGCCGTGTCGACCTCGCGGAGGAAACGGGACAGGTCTTCGTCATCGCGAGCGGCGGCCTCATGTCCATGTCTGCTCCGGTTCGAACCTGCCCGATCCGGATGCTGCTGGCGTTGCACCTCGCGGTCGACGAACCAGTTGACGTCGTCGTAGGAAGGCAGCTCGTCGGGAAGCGGCTCAGATGAGAACCGGGTGGCGACGAACAACTGCACCTCGTCCTTGGTGAGGGCGAGCACTGGCACCGAGAGGGTTTGGATGTTGGCCGCCAGCGGGCGAAGCATGAAGACCGGCATGACCGTGGAGAAGGCATCGACGGGCCGCGTCAAAGCCAGCGCCGCCAGTTCACCATCGTCGTCGATGAAGACCCCGAGACCAGCTTTCTGATGCTCCCAGAACTCCCGATCGTCGAGCAGCGCTGCGGCAGGGGCCAGTCGCTCACTTCGCTGACGTGGCTTCCAACCGAGCTCCTCGAGACGATCGTCCACCCGGGAAAGTGCATTCTTGAAACGGATCTGGTCCTGAGAGATCTCGCGCCCCCTCTTGTGGGTTGGGATGAATACCGAGATCAGATTCTGGCCATCCCTGGAGGCGAGATCGTCGAATATGACCTCGTGGAGATTGGTGGCTCTCATGGGTTCCTTCCTGAGTCGAGCTTGACCGGGCCTCACCCCGACCCTGCTCCCACGGCCCCAAGGGGAGACGATGCGTTTTCACCTGGCTCCCGTCGGGGTAACCGTATCCGAGACTAAAGGAGACGCGATGCCTGTTCACAGAAGCAAAGACAGCAAGGGGCCCTACTACCAGTGGGGTGAGTCGGGCAAGAAGTACCACTATGAGGCGGGAGACACCCGGTCCAGGAAGAAGGCGAAGGAGAGAGCGGAGAGGCAGGGCAGGGCAGCCCGCGCCGCCGGCTACCGCGGCTGAGCAGGTTTGAAGGTGACCTCCACGATCCTCGGCGTCGTGACCACGACCACCCTGGGCCTGGCGACCACGACGTCTGCGCCCTGGGTCTCCAGAGGACTCACGGAGAAGGGCCGGCTCAGCGAGTCGGCCTTCCTCGTCGATTCCAACTGCCCCTGTTTGAAGCCACCACGCCAGGGGTATGTCAGAGCCGCTCACCAAAGGGAGAAGTCAATGGTCGGCGGCCGCCTTGGAGAGATCTGATCACGCATGTGTCGACGCCGTCGAGGCCGCCCGGAAGGAAGGTTGGAATGTACATCGGACTCGGAGGATTGATCCTTCTCATCCTGATCCTGCTCCTCATCTTCTAGATGAGCGAGACAGACATCCAGCACAGATAGGAGAAAACAATGACTCAACAACCCACGGCGCTCAGCGCCTCAACCATCACCGGTGACAAGGTACGCAACCGTGATGGCGACGACCTCGGCCATCTCGAAGAGTTGGTGATCGATATCGATAGCGGACGCGTGTCGTATGCGGTCCTGGCCAGCGGAGGCTTCCTCGGCCTCGGCGACAAGTACTTCGCCGTGCCCTGGGATCTCCTCACGGTCGACAGCGACAGCCACGAGATCGTCGTCGACATCGGCAAGGAGACACTCGAGAACGCACCCGGGTTCGACAAGGACAACTGGCCCGACATCCACGACCGGTCCTGGGTTGGCGACGTCTACCGGTACTACGGGAGCGATCCGTACTGGGATGATGACCCCATCCACGAGGAAGAACTTCCAACCTGATCACATCGCTCCAGGGTTGTGAAAAGGGCGGCCCCAAAGGGGCCGTCCTCTCGTTATGCCGGTGTTTTGAAAGAGGTTTCCCGTCCAGTCGATACGGGTATTGAGAGTCCGAACCACGAAGCCACGAAAGGAGAACACCGTGGAAAGCAACAGACTCAAGTGGGAAGGTCGCTGGGACCAACTCAAGGGCAAGGCCAAGCAGACGTGGGGGAATCTCACAGACGATCAACTCGACGTCGCCGAAGGCAACTACGACGAGCTGGTCGGCAAGATCAAAGAGCAGACCGGTGAGTCCCAAGAAGATATCGAGAGGAAGCTGAACGCTTAGTTCGGCACCCGTCTCCAACTGAGATGCCCCGCTCAACGGCGGGGCATCTCTCGTCAGGGGCTGTCTCTCAACTGTCCAGGACCCTCAGATCGTGCACCTCGGCTCGGGCCATGAAGGGCTGCATCCTCGCTTCGAGATCCGTGTCGCTGCTCGTCAGCACGTGGATCGTCACGTGACGCATGGGATCGCCGGTGCTGCCCAGATCGTCCTCGACCTGCAGGTCCTGGATCGACCCTCCCGAATCCTGCACCGCCCGGACGAGAGGGCCGAACGTGCCGTGACCTTGGACATAGTCGACATGGAGTACCTGCGTTATGTTTCGGCGTAACAGCGGACGGACCAGACGCAGGCCGTAGATGACGATGAGGGCGATCACCGTCGTGATGAGAGCGGGGGCCACCAGACCGGCTCCGATGGCGATGCCCAGCCCGGCGCTGAGGAACAATGTGGCGGCAGTGGTCAAGCCAGTCACCGTGCCCCGGTGCTTGAGAATGACTCCGGCCCCGATGAACCCGATGCCAGTCACCACCTGGGACGCCACCCTGCTCAAGTCGGTCGTGGCTCCGATGAAGCCGACCTTGCCGGCCGAGGTCATCAATGCGGCGGTGAGGGCCACCAGCGCCTGAGTCCTGACCCCGGCCGGACGCCCCCGGCTCTCCCGCTCCCCACCGATGAGGGCACCGAGCCCGGCGGCAAGGGTCAGAGTCCAGACCCATTGCCAGATTTCTGCAGCTTGGAACAAGATGTTCGACCCTTCGCCGGGAAGTCCCGAGGTGGACCCGAGAATAGGCCGCTCCTATGCCCGGCAACCAGATGGGGGTTGGCCTGATGTGGGAAAGACGTCTTCCGTCCCTTCTCGGGGGGAAGGGGCCACAAATGCTCGATCGCCGCTGTTATCGCAAGCAAACGACAGATTGGCCTGGTTCTCCCAGACTCGGGACAGAAGACGCCTGTCTTCCCGCCGAACGAGGCGGGACCCCGATGGGTATCTCCCGGGCAGGGGAGCAGTTACCCCAGGCGGCCCGTTGCGAAACCATCAGGCTTCGCATCGGTCCCACATGGAGAACCCCCCGGCTGAAGCCGGGGGGTTTCCACTCCGAAAGGGACTCGGAGGTCCGGGCTTTGGTTGGGAGGAACCCGGATCGTTGCACGCTCCTCATACCCCTTACCTCCACACGACGAAACCCTGCACTTGGTGCGGACTCTCGGAATCCTCCCGTTTCGTGTCCGGAGCGGTCGGGTAAGGCCGTTTCGGGCACGCGTCTCACGAGACCCCAAGGAGAAGCAGACGGAATGGAACATCGCTACGCACCGGCAGGCATGGACACGGGAGAAGCGGAGAAAGTTGGTGCGATCCTCCAGGAGAGACTGGCCTCCCTGATCGACCTCTCCCTCATCCTCAAACACGTCCACTGGAACGTCGTCGGAAGCGGGTTCCTAGCGGTACACGAGCTGATGGACACCCAGAGCGACCAGACCAGACAGATGATCGACGAAGTCGCCGAGAGGACAACCACCCTGGGAGGGGTCGCCGGCGGGCTGGCCGGACAGGTCGTCGAGATGCGCTCCGCCGACGAATATGCCTTGGGACGCGCCCCGGTCATGGCGCACCTCGGCGCCCTCGACAAGGTCTACGAGCGCGTCGGCAGCGGCCATCGAGAAGCCATCGACCAGGCGGAGAATATCGACCCGATCAGCGAGGACCTGCTGATATCACAAACCGCCCAATTGGAGATGAACCACTGGTTCATCCGGGCTCAGATCTCGGATACCGACGGCCGCCTCGCCACCGAGGGGGCCGTCACCCAGCTCGATGCCGCCGCGGCTGCGGGTCACATTCTGCAACCAGAAGCCGTGCCCGAGGACGACTGACTCCGGGCTCGTCGTGGACGGGATCCAGTTGCGTCAGGCGGGCGGGTGGTAGTGGACCGAGTCGGGCTCGGCAGGTGAATCCTGCGTGCCGCCTCTCGCGTCCTTGTTCGACACCACATCTTGGAGGTGACGCAGCCTGTCGCGCAATTCCTTCTGCTCGTCAATGACATCGTTTCGGACATCCGACTCGTCTTCGAGCTCGTCGAGGCGGCGTCTGATGCTCACGATCTCAGTGGCAATCGCGTTGGTGTCCACTTCTGGGTCCTTGGGTCGGGTGGTCTACTCCGGAGGTACCCGCAGGTTTGAGCGGCCAAACCCATCTGCGGCAGTTACGAGCAACGAATGGGCGGTGAGGACATGATGATCAGCCTCCCCCTAGTTCTGGAGAATCCCATACGATTACCGCGAAGTGGCCTTCTACACGTCGTGAGCAACGATCGATCGGACGACGCCGGCCTGGTAGCCGGTGTCCTCGCTGAAGACGATGCGGCGCTCGAGTCGATCTACCGGAAATACGGTGGTGCAGTGCATTTCGTCGCGCGCAAGGTGCTGAGAGACGACGCCCTGGCAGAGGACGTGGTCCAGGATGTGTTCGTGTCGTTCTGGAATTCCCCGGACGGATTCGACCCCGACCGAGGATCGTTACGCACCTACCTACTCACCATCGCCCATCGCCGTGCGGTCGACATCGTCCGATCGGAGGCGGCGCGCAGTCGTCGCGAGGGCACTTCGCCGCTCGGTGACCAGGTCATCGACATCGACGACGAGGTTTGGGCCCGGAGCCAGAGCGAGATCGTCCGCAACGCAGTGGCGCAGCTCAGTGAAGACGAACGCAACGCCATCTCTCTCGCCTACTTCAAGGGTCTGACCTATGTCGAGGTGGCCAAAGCCCTCGCCGAGCCCGAAGGCACTGTGAAGAGCAGGATCAGGGGTGGCATGAGGAAGTTGTCTCTTGTCCTGGCAGAGGTGGCGCGATGAGTAACCACGAGATCATGGATCTGGTGCCCCTGTATGCCCTCGACGCCCTGGAAGGACAAGAGCAGGCCGACTTCGTCGAACACCTCGAGACCTGTTCACAATGTCTGTCCGCGCTCGATGATTATCAGGACGTCGCCGCCAACCTGGTCCACGACCAACCCGCATCGGAGGAGATCTGGGAGCGCATCAGCAGCGCCATCTCCACCGACGGAGCCACCGAGTCCAAAGTGGTCCCACTCGCCAGGCCCCGGCCGAACATGTTCTGGAGGTGGACCACCGCCGTCGCCGCGGTCTTCGCCCTGGTGTTCGGTGCCATCGTGATCATCGACAACCTCGACGACCAGGGCCTGACAAGCCACAGCATCGCCGCCGCCGCCAGTCGGGTGGTCGACCAGCCGGGCACGTTGGTGGGCGACTTCTTTGTCAACGAGGTTTCCGTCGCCCAGGTAATCCTGGCTGGCGACGGCCGCGGATTCGTGATCCCGACCGAATCTCTCGACCCGCTCGACGAGTCGCGTACCTACCAGCTCTGGGTTATCAACGACGCCGAGGACGCGATCTCTGCGGGTGTGCTCGGCAATCGTCCGGAGCCATCCACGTTCACCTGGACCGGGAAGGTGACCGGATTCGCCCTCACCCGTGAGGTCGCCGGTGGCGTCGTATCGAGCGCCGGGGACGTCGTCGCCGTGATCACCGAAGCCTGATGGGCCCTCTGCTACGGACCGCTGAGAACCTCGTAGCCCGTGTGCGGTCGGGAGTCAGCCGGGCCACCCTATCGATGTTCGAACACGCTCCCTACCCCCTGGAGAACACTCTCGAATACTCGGGCGACCCGGGTCTGCTCGGACCGGACTCGGTGTCGTGGCGTCTCATCGCCGACCCGGCTGCCTTCGTCGGCGGGATCCGGGGCCTGTTGATCCAGGCGGCACACCCGGAGGTCGTGGCCGGCGTGGACCAACACTCCCGTTACCGCGACGACCCGTTGGGCAGGCTCTCCCGGACCTCTGCCTATGTGACTGCCACGACCTTCGGAGCCCGGCCCGAGGTGGATGCGGCGGTGCGCCGGGTGAGGAAGTCTCACGCCTTCGTAAAGGGTGTTTCGAGTCGGGGAGTCGTCTACAACGCAGCGGATCCGGGATACTCGGCTTGGGTTCACAACGCGCTGTCCGACTCTTTCCTGACCAGCAGCCAGCATTACTCGGAGCATCCGCTGACGGTCGTCGAGTCCGACCGCTTCGTGGAGGAGCAGGCCCGGATCGGAGCCCTCCTCGGAGCCGACCCGATGCCGCCCACGGCGTCTGCTCTTGCTGAGTGGGTCACCGACCATCCCGAGATCGCGCCGTCGCCGGAGATGGGGGCAGTGGTGGAGTTCCTCACCGACCCTCCGTTGAGCCCCGGGATCAAGACCGGATATATGGTCATGCTCGAGGCGGCCATCATCACCCTGCCCGAGCGTCTTCAGGGAGTCCTGGGTTTGAAGCCGAAGCCGGCAGCCGACGTAGTTGGCCGGGCGGCGGTGAGGAGCCTGCGTTGGGCTCTCGGGTACTCACCCTCCTGGGCCCTCGCTCTGCGCCGGACCGGCAGAGACCTCCCGGAAGGGCTCTTCCGCAGGACTCCTGATGGGGTCCTCGACCGCGCTTCCTGAAGACGCTCAGCAGCGTCTAGCGTCCATCCCCGTATCTGACCGACATGAACGCAGCGAAAACTGACCACACGGCCGACCTGGCCCCCGCGACCAAGTGGACTTGGCCCGATCAACTCGGATGGCGGAGTCTGATCGCCTTGTTCGCTGTGGTGGCGAGCGCCTACGCCGTCGGCGCTCGACTGGCCTTCTTCCTCATCGAAGCCTCCGGACTGCAGGGAGTCTTCTTCATTCCCGCCGGCATCACCGTCGGCTTCCTCCTGCGGCTCTCCAAACATCACTGGTGGATCGTGTTGCTCGCAGCGGGTGTGACCGAGCTCGCCATGGACCTGACCAGCGGCTATGCCACCGCCCAGGCGATCGGCTTCACCGCTGCCAATGTCATCGAGCCCCTGGTCGGCGCCGGAATCGTCACCGCAGCCTGTGGTCGAGTCGATCTGGCCAGACGGAGACATGTCCTCTGGTTCATCTTCGGCGCCGTGCTCGTCGGGCCGGCGGTGGGAGCCGGGATTGGGGCAGTCGCGGATCGTGCGTTTGGCGGCGACCACCTACTAACCACGTTCGGACAATGGTGGTTGGGAGATGCCCTCGGGGTGGTCCTGGTGGGGGGTGCGTTTCTGGCCTGGGGCTCCAGCCCTGATCGACGCTCTCCTTTGTCCGTGGGCGGGTTGGTGCTCATCGGCGGCTCTGCGGTGCTGACTCTGGCCCTTCTCACTCTGACCGACTATCCAGTCCTCTTCTTCGTTCTCGTCGGAATGCTCGTCGCCGGTGTCGTCTTTGGGGTGAGAGCGGTGGTATTGACCGGGCTCGCCATCGCCTTCACCATCGCCTTCACCACTGCAATGGATCCGGGCTCGTTGAGGACCGGGCTTTCTCCAGCCGAGGCTCTGGTGCTCATCAAGCTCCAGGTGGGAACCTTTGCGCTTGCCGGACTGGCGGTAGCAGCGGAGTCACACGAAAGGGAGCTCGCCACGAAAGCTGCAGAGCGGGCCGCGCTCCAGTCGGTGATCATCGAGAGTGAGCGGAGCAGGGACCGTGAGCTCGCATTGCGGGTCCAGAGAGGACTGCTGCCCGACCGGCTGCTCAGCCTGCCCGGAGTCGACCTCGCCGCCCGCTACGAAGCCGCCAGCGACGCGCTCGAAGTCGGCGGAGACTGGTACGACGCCATCGAGCTTCGGGACGGTCGGATCGGCCTCGTGGTCGGAGACATCGTGGGACACGGCATCGACGCCATGATCTCGATGGGGCGACTCCGATCCGCCCTCGCCGCCCTTTCCCTGCACAACCAGAGCCCGGCCGCTCTACTGACACAGCTGAACGAATTCGTCGGAGGGCCCAACGGCACCGGCTACGCAACGGTTTTCTACGCCATCGTCGACCTCGAGGGACAGACGATCACCTATTCCTCTGCGGGTCACCCCCCAGGGCTCCTCGTCTCGCCGCAAGGCGAGACCATCTGGCTCGACCAGGGTCAGACAGAGCCTCTCCACGGGGAAGACACCAGTCGACGGGAGGCTTCGGTTGAGTTCGCTCCGGGATCGTCATTGGTCCTCTACTCCGACGGGCTCGTGGAACGGCGCGGTGAGTCGTTGACTGTGGGTCTGGAGCGTCTGGAGCGTGCCGCCTCCAGATTCGCGGAGAATCGGCCTCACACCATGTGCGACGAGCTCTTCCAGACGCTGGTGCCCGGGCCCTCACAGGACGACGACATCGTGGTCCTGGTTATGAGGGCGGCGATGGACACCGGGGAGTACCACCAGGTCTTTCCCGCCCTACCGGAGGAGCTAGGCAAAATCCGCTCGTCGTTGCGGGAGTGGATCTCGGCCCGGGAGTTCGGCGAGACAGTGGGAGACGATCTGCTGATCTGCGTCGGAGAGGCCACCGCCAACGCCGCACGCCACGCCTACCGCGACTCGATCACTGGCGATGTGACGGTGCGCATCACCGTCGCCGACGAGGCATTGAACGTCGAAGTCAGCGACACCGGGAAGTGGCGAGAGCCTGCGGACCCCACGTCGTATCCCGGATTGGGCACTCGGATCATCGAGTCGGTCAGCGAGGGACTCACCGTGGACAGGTCGAGACAGGGGACCTCGGTCAGCTTCCGACTACCGCTCGACGCCCGACGCTGAGACCCGGGCTCTCAGCGAGCCATCCACTTTCGTTTCCGCATTGTCGTTTGATACACTCCGAGAGGGCGACTCCTCCAGACCTCGGGAGTTGGCACCGATGCTGTATTCGGTTTCAATGCTTTCGAAGGACAATGATGGAACGGATTTCTGAGGACTTGCTCTCCTTGGAGACAGAGCCCCTCCGAGACGGTGTTCTGATCGTTCGTCTCGCCGGTGAGATCGACATCTCCTCCGTTCATCTGTTGCGGAATCGGTTCACGTCGTTGGTCGGCGAGGGTCATTCGGCCGTCATTCTCGACGCCACCCGGGTGACTTTCATGGACTCCACCGGTCTCCATGCCCTCGTGGAGGGGAAACGCATCTTGCACGAGAACGGGATGCGGATCTTCCTGGTGCCATCTCGCCAGGTGCGGCGGGTTCTCGAGCTGGTATTCCCCGATCCGATGTTCGCCTCGAGACTCGACACCGTCGAAGGGGCCCTCGCCGCTCTGGACGAAAGCCGTCCCGCCTCGATCGAGGATTGAGACTGGTCGATCCCGGCCGGTGATCCCCGGCCGGTTGGCCAAGTCCACCGATCACCCCAAGTCGGCCAGCCGGGGCTTTCACTGAGATCCGCGACGAGGAGGCGAGACGCGGGCCCGTCGAGCCAGGACAGCGGTCCTACCTAGAGCATGTCGTCGCGAGACTGCTCGGCACGAGAGGCACCGATGGCGGTGGTCACCTTCTTCTCCTCTTCGGGCGGCGGAAGCACCGCTTTCATTCCCAGCGACTCGATCCACAACTCCCGGGCCCAGCCCATGGTGTGGTAGAGATGCATGTCTTCTTCCTCTTCCACCTGCTCGTAGGCCTCGGAGAGGATTCTCTTCTGGTCGCCCGTCGCCTCCTCGGCGATCCTCCCGATCAGTTCCCAGTTGGCGTGATCTTTGGTCTCCGCCTCGACCACGCACTCCGCGGCCACCAGCTGAGCGGCCACCTCGTCGCCGGTGTCGGCAGCCATTTTCATGGCTTTCAGTAGCGCTTGCCCCTTGTGGCGGACAACTTCCCTCCCCGGGGTCTCCTTGGACTCGTCCAAGTCGAGGTCGTCGAACATCTGCTTGACGATCCGTACGTGGTTCTCAGTCTCGGAGAGATACTTCTCCCACTCCTTCTTCAGGTCCTCGTTGACCGCGCATTGAATGGCCATCTGGTAGATCTCGACACCACCGATCTCGGTCTCCAACGCCTGGTAGAGCAGCTCCTCGACCTGCGCTTCCTTCATTCCGTTCTCCTTCGGTCTGGGGAGCGTCAAGATACCCGCGGACGAACCGCGCCAAACCGGATTCCTTCCCTGCCACCGCCCTTTCCACGACGGGTGCGATGTGGGTTGCTGCAGTGCGGATCCGGGTATCAAGAGCCATGGCTCTGTCCAGGTCTTGTTCACTCTTCGAGGCTGACGACACATGACATCCACCGACGAGACGAACACGACGAGGCCATCGGAGCAAGGCGGGATCAGATGACACCCACCCCGACGAGACGGGGACTGGCACGGCTCCTCTCGCGACTGGCCGACCTGGTCCAGGCCGCGGAGAAACGGCGGTCGTTCCGGGCCAAGGCGTACCGGACCGCGGTATGGGCTCTCGACGACGTATCAGACCTCGATGCCGACGACGAAGAGTTGATGGCGATCACCGGGATCGGGCCCGGGGTGACCGCCCTGATCAGAGAGTATCGAGCCAGCGGCGAGCTGAAACAGCTGATCCCGCTGGAGGAGGGCTATCCGGCCGACGCGGCCCGGTTGCGTCGACTTCCCCGGATGACCCCGGCGATGCTGCGGGGTCTGAAAGACCTGGGTGTGGAGCACGTCGACGACCTGAGATCGGCCCTCGGATCAGGCGCCGCGGCGACGCTGCAGGGCGTAGGACAACAGACACTAGAGCTGTGGGAGCGCATCCTGGATCTCACCCCGGGCCCCGACCATGTTCCCGCCCACCAGGCCTGGGTCATCGCCTCCGCGCTCTCCACCCACATCGCCGGGCACGCCGGATGCTCGGTCGCCATCGCCGGATCGGTACGTCGGTTGGAGGAATGGGTCGACCGCATCGACCTGGTTGCGGTCACCGCGAACCGACTCCTGGTCGACGAATTCCTGGAGACGAGCTCCTCGCTCCGCTCGGCGCAGGTGGGACCCGACTCGATCGAGGGCGTCACCCACTCCGGGATCGAGGTTGCGATCCATCACGCCCTGCCGGAGTCAGGGGGCACGAAACTGCTCTGGGTGACCGGTCCGCCCGGACACGCCGCTGAAGTGACCGAAGACCCCTTCCCCACCGAGCACGAAGCATATCGATCGGTGGGTCTGCCACTGATCGCAGCGCCGGCTCGACACTTGCCGGTCGACTCAGCGCTCGAGGTGATCGTCAGCGACGACTTGCGCGGCGACTTCCACATCCACACCGAGCTCTCGCCAGACGGGCGGATGCCCATCGAAGAGGTCCTCAGTCTCTCCCGCCACCGCGGTTACCACTATGTGGCCATCACCGACCACACCCAGGGTTTGCGCTTTGGGGGTCTCGACGAGACCGCTATCGCCGCACAGGCAGAGCTCATCGCAACGACGAGGCCCCTCTTCCCGGACCTGATGGTTCTCCACGGTGCCGAGCTCAACATCGGGCCTGATGGGGGTCTCGACTTGGATCCCGACGCCCTGGAGTTGCTGGATATCGCGGTGGCCGGGGTTCACTCCCATTTCGGCCTCGATGAAAGTGCCCAGACCAAGCGTGTCATCGCCGCTCTGGAGTGTCCCTCGGTGCGGGTCCTCGCTCATCCCTCCGGGCGGAGGATCGGGATCAGACCGCCGTTGCGTCTCGACATGGAGACGGTGATAGACGCTGCCGTGGCCAACGATGTCGCCCTCGAGGTCAATGGGCATCGGGACCGGCTCGACCTGTCCGACGAATGGATTCGAGTCGCTGCCGAGAGAGGCGCCATCTTCGCCGCCGACTCAGATGCCCATCGAGTCGCCGAGTTGGAGAACATCGCCAACGCCGTCGGGGTGCTTCAGCGGGCGGGAGTGGGCCCGGATCGCGTGGTCAACACCTGGCCGGTCGATCGGGTCCTCGTCTGGGCCGTCGGGCGAACCGCTGCCCGCCGGTGAATGACACTCACGGGCTCACTCGGGGTCTGATCCCATCTCGCCGAGCAGACTGACGTCGAACTCGCCCGAGGCGATGCGGGAGGAGACATCTTGGAGACGTAGGTTGTTGGTCCTGGCATAGGCCCTGATCCGCTCGAAGGCGGCTGCCACGTCGAGCTTGGTGCGCTCTGCGACGATCCCCTTCGCCTGCTCGATGCTGACCCGGCTGTCGAGCGCGGTATGCAGTTGGTCTATGACCTCGCGTGCGTCATCGACCAGCCAGTTGTGGACAATGGCGATCGTACCCATGTCGGCGAGAACCTGCGCCGCGGTCAAGTCTCGGTCGGTCGCCTCGCCTGGCCCGGTGCGGAACAGGTTCAGCGATCCGAGGGTGGTGTCGTGCAGCCGCATCGGAACCGCTACCACCGAGTCGAACCCGGCTGAGGTCGCCAGTCCGCTGAACTCCGGCCACCGTTTTTCCGCCTCAGCGCTGTCGAGCGGGCCCGTGCGAACCGGCTCCCCACTTCGAAAGGCATCGAGACAGGGGCCCTCCCGAGCCTGGAGCTGAAGGAGCTCGACCAGATGGGCCGATCGACTCGTGGCGGCGGCGATTCCGAGCTCGCCGTCTCGATTCATCAGGAGGAGGCCCGCATCGTCGGCATCTGCAAGCTCGACACATGCGTCGACCAGTCGATAGAAGAGCTCGCTGATATCGAAGTCGGACACCAGGGTGTCTGCGAAGGCGGCCAGGGTGTCGACGAGAGGTCGATCGGCAGGTGTCATGTCCGCCAAGCATATTGCCGCCGCGTGGACACTGGGTCTGCTCCAACGAGAATGAGAATGAGGCAACAATCTCAGGACGTGGCGGGACGAGGGTCGGCCCGGCCATCGACCGGGACGGCGTAGACGACCACGTTGGAGTCGTAGCTGCCGGTCGAGCGGCTGAATCCCCCGCCACAGGTGACCAGAGTGAGCACCGGGTCGCCCTGGCGGCTGAAGATGGCGTCGAGTGGCAACTCGGTCTTCAAGTAAGTCGCCGTGGCGATCACCCGAAAGGAATGGGTTGCTCCGTCGCTATAAGACACAGCCACTTCGTCGTCGACAACCAACTCGTCCAGGTCGTGGAACAGCCCCCGTCCCGCGCCCGCCAGGTCGACGTGAGAGGCGAGGACCGCCGAACCGGGATCACCGGGCCTGGGACCGAACTTGTACCACCCTACTTCGGTGACGTTGTCGGGCACGTCCATCTGACCATTGGCGGCCACCCCGTACTGTCCAATCGGTGCGTCGATTCCGAGAACGTCGATGATGAGACGCTCGGGCTCGGGCCCTTCCGTTGCCTCGAGTTCGGTGAGGAGGGAGAACTCGTTGGGGGACCACAGCTCCGCCACGGTGGTCGTGGTGCTGTCCTCGGGAGGGGAGGTGGTTGTGGTGGTGTCACCCGTCAGGGATGTCTCCACGGTTTCGGTATCGCCGACATCGAAAGAGGTGTTGAGTACTCCCCATATGGAAACCCCCGCGAGGGCTGCTCCGACTATGGCGAGCCCGATTGCTGCTGATCGACGCATTAGTGGTTGAGGAGAAAGATGAGGGAGGCCACGTTAGGCCTCCCTCATCGTCAGTTACCCCCCAGTCGGGGTTATCGACGGGACCGGGCGACGGCGACGGAGCCTCCGATGGCTGACATCGAGAGCAGGGCGAGGACACCCCAGATCACCGGGTTCACCGCGCCGGCCAGTCCGGCGTCACCTGTGGGCACCCCTTCGGGTGAGGCCGCGAGGCCCGAGATCGCAGCCGTTGCGACCTGGAAGTTGCCGTCGGCAATGGAGCCGATGGCGTAGGCGATCGTGTTGGTGCCCTCCGCCAACGCCACATCGGCGTCGAAGGCCACGGTCTCGGCATCGCCGGCGGCCGTGATCTTGATGTTGTAGGTGTCGGCGGGAAGGTCGATGTCGCCGCTCTGGCCGTTGGTCACGCCCTCGAAGACGGCGCCATCGTTGGCGAGGATGTCGACGGCACCGAAGTCGGCGAGGTGACGCGCAGTGACACGGGCGTCTCCGGCATCGGTCGGAGAGTTGTTCTCGACGAAGACACCGAGAGTTGGGCTACCACCCTCCTGGAGGTACGCGGCGATGGTCGCCACCGCCCCGGCGGGGAGGTCGGCGGAACCGGACAGCGCCGGGTCGTCGGTCTCGGGATCGGCGTCGGCCGCATAGATCTCGAGGTCATAGCTTCCCTCTGGGAGAGCGAGCGGCCCGGCCACATCGCCGAACGCGAAGTCCTCGAGCGTCAGGGCACCGTTTACGTAGACGTCGACCAACAGGTCGGGCACGCCGTGAACGACGATGACCTCACCCTCGTTCGACTGGGCCATGGCTCCGAGAGCCGGGACCACGGCGAGGACGGCCGCCAATAGGGCCAGTCTGAGCTTTCTCATGGATCCTCCTTGTCAGGTTGAGTCGCGGCTGTCGCAACTGCGTTTCCATGACCCCATTTCGGAGCCGGGGAGGATCCCGGATGAGTCGTTATCCAAACAGTGGCCGGTCAGGTTGGTGGAGGGCCTTCGTTCGATATCAGACGCCGACATCGACGGATGGGTGACTTCGCCGTGAATGCGGCGACCAGGTAGTCGCCGTCACATGTCATGGAGCGGAGAGGGAGGGATTTGAACCCTCGAAGAGGCTTATAACCCCTTACTCGCTTAGCAGGCGAGCGCCTTCGACCACTCGGCCACCTCTCCATTGTCGGCGGACTCAATCACCCGCCTCCTTACAAGGTACCTGGTATCAGGTACTCGGACTACTGCGCCCATGCCCGGGCCTACGCGGAGGGGGTGGGATTCGAACCCACGAGACCCGAATGGGCCCAACGGTTTTCAAGACCGTCTCCTTAGACCGCTCGGACACCCCTCCAGGTGTGTGAACGACCATTCTCGCGGCAAAAGTCCCGGTAGCCCGAAATCGATGAAGGGACACCTCTCGGGGTCCACTAGGTTTGTCTACATGAGCAACGCCACCGAAATGGAACACCTTCGACCGATCGAACGGCGGGTGCTCGAGATGCACAGCGAGGGCATCGTCATCGACGAGATCGCTGCCCGCATCAACCGAAGCCCCGAGTTCGTGGAGCGGATGATCGACTGGACAGAAATTCCGCGCAACGGCACCACCAGCGACCGTTACCTCACCCCGAGGCAGCAGCGCGTTCTCGACTTGCGTGCGGAGGGCGAGTCGCATGCGGAGATCGCCGAGAGGTTCAAGAAGGGTGAGGCCTATATCCGTCAGGTCGAAGGTCTGGCCCATTTCAAGGAGAGCCAACGGCTGCTGAGCCGGGACTGAGCGTGAAACGATTGGTCCGAGTCACTCCTCCTCGAGGATCTCGGGCAATTGGCTACGCGGGCCGGGCTTGGCCTTATCGATCGACGTGATCGAGTCTCTGGGGATCTCCTCTACCAATCCCTCCTTGGCTATCGGATGGGTGATGAGTAGTCGGTAAGTCTCCGGTCCATTCGAGATCTCGAAACCGAACAGGGTCTCGGTCTGGCCCTGGTCATCCACCCGAACAACACGTTGCTCTTCGCCCATTCGTGGCCCCCAAATGTCTGACTCGGTGATTAGAGCGCCTCCGAATACCCCGTCCCTCGTCATCTCTAACCACACACCGAGACTTCGGGTCGACTACGGGCGGCTGGCATGTTCGAGTTTGGTGCCGACCTCCAGAGACGCTCGGAGATGTTTGGCAGCTTCCCCGCCGCGGGTATTTCCCGGCTGTCCACACCGCGAGCCAACCGACCCACATTGACCAAATTCGGACTCACACTCTCGAGCGAGGAGCATCCACCCGAGCACCTGGTGGCCATCGCCGTCGCAGCCGAACGAGCGGGCTTCGATTTCGTTTCGATCTCCGACCACTTCCACCCCTGGATCGGGGAACAAGGACACAGCCCATTCGTTTGGACCGTGCTCGGAGCAATCGCCGGGCAAACCACCGACATCGAAGTAGGGGTGGGAGTGACCTGTCCGACGGTGCGCATGCATCCCGCCATCAACGCCCACGCGGTGGCCACCACGGCATGTCTGTTCGGTGACCGGTTCACCTGGGGTGTGGGCACGGGAGAGGCGCTCAACGAGCATGTGTTGGGCGACCGTTGGCCACCCGCCCCGCAGCGGCTCGAGATGCTGGAGGAGGCGATAGAGGTGATGAGGGCCTTGTGGACAGGAGAGAGCATCACCCACCGGGGCCGGTACTACACCGTCGAGGATGCTCGAATATTCGACCTCCCCGACGATCCGATTCCCGTATTGGTGTCCGCCTTCGGTGAGAAATCGGCCCAGCTCGCGGCCCGCGCCGGCGATGGATTGTGGATTACAGGTATCAAGGACGAGGTGATCGATGCCTACCGGGCTGAAGGTGGTTCCGGTGACATTTGGACCCAGCTCTCGCTGTGCTGGGATGAGGATGAGGACGCGGCTCGGGAACGGGCGTTGCGGGTCTGGCCCAACACCGGTCTTCCTGGGCAATTGGCACAGGATCTGCGCACGGTGCAGCATATGGAGCAGGCGACCAGCCTGGTGACGGACGATCACCTCGAAGACATGCCGATGGGCCCGAACCCCGAACCAATACTGCGGTCGATATCAGAAGCGCGCGAGGCCGGCATCGAGTACATCTATCTTCACCAGATCGGTGACCCCACCGAGGGCTTCATCGAGTTCTGGGAGGCAGAGATACGCCCTGAGCTCTAAGAGACGTGATCGATCGGTGTGACGACACGTCTCGCCGGGTGCTCCGAAACGACCCTTCGGATCGTCCAGGCTTCAGTGGCGCCAGTAGAAGGCGTGTGACTCCTGGACTTCGTCGGGAGTCATCTCGCCTGCACGCCCGGTGCCGCGCACGAACCCGAAGCCGCGCATCGTCGCCACGACCACGAGTGCGAAGGCCAGGCCGATGGCGGCGGCGAGCGCCAGGACGGTGAGCGGCACACGTCCGTACTCGTCCGGATCCACCACAGTGACCTCCCCGCCGACCTCCGCCACCAGCGGAACGGTCCCGCTGGTGATGTGCTCCGGCGTCATCTCGACCTGTCGATTGTGGCGGATTCCACCATGGTCGGTCCAATGCACGTTGCCCACGAAACCGCCATCGATCGACGTGACGGTGGAGTCGATGATTCGAGCCGTGATCACTTCGGCGGGTCGGTTGAGCCAGAGAACAGTCGCTACCACCGCCACCGGGAGAGCCAGGATGAACAGCACCTCGAAGAGCCGGAGCGAGGAGCTCGGTGGCGAGTCGCTGCGGGCGGGCATACTTCCATGATCCGTGTTTGGGTCACGCAGGTCAAGAGAAAGGGATACATGAACCCGCACCCACACGTGACACCGTCCCCTCCGTTGCATGTCGTGGCCGGACTGCTGCGTCGGGAGGACCGGGTGCTCCTCTGTCATCGGCGACCAGACCGGAGTCACTACCCGAATGTATGGGACCTTCCCGGCGGCCGGGTCGAGCCGGGTGAGACTCTCGTCGACGCATTGACACGGGAACTAGAAGAGGAACTCGGGATCGTCCCTGAATTGTCCGAGAAGACGCCGTGGCTGACACTCACCGACGACGATCTCCGACTCCACGTCTATCTCGTCGACGACTGGACGGGGGAGCCCAGCAATCTGGCACCCGAGGAGCACGACGAGATCCGTTGGACCCGAAGCGATGAGATGGGCGACTTGACCCTGGCCGACAGTTCATACTCGGAGATGCTCGAACGAGCATTGACTTGACCTCTTTCCACAAGCCGCGTTACGTCGGGGATGATGGAGGAACTTCGTGTCCGTTGAGATAGTCGAGATGGGAGCCCCGGACCATCGCCTCTGGGCGTTGGCGGGCGCTGTGTTCCGTGGTGTGAAGCACGAACAGCACCGTGTGTTCCCCGACGATCCGACAACTGTCGCTTTTGTCGCGCGCTACGGGGAAAGGATCGTGGCTGGGCGTGGGGCCACCGGCAGGTGCGAGCGGACGGCGACTCGATGCTCCTCCTCCATGAAATCGAGGTGGTGAGGAGGAGCGCGACAAAGGCATCGGTCGATCACTGGTCGAAGCCTTCCTGGCACTCGGGAGACGTGAGGGGCATCGGAAGATGTGGCTGCTGACCGATCAAGACAACACGGGCGGCGATGTCCATCCATGAGGCAACCGGCGGCCAACGGGTCGACGAGCGAGAAGTCTCGTACTGGTGGCCACTCTCCTGAAACAGCTGACCGAATCGTTCCGACAGATGCCCGCGGTCACGTCAGCAGCCATCGAGCGGTCTCGACATGACGGGGAAGAACTGATGTGCCCTCGAATGCCCAGGCGAGAGTCTGAGCGAACGACCACAGCCTTGCCCTTTCCCTGTCGAGTCCGAGCTCAGAGGAGAGCCGATCCAACCGCCTCCAAACGGCTCCCCGGCTGTGTCCGAACTCGTAGGAACGGACAACGGGTGCAACGGCAAACTCACGTTCACCTACCACCGGCTTCGGATCGATCGCCAACCACTGTTCTCGTTCGGCGGCGAGCACGTTGTCTCCGTGAAGATCCTGGTGTATCAGGACCTGCTCTCCCTGTGTGTCGGCCAGGTCTCTCAACGCTTCGGACGCCGCATCGAGGAGACGGCGCTCGAAAGATCGTCCCGCCGCCTCCCACCTGTCGGCCAACTCTCGCCTCCAGAGTGCCGCCTCTTCGCTGAGCGTCGTGAACGGCTCGCCGGCTGGCTTCCACAGTCGAGGTAGCAGCGCCGTCAACACTGAGATGACTTCGTCCTGCTCCTCCGTCGAGAGGTGTACGCCCGGAAGGCATCGTTCGATGAGCAAGGCGCTGCGGCTGTGATCGTGTGCAAATAGCTGGACGGCACCGTCCCCACTCCAATGCTGTAACGCCTCGGCCTCACGCTCGCTTTCCCTATGGGGGAACTGGAGCTTGAGGACAACAGCTCGCCCATCCGGGAGCTCGGCAGGGAGAACCAGTGATACAGAGGAGTCAGCAAAAGGTTCTCCCAGCCCATGCAGGCTCCACGCCTCTGCGCGCTCTGCTGCAAGCCCTGGCAGTGCATTGATCCAGGACTCGCCATCTTCCTGGCGAGCAATTCTCATGAGACGACTGGGAACTCTCATCACGTCCGGTGTTGACCAAACCCAAAGTCGATTCAGCCCACTTTCGTGAGCAAACACGAAACTCGAGTGAACAACGTGCGGCGGAGGGGGTGGGATTCGAACCCACGAGGAGGCGTCAGCCCCCTACGGCATTTCGAGTGCCGCGCACTAGACCGGACTATGCGACCCCTCCAAAGGTGCTGACGGCGAGCCGCCAGGCTACCGGGTGTCTCGTTTCGCGGAGGGAGAGGGATTTGAACCCTCGAGGGGGCGCAAACCCCCAACGGCATTTCCAGTGCCGCGCACTAGGCCAGACTATGCGATCCCTCCGAGAGTTCCCGTCTGACCCGACGGGGAGATAGAGGATAATGCCCGGCGATGACTGAGCCCATTTCCCATGAGACGGCGATGCGTGTAGCGCTCGACCTGGCCCGTGAGGCCGGCTCTGTCGGCGACGTCCCGGTGGGGGCAGTGCTCCTGGACTCCAAAGATGCGATCGTGGCTGCCGATCGCAACCGCCGCGAGGAACTGAAGGATCCGACCGCCCACGCCGAGATGCTGGTCCTGTCGTCGCGGGCTCGTGAGATCGGAGACTGGAGGCTCAACGGCCACACTCTGGTGGTGACACTAGAGCCGTGCGCCATGTGCGCTGGGGCATCGGTTTGGGCCCGACTGGGCAAGATCGTCTACGGGGCGGCCGACTTGAAGGCCGGCGCCGCCTGGTCGCTATACAACATTCCCCAGGACCGGCGGCTCAACCACCGGGTCGAGTTGGTGGAAGGGGTCCTGGCCGACGAGAGCAGGAACCTCCTCGAGGAGTTCTTCCGTTCGGCTCGGTCCTGAGCGGACGGTCGGACACAGCAGCCAGGATCTGAAAGGGCACGGCGGCTCACCTCATCGTGGCCCATCTCCGAGATGAGATGGGCGAGACAGCTCACAGCCTGACGTCACCGTTTCCGATGCTCCCGGCAGGGGTATACAAGATTTCACCCCCACCGGGAAGTCGCATGGGACATCAACACCACACCGTGGCCGTCCTCGCCCCGGTCCTATATCTGACGGTCACCATCGAGTCGGCGTCGTCTGGTGAGGACGAAGTCCACATTCACCCGGGCGGTCAGGGCTTTTGGGTAGCCCGGATGCTCAAGCACCTCGACGAGCGACCGATTATCTGCGGTCCGGTCGGCGGCGAGGCCGGCAAGGTGTTCATCGGGCTGGTGAGCCAGTTCGGGATGAACATGAGCCCGATCGAGATCGCCCATCGCAGCCCGGCGGTGATCAGCGACAGGAGATCCGGTGAGCGAGAGATGATCGCCGAGTCGCCCCCGATCTCCCTGGAGAGACACGAGATCGACGATGTATACGGTCGATTCTTGGATCGTGCGATCACAGCAGGCCTCTGTGTGGTGACCGGCCAATCCCACGAGATCTTTCCGGAGCGCTTCTACCGCAGATTGGGGCATGATCTCGCTGCCGGTGACGTGACGGTCGTCGCCGACCTGCATGGCCCGGAGCTGTGGTACTTCCTCGAGGGCGGGCCAATCGACATCCTCAAGGTGAGTGACGAGGATATGCAGGGCGACGGACTGCTCGCAGCGGTGTCCGACAGGAGATCGATGATGAAGGCCATCGACCGGCTGACAGACGGCGGAGTCCGCTCCGTGGTCCTCTCCCAACAGGACCGCCCCACCCTGGCCAGCATCGAAGGCGCCTGGTATGAGGCAAGGACACCGGAGCTCGATCCTGCCGACCACCGCGGCGCTGGAGATTCGATGACCGCTGGACTCGCCGCCGCCTTGAAACGAGGTCTGGGGACCGAGGACATGCTCCGCCTGGCCAGCGCCGCCGGCGCCGCCAACGTGACCAGGCACGGGCTGGGCAGTGCCGACGCCGAGCTCATCCCCGGGCTCATCGAGAAGGTGGGAGTCAGCAGACTCGCCCCAACCCCGGCATGACCGTCGAACCACTCCGAGTGCTCGTCACCAACGACGACGGAATCGATTCGCCGGGGCTGCGCCTGCTCGCCGCCACTCTCTCAAACGACTTCGATGTCGTGGTTGCGGCGCCGGCGCACGACATGTCGGGATCGGGAACCGGAATCGGACGATTCGAGATCGACAAGGGCGTCGACATGACTCCCGTCGAGATCGCCGAGGCGCCCGTCGCCTACGCCATCGACGGACCACCGGGTCTGGCGGTCACCGCAGCGGCATTGGGCGCCTTCGGGCCCAAGCCGGCGATGGTCGTCTCAGGGGTCAACGCGGGGATCAACACCGGCCATTCGATCATCCACTCGGGGACAGTGGGGGCTGCATTGACGGCTCGCACCTTCGAGATGAAGGGTTTGGCGGTGAGTCTCGACCAATCCGACCCATGGCATTGGGACACGGCGACACGGTACGCCCGCGGCGCCGCCCATTGGCTGGTCGGCCGGCGCACCGGCCCGCAGGTCCTCAACGTGAACGTTCCTGGATTGCCTCTGGACGAAGTGGTCGGGGTTCACTGGGCGGATCTCGACGAGTTCGGATACATCCGGGTCGCCACCCACGACGTCGAAGGCGACCGGCTCCAGTTCATAGTGCGGGCCAAGGAGAGCCGATCCGACCCGGCTTCGGACACGGTCCTCTGCTCCGAGGGATACGTGACGTTGACCCCGCTTCAGACCGTCGAGCCGGCTTCGTTCCCGGACGTGGAGGCGAGTGACGTGGTCGACTCGATCGCCTCTCTGGCGCAGGTCTAGTCCGCTATCTCCTCGGCCACGTTCAACGAGTGGTCGATCCGTCGATCCCATTGCCGGTAGACGATGGCGCCGACGAGTAGGACCACCCCCACCCCGACGAAGGCAGCCAGGTAGTCGAAGCCCTCGATCACAAACCCCACCACAGGGGCGCCGGCGAGGAGGGCGATGTCGAAGATGGAGGTGAATGTGGCCATGGCCGAACCACGTTCACTGACCCGAGCTCGATTGACCACCTCACTGGAGATGAGAGGGAACACCGCTCCGTGGGCGGTTCCTGTGATGGCCGCGGCCAACACCAGGATCGGGACCGTCTGGGCGAGGCCCATGCAGATGAGCCCCACTCCGTAGGAGAGGATCCCCCCCACCAGCATCGGCCGGTGGGGCATCCGGTCGTACATCTGGCCGCCGGCGATACGGGTGATCGCAGCGCTTACCCCATAGGTGGCGAAGAACAGGCCCGCCGTCCCCACCTGACGCTGATCGACGAAGGTCCGGGTGAAGGTGAACAACGACTCGAGCCCCACCGAGAAGAGGAACGTTGCCAGCCAGAGTGGAAGCAGGTTGCGCTGGGCGAATGCCGCCCAGAACGAGCGACGAGGCTGATGACCGCGTACCGGCAGCACCGGCAGCGTCCAGACCACCAGCCAGGAAACCAGTGACACCGCGGCCGCCCCCCAGAAGAGCCCGTCGAATCCCAGCCTGTCGATCAACACGTCCCCGACGTACCCGCCGGCCGCGATCGGGATCAACCCTGATAGACCGAATATGGCAAGACCCTGGGTGCGACGCGCCAGTGGTATCGAGTCCGCGCCGTACGTGAGCATCGTGGTGAACAGGGCGATCTGGACCGTTCGCTGGACCAGGAACAGCACCCAAAGCAGCGGGCCCCACACCGTCGTGACGGTGAGGCCGATGATCACCGCCATGTTGATCACCGCCGAGATCAGAAGGACGGTGCGGCGACGAGTCAAGTCGAGGATTCGCCCCAACCAGGGACGGAAGACCAGCGAGACCACCGCGCTCGACGCATAGAGGACTCCGATGAGGCCCTCGGTGGCACCGAGTTGGTTTAGGTATCCGGGGAGATGGATGAGCAGGGCGAAGGACAGCTCCTGTAAGAGAGCTGCTGTGAACAGACTCGGGAAGTTCTCACCGAACCGCTGTGACACCATGGCGAACCGGGTGAAGGTACCAGCGAGGCGACTCCTCCTAGCCAACGGCGATCGGTAGCCTCGACATCGATCGTGTAGGCGGGGCGCTAGGGGTGCCCTGTACCCGAAACCCTCTTGATGCGGGGCCGAACTCCCCGCCCGAGGGACACGACGCGTCGGGGCTGCACAGCCTGCGACGCCGGTGTCGGGGCGTTGACGATCGGGTCCTGCGCGGCGGGACGCCATGAATCGGGTCAGGTCCGGAAGGAAGCAGCCCTAAGTGGACGGTCCCGGGTGCTGTAGGGTCGCCTGGTCCGAGCCCACGGCCGACGTCGACGACGCCCACCGTGTCTCGACGGCGGGGTCACGATCTACTCCGCCGCTTCCTCCCCCAGGAGCGAAGCGACGTTGAAGGAGGTGTCGCCGCCGACGACGGAGGGGGCTCTTCAGGTCACGCCGCCTCCGGAGACTCCTCCTCGGCGGCCTTACGCCCCTTGCGCAGCCTCACGCCATAGACGAACCCGAACACACCGCTACGCCACACCTCCTCCAAGACCAGAGACCGCCGGGCGAAGAGGATCTCCGGTGGTGGCAACGAATCGAGGGTTTGGTTCAGATACCAGTACTCACGCGGGGCGCGGGCGAACAACAACCCGACCAGCGGGAGGACGATGGCTGTGCCGATGCGATGGAGAAACCTGAGAAACGGGCTCGACGGGCGGCTCAGGTCGATGACCACTGCCGAGCAGCCCGGTTGAAGGACCCGGTCGATCTCCTCGAGGGTGTGATCGATCGAGGTGAGATTACGGAAGACGAAAGCACTGAAGACCCCCTCCACAGACTCGTCCTGGAGCGGAAGCTGCTCGCCCACTCCCACCACCCGGGCCGGCACGGGACTGAGGGCGAGCATCTCGATCACCGGGTCGAGCCCGATGACCGGACGACCGTCGAAATCGGTATCACCTGTGCCACATCCGAGGTCGAGCACCAATCCGGGCTCGAGCAGCTCCACCCCGACCGCCCGCCAACTCTGTTCGCGGCCGAGGCTGAGGATCCTGTTGATGCGGTCGTAGCGTTGGGCGATCTTGGCGAAGACCGGGTCGGAGACCTCGCTCACGGCTCGATTACATCGAAACCCGTGTATCGCCTGAGTGCCTCGGGGATCACGACGCTGCCGTCGGGCTGCTGATGGTTCTCCAGGATGGCGAGGATTGTCCGCCCGACGGCACAGGCGGTCCCGTTCAGGGTGTGGACGATCGTGTTCCCACCGTCGCCCCGATAGCGAATCTTGAGTCGTCTCGCCTGGTAATCGGTGGTGTTGGAGCACGAGGTGATCTCCCGGAAGGCCTGCTCTCCGGGGAACCAAGCCTCGATGTCGTACTTCTTGGTCGCGCTGGCACCGAGATCCCCGGCCGCCACGTTGACCACCCGGTAGGGAACCTCCAATTCCTGCACCAGATGCTCCTCGACCCCGAGCAGCCGGTCGTGCTCGTCGTTCGACGCCTCCGGTGTGGTGAAGACGAACATCTCGACCTTGTCGAACTGGTGGACACGGAAGATCCCCGCGGTGTCCTTGCCGTAGGTGCCGGCCTCCCGGCGAAAACAGGTCGAAAAGCCTGCATACCGGAGGGGGAGATCTTCGGACTCGAGGATCTCGTCGCCGTGGTAAGCAGCCAGGGGCACTTCGCTGGTACCGACCAGGAACAGCTCGTCCTTCGGAATCTCGTACACCTGCTCCCTGGCCTCCGGGAAGAACCCGGTCCCCTCCAGGGCATGCTCACGAACCAGGACCGGGGGGATCATCGGAGTGAACCCGGCCTCGTAGAGATGATCCATCGCCCAGCGCACCAAGGAGAGCTCGAGGAGGGCGCCTTTGCCCTTCAGGTAGCCGAAACGGCTCCCGGACACCTTTGCGGCACGCTCGGTGTCGATGATGTCGAGCGACTCTCCGAGACTGGCATGGTCGGTCCCTTCGGTGAGGGAATCTCCGTGTCGCTTGATCTCGAGATTGTCAACCTCGGTGTACCCGTCGGCTGCGGTCGGGTCGACCAGGTTCGGGATCTCCAGCCACGCGAGACGGAACTCTTCGGCGATTTGGTCGGCATGGGCAGTGGCCCCCTTGACCGACTCGGCCAGTCCGGAGACCTCCTCGATGGCTTTCTCCTTGGCTCTTCCCTCGAGGTTGGCGATCTCTTTACCGGCTTCCTTCTGGCGGGCGCGGAGCCCCTCGGCCTCCTGCAGGGCGGCCCGGTGGGCGGCGTCGAGTTCCACCAAGGCGTCGAGGTCGACGTCGAGCCCCCGTCTACGGATTGATTCGGCGACGGTGTCTGGGTTTTCGCGTAGGAGTTTCGGGTCGAGCATGGGGTCGTAGATGCTACAGACAGGCGGACCGATGACCATTCCAGACGCCGTAGGGCCGGTATCCCGGCCCTGATGCATTAGGTAGCGCTCAGGGGGCGTTGACGGTGAACTGGACCCGTAGTTGGTTGTCGGTCAGGTCGATGTCCGGATGCGTTAGCTCCAAGACGACATCCACCTCGTAGAGGGTCTCGGGTAGTACCTCGACTGGGGGAAACTCGATGGTGGTCTGCCCACCAGGCCGGAGAATCGGCACCTCCATCACCGACACCACCGGGTCGGCGCCGCCCCTCAACTCCATCCTCACCGACTCAGGTCTACTGGCGACGTTGCCCGAGTTGGTGATCACAGTGGAGAACACGACTGCCTCGGTGGCCGGGATCACAGCCTGATCCTCCACACTGAGCTGCCAGAGCGGATCCGAGACCACCTGGCTCACCCGCAACCCGGGTCGGAGACCCAGTCCACTCGTGGACCGACGCGCCGCGGCCACATACGACACCGATTGGGAGAGCAGAGTGGCGTCGGTGGGGCTCAGGACCACCGCGACCGGCGGGCTCACCGGCTCGGGGATCTCCTCCCGCTCGAACTCGACTCTCAGGTCCCGATACAGGGCGTCACCGGCGCGAAGCTCGGCGAGAGCGTCGCCGATGGGGTTGAGCACGGTCATGTCATCTGGATTGTCGGCCGCATGGAGGATGGCGGTAGCCAGACCGTCGACGCCCCTCGTCCACGCCTCGATGGCCTGCCGATAGAGAGCCCACACCGGGATGAGGGCTCGTGTAGGGGGTTCGACGCCGACGAACTCCTGGGCTGACTCGAGGGTCGCAGCCGCATTCTCGAACACGGTGGTGAACTCGTCGCGGTCGACTGCGTCCACACGCGACATGATGTCGGCGATTGACGAACCGCTGCGGGCCAGGTCTGTCGCCTGGCCGCTTATCCCATCCAGATACTCGAGTTGGGTCCGGGTCTCCTCTCCGGCGGCGGAGACGAGCGCGGCAACGACCAGCGCGGCGAGGATGAGGGTCGGCCAGAGAATGCGGGCCACCATCCTGCGTCTCGACTTGGGAGGTGGATCGAAGATCACTGCGAAGAGTATCCCAGCCCGAAAGCGGAGTGATAAGCCACGACACCCGTCTCAGCCCCAGAAGGGAAACGGGCTGGACCATCACCGAACCACAGTCGGTTGTTTCCCGTCCTCCGGCTCCGGGTAAGCCCCGACTATGTCGAGCAATCACGAGATCACCGAAGACATCGTCTTCGACCTGGTCAGCATCCAGTACCACGCCCTGCAGGGCTCACATCTCTACAAGAGATTCCTCGATGACGCTCGCCAGACCGAGCACCCGGAAGTGGAAGAGTTCATCAAAGACTGCCAGGAGGCGGACGAACGTCGGGCAAACCGGTGTCACGAGTTGCTGAAGGAGCTGACGGCGGACACCGACACCAGCTGAGGGCTCAGCGCGAGTCTGACACACCTGGTTTGACGGGTGGGGAGCCCGGGGTATCGTCGCACATCCAAACGGGTCTCTACGCAATGGGGCGAAGAGAAGGGGATCCATGGATTCGGTTCGGGCCCGGACCCCGCTCGATCGAATCCAATCAGACCACTACATCCTTCACGCCCGACAAGGCTGAAATCTCTGGTGGGCGAGGGGGGACTTGAACCCCCACGATCTTGCGATCACAGGAACCTGAATCCTGCGCGTCTGCCAATTCCGCCACTCGCCCGGGACCCAGAAATCGTAACGTCGGACACCAGGTTCCGGTAGTCCACCGGATGAACCCGGGTGACCACGTCCTCGTTCGCCCTGCTTCACGTCGCGCTCGGAGCAACGGCATGCAGCGCGGAGGAGGACGAAAGGGCCGTAACGAGGTCCGCCAGCAGCGCATTGCTCCCTAATCTCTCCCACCGTGAGTGTTGCCAGGAGTCTGGAGAGAAGGCTCGAGAGACTCATCGAGGGTGTAGCCGGCAAGGTCTTCTCCGGTCGGCTCCACCCGTCCGAACTCGCCGGCAAGCTGGCCCGGGAGGCCGACTTCGCCAGGTTCGACCATCCCACCGGCCCCGCCACCGCCAACTTGTTCGTCATCACGGTCAACCCGCGTGACCTGAGCATGGACGGTGGTGAACTGGAAGACCTGCTCGCCGCCGAGATGACCGCCTACACCGCCGAGGAGGGACTTCGTCTCGAGGGCCCGGTGCAGGTGAAGATCACCGCCTCCGACGACGCGAGACCGGGTCGAGCGGAATGTCACGTGGAGGTGCTCCCCGGGCCTCCGGTTGTCTGGGCACAACTCACCGGACGCGGGGAGAGCTTCGACATCGGACGGAACCGTGCCTTCGTCGGTCGCTCCCCGGAGAACGACGTGGTGATCCCCCACGACGACATCAGCCGGGTTCACGCCCTGGTCTACCGTCATACTGGCCAGAGCTGGATCAAAGACCTGTCCTCGGCCAACGGCACTACCGTCGACGGCTCCCGTCTGGGGGACGAACCGGTGCCGATGGAGCATGGCTCGGTCGTCACCCTGGCCGGCCACCGCTACCGCTTCGTCGAGAAGACCGATGCCTGACATCATCCTGGCGCTGCTGCGAATCATCTTCCTCGGGCTGGTCTACCTCTTCGTCTGGCAGGTGGCCCGCGCCATAGGCTCCCACCTGGGGATCTCGGTCCGCCGCAGACGCAAGGAGGGCAGTCGTGTTCTCTTCGTCCGATCGGAGAGTCAGCAGGGACAGGAGTTCGAAGTCAACGACGTGGTGGTCCTGGGACGCTCCGACGAGACAGACGTTGTCCTCGACGATCCCTACGCTTCCGACTTCCACCTCAGGCTGGTCTCACAGGAGAACGGGATGATGCTCCACGATCTGGGCAGCACCAACGGAACCTACGTGAACGGACGGCGGGTCTCCGCTCCCACCGAATTGAAACGTGGTGACACTATCCAGGTGGGTAAGACCGTCATGGAGATCAGATGAGCACAGTCCACCTCGACGACCGGTTGGCGCGGGCAGTCGAGCTGCGAGAGATCGGCCGCACCGAAGCGGCGCGCCAACTCCTCTCAGACACCACCGGAGCAGACGACATCCTCGCCTACAAGGCCGCCGTCGACACCTACGCCGACGACCTCGATCGGACCTGGCGATGAGATACGTCTGGGCGACCGCCACCCACAAGGGCATGGTTCGTGACAAGAACGAGGACTCGGTCTACCCCACCTCCTCCGGCGAGTCCGAGGACCAGGTCCTGGTGATAGTGGCCGATGGCATGGGCGGTCATGTCGCCGGTGAGGTGGCCTCGCGTATCGCCGTCAACGCCGCCGCCTCGACCGATCTCGAAGCCGTCGACCGGGTGGCGGCGGGGAACCGGGCGATTCGTGAGGAAGTGGCCCGCGACCCGGGCCTGGAGGGGATGGGGACCACCATGACCCTGCTCATGGTCGAGGATGACCTCGCCACCTTCGGCCACATCGGGGATAGCCGCGCCTATCTGCTCCGCCGCGGCGACCTCACCCAGCTCACCGCAGACCACACGGTGGCGGCCGAATACGTCGCCAAGGGCGAACTCAGTCCCGAGGAAGCCTCGACTCACCCGCAGCGGCACATGCTGCTTCGCACCCTGGGCCTGACCAGATACGTCAATGTCGACGAGGTGGAGGTCGAGCTCCAGCCCGGAGACAGGATCCTGTTGTGCTCCGACGGGCTCACCGAGATGGTCAGCAACGAGAGTATCGGGGAGACATTGGCCAAGGGGACACCGGACGAGATGGTTTGGGAGCTGATCGAGATGGCCAATGACGCCGGCGGAGTGGACAACATCACCGTCGCCGTCGTCGAAGCACTGGAATAGTGGGCAGAACCTCAGAAGGCGCCACAATCGTCGCCGCATCCCTGCTGGCCGCGTTTGCCGTCGCTCTGGTCAACTTCGCCAATGGCGAAACCGTCGACTCCCAGATCGGGCTCACCTTCCTCATCTTCCTGATCTCGTTCGGGACCCTCTATGTCGCGGTGAGGACCTTCACCCCCCGGGCCACACCCCTGCTCATCGCGCCCGTGGTGGCGCTGGTCGGGCTCGGGTTCTTCGAGATCTACCGGCTCGACCCGGCACGAGCCGGCCTGCAGCGCTGGTGGATGCTCATCGCCGCCGCCATCGCTTCGGCCTCCCTGATGCTTCTGTCGAAAGGCACGACCTCGGTGCTCCGGCGCTATCGGAACATGATCCTGTTGGTCTCCATCGGGCTGCTTCTGCTTCCCAACCTGCCCAGTGACTGGGCCTTCCCGCTCCGGGGGCTGGAAGTCAACGGCTCGCGGCTTTGGATCGTCCTCGACATCGGCATAGCCGGCATGCAGTTCCAGCCTGCCGAACTGGCGAAGCTGGGGCTGGTCATCTTCTTCGCCGCCTATCTGGCCGACCATCAGAAGGCGCTGCGAGAGGCGCATCGGCGTCTCGGCCCCATCCGCGTCCCCGAGCCCCGCCAGTTGATCCCGCTCCTGCTCGCCTGGGGTGGCAGCATCCTCATTCTCATCTGGCAGCGCGACCTGGGCGCCTCGCTCCTCCTGTTCGCCGGGTTCGTCCTCCTGCTCTACGCCGCCACCGGCGCTACCGGCTACCTGGTGGCGGGTGGGTTGATGACCCTCACGGGAGCGGCTGCGGCGGCTTCGGTCTTCCCCCATGTGCAGCGTCGCATCACCGCCTGGGTCGCCCCGTTCGAGCACTACCAGGATGAGGGGTATCAGATCGCGCAGGGCATATTCGCCCTCGGTACCGGGAGTCTCTCGGGGTCGGGTCCCGGCCTGGGACGCCCCGACCTGATACCGAACGCCTCCACGGACTTCATCTTCGCCGCGGTCGGCGAGGAACTGGGGTTCGCCGGCACGGTGGCGGTGCTGGCCATCTACGCCCTGGTTATCAGCGTTGGCTTCGGGATCTCTTTCCGCAGCCGGGATACCTTCCGGAAGCTCTTGGCGGCCGGGCTCACGTTCGTCTTCGCGGTCCAGACCTTCCTCATCATCGGCGGCGTGCTGCGGGTGGTCCCGCTAACCGGGATCACGCTGCCCTTCATGTCATATGGCGGGTCAGCGCTGGTGGGCAATCTGATGCTGGTAGCTCTCCTGCTCCGCATCAGCCACGAGGAGTCAGGGTGAACGGACCGATTCGCCGGGTCGCCATCGGCGTCTTCACCGGCATGGCCGTGCTGCTGGCGGCCGTCACCTGGTACCAGGTGGTCCGCGCCGACGAGTTGCGAGCGGACCCGCGCAACCCCCGGCCGGCGCTGGCGGAACGGGGCAAAGAGCGCGGGCTCATCGTCACCGGAGACGGAACCGTGCTCGCCCGCTCCGTCGAGGACCCGGACGACCCCAGGTCGTTCGTGCGCGAGTACCCGGAGGAGAGCACATTCGCCCACCTGGTCGGCTACTCGTCGTTCCTGATCGGGAATGCCGGGCTGGAGGAGGTGTATTCGGCAGAGCTCAGGTCGAGGCGGGATCTCACCATCTCCGACCTCGTCGCCGCCATCCTCGGTCAGGACCTCAGACCTCGCGGCATCGAGGTGACCACCGATGCGGATCTGCAGCGGACCGCCCGGGCCCTCCTCGGGGAGAACCGCGGCGCCATCGTGGCCCTCGACCCGAGGACCGGGGCCGTTCTCGCCTCGGTGTCCAACCCGACGTTCGACCCGCATCTGCTGCTGGGCAACGACGCCGCCAACCACTGGGAGGCTCTGCTCACCGCGGAGGGAGAGCCCATTCGCGACCGAGCCACCAGGGAGCTGTACGCACCGGGTTCCACGTTCAAGACCGTGGTCGCCGCGGCCGCCCTCGACACCGGCGCCGCCGGTCCTGGCACCACCTTCGCCGATCCGATGGAGTTCCAGCTCCCCGGCTCGGATGCGACCATCTCCAATGCCAACCGGAGACCCTGCAACGACGGGAACACCACCACCTTGCTCCAGGCATACGTTCGGAGCTGTAACACCATCTTCGCCGACCTCGCCATCCAATTGGGCGCCGCCGACATCGGGATCACAGCCCAGGCGCTCGGGTTCAACCAGGACATCGATTACGAGTGGCCGACCCCCGAGGCCTTCTGGGACACCCCCGAGCTGGCGAACGATGCTGCCGCCCTCGGTCAGAGCGGGATCGGGGAGCGAAATGTTCGGGCGACACCGTTGCACATGGCGATAGTTGCGGCAGCAGTGGCGAACGACGGGATCGCAGTCAGCCCGTTCGCAGTGAGAAGGGTCTTCGACGCCGACGGAGAGACGGTTCGGGCAACGGAGATCGACGAACTGGGCCGGGCGATGACCTCGGAGACCGCGGCGACGCTCACCCAGATGATGGAGCGGGTGGTCACCGAAGGCACCGGGCGGGCGGCGGCCGTTCCGGGAGTTCGGGTGGCCGGCAAAACCGGGACCGCCACCGGGAGTGGAGGCTTCTCCAACCCTTGGTTCATCGGATTCGCCCCCGTCGACAACCCCACCATCGCGCTCGCCGTGTTCATCGAAGGCAGCGTTGTGTCCGGCGAATCGGCTTCAGGTGGCTCCCTGGCCGCTCCGATGGCAGCACAGATCATTGAAGTGTGGCTGTCTTCGTGACCTCTAGTTGGAGACGTTCCCTCCCTACAATCCGCTGACCCCATGGATACCCCCTCTGTCCTCAACGAGCGCTATGAGATTGCGTCCCACATCGCCCGGGGCGGAATGGCCGACGTCTATGAGGGACGTGACACCGAACTGAACCGACCGGTGGCCATCAAGGTGCTCCACTCTCAGTTCTCGGCGGACGAGGCTTTCGTCAAGCGTTTTCGCCGGGAAGCCCAGGCGGCAGCCAACCTCAGCCATCCCAACATCGTCGGCATATACGACTGGGGGCAGTCGGAAGGCACCTACTTCATCGTCATGGAGATCGTCGACGGGAGGTCGCTGCGCGACATCCTCAAGACCGAAGGCGCCCTCCTCCCCCGGAGGGCCACCGAGATCGCCGCCGAGACCGCCGCCGCCCTGTCGGTGGCCCATCAGGCCGGTCTGGTCCATCGCGATGTGAAGCCGGGCAACGTGTTGCTGGCCAAGGACGGGACCGTCAAGGTCACCGACTTCGGCATCGCCCGGGCCTGGGACGACAGCCAGGAGCTGACCCGGACCGGAGCGGTGATCGGCACCGCCACCTACTTCAGCCCCGAGCAGGCCCAGGGAGCGTCGGCCGACGCCCGCAGCGACATCTACTCGCTGGGTGTGGTCCTCTACGAGATGCTCACCGGACGGCCCCCATTCACTGGCGATTCGCCGATGTCGGTGGCGTTCCAACACGTCTCCACCGAGGCGCCTCCTCCCATCTCGCTCAATCCCGACGTGCCCGACTCCCTCAACTCGGTGGTGATGAGGGCGCTGCGCAAGGATCCCAACGCCCGACACCAGTCGGCGGAGGAGATCCGCCAGGACCTGCTCTCGGTGCTCCAGGGGGAGAGTGTCATGATCCCTCCTCTGGCCGCGGTGCCCAACGGGAACGGCGACGATTCTGCCACCCGAGTGTTGACCGGGACGGTTCCGCCGGCGACGGTGCCACCGGACGAGATCTATCGCGAGCTCGAGGACGAGCCCCGCTCCCAACTCCCCTTCATCCTCACCGCCTTCGCCCTGCTGGTGACGTTGGGGATCCTGTTCTTCGTCATGTTCAGCCTGGGCAATCGGGAGGCCGAGGCCGAACTGGTCGAGATCCCCAACGTGGTGGGTATGCAGATGGACGAGGCCAGGGAGCGGCTCGAGGCGGACGAGTTCGTGGTCAACATCGAGTTCGAGAACAGCGACGAGGCCGAACAGGGGGAGGCGATCCGGACCGAGCCGCCCGCGGGCGAGATGGTGGAGAGAGGGTCGGAGATCGATCTCTTCGTCTCGATCGGATCGGAGCGGATCCCGGTGCCGGCCGTAGTCGGCATGCCGTTGGAGCAGGCGCGTCAGGCGATCATGGACGTCGGTCTCTCCGTTGGTGACATCGAGGAGCGGCCCGACCCCGACTTCGCCGAAGGCGTCGTAGTCGCCACCAACCCCGCGGCAGGTGTCGAGATCAGCGCCGCGATTCCGGTGAACCTGGTGGTCTCGAGCGGCCCTGAGGTGGTCGAAGTCCCCGACCTCACCGATATGACGGAGCGTCAGGCCATCACCGAGCTGACCGCTGTCGGCCTCCGGTTCACGGTCAACGAGGAGTACAACCAAGAAGTGCCCGAAGGCGTGGTGATCCGTCAGGACCCGGTGGCGGGCACCGAGGCCTTCGCCGGGGACATCGTCCTCCTGGTGGTGTCACTGGGGCCCGAGCCGGTGCAGGTTCCCGACCTCTCCAACATGACCGAGGCCGAGGCCCGTCAGGCGGTCGAGGAGAGGAACCTGGTGCTCAACGTGTCCAACAGCACCCAGCCGGTGGCCGACGAGGCTCAGGACGGCCGGGTGGTCAACCAGGTGCCCGCGGCGGGGACCACGGTCAACCAGGGTGACACCGTGACCGTCACTCTGGGCGAGTACACCCCACCCCCAACCACGACCACGACCACGACCACCTTGCCACCGACGACCACCACGACCGAGCCCCCGGACGAGCCGTAGGGCTAGGACCACACGCGAACCCAGGGTTCCAGGCCCTGCTCAGCGAAGTCCAGCGCCCCGAGATCGTTGAGTTGGACGCCTGGTTCGGGGGCGGCAGCACCGGCCGACCGGCGTCTGTTTGGCCGGAGAGCCACTCATGCAGCGAGGGGCCTCGACGTGGGTCCCCGGGGATCGGCCGACTGGGCCGTCCAGGGGCCACACGGCCAAAGTCGGCCGGCAATATCAGCGGTAGTTGGTGGTCATCAGGAACCCGGCGGCGATCGCACTCAGACCCACCAGGAGCATCAACTGGGGCCATTGGAAGATGAAACGGGCCAGGACGAGGAGAACCCCCACGACCATGAGGCCGGCCATGAGGGCCACATACCAGGTGGGGCTAGGCTCTTTGGCCTTCGCTGCCGCCTCGATCGCCCGGGGGGACTGAGGCTTGTTCTTCGGCTTGCGTCGTTTCGATTCGGGCATTCGATCGGCGAGGGTAGTCGCTCCGAAATCGTGGTGCGTCAAGGGAAAAACGGACTACACGGATGTAATTCCCCACAGGGTGTGGATAACCCTGAGGACAACTACACGTGTGTAACTCGACTGCGTTGCTATAGCAAGAGGTCGTGGAATCCGAGACCTGATGCTATAGCAACCCCTTAGGGCCGCCAGACCGCGACCATCTCCTCCCGACAGTGTTTCGGGGGTTTGTCCTCGGCCGGGTTGACCGCCCTCATGGTGAGCTCGGCGCCGCACACGGTGCACTTGTAGTCCTGGTCGACGATCACGATGTCCTCGGGGTCGACCTCGGGTGGTGGTGTCGAGAGGATGCGGATGATCGCCGTCGAGACACGCCAGATGACGACCCCGACGATCAGCGCCAGGATGAGGTCGAGCCAGAGTGTGCCAGTCAGAGCCGCTCGATGATCGTGCCGTTGGCCATGCCCCCGCCCTCGCACATGGTCTGGAGGCCGTAGCGGCCACCGATGCGCTCCAGCTCCCACACCAGCGTGGTGAGGAGACGGGCACCCGACGCACCGAGCGGGTGGCCCAGGGCGATGGCGCCACCGTTGACGTTCGTTCGCTCCCAGAGCGCCATCGGGTCGCTGCCCCCGTGCTCCATCCGCCAGGCCACGGTCACCGAGGCGAACGCCTCGTTGACCTCGAACAGGTCGATGTCGTCGATCGAGAGCCCGGCCCGGTCGAGCGCCTTGCTGGTGGCCGGGATGGGACCGGTGAGCATCATCACCGGATCTACGCCCGCCATGGAGAAGGTGTGGAACCTTGCCTTTGGGGTGAGACCCAGCTCATCGGCTTTGTCCTCGCCCATGATCAGGATCGCGGCCGCCCCGTCGGAGATCTGCGACGAGTTGCCGGCGGTGATCTTGCCGTCTGCCTGGAAGGCCGGCTGGAGGGAGGCCAGCTTCTCGAGGGAGGTGTCCCAGCGAATACCCTCGTCGCGGTCCACCACCTCCTTGGAGCCGTGGTCGCGGACGATCTCGACGGGCACGACCTGGCCCTCGAAACGCCCCTCCTCGGTGGCCTGAGCGGCGCGGTGATGTGACTCCAGGGCCAGCTCGTCGAGCTCTTCACGGGAGATGGACCACTTCTCAGCGATCATCTCGGCTGAGAGGCCCTGGGGGACGAGCCCATTGGCATAGCGCTCCAACATGCGGGCGCCGAAGGGGAGGCCGGGTCCGTTCTGGGCGGTTATGCCCATGGGGACGCGGGTCATGTTCTCGACTCCGGCGGCCACCACGATGTCCTGGGCGCCGGCCATGACCGCCTGGGCGGCGAAGTGAGCCGACTGTTGGGACGATCCGCACTGGCGATCGATGGTGACCCCGGGGACGGACTCGGGGAACCCGGCGGCGAGCACCGCGTTGCGACCGACGTTGTAGGCCTGCTCCCCGGTCTGGGAGACGTTGCCCATGATGACGTCGTCGATCAGTTCGGGATCGAGATCGTTCCGCTCGACCAGAGCCTGGAGGGGAATCGAGGCCAGGTCGACCGGGTGGATGTCCTTGAACATGCCGTTGCGACGACCGACGGGGGTGCGCACGGCATCGACGATGACGGCGTTTCTCATAAGACTCCTTGCTCTGCCACTGAGAACGCTACCCAGGGGCCCCTGATTCCGCACCTGTCGCACGGGGTTGTGACACGAACGTGCAGCCAAGCGCGCTGGGCGCGCGTGGGTGCACACTCGCCAGGGTGGAGACGATGGGACTCGAACCCACGACCCCCGGCTTGCAAAGCCGGTGCTCTTCCAACTGAGCTACGTCCCCGGGACGGGTTGGAAACGCGGTTGAAAACTTCAGCCGGTGCTGTTCCCGTCGGCAAACGATGGAGACTAGGAGGTTCTGGCGGGTTGGGAGAAGGCAACAGCTGGGAGGGCGTGGGGTAGGACGGCGCATACGTGACCGCAGTGAAGCGGTGTACCGGTTCGGCACCTAGATCTATCCGCACTCAGTGGGGTCCAGGTAGCGGAGGCACTCGTCGTCGGTGAGGCCACGGGTCACCCGCTT
Organism: Acidimicrobiia bacterium; assembly: GCA_035513335.1. Classification (GTDB taxonomy): domain Bacteria; phylum Actinomycetota; class Acidimicrobiia; order Spongiisociales; family ZC4RG35; genus JANQRA01. Next base: position 115,726 of record DATKCE010000017.1, read on the forward strand.
CTCAGCGACCGTTATGAGCTCGTCGGTGTCGAGGGGCAACCTACGCCAGATCAGGCCACCACGATCGGATTGGACGACGTAGTAGAGATAGTCCCCGTTGGGACTGAACCCTGCCCTACCCCCGTCCATCGGGACGTCGAGGATGTGCTCGTCGGTGTGGATGTCCCAGAGACGAACAGCGGTGAGGGATCCGGTAGCGAGCACACCGTTGGAGTCAAGGTCCACCGACGTCATCAACCCGGCATCCACGACCTGGGCGAACACCACTGCGTCGCTGGCTGGTATCCCGTTCGCTACCTGTCCCAGATCGAAGACGAGGGCTCCGCCGTCAAAGGTCACCGTTGCCAGATAACGCCCGGTGGGATCGAAGGCGACACTGGTGGCAAGAGTCGTGAGTTGCGGGGCAGCCTCGGCATCCTCGTAATAGGAAGCCAGCAGATCTACCGGCTCGTCGCTGGTGAGGTCGTAGACCTCCAAGCCGTCGACCGTCACCGCGAGAAAACGATCCTGTTCGAAAACGCCATCGGGGTTGAATGCCGCTCCTGGCCATCCAGACCCCAAGTTACGGGGGCCGAGGTCAAAGAGCTCGTCACCGGTGACAACATCGATCACCCGACTCCTCATCTCGACGCCTGCAGGTGGATCGGCTCCACACAGAGCCACCCCATCGAGGACCAGGGCAGAGCCATCATGGCTGAACGTCTTGGGCGCGGTACAAGCGGGAAGCCGGGTGACGATGTCACCGGTGGCCAGGTCACGGACCGAGGCCTCTCCGGCCGAATCGACATATGCCACCAACCGCCAATCGGGACTCACGTACGCTCCCGGGAAAAACGAGATCGAGGCTTCGAAGTGCCCAATCATCTCTCCGGTCTCGAGGTCGTAACGCTCGAGGGCTCCGGTCACGGCGACCGCCGCTTCCTCCCTATCGGGGGAGAACTGCATCCCGAAGGCGCCTACCGTCGCCCCGAGTTCGGTCCCGCGTTCGGTGGCAAACGCACCAACGGGTCCGGAGGGGGTGATGTCCCAGACCCGCGTCTCGCCGTCGCTGGAGACCGATACCAGACGCTCCCCACCCGGGTAGAAGACGAGATCATACAAAGGGCTGATGTGCCCTGTGAGCGTGGCCATCACCGACCCGTCGTCGGGATCATGAAAGTTCACCGTCCCCTCGGCGGATCCAGACACCATCGCCCCCGTCTGCGGGCTGATCTGCACAATCGAAGAAACGGGAACGGAAACCGACCACAACAACATCCGGGTCTCCAGGTCCCACAACTCCACCAGATCGGTATTGGTAAAACCGACCAGGAGCAGGTTCCGCTCCGGATCGACACTTAGACTCTCAGGATCCCCGGTAGTTGGCTCCCCAATGAGCTCACCGACCTCCTCGCCCGAAACAACGTCATAGAGGACCACACTTCCCCCGTCGAGATCGGTGATCGCAAGATTCTCTTCGTCGACAAAGACAACACCGAACCCAGCGTTTTCAACCCTCAGCACTTCCTCACCTGTGGTTGACTCCCACACGCTGGCTTGCATCGCCCGGGCCCTGCCGGCGTTGACGACCCGCGCGGTTGGCGTGGCCAGCAACCTCCCATCAGGACTCCAGGCCACCCTGACGACCCCGCTGTTCCCGATACGACCCACCTCCGCCCCGGTCACCGGGTCGAAGAGCCCGACATGTCCCCCGGGTGTACCCTCTTCGATGTGCTCGAAGTAAGCCACTGCCAGGACACTGCCATCAGGGCTGAAGGCGACATCTGCCACGACATGGCCTATCTCGCCAGGCAATGTTCGTATGCGCTCTCTGCTGACGGCACTCCAGATAACGACGGCACCGCTGACATCGGCTGGCGATGACTCGTCCGCCGACGAGGTGGCTAACAACAGGCCGTCGGGGCTGATCGCCACTCTGTGGAAAGCACCGTCGAGACGGAACTCGAGACGCGAGGTCTGTGTCGACTGTTGCAAGGCTGCAATCGTCTCCCGTACCAACGGCTCACCGGCATCGCGAGAGATGTAGGCAGACTCCAACGCGAGGAGGATGGCCAGCTCCGGGTCTTCAGGTAGGGCGTGTGATGAGTCCCCGGCGAGACGCCGAGCATCGGCGGTCCGCGCCTCCCTCCCCGCACGCCCCGCCTGTACCGCGGCGATCGTTCCAAGCGTGGTGGCCAAAACGGCGGCGACTGCAAGAATTCCGGTCAGGGTGCGACGACGACGACGACGCGCCATCCGCTGGCTTTGGTCCTGCTCCAGGGAGGCTTGGTAGTAAGTGGTCTCCTCGGGCGTGAGAGAAGTGGTCTCGGACCACCCACTGAACGGGGCGAGACGATTTCCGGTCAACAAATAGTCGTCGTGGCGCTCGTTGGTCTCCCATTCGGACAGAGCGGCCCGGAAGCGTCGCCCCAGGATGAGAGCTTCACGCTGATCGTCGATCCATCCCCGGAGGCGGGGCCACTCCCGCAAAATGGCCTCGTGGGCCACCTCGACCGTGGGCCCCCTGGTGAGGGGATCGCGGTCGGCGAGAAAAAGCCTCTGCGCTGTGAAGCTGTCGAGGACTGCCTCGAGATCGGGTCGGGGAATCTCGAGCGATTCGAGCTCGCTGCGGCGGACCCTTCGTCGGGTATCGTCGCTGTCTTCGCCGACGGTGACCAGCCGGAGCATTGCCCGGCGGGCGGCTCGCTGCTGGCCGGGTGTGAGCCGGCCGAATGTGGCTTCGGCCCGTGTGGCCAGGGCACCGGGGACACCGCCGATCCGTCCGTAATCGTCGCCTGTAATCAGATCCCCTGTCCTCCGCTCCACAAGCTCGGTCAGGGCGTATTGGAGCAAAGGGAGACCTCCCGGTTGATCCACTACATCCTCGGTGATTCGATGGGGAAGCCCCGGCTCCCACCGTAGGCCGACCGTCTGGGCGGGTGAGGTGATCATCTCCAAGAGTTCGTCCCGGGTGGGAGGGAGAACGGTAACCAGACCGTCACGGACCAATCGCCCCAGTCGCTCCTCTTCCAGGGGCTTGTCGTAGAAGTCGGCTCGGAGGGTCGCCACTACCCGGACCCGACTTCTCTCATCCTCAGCGGCGGAAACCAACAGCTCGACGAAGCGGTCCCGCTCGGCAGGATCATCGACCAGGGTGAACAATTCTTCGAGCTGGTCGACCACCAACACCATTTCGGAGTCCTCATCACCTCTCAACATGTCCAGAACCAGCGGCACGCGTTCGAAGTCGGTGGCGTCAACAGGCTGGTCGGATATTTGCTCGAGTGCCTCTGCGAGCGAGTCGAGGGGGTGGGGTCCGGGAGTGAGGAGCGTGGTGTACCAGCTGTCGGAGCCCGTGATGGCTCCATCGGTGAGTGCAGGCAGGAGTCCGGCTCGGACCGCCGACGACTTGCCCGATCCGGAGGGGCCGACCACGGTAACGAAGCGACGCTCTCCGACGGCGGCCACCAATGCTGCAACCAGCTCGGTCCGTCCGTGGTAGTCGACGGCGTCACCTTCGTCGAATGCCCGCAACCCCTTGTACGGGTTACGCGTCACCACCGGCCGTATCGTCTCGGTGGGGTCGACATCCAACACTTCGTCGACAGCGGACACGAGCTCGACTGCTGTCTGATACCGGTCATCAGGATCGGGGGCGGTGGCTCGAGAGAGGACAACATCCAACTCCGGGGATCCCTCCAACAGCACGCCCGCCATCGCTCCCAACGAGTAGAGATCCGCTGCCGGGGTGGGACCGGTCACCTGCTCCTCAGGTGCCCGGAACTCGGGGGCCGATGACACCGACGCCACCATCTGGGCGTCCAACAGTCTCGCCGCTATCCCGAAATCGGACAGGTAGGCGTTACCGGCTGCGTCGAGAAGCACATTCGCCGGCTTCACATCACCATGAGACAAGCCCTGGGAGTGGGCGTGATCCAACGCCGCGCCGATTTGAGCCAGGACACGCCGGCCCATGGCTTGGTCAATCGTCCCGGCCGCCAGCGCAGAGCCGAGAGAACCGCCCGGCATCAACCCCAACACCAGATAGGCAATGTCTGGATCACGCCAGAAATCGATCAAAGGGACGATGTGTGGATGAGCCAGCCGGGCGACGGTCCGTGCCTCCGCCTCGAAACGACGCACAAACGCCGGATCAGAGCAGAACTCGGGACGGATCACCTTCACCGCCACCTCCCGGCCCACCGAAGGCTGATACGCCCGCCACACCACGCCGAACGCGCCCTGACCGATACGCTCTCTCACCTCATACCCCGGCAACGACACCATCGACGCCCGCTCGTCCAGGGCGGGGTCCGCATCGACCCGCAGATCAGGGAAGTCGGCGGGCAGACCGACGAAGACCAGTTGTGACACCCGCTCCGGAGTTGCCACACCGCGCAATCGATACTCCCCCAACTGACGCACCTGCAGACCCACCGACGCCGACGCAGCAAGCTCTGTTTGGGTTGTGGACGAGATCAGCACCTGACCGCCATGAGCCAAGGAGCACAAGCGCGCCGCCCGGTTCACCGGGGGACCGTAGAAGTCTCCGCCCCGCGCCTCGGCCTCACCCAGGTCGATTCCCACACGCACCCGCAGCTCACCCACCTCGCCCCAATCCGCACCGGACATCTCTCGCAGCGCCGACTCCGCCGCGTTTGCCGCCGCTCCTGCGTCCGGAAGGGCGGCCAGAACCCCGTCCCCGGTGTGTTTGAAGACCCGACCACCCGCTGTCTCTATCGCCTGCCGCCAAATCCGGTCCTGTGCCGCCAACGCAGCCGCCATCGCCCGGGGAAGCCGGTCCCAAAGCCGCGTCGAGCCCTCGATGTCCGTTACCAAAAACGCCAAACGTTGCGTCACCGCCCGTCCGATACCGTCCAACAGAGAGTCCTCTTGGGAGAGGATCGCCAGTTCCAGGTCCTGTAACTCCCGGGACGGGTTCAGCCCCAGCTCTTCGGACAGATAGGACTCGGTCCGCTGGAAGGCGCGTAGTGCCTCGGCCTGACGCCCCGAGCGGTACAACGCCAGCATGTGCTGGGCCCTGAAACGCTCCCGGGTGGGATGCTCCTCCGCCAGCGCATCCAACTCCGCCACCAGCTCTCCGTGACGTCCCGCCGCCAGCTCGGCGTCGATACGTAGCTCAACCGCCTCCAGGCGCCGCTCCTCGAGCCACCGGACCTCCTCCTCCAAACCGGGCACATCGACCAGGTCGGCGTAGGGCCTTCCCCTCCACAGCCCCAGGGCCTGCCGCAGACGGGCCGCCGTCTCGGCGGCATCCGTCCCCACCCCGGTCCGGGACTGTTCCAGCAGCGACACGAACCGAGCGGCGTCGATGAGCTCAGGCTCCACCGCGAGCCGGTAACCGCCGTTCTCGTATTTCAAGGCGTCGCCGAGGCCCTGGCGCAGGTTGGAGACATAGGTCTGCAGCGTGGAGCGGGCTCCGGCGGAGGGCTCCTCTCCCCAGATCCCCTCGATGAGCCTGTCCACAGGGACCACACGGGGCGTGGCGGCAACCAGGAGGGCGAGCAGGGCGCGCTGACGTGGCCCACCCAAAGGCGCCCCCACTCCATCCACCAGGATCTCCACCGGACCAAGGACCCGGATGTCCACGCCCTGAACATACGCTTCTTGCCCAGGGGGTGCTTCCTTCGACCGCCCGCCGAAAGCAGCCGACCTCGGAGATACGCCGGGCCGCGGTCGGAGACGGGCTCTCATCCTGCCGATGTGGTCCGTGGCGGGGCAGGATCGAACGGTCGTACCCCAACCGACCATTCGATCCTGCTCACTGTGTCTAGAACCCTGTGTCGCCCCAGCTACGGCTGTAGCTGCAATGGATGTGCGGTGAAGACGATGGCCCGCGCGAAACAGGCGTCGCGAACCGCCGTCAGCGTCAACTGGTTTCCATCGAAGCTCCAGCCGTAGACGGCCGTTGCCCAGCCTGGATTCAGGTTGAAGCAGGCGAAGGGGCCCGACTCGTCGGTCACCACCAGCCGGGCCGGGTTGGAGACATAGCGGCCCTCGACCAGCACCCCGGCGAAGGCCTCATGGGTAACGATGACCCGTCCATCCGCGGTGAACTCGCTCGTCCAAGTTCCGGGCGCCTTCCCCTCCTCGGGGAAGCCGGGCGGATAGTCGGCATCGGTGATCGTGGTGGTGTAGATGCCCGGCGGGAATCCGTAGGGACTGGCCCCGGCTGACGCCGGTATCAGTGCCAAGGCCGCCAGTAGTGCCACCACCGGTAGCAGCGCTATCCAAATTCGCAGTCTCATGGTCATGACTCGCTCTCCTTCTCTGTCCGTGGGATGCCAGTTACTAGGGCATCCCATCACGGTTCTCACGCCACGATGGTTCGTGATCGCGCCCCTCTCCTCGGAGCCTCCTACTCCGAGCTCCGGCCGGTTCAAGGCAACACTGCGCCTGACGACCGTCGTGACCAACCTGACTACCCACCGCTCCAAAAACGCTCCAAACAGGAGGGCCTGCGTGGCACGCACACACATCCCTCTTCGATGACCTGCGACTCCTGGGGCATACCCGTGGCATCGGTCTGGGACGCTGAAGACATCACCGAGGACGATCCGACACGAGGGGCCGCGGCAAGGGGGCGAAGACACCTAATGGGGGTCTGCAGGGCTTCTGCTTGGTACCTACTGATCCTCGGGCGACGGGCATAGCTCGACGTCAGACCGGCTTGCGTCTCTGCGAGCGGCCCGTTCAGCACACCATGCGACGAGCTGAGAAGACGGCCTTCCAGTGAGCAACTCAAAGGCCCGGACTCGTCGCTCGTGTTCCCTCGAGATCTCAGCTGGCAGGGGCAAGCCCGCCAGGCCCTGTTGCACCACCACGGCGACCCACTCGCCGGCTCGCTCGTTCCACGGCACCGTCTTGTCTGCCCAGGTGGAGTATTCATGCAGAGCCATGAACTCGAGTCGAGCTTCATTGGTGAGATTGGCGCGTTCCCAGGCGTGGGCTAGCTCATGCTCGTAGAGGAACTCCAGCTCGGAACAGATTCGGATTCTCCAGTTGGAATCCCGTGGCTGAAAGTAGGCGTGATGCCCGCCGCAGCTCTCTACGTCTTCCTCGAACACGACTTCGAGATCGGGTAGGGCTAGTCCCAGCGAGGTGAATCTGTTCACCGCCTCCTCCAGACGGACGCGTTGGGCCCGCGACCCGTTCGCGATGTCCATCTCGGGTTCCAGTGAGACCTCGATGGCACTGACTTCCTGATCTTCCGCGGGCGTCGCGTCGATGATGGGTGCCCGACCGGCGGTGGAGGCGTCTGGTTCCCCTGACAGCAAGAGCATGGCCAGTGCGGTTCCCACGACTGCGCTTCGAAGCCGAGGTTGCATGGACTGCAACCTCTCGGCTGACCATCAAACTTCGCCCAAACCGGCTTTATGGAGATTTGATCGGGCGGGGTTGTGGGCTCAGAGATGTGCGAGAACCAGGTCGATCGCTTCCTCGGGTTCCAACAGACCCTCCGGCTCTCCAGCCGAGGAGACCTCCTGTCGCAGCTCCGAGCGGAGTCGTGCGATGGTCGAACTGTCGTCGAAGATGACTGCACCCTGATAGTTCGACGGCGGCATCTGCTCAGCGCTCCGGACGATGCGGGCGGCGATTTCGGGAGCCGACTTCCACAGTATGTCGGCAGCACTGACCAGCGCTGGTCGGACCGCGGGCATGATGCCGAGGTCCTTGAGCGCTTCGAGTCCTCGCCGAACCTGAGTTCGCGACTTGCTCTCATGACCCAGTCGGAATGCGAGTTGACCGGCCGAGACCAACTCGAGCGCACATAGGATCCCCAAGCCATACCGGGTGCGTTCCTTGACCCCCTGGTCCACCATGCCCAACCCTGCAATGCCGTCGCCGCGGAGTGCCAATGCGTGTCCGAGCACGATCCTCGCCATGGCGGCGGCAATCGGCCTCGGCATCGTCTTGCAGTAGTCCAAGGCGTCGTGACAAAGTGCAATAACAGTTTCGAGCTCGACGGAGGAACTGTTGGTCTGAACGATCCGCAGGAGCAGCGTTTCGGCGAGACGGGTAGTGGCGTATGCCTTGGGAGCGGGGTCGGTGAGCTGGCTGGCCAGATTGGAGGCCTCCCGGGCGTGCCGGATTGACTCCTCGACGTCGCCCGATAAGGGGAAATAGCTCTGCTGGTAGTGAACCCACAGCAAGCCTTCGGCATGGCCGAGGTCGGTGTAGAGGTCCCACGCGTCGGCAAGGTGAGCTTGGCCCTCGGAGAGCCGGTTGTGGTAGCAGAGAAAGACGCCGAGGGCCAGCAAACCGACGGCCCGGGTGGATGGCCTGACCTTCTCGGGCGAGGCTTCAGCTTTGGCCATCGCCTTTTCCAGCCATTTCAGCGCCTCGTTGGTGCGTCGCCACATGAGATAACCTCCCAGTGAGCCGGCGAGGCGAACAGCTCCGTCGATCTCTCCTTGCTGCACCAACTCGTCGAAGCCTGCCCGCAGATCTTCGTGAGCTGCCTCGAGCTTGGGAAGCCAGACGTCTTCATCACGGAGCACCTCCCGGCTACCGACAACTGCCAGCCGTAGAGCCCAGTTCCGATACCTGCTCAGTAGAGCTTCGTGTTCATCGGGTAGGCGATCCCACGCCAGTGCTCTCACGGATTCCGTCAGTCGAAAGCGCCTGCCGGAAGGGTTATTCGTCGGTTCGACCAGTGACTTCTCCACCAGCCGTTCCAATCCGGTCTCGACGTTCTGTTCGGTCAGGGGTTCGAACGCACATACCTGTCGGGCCGCCGACCGGTCGAAGCTGGCCACGAAGACCGCCAGGCGACTCAGCAGCCGCTGATCGGCTGCATCGAGAAGCTGAAAGCTCCAGTCCAACGCCGCCTCCAATGTGCGGTGTCTGGCGATGGCGGTTCGTCCGCTTCTTTCCAGGAGCGAGAATCGGTTGGCCAGGCGCTGGCTGATTTCGGCAGGCGTGAGAGTCGAGGTACGGGCCGCGGCCAGCTCGAGGGCGAGTGGAATGCCGTCGAGCCGTCGGCAGATCAACGCCACCTCTGGAAGAGATTCTGGCGACAGGTCGACACCTCTGGCCAGGGTGCGCTCGATGAACATCTCGACGCTGGGGTACTCCGCCAGCTCGTCTGTTGGAGTGGCGGGATCGGGAGTGGCCAGTGAGGAGACGCGCCATACGAGCTCTCCGTCCACTTGAAGAGGCTCCCGGCTGGTGGCCAGAAATCTGACTTTCGGTGCGCCCGTCAGGAGACGGTCCACGACGTGAGCGGCTGGGTCGATCACGTGCTCACAGCTGTCCAAGACGATCACCAACTCTCTCGTCTTGATCAGCCGTAGAAGGAGCTCGACCGTCTCGAAGCCCGGACCTTGCGACAACCCTCCCGCTGCGGCGATCTGCTCGGGGATTCGTTGTGGGTCGGTGAGCTCGCTCAGCTCCACCCACCAGACCTCTGCAGGCTCCTCGACCTCCATCCAAGCGAGACGTTGGGCGAGCCTCGTCTTTCCCACACCCCCGGATCCGGTCAGAGTGAGGAGACGAGTGTTGGCGAATCGAGATCGGAGCTCAGCCAGGTCGTGCCGACGTCCGATCAGTGTCGAGCGTTCCGCCGGAGGGAGGCGATGAGGCCCGATCTTCAGGTTGGGAGTGAGGAGGGAGGGATCGCCGACCAGCACTCGGTCCTCCAGCAGTCTCAACTCCAAGCCGGGTTCCAATCCCGCTTGGCCGAGGATGTCAGAGACTCGCTGGTAAGCAGTAAGAGCGTCGGCCTGTCGACCACTGCGGAAAAGGGCCAGCATGAGCTGGCTCCAGAGTCGCTCGCGCAGCGAATGAGCCGCCACAGCTGACTCGAGCTCGCCGATGAGGTCGGAGTGCTCGCCCTTCGCCAAGCGTGCCTCGTTCAGATCCTCCATTGCAGACAGGCGCACCTCTTCGAGGCGATGAATCTCTGCTTGAGCAAATGTCTCATAGGACACGTCGTCGAGGGCAGATCCTCGCCAAAGGCCCAGGGCTTCCCTGAGGAGCTCACAGGCCCGATCGGGATCGCTGTGGAGTGCTCGTCGGCCCGCTGTGACCAGGTTTTCGAAGCGGTGGAAGTCGATTCCTTCGCCGTCTACACGGAGCAGGTAGCCCGGTGGCTGCGTAATGAGCACCTCCGGACCAGCGCCGCTGAGTCGGTCGGGTTCGAGTGTCTTGCGCAGGTTCGCCACGTGGACCCGCAAGGTCCCCACTTCACCGCCGCTGGCCTCGTCACCCCAAAGAGCGTCCACGATCCTGTCAGTCGATAGCACCTGATTGGCGTGGAGGAGCAAGAAGATCAGAAGGGCGCGCTGCTTGGGTCCGTTCACCGGCACAGCGACATCAGCTCTCGTCACCTCGAGCGGACCCAAGACTCGGTATTCCACAGCGCATGCCTTGCTGGCGTCCCGCAAAGCTACATCAGTGGTCAGCATCCGGTGTCCCCCATGCGGAGCGGGTGCTGAGCACGATGTCGGGTATCGATTAAAGCTGCGTTAAGGCTGCCCTTTGCCACAGGGCGGGTCACAGCTGGGGCGGGCCCATCGGTCTGGGTGGCCCCATCGGCTCACGGATGGTCAATGGACTGTTTTCTCCTTGACGCTGGAGGCTGGCGACCTCTCCCGGATTTCCAACCCACGCCTGACTCGGATGTCCTGAGCTCCGAAGGTGAATCATGCTCCGGACCGGGTGAGCCCTTGACGGCGCCACACCCGACCAGACCCTGTCGCCAGTGGCGCGGACGTGAGCCCAGAAAGCAGAGGGATAGGATGCCCGCTCATGCCACCAGGAGATACCCGCATCCGATGGCCGCGTCCAACCCGATAATCCAGGGAATGAGTCCATCGACTGACCTCAACATGCTCCCGGTGACAACCACCTCCGATGAGGCGCGGCAGCACTTCGAGCTAGGCCGGCATGCCGCCTTCCACTATCAACCCGCGCAGGCATGCGCGCACTTGGATGCGGCTATCTCCGCCGACTCTGAGTTCGTCCTGGCGTACCTCCACCGTGGAGGTATGTCCAATCCCCGTGAGCGCAAGCGATATTTCGATTCGGCACAGGCCAACCGAGGACGTGTCACCGAAGACGAACGCAAGATGGTCGATGCCTTCTGCGCCTTCCTGTGGGAAGACGATGTTGAACTCGCCGTCTCCATCTTTCATGACCTGGCCGATCGCTATCGAGGCGACCCGTATCTGCCGACCTACCTGTGTCTCCGATACCTGTGGAATCTGGGCCGATTGGACGAAGCGAAGGAGCAGTTCCAGCGTGCCCTCCAGCGCGATCCGACCTTCGCCCAAGCGCGCAACTGGCTCGGCTACGTGGCTCTCCAAGAGGAGGACTACGAAGGAGCAGAACTAGCTTTTCGTCGCTACGCGGAACTCGCCGCTGACCAGCCCAGGCCTCATCACTCTCTGGGCAAGCTCTTCCTTCACACTGGACGCCTCGATGAAGCCAGACAGCACTTCGAAAAGGCTTCAAGACTCGATCCTGCCTTCGTCGACAGCCGTGAGAGCCTGACTCGTTTGGATATCGAAGACGCGAACAGGCGCTTCGCGGAGGCCGTTGGGAATCAGGACATCAAAATGCTCACAGCGCTGTACACAGAATCCGCCCAACTGCTCCCATCAGAAAGCAAAGTCTTGGAAGGGGTTTCCGCGATCGAGCGCTACTGGCAGGACAAACTAAGAGATGGGGTTTTGGGCCTGGTGCTGGAGACGTCAGAGGTCTCTCTCGGAGCGAACGACCACGTCACTACCGAGCTGGGTCACTACATCATCACCAACGCGGACGAGGAAGTCGCCACAGGACGATATGTCACAATCTGGAGCCTGACGACGAAGGGTTGGAAGATACGTTACAGCGTGTTGGCGTCTGGATAGCCGGCCGGCTACTGAAGGATCCATCCCTCGGTCCCACAGTCGAGTCACACAGTGGTCCACTTCCGCCGCCGGGATGACGCCAACCTCACCTCAGGCCCGATGGGTCATCCGTTTGCACTTGGCGAAGTCGTCGACGTGGTCGCCGCGCCCGGCAAAGTAGTCCCGCCGGGCTGACCGTCGTCTCACCCCTAATACCTTCTCCCGATCCGCCGCAGGCGGTGGCGGACAGAACCAGGACCACAACCAGAGACAAGAGCTCTCATCCTCGTCTCCTTGTCTGACCCAGGGGTGACGTCGTGACAGCGGCCAAGACCTGACCCAGCTCTGAGTCCGAGGAGTAACCGACACCCTGTCCATCGCCGACTCGTCTGGTCGCAACCGGGCTGTCCTCACCGATCTTGAGGTTGGTCGGCATGTCGTGGTGATCGGGACAACAGATACACATCGTTCCCACTCGTCGTCGCATTGGCAATCTCCTCGGTACGGACTTCCCGGAGCTCACCCCGGGTCCGTCGAGGAAGTTACGAAAACGCTCTAAATGGTCGCTAAACGACCTACCCGGTTGATCGGACCGGGTGCCGAGGCGCAGCGGGATTCCTGGGGTTGGTTGGCCACACTGCTGGAGCCCAACAAGCTGCATTGGTTGGGCTGGATCGGCAACCCTTCCCCGATCCTGAAAGTAGAGGGCCAGGCAATGCCTGGCCCTCTACTCCCGATCCCCTGGTTCGGAGGAAGAACCCTCAGGGAAGATCCAGCACCCTCACGGTCGGAGGGTTCCCCATGATCGCCCGGGTATCGTTGTTCTCCAGCAGCCACAGGTTGCCCCGCTTGTCGAAGGTGATTGCACTCGGGAACTCCAGTTCGGAGGCGACTACCTCGCAGTTGGCCCCCAAGTCGCAGGCATGGATTGTCCCTCCTTCGGCCGCAATCGATAGGAAAGGCGCGAGCCAACTGGCCTCGTCGTACTCAACGACATAGAGCTTCCCATCGGGGCCAAATTCGAGATCGATGATGGAGGTGAACCCGTCGGCGAACAGCTCACACCCGCCAGTCGCATGCTCCGGCCTCTCCGAGCAGACCACGTGACTCGCTCCGGCGTCGATCTTCCACACCCGGGAGAGCCCGATCGGAAGCAGGGAGCTCAAACCTTCCTCTTCCTGGAACGCCAACGTGCCCATCAGTTCCCCCACATATAGGTCGCCATCGGGTCCGATCGCCACAGATGTGGGAACCGGCTGCACATAGCAGGGAATCGGTTCACCGACGATGGGCGTGTCCTCATCCACCATGTCCTGGTGGAAGCGGATCAGCCATTCACCGTTCCCGTCGGTCGGCGGGGTGAAGACGGCGACCCAGTCGATGGCGCCGTTGGTCTTTGCCGAGAGCAGCGTGTTCCCTGCGGCGTCGGCGACGAGAACAGTGGATCCGGAGAGAGTCGTGACATGGAACGGGTTGTTCTGGGGGCCCGTACTGAAGCCGTCGATGAACTCACACCGCTGGTCTTTCCACATTGGCCCCTCGAAGGCATCGGGGTCGTTGTTCCGCTCGAAGGCGGCCAGGTCGGCGACTTCGCGAGCCACTCCGCGGGACACCCGCCACAGCTCTCCATTCTGTGCGAGATCGGTCCCCGATGTCGTCAGGAAGAAGTTTGCGCGCCCTATAGCGGACAATCCTTGGATCGGTGTCTCCGCGTCGATCTCCGCCACCAAACCGATCTCCCCCTTGCGGATCTCCTTGACGGTGAAGGCCTCTCCACCGTTCTCCCCTACGAGGATGCTCCCATCAGGCGCGGCGGCAATGTCGTAGACCGGCGATTCGAATTCGTATTGCTCGTCGGCCCCCGCGGCCGGCACCAAGGCCAACAGCATCGCTGCGACGGCCGTTGCCAGTATCAACACAGTTCGTCTTCTGATCCTCATCCTTCCTCTCAATCTCGATCGCGGAGGGGTAGAGCCGGAGCCCCCATGCGACCGTCAGGCCATCTCCAGACCGGCTCTACGCCTCCGACGCTTGTCCCTCTCCTACGGAGACTTACAGAATCCGAGCTCGTTCTGTTCGTAGTGCACGATGGCGGCGATGCTTCCCGGGGGAGTGAAGGTCTGACCAAACAGCTCCACCTCATTGCGAGCATTGAAGGAGATGCCCTCCCCGGCGTTACTGACTCCGAATAGCTCGGGGTTTTGCGCGAAGAGGGCGAAGAGGTGGCCGAAGTCCTTGCACGACGTGTGCTTCGGTCCCTGCGCCACGCCCGGCACCGCCAAACTCATGGCCAATGCCACCGCGGTAAACAGCACTCCCAGTCTTCGTATCCTTGCCATGTGAGCCTCCTTCCGTAGACCCTGCTCACTCCCCGCAACCTATGGGGAGGTTCTCAACGCTCACTAAACGTCACGTTTGACCTGAGCGCGTGGCCAAAATCAGGTGTCCTCTTGAGCAGGCGTTGAGCCGGTCCGCCATACTTGGCGTCATGTGAGAGAGACCACTGCCGCGACACTCGTCGGTGCCGACCTGCAATTTTCGGTTCTGGGGGCTCTCGAGGCCCGTCGTGGTTCCGCCACGATCGAGTTGGGGGCGCCCAAGCAGCGGTCGGTGCTGGCAATGCTCCTCGCCCACCCCAACCAGCCTCTCAGCGTCGGGCGGATCATCTCGGCCGTATGGGGTGAGGAGGCTCCGGAGACCTATCGACGGTCGATTCACACCTATGTCTCCAACCTGCGGGCCCTCCTCGGCACTGAGATAACCCGCGTCGGCGACGGCTACCGACTCGACGTTCGGCCAGAGCAGATCGATGCACTGGTGTTCCAACAAACCTTGGAGGACTCACAGATCCTGATCGCCACCGCTCCAGGCGAAGCGAGCATCAAGCTACGAGAGGCGCTCGCCATGTGGCGGAGCCGCCCCTATACAGACCTCTATGAGGTCGAAGGGCTTCAGGCCGAGGTGCAAAGGCTCGAGGAGCTACGACTGACAGCCGTCGAACTCAGGTTCGACGCCGAGCTCGCCTCGGGAAGACACCAGCAAATCGTCCCCGAGGTGGGGGCCCTGGCCGAAGAGCACCCACTCCGCGAGCGGTTCCGCGCTCAACACATGATCGCCTTATACAGGTCGGGACGTCAGGCCGCCGCGCTGGGCGCCTACGAGCGAACCCGTGACTACCTCGCCGAGGAGTTGGGTCTGGAGCCTTCCCAGAATCTCCAGGACCTCGAGCTGGCAATCCTCCGCCAAGACGAGGATCTCAACCGGGTAACGGGATGGACGACTACGCAACGTCTCGCTTTCCTCGCAGCGGAAGTCGAGGACCTGGACGAGGCGTGGGACCGCGACCCCCAGGCCACTGCCGACGCCCTGGCAACCCTCGACCGCATCCTCGGTGAGGCGGTGGCCGCGGCAGGTGGGCGACTCTTCAGACAGGCAGGGGAGAGATCGTTGGCCGCATTCCCCGATGTGAGTTCGGCCGTGGATGCCGCCGAGCGCTCACAACGAGATCTCGCCGAGGCCGATTGGGGAACCCTCGGTGATCTACACGTCGGCATGGCCATCGACATAGGCGAAGCTGAGACCAGAGGAGAGAACTTTCAGGGTCCTCCGGTGACACGAGCCTCACGTCTTGCATCGACAGCCAATGGTGGACAGGTGCTGGTGTCGGGAGCAGTCCACACCGAGATCGCCGCCTCGCCGGTGGTGGGCCTCCAGGTGAGACACCTGGGTGATCATGAGCTGGCCGGATTCGCCACACCCGAGCGAGTGGGTCAGCTCGTCTTCGATGGGCTCCCCTCCGAGTTCCCCGACCTCCGTCCCACAGCTGAGACCCAAAAGGGGCTGGGAAGCGGCGGCCTTTCGCTACCGGGATACGAGATCCGGGAGAAGATCGGGGACGGAGCGCTGGGTGTGGTCTACCGCGCCTACCAGCCTTCGGTCGGACGTGAGGTGGCGATCAAGGTGATCCGCGCCCAGTTGGCGAACCATCCCCGATTCATCCATCGCTTCGAGGCCGAGGCCCGCACCGTCGCCCGACTGGCACATCCTCGCATCGTGCCTCTCATCGACTTCTGGCGTGACAGCCACGGCGCCTACCTCGTGCTCCAGCTGCTTAAGGGTGGATCTCTCGAGGAGGCGATCCGCCAAGGGCCCATCGACCAGGCCTCTGCCCGCAACGTCCTCCACCACGTGGGTGAGGCCCTGGACCACGCTCACAGTCAGGGGATCTTCCACGGAGATCTGAGACCGGCCAACATTCTGCTGGACGCATCGGGCAACGCATATCTGTCGGACTTCGACATCACCGCCCGTCTGCTCGATTCCGAGATCGTCGAAGTCGTGTCGGAAAGTTCCGAGTTCAGGGCGCCGGAGGTCTCCTCCACGGGACTGACGGCCGCCGCCGACATCTACGCCCTGGGGAGGATCTCCCGGCTACTCATGGACGATCTCGCCATCTCCGAGATCCTCGACCGGGCGACAGCCACCAATCCCTCTCACAGATATCCGAGTGCGGCGTCATTCCTCACCGAGCTCGACAGGGCCCTCGGTAGAGAGCCCGAGGTCGGCCGACCGCCGGTGTCGCGCAATCCATACAAAGGGTTGCGCGCCTTCGAAGAGGCCGATGCACGTGACTTTCATGGTCGCGACGAGCTGGTGGGAAAGCTGGTCAAGGCAGTGCGGAACCACCGCTTCGTCACCGTGGTCGGCCCTTCGGGCTCGGGGAAGTCATCGGTGGTACGGGCCGGTCTCCTCCCGGCACTGATGAATGGAGCCATCGACGGCTCAACCAGATGGTTTCACACCGTCATCACCCCCGGCGTGCGCCCGACCGAGTCGCTGGACTCCTCTCTCGCCGCTCTGGCTTCTGTTCCCGCACGCGCCGGCCTGACGCTGGCCGACGAAGGCCTGCATGCCACAGCCGAACGACTGCTCGACGACTCGGACGGAGAGCTTCTGGTCGTCATAGATCAGCTGGAAGAGGTGTTCACGGTCGCCCGGGACCCAACGGAACGACGAGACTTCATCGATCTCTTGGCCGACGCCGTCGAGAGAGAAGACACCCGGGTCCGCGTGGTGGCAACTCTGCGAGCCGACCTGTACGACCGCCCCCTCTCCGACGAGCGCCTGGGGCGCCATCTCAGGGACGGCCAGGTGACGGTTCTCCGCCCCACCCGGGACGAGCTCGTGGACATGATCGTCTCGCCCTCAGAGGCAGCGGGACTGAACTGGGAGCCGGGCCTGGTCGGACGGATCGTCCAGGAAGTCGCCGACCGGCCAGGAGGCCTTCCCCTCCTCCAGTACGCGTTGACGGAACTCGTCGAGAACCGCCGAAGCAACATCTTGGACAGTGAGGACTACGAGCGCATCGGCGGGGTGGCGGGAGCGCTCGCCGGGCAAGCCGAGACCGTATACGACCAGCTTCCGCCTCGACTTCAGAAGATGGCACGTGACATCATGCTTCGTCTCGTCACCGTCGACGAGGACACCCGGGACATCCGTCGGCGTGTCCGATTGAGTGAGCTCGAATCGCTCGATGTGGCGAAGGCCGACCTCGACCGCATCCTCACACCATTCGTCACCGAACGTCTCCTGCTCGCCGATCGCGACCCTGCTACCCGTGGACCCACAGTCGAGGTCGCTCATGAGGCTCTGCTCCGGGAATGGCCCCGGTTGAGGACATGGATCGATGAGGAGCGTGAGGCTCTCATCGTCACCAGGAGGCTCCAAGTGGCTCTCCAGGAGTGGGAGACCGCCGACCGGGACCCCGGCTATCTCCTCACCGGATCACGTCTGGTCTCGTTTCAGAACCTTCTGGAGTCCACCTACCTGGCCTCTGAGGAGAGGGCGTTCCTGGAAGCGTCACTGGAGCAAGACCGGGCGGCAGGAGCAGCCCGCCGGAGAAGACGCCGGATTCTCACCGGCGTGCTGGTGGGCGTGACCGGGATCGCCGTGGTTCTGGCCGGTCTTGCCTTCACCCAGGGCCGCAGGGCTGCTGCCGAGGCAGAGAGAGCGACCACCAATGCCAGCCTCGCCAGTGCCCGTGAGTTGGCTGCCTCAGCCATCAACGTCCTCGACCAGGATCCCGAGTTGAGTGTGCTTCTCGCAACCGAGGCGGCCACACTGGCCGAACCCGGATTCGAAACGGTCTCGGCTCTACACGAGGCGCTCTATCACGACAGGCTCCTCTGGACTGTGCAATGGTCCGGCGATTCGAGCTTTTTCACCGGTGCTCTGAGTCCCGACGGCACAAAACTGGCGTTGACGGGCATCGGACGAATGGAGGTTTGGGACGTCGAGGAGGGAAACCTCCTCTGGTCGATCGACTTGCCCGCCGACCTGCAGGTCACCCCATTTTTCAGCCAGGACGGAGATGAGATCGTCGGTTTGGTCGGTTGGCCTCGCCTGGCCCCGCTCTGGGGGGCTCCGCCCTCAGACGCTGAACCCGGCATCTACACGTGGGATGCGACCACCGGAAACCAACTCGGACGCGCTCTGGGTGGTGAATGCCCCATCTGGGACATCGGACACTTCGGCCCGAATATCGATCTCGAGGTCCCCGTTCTCGTCGCCGGCTTCACCGAGCGTGTGCTCGGCTCAGGATGTGATCATGACTCGGGAACGGTGTCGCTGCTCGAGATCGAATCGGGACGGATGACACATGTGGCCGACATCGACCCGACTGACTACCGCAGTGGCCTGTCGACCAGCAAGGACGCCCGGTATGTGGCATTCACCGAAAACAAGTTCGCCCACGTGATCGACACCGCAACCGGTGAGGAAATGGCCCAGTCGCCAGTGACCGTTTTTTCCGCCACACTCAGCCCGGACGGCAGTCGGGCGGTACTGCGAGAGGACGACGGTGTTCTCTCCATCCTCGACTTCGAAAACGACCTGTCGGTCCGCCTACTGGATGACGCACGAGGCGAACGCGTGCAGTTCGAAGAAGAGGGTACGAGGTTCGCCCACTACGACTTCTCCGGCAACATCGAGATCTTCGATGTCGTCTCGACCAAGGAAGTCGGCAGCCTCATCGGCGGACCGGGACGTGCCGCCCGCATGGTGATGGGAGCCCCGACGACCTCGTACAGCTCCGATGGAACTCGTCTGGCCAGTTTCGCCGGCGACGGCTCGGCCCGGGTCTGGTCAACGGCTCCCCTGGGTGAGGTCGGATCGTTCCCGGTCGGGACCGGCATGATCACGGCCGGCAGTGTGACATTGCGGGAGGACCGCGGTTCGCTGCTCGTCTACCCAGACCATCCCAAGGGTGGCTCGGCTGTGGTCTTCGATCCTGGCTCAGGAGAGACCATCGCCCGAATAGACCACAGAGCGGGCCAGACGGTGGCCTTGTCGGCGGACGGCACCCGTCTCGCGACACAGAGATCGGACACAGAGGGGGTCATTGGCCTGGTCGAAATTCACGATCTGGAATCAGGATCCGTCATGGAGATGGAGGGGTTGTGCACCTGGCCCATCTCGGATGTGGGCGATCCTCAGCCACCCTGCGTCCCCAGCCCGGAAACTCCGTTCCAGGACTGGGCGCGCGATCTCGAATTCTCCCCTGATGGATCGCTCCTGGCCCTCAGCGGAGGGATCTCGGGCTCGATCTCCGTCTGGGATTCGAGCTCGGGAAGGATGCTCTTCAACAGCGACCGTCTAATGCCCCCGACCGAAAACGATCCGCACAACGACGGGCCAACAATCGCTTTTGATCCTGATGGAGCTCGTTTGGTCGTCTCCACCAGGGACGAGCTGCTGGTCTACGACACCCCGACCTGGAGCGTGGCCGAGCGCACTCCTATGGAGCGCATGACCCGTTTCGCCTTCACGCCCGACGGCGAGCACCTCATCGGCGCCACTCCAGATATGAGCCTTCTCGTGATCGACACCGCCACCTGGGAGCTCATCAGATCGTTGAGAGGACACAGAGGACACATTCACGACCTCGGTGTGAGCCCCGACTCGAGCATGATCGCCTCCTCTGATGTCTCAGGTCTGGTGAGGATCTGGGACCTCGAGACCGGATCTCCACTCCAGGCCATGTCCCTCGACGAGCAGTCGGTGCAGAACGTCGAGTTCCTCAACTCCAGTCATCTCCTCGTCACCCCGCAGACCGGCCCCAACGCACTGATCCTCACCATCGACGTGGATGAGCTCGTCGACATCGCCCGCAGTCGCGTCACGAGAGGGTTCACCACCGAGGAGTGTCAGACCTACTTGCACCTGGATGCTTGCCCGTCGGGCTGATGTAATCAGGACACGGACGCTTGAGCGGAAATTGAGCACCTTCCTGTCCAATGACCGTCACCCGATACGCGTCGGAAGTCCAAGACACCGAAGGGAGCGATCATGCCCGCTGTTGAGGAAAGCATCATCATCGAACGTTCTCCCGAAGCGGTGTTCCGCTTCACCACCGATCCTCGAAACGTGCCGAGATATAGCCGCAACATCGTCGGATACGAGAAGCTGGAGAAGGGACCGTTGCAGGTAGGAGCGAGGGTCAGCGGTACGGTCAGGGTGGCCGGGCGACGGATCGACTTCGTCTACGAGGTGATCCAATTCGACCCGCCGGAACACTTCGTCAGCAAGACGGTCGAGTCCCCGATTCCCTTCCGGGTGACCCAGCACTACGAGCCAACGGCGAACGGCACTCGTCTCGACTGGCTCACCGAGTCCGACGGCTTTGGAGGGTTTTTCGGGAGGCTCACCGAGTCGGTGGTGGTGAGCATGTACGCCGGTGATCTGCGATCCGACCTGGAGACACTCAAGCGGCTGATCGAGTCGGACACCGCCTAACGGTGCCGGGACTCTCTTGAAGGATCACCACGTCTCGTAGTGGACCAGATCGTCCAGAGCACGACGATCCGGGTTCGCCATCGGCTGCAACGGACGATCCACCGGATACCCGAGACCGATCAGCCACCAGACCCGCTGGCCATCGGGCAGCCCCAACACCTCACGGCCGACCTCCACCTCATGTGCAGAAGAGTGGCCGCTGCCGATCCCGAGGTCGGCGGCGGCGAGCATGATGCTCATCGTCACCTGGCCCATGTCGTAGGCAATCGACTCCCTCACCCGCGGCTCGACGGGGTCGGGACCCACGAGCGCGATGGTGACAGCAGAGCCAGGGATGTGCCGGGCGCCACGCCAGATCGCAGAAAGCCGTTGCAGCCGATCCCGATCGCGCACGACCACGAAGTGCCAGCGCTGCTCGTTCTTCGAAGAGGGCGTCCTCCTCGCCGCCTCGAGGATTCGGGTGAGGTCGTCGTCGTCGATCGGGCGGTCCTCATACTCCCGCACGTTACGTCTCGAGCGAATTGAATCCCATGTGTCCATGCCACTCATACTCGCGTGTCGGAGGGGTTCTTGCATGGGGGTCAACCGGTGGCCAAGCGCAACCGATCCATCCGTCGCATGGCGGGCGTGGCGGTGGCTCCGTGCAACACAACCGAGATGATCACCACCAGGCCCACGATCGCCCACAAACGGTCGCCATCGGTGAACCCCATCTGGTTCATGGAATGGGCCAGGTAGTAGAACGACCCCACACCGCGAATCCCGAAGAAGGCGATAGCCCGGCGCTCCAGTCGTCCCGCGCTGGTTCCGACCAGCCCGAGCCAGCCCGTGACCGGTCGGATGACGAGGACGATCGCCACGGCGACGACCACGTCTGGCCACTCCAACGCACTCAACAACCCGGCGGAGATGGCGCCACCGAAGAGGATCAGCAGGACCACGGTGACCAGCCGCTCGATCTGGCCTACGAAGTTGTGCATCACCTCGTGATACTCATGCTGGCGCTCTGATCGCCGGATCATCACCGCGGCAACGAACACCGCCAGAAAGCCATAACCGCCCGCGATCTCGGCTCCGGCGAAGGCGATGAGCGTGGCGGCCAGTGCCACCATCCCATCCATCGTCGGAGGCAGTGGCGAGCGTCTGTCGAAGATGGCGAACGCCAGGAGCCACCCCGCCACCAACCCGGCGACGGTGCCCACTCCGAGCTTGTAGAGCACCTCGATGAAGAGAAAGTCCGCCCACCAGTTGCTGGGTGAAGTCCCTGCCACGGCCATGAGAACCGCTAGGTTGGCGAAGGGGAAGGCGAGCCCGTCGTTGAGGCCGGCCTCGGAGGTCAGAGAGAAGCGAACCTCGTCGTCCTCATCCTCCTCCGCCGGACCTCGTACCTGGACGTCGGAGGCGAGGACCGGATCGGTCGGAGCCAGAACAGCCCCCAACAGGACTGCCGTCGCCGGCACCAAGCCCAACGCTGCCCAGCCAAGCAAGGCGACGGCCGCGATCGTCAGAGGCATGGTGATGCCGAGCAACTGCCAGGTTGTCCGCCATTCTCGCCAGCCGAACGGGCGGGAGATCCCGATGCCGGCCCCCATGAGGGCGACGATGACACCGAATTCGGTCAGCCTCTCCGTGGGCTCGCTGAGCCGGATGGGGTTGGGCCCCTCGAAGCCGAGAGGCAACGCGAAGAGGAGGATCCCGCCGGCCACATAGATGATCGGATACGACAGGGGCCGGTTCGCCAGCACCCTGGGCAGACCCACCACCCCGAAGGCCGCCAATCCCAGCACCAGGAGAGCGACGTCGTAGAGGTCGAGGAACTCGATCATGGCGACGGGACGGTAGCCGACCCGGGTGCCCTTCATCCTCGCCCGCTCAGAGCAGAGGGGGGGTTGACATGAACTTAACTTGAACTTGTAGTTTGGTTTACCATGAGCGATTCCTATCAACGAGTAGCGATGATCACTGGAGCATCACGAGGGTTGGGAAGGACCACGGCCCTTGCCCTCGTGGGCGCAGGTTGGGTCGTGGTCGCCGACGCACGCAACGGCGAGGAGTTGTTCCAAGCCATCGGAGACGAGGTAGTGGCCGTACCTGGTGATGTCACCGACCCAAACCATCGCCGGGACCTGGTCGAGGCCGCGCACGCGGCCGGGGGGCTCGATCTGTTGGTCAACAATGCGTCCACGTTGGGGCCGAGCCCGCGGCCGAGACTGAAGGACTATCCCCTCGACGCGCTTCGCCGTGTCTACGAGGTGAACGTCCTCGCCCCTCTCGCTCTAATCCAGACGGCGCTCCCCCTGTTGAGACGACGCAACGGTGTGATCGTGAACGTCACCTCCGACGCTGGGACAGAGGCATACGAGGGATGGGGTGGCTACGGATCGTCCAAGGCGGCCCTGAACCAGATGAGCGACATCCTCGCCGTCGAGGAGACAGTGGTGTCGGTGTACCGCTTCGACCCCGGTGACATGAACACCCGAATGCACCAGGAGGCGTTCCCCGGCGAGGACATCTCCGACCGGCCCGATCCGGAGAAGAGCGTGCCCGCCCTCCTGGCGCTGATGGAAGGGAGACCCTCATCAGGGGCCTATCGCGTGGGAGACGCCCTCCTCAGCGCATGACCCTCCTCGACGCTCCATTCACGTTCAGTCTCCCCACCTCCAGCATCGCCAGCGCACCTGCCGAGATACGGGGTGAGGGCAGGGACGACGTCAGGCTGATGGTGGCCCACCGCAGCTCGGAGGTCATCGTCGACGACGTGTTTCCCGATCTCGGCTCATACCTGCGACCGGGCGACGTGCTCGTGGTCAACACTTCGGAGACGATCCCGGCCGCGGTGGACGTGGTCGCAGACAACGGAACCAGGCTTCGAGCCCATTTCGCTGGTCCCGCGTCCGCGGGACTGTGGCAGGTCGAAGTGCGGGCCATCACCCCGTCCGGAGGAACAGAGCCGGGACCGGACCTGGCTCCCCAGACGCTCCGGATGCCGTCCAACGCCGTGCTTCATCTGCTGGCGAGGAGCCCGCGCACTCCTCGTCTGTGGATCGCCGCCTTCGCCGGCGAGGAAGACGTCCCTGAATACCTCACCCGGCACGGGGAGCCGGTGCGCTACGCAGGGGGCGAGCGTTGGCCGATCGAGAGCTATCAGACGGTGTTCGCCGCCCAACCGGGGTCGGCCGAGATGCCCAGTGCCGGACGCCCGTTCACCGCCTCGCTGGTCACCCGCCTGGGCTCGGCGGGCGTGTCTCTGGTCCCGATCGTGCTCCATGCCGGAGTCTCGTCCTACGAGGGAGACGAAACCCCGGGAGAAGAGCGTTACGAGGTGAGCGCCTCCAGCGCCGCGGTGATCAACACGCTGCGAAGGAGCGGTGGCCGGGTGATCGCGGTGGGAACCACGGTGGTGAGGGCCCTCGAGTCTGTCGTGGACGATCTCGGCTCCGTCCATCCAGGACAGGGGACCACCGATGTCATCGTCTCCCCGACCCGCCCCCCTCGGGCGGTCGATGGCCTGCTCACCGGGTGGCACGAGCCAAGGTCGTCACACCTCGACTTGCTCGAGTCTCTCCTGCCCCGCCCCCAGCTGCGCGACGTCTACGACGAGGCGCTGGCCCGGGGATATCTGTGGCACGAGTTCGGAGACCTGCTCCTCGTCATCCCCTGATCCGTGCTAGTCGGCGGGGCCGACAGCGTAGATGTTGCCGTCGCCGCTGGCGATGTAGACGGCTCCTTCGACGACCACCGGGGAGGCTGTCACGAAGTTGCCGGTCTGGAATTCTCCCAGCACGTCACCCGTGTCGGAGTCGACGGCGTAGACACGACCCGACTCGGTGCCGAAGTAGACCGCGTCGCGGGTGACCACAGGAGGGGTGGAGATCTTGGCATCGGCGTTGACCTTGCCCACGCTCCAGTGATGAACGGCGTCGGGATCGCTCGAGCCCTCCCCGACCCGGGTCAGGTCGATGGCGTTGAGCCATTGCCCATTGGGTACGTACATGAGGTTGCCGTGCACGGCAGGGGCCACGTCGACCACATTCTCGCTCAGGTACTGAACCCTCTCGGTGATCGGAACCTCACAAACTCCGGCCGGGAGCATGTAGACGAAGTGCCCGATGCTGATGTAGACGGTCCCGTCGACCACGACCGGATTGACGGTGATCGACCCATCCATGTCCGCCTCACAGTGGAGCCGACTGTCCGAAGTGTCGCCGGCCGTGTCGAGGGTGCCGTCGGCATTGATCAGATGCAGGGTCCCGTCCTCGGTCCCGGCGTACACGATCCCATCGGAGAAGGCGAGACCGGCAGTGATCGGGCCCATCGGCTCGGCGTCTGGCTCCGGGTACTGCCAGAGCTGGTCGCCCGAAGCCAACTCGATCGCATAGACCACGCCATCTTCGGTGGCGACGAAGACGACACCATCTTCCACGATTGGAGACGACTTGATCGGGGCTCCCAGCCGCACCGGCGGCCACTCCTGGCTCTGGGCAACGATGATCGCGTCCCGAGCCCTGACCGTGCCGTCGTCGGACACCACCACGACCAGTCCGGCGTTGCGTCCCTCTCCGAGGCTGGCGATCCCGATGCCGGCCGAGGTAGCTATCTGCGCGCCCGTTGGCATGGTCCATTGACTCCCCCCGCCGGTGAGGTCGATGGCCCGGAAGATCCCGTCTGTGCCCCCCACCAGCAAGTTGGTGCCGTAGGCGATTGGCGTGGCGGTTATCGCGTCGGCCATCGAGAAGATCCAGTAGTAGCCGTCGATGCCACGGGGGCCGGCGACGTCGACGAAGCCCGACCTGCCGTTGTCGCCACGATCGGGCGCCTGTCCGAACAGCTGGTCGACCGGTAGGTCGATCTGGGTCTCCTCCAGGGTGAGCGGCGCTGGAACGGTGGTGTTCGGGCTGGCTTCGACGAGGACCGTTCCCGGGGTCTCCTCGCCTTGGTCCATGATCTGGGCCACTGCGAAGGAGGTGGCGCCGGCGAGAACGACGATGCCGAGGGCGGCGGCCGCCAACTGCGCCAGACTCCGTCGCCGCGGTCGGTGCCGTACCAGACCCTCCCCGCGACGCTGAGCCGGGCTGAGGATGGTGTCGGCAGAGGAGAGACCAGCTCTGCGCAATGCGTTCTCGAGTATCTCGACATGCTCCGCCTCGGTGTCTTCTTCTGCCGGCTCCGGGGCGGCCAGGGCGGCGGCGACCTCCGGTAACTCCTTCCAGTCCTCCTCCCAGTCGTCGGGGAGACGGGTCTCCATCGCCCTGATCGCTCTGATCACCGGAGCCGTCCCCGGCTCCTTCCACAGGTTTCCTGCATGGGCAGCCCGTGCCGCGACCATGGGGTTGCCCACCTGGAGGGACAGGGCCATCGCTTCCCTGGCAACTTCCTCGTGATCGATCTGCTCGGCGATCACACAGGTGAGCTCCGCCGCCCATCCGTAATACTCGGATTGGAGGAACATGTCCGCCAGGTCCTCGGCCTCCCGCTTGGGGAATGACCCGCTCGCGGCGGCAATCTCGATCTCTATCGCCCGGCAGCGGCTCCGCCATCTCCAGCCGTTCGAGCCGACGGGCGTGGCGTCGAGCGCCGCCTCGATGTCGGCCTTCGCCTCGTCGATGCGTCCGAGGGCGAGCAGTGCCCGTGCCCGATTGACGAGAACCACATTCAGCCAGGCTGGCAGCTGTCGGTCGACCAGGTCCCAGACTCGATCTACCGCCTCCAGCCCCTGTGACGGTCGTCCGTAGAGGAGGTTCCCTTCGGTGAGGGCGAGATCGGCCAGGAAGAGGGGAGCCTCGATCTCGGCCTGGGAGGCCAGGTGGCGGGCGGTGTCCACCGCGGCGATCGCCTCTGTCGGTCTGCCCACCCCGAACAGGGCACGAGCCCGCCACGCCTCCTTGTCCGCCATCCCGGCGACGTCCGCGGTGTCGGTGTGGTCGCGCAGTTGGGTGAACTCGACCTCGGCTTTGGCCATCTCGCCCCGGTCGAACTGGATCCAGGCGCGGTTCTGCCGGGCGTAGAACTCCTGGATGGGAGCTGCATGCTCGACGATGATCTGCGTCGACTTCTCCAGGACCGCATCCGACTCGGCGGCGAACCCGATCCGGTTGAGTGCCCTGGCTCGAAACGTCCCCAACGACCCGAGTTTTGCGATCTCCCCTTGGGTGGCCGCCTCCCATTCCGCCATGGCCAGGATCCGCTCTGAGTCCTGGGGGTGCTGACGATCGTCGGCCACCGCAGCGGCGAACCCGAGGGCGTCGATGCGTTGGGGCCCGGTGAGCAACGAGGTCGCCGACTCCAGGTGCCTCTCGGCGGCCGCCGATCTGCCTGCCGCCCGCAGGTGCATCCCAGACACCAGATGTAGGTCTCCCAATTCCTCGGGAGTGCCAGTCCCGGCATCTTCGGCGGCGTTGATCGCCGCGTTGGCGAGGTGGAACGCCTCCCCCGATGCGGAACGTGCTCGGGCCGCGATGGCCGCATCGTGAAGACGGGGATATGCGCCCGCGGCATCGCCTGCGGCAAGCATCAGGTTCCCGACGACCCCCGGATCCTCACCATCTGACTCGAGAACCGCGGCGAGACGTGCGGCGATGTGGCCACGACGCGCTTCTCCGACCTCCATCCCACGGGCGGCGGGGGTGGCGCTGAAACCGGATCGTGTCTCGGTGAGAGCGCCACGCGACACGAGGCTCTCGGCCCGGGTCAGAGCCTCCGACTCGTCGGTCTCCAGCAACTGTGCTGCTACTCCGACCGAGATCGGGTCGGCCACCATGCCGGCGGCGACCACCAGGGCCCGGTCTAACTCGTCCGAGATGTCCTCGAGCGGCGAACTCGCCTGATCGGCGCTCAACCTCGTGTGGATCACCGAGCCGTGTTGGCGTCCCGCGTCGACGAGCGGGCGGAGCCACCAGTCATCTTCCGGCGTCACGGGCTCGTAGGCCAGGATGACGATACGGGGGACCCCGGCGGCGAGCAGTCTCTGCAGACGGCCCAGAGAGGTCGGATCAGCGCACTGGGCGCCCTCGACGACGACATCGCCCCCGTCGAAGTGATCCAAGTCCAACTGTTCGGCGATGCCACCCACCTTGGCCTGAGTCGCCTCGCAGGCGATCACGCTACGCGGCGGCTCGAGGGACTCAGGGAGCGTGTCGGGCACATTGCCTACGAGCCCGTCGCTCGATTCGACCAACACCAGCACGGGGCCGTCGCCGACTTCGACATTGGCGAGGGCAGCGGCGAGGTCGTCCTGATCGATCAGTTCGTCGATGTCGTCGGGTGTCAAGTCTCCCGGCTCAGCCACTTTCACTCACTCCAGCCTTCACTCCCACAACGACCTCATATGAATTCCCCCTTCGGCCCGGTCTGCTGGGTCGAGAAACCCAATCTAACGATCAGACGGCGGTCGTGCCCATCCATGTCCCCCATCTCAGGGCGCTGGACTTCGCTGAGTGGGGCCTGTGACCCTGGGTTCGCGGTCTTGGTGTCAGAGGGCGGGGAGGGAGAGCTCGAAGACCGTCTCCCCTCCGTCTCGGCGGCAGGTCAGATCGCCTCCCATCAGGTTGGCGAGCTGACGGGACACGTACAGGCCGAGCCCCACCGATCCGGGCCGGGCCACTTCCGACTCGGAGACGCGTTCGTAGGGCTGGAAGATTCGCTCGATGTGGCCTTGATCGATCCCGGACCCGTCGTCCCGCACCTCGAGAATCCCGATCGTGCCATCGGTTCGTATCACGGCCGTCACTTTGGACCCGCCATAGCGGATGGCATTGGTCAACAGGTTGCGGATGATCTGGCGGACCCGGGCCGGGTCGGCGTCGACCTTGACGTCTCCGGGCACGTGCTCGATGGTGCCAAACTCCGAAGGCCAGCCCTGGATCGTGGCCTCGACTTCGGCGTCGAAGTCGACTGGCTGAGTGTCGATGGTCACCGTGTCGATCTCGACGCGCGCCGCGACCAGGAGGTCCTCCACGATATAGGCCACCTCTCTGCTCTGCTGGGCGATCAGCTGGTGGAACTCGGCGAGCTCCGCGGGCGTGAAGCCTTCAGCTGGGACGTTGACCAACTCCTCGGAAAGACCGACGACTGCAGTGAGCGGGGTTCGCAGCTCGTGGCTCACCGAGGCGACGAACTCGTCCTTGTAATCGACCAGCTCCTGGAGCTTCTGGTGGGCCATCTGCCGCTCCCAGAAGGCACCGATCATCTGGGCAGTGGTCCGAAGGAGGCTTACCTCCTCATCTCGCCAAGGCCGCTCCCGCTCGAAGTCGGCGAAGCCGACGAGCCCGACCCACTCCCCTCCCACGAAGATGGGGATGTTCAGCTCCGACTTGGTGGGCGTGCCTTCGTAGACCTCCTTCTCAGATCCCCTCAGCTCACCCACTCCGAAGGCGAACGGCTCGTTCCGGCTCAGATGGAAGTATGCCTGGGGCATCTTCGACCATGGGACCCTCCCCCAACGCTCGTAGTCGGCTGGTCGGCGATCGCAGTTGAGCTCGTAGATCAGCCCGGTGACCAAGCCGAGATCCCGGTCCTCTTCGTTCCGCTCCACGAACACCGACCCCACACCGGTGGCCTCGAGCAAAGCTTCCAGCGCCGCCTCCAGCGCCTGGTCGTCGGTCCCGACCAGCAGGGCATGAGAACACGCCGAAAGCGCCTTCTCGTAGAGAAGCCGGTGCCGTTGGGTCTCCACCATCGCCTGGAGCCGCTCCTCCGCCAGACGGCGCACCGTGACGTCCTCGAGTGTCCCCTCGTATCCAACGATCTCTCCCGACTCGTCGCGCAACTCGCGTGCGGAGTCACGGAGCCAGATCGTCGTGCCATCAGGACGTTTCAGCTGGATCTCGTGGCCGGCGAGGAACTCCTCCTCTTCGATGTGGTGCCGCCACACTTCCCGGTCGCTGGGATCGACATAGAAGTCCTGGGCGGGCCGTCCGATCACGTCTGCCGGGTCGGTGTACCCGAGAAGCTCGATCAGAGTCGGGTTGGCGTCGAGGATCTCTCCGGTGATCGAGGTCCGATACACACCGACGGGCACCCCTTCGAACAGGCCGCGATAGCGCGCCTCGGAGTCGCGGAGTGCGGCCTCGGCCGCATAGCGGTCGGTGACGTCGCGAACCGTGCCGATGAAACGGCGCCCCTCAATGCTGGTGAACTCCCCAAATGAGACCTCCAGGGTCAGCTCGCGACCGTCTCGATGCAGTCCGATCAGCTCCATGCCGTCCCGGGCGACGTTGGTCGCCTCCTTGTACTCTGCGAGCGTCTTCAGGTGGGCCGCCCGCCGTTGCTCGGGTGCGAGGACGCTCACGTTCTTCCCCACCAGATCCTCAGGTCGATGTCCGAAGGTCCGCTCCAGCGCCGGGTTGGCATACATGATCGTGCCGTCCTCGTCGGTGGTCACGATGGCGTCGGAGACGCCTTCGGCGATGAGCCGGTAGTGCGACTCCCTCTCCCGTAAGCTGTCCTCCAGCGAATGACGTTCCGTCAACGCATCCGCAGTCTGTTTGAGCAGCCAAAGCATCAAGGGCAGGACCGCCAACACGGAGATTCCCACCAGGATCATTGTCTCGGTCGTGGTCCAGTCCAAGTCACTGACCGATCTCGACCAACTGAGGGCCAACGCAGTGCCCGCGGCTGCGTATGCGCTGAGCCACACCGCCCGCCTGTCTCCGAGGAGGAGTGCAGCGGAGGTGGCCAGGACGACAACGGGAGCCAGACCGACCTCGGTGGGCGGTGCCACGGCCCCCACGATCACGATCACCGCGGTGCTGTCGATGAGAAGGACCTCGACGATCTTCCCCGGGTGCCGGAACCGCCACGCGGCATGCAGACCCACGACGAGAACGACGAGGGCCACGTACAGGCCTGGGTTCCAGTCCCAGACGACAGCGAGCGTCGACATCGCTAGGAAGAGAAAGCCGGCGGCAACCCCTCGCAATAGGTGGTAATGAGATCCCAGGCGCCCGATATCCAGGGGACCATCTCCGGTTGTCGTCCCCGGGAGTGCGTTCATGGATTTGGTTATCGGCACGGCGCAGGCGTTCGCTTGAGTGCCCAGGGCCCTCGAATCGCGACCACAGATCCGACAGGCTCGGGAAGATGACGAGTTCCGAGGCGAGACGCCACGATCTCTACAATTCTCTCCGAGACCTGACCTGCCCCGATCAGGCGGACACACTCATGGCGCATCTACCCACAAGCGAGTTCCCTGACCTCGCCACTCGAGAGGAAATGGTGGCTCTGCGTTCGGACATTGAAGCACGGTTCGAGCGGGTCGAGGATCGATTCGACCGGGTCGAGAAGCGGTTCGAGCGGGTCGAAAATCGGTTCGACCAAGTCGAGGATCGATTCGTTGCTCTTGGGGAGCGGCTCGGTCGCATCGTCCTCTCGCTGGTGGCAGGGCTGGTGGCAATAATCGCCGCGTTCATCGCCCAGTCGTTGTTCTGATCAACACGAGCCATGACCGCGGGCATGGCCTGCCGTCTGACCTCCGGTGCCACCGGCGGCCGCGGATGTTGACGTCTGTGCCACTCCCACCGTTCCAACCAGCGGGGCCAAACCTCCCATCACCACGATCAGCCGCCGCGGCCTGATCCCTCCTCCCCATCATGCTCCTCCTTGTGATCTGCTCACTCGGGCCGTAGCTGCGCGACATCAGAGTCACGGGAAAAACAGTCGATGGCATGAGTAACGAATGTTCAATCTGGTGATCGACCCCTGTCCATTATCTCCCTGTGACCGACCATGAAATCAGACCAGCAGCGGCGCCCGACCGCTGCTGTGCTCCAAGGTTCCGACGAAACCGTTGCAATACGGTGCGTAAAGAACCTGGCTCGGCTCGCCTGGCTCAGATCAATTCTCGCCGGGGCCGGATTGGTGAGAGGTTCGTCGGAACGCGCCAGCCGCTTGATCTCGACTTCCCGAAGACATACGAGCCCATTTAGAATCGTTCCTCCTTGACTACCAGTCGGGGCCCATAGCTCAGCCCGGTTAGAGCGCATCCCTGATAAGGATGAGGTCCGTGGTTCAAGTCCACGTGGGCCCACAACTCCGTTTCCTGGGAGGACTTAGAAACGCCTTCAACCAGGCGGAGTGCCTCAGACTTGCACCCCGCGGTCGGATCCGTTGCGACCTGGATAATGTCTTTAGGCGCATCCCCGAAAAGGATGAGGTCGGCGTCCCAATCCACGTGAACCCACAGATCACGAAGAGGTCATGAGATGCGGTTTCGGGGTGAATTTCCTAGTCAAACCTCGCTTCTAGGTGATCCCAGGTCGGTGGTTCTTCGAACTGTTTCACTTGTCGTGTGCAACACCGGTGCAACAGCCAGGGAGAACAAGACCGAGTTACTCGGCAGAATCGCCAGGAGATCTTCGGAACCACCGTTGTCCCCGATCGCGATGAACCTGCTCCTCGGTGGGCGCCGCCTACGGCCTCTTGATCCTGTCTTTTAAGGAAGGAGCGGGGCCTGAGTTGTTCAAGAGAATTGCAGGGGAGGCAATCGAGGCCTTCCTCCCGCTGTTCCTGTTCACGATCGTGTTTGGGCTCTCGATGGACTACCACGTGTTCCTACTGGCCGGATCGTGAGCGCTTCAATCGGACCGGCAACAACAGCGAATCTGTTTGCTCCCCCAGGTCAACATCGAAGGCTCATACACGACCCGAGCCCGACCAGGAGCGCGAGCCGGATCGAGTCGGCTGAATCCACGCTCGTAGCCGAGTACCAGCAGCCGGGGCCCGCCGTGAAACTCATGTCTTGGGGTAGTCAAAAAGCCTGTCAGGACCACTCTCTTCGTTGAAACGAGTTGGGTCGTATGTTGGCGCCGAGTCGTTGAAGCGGTCATGCGCTTCTAGGGAGCGGAACTTCCTTTGGAGTGGACGAGGCTGGTCTGTCCGCCCGGCCGCGCGGCAATGCTTGCTCCGATGATTCCGGCGTCACCACGGAACTGGGCTGGCACGACAGGCACCTGACCTTGAACGAAGTGCGCTAGATCTGACCATCGAGCGGTGATGCTGCCGGAGACGATGATCAGGTCAGGGTGAAGCAGTAGCTCGAGGAGCGCAATGACTTCGTTGAACCGTTCCGCCCATTCTCGCTCAGCGATGCCGTCTCGCGTCATGACGCTTGGTGCGGCGTAGTGCTCCATGTTGTCGCCGCCTCGAAACGGTGTCATTCCTAGTTCGGTGTTGGGGATCAGATGGCCGTCGTGGAGGAGGGCGCTTCCGATCCCGGTGCCGAGGGTGAGCAGTAGAACCAGCCCGTCAATGCCCCTCGCCGCACCCATCTGGGCTTCGGCCAGGCCGGCGGCGTCGGCGTCGTTGATGAGAGACACCGGGCAACCGAGCATTCCCTCGAGGAAGCTCTCGCCATCCATTCCGATCCATTCGGCGTCGATGTTCGGTGGGCTCAGGACGGTCGAGTTGACGATCGGCGCCGGAAGCGCGATGCCAACTCTTTCGTTAGCCCCGAAGTCGCCGACGACTGCGCGCAAAACCCGGCCGACCGCTCGTGGTGTTGCTGGGTGCGGGGTGGGCATCTCCAACCGCTTCGAGAGGAAGACGCCGTCTTCACCGACAACCGCGGCCTTGATCGAAGTGCCGCCGACGTCCACTCCCAGATTCGCTGACTGGCTCAGGGGTGTTCTCGATCAGGTTTCGGAGTGGCGGGCGATGTCGCGGTCACCGAGCGACACTCCGGTGATCAGATCGACGAGATCCCTTGTGGTGACGCCGTTGAGATCGTCCAGTTGGGCGACCTTGAGGCCGTGTCGGAGCACTACGGCACGA